>NZ_PUJU01000001.1 GCF_011189505.1 Photorhabdus tasmaniensis
TGAACTTCGGTGTCCTCTGTCAGCATCGTTGCCGGTCAGCCACCATTCAACATAATGTGGCATTAAGCGCAATGGGCCTGAACGGCCCGCCGCGCTTAACAAACATTATGTCGGCGCCGCCCACCAATGGGCGCTGCGCGGTGACCTCAACAACGGTGCGCGGCTGGCCGCCGGGTTGAGCTTCTTAGCCCGAGAGGCGCACCGGGCTGCGCCCGCTGCTGTCAGCCTCAATGCTAGCGCCCACCGCCGCAGTCGCCGCCATCCGTGGCGGCTCCGGTGCCCAAATCTGCCTTAAATCGTCGTCGGTGAGTCCGTCAAGGTCAACAGCCCGGAAGGCAGGCCAGCAGGCTGGCCGCAGTTTATTCCCCCTGCCCCACCCCCGCTGCACTGGCTGCGCGCGGCTCGCACTACGCTACGCTGCGTTGCTCGTCCCCGTGCTCGCCATCTCCGCCCCGTGCAGCCCCCAGGGGCTTCCCTGCTGAACAGCGTCACCTGCGGGCTTCGCCAGCCCGCACCCGGCCAACCCGCGTCAGCGGCGCAGGCAAGCTGCGCCGCCGCCACGGGTTCCCAATAAAACCCGGTTCGGGCAGGAAAAGCGGGGCGAAACCCGGCACTGACATCGGGGAAAAAGCGAGCTAAAATCGGCAAAGTGCACATCGGGGTTTTGGGTTCGCGGCGGTGAGTGCGGTGGGACGAAGTAGCTCTTTAACAGGTTGTTATTAAAGAAAAAATCCCGGTCAAAAAGTATGGTCGTGTCGGGGCAGTCCCTAAGATCCGAAAAAGAACGCTGTGATTATCTATCCGGTTAATGAATACGTAGGCGTTTACAGCGGTACCACCAATACCTCTGAAGAAATAGCGACTGCCGATCTCCCTTAATCACTCACCTGACCCGGTATACGCATCCTGCTATACCGGTCTTTATGGAATTCCCATGAAAGCCAGTCACCTTCAAGATGATAAAATACCCCTGGCCACATCACCCGGTCTTACCTGGCCTGTGGTCTTCAGCGTCGCCGGAATAACACTGCTGCGAAGCAAGTCTGTCGTGTGTCAGACGATAGGGGCCAGCCTGACCACACTGTGCCTAGTAAAACTGATAAAAAAACTCGCCACTCTGGTCTGAGGGGTTCGCTACCCGGCACACCCAAATGTGCACCTGAGACGGAACCAGAAGACACTCCTCCCCTGATAAAAACCCCGGACAAAACATACCAACAATTAGTCAGGCGCATTGTTATCCATGAGCTGGCGGTGCTGGCAGAAGCAAGACTCAGCGATGACGCATTTGCTTTTTCTGTGTGCAGTGAAGCATACCTGCATTT
This sequence comes from Photorhabdus tasmaniensis, assembly GCF_011189505.1. Taxonomy (GTDB): domain Bacteria; phylum Pseudomonadota; class Gammaproteobacteria; order Enterobacterales; family Enterobacteriaceae; genus Photorhabdus; species Photorhabdus tasmaniensis. The sequence continues at coordinate 1,326 of NZ_PUJU01000001.1, forward strand.
TCCCTTATTCATCCGACGAAGGTTTACCCAGGAACAGTACCTCCGTTTTTTGAGGCAAAACCTGCCTATTATCCTTGTACTTTTACGTCAAGTCTGGGATTACCCGTCCCCCACTTCACTCCCGTCTCAAGACAATGAGACATAGCCATCTGCTTCACCCTTGACATTTTATCTTCCGACCAGGCCACTCTCCGGAGTGGCTTTTTCTATCTATTTAAGGAACCTGTTATGACCCGTTTAGCCAGCCGCTTCGGTCGCATTAACCAGATACGGCGTGACCGAGCGCTTACCCATGAAGAGCTGATGAACCATGTCCCCAGCGTATTCGGGAGTGATAAACATGAGTCACGCTCAGAACGCTATACCTATATTCCCACCATCACCATCCTCGAAAGCCTGCAGCGTGAAGGCTTTGAGCCGTTCTTTGCCTGCCAGACAAAAGTTCGCGACCAGAGCAAGCGGGAGCACACCAAACACATGCTTCGCCTGCGTCGTGCCGGTCAACTGACCGGACATCAGGTGCCGGAAATCATTCTTCTCAACAGCCATGACGGCTCATCAAGCTACCAGATGTTGCCGGGGCTATTTCGAGGCGTCTGTACCAACGGTCTGGTCTGCGACCAGTCATTCGGAGAAGTGCGGGTACCGCATAAAGGTAATGTCATCGAGAAGGTGATTGAAGGGGCTTACGAAGTGCTCGGGGTCTTTGACCGGGTGGATGAGAAACGCGATGCAATGCAGTCGCTGGCGCTGCCAGCCCCGGCCCGTCACGCGCTGGCAAATGCCGCACTGAAGTATCGATTTGGTGAGGACCACCAGCCGGTCACGGTATCGCAGTTGCTGACCCCACGTCGCCGGGAGGACTACAGCGATGACCTGTGGACCGTATACCAGCGCGTGCAGGAGAACCTGATGAAAGGAGGTCTGTCAGGGCGAACCGCTCAGGGGAAAAGCAGCCGCACCCGTGCTGTTACCGGCATTGACGGCGATGTGAAGCTCAATCGCGCCCTGTGGGTTATGGCAGAAAACATGCTCGAATTTTTCGGGCGTTAAACAACCGTTCCTGCATAAGGAGATAGTTTAATGGATACACAACACCTTCAATTCACTGAGCAGGCAGCAATTACCGCCTCAGTGGTCCCTGACGAGTTACGCATCGACTTCTGCCCACAGCACTTTGGTTCCATCCCGCAATGGATAACGCTTGAGTCCCAAATCTTTGCCTGGATGGATCGACTGTGTACCGATTATCACGGTGGTATCTGGAACTTCTCGACGCTCAGCAACGGCGGCGCTTTTATGGCTCCTGAGACAGAGAGCGATGAGAAGTGGACATTGTTCAACAGCATGAACGGCAACGGCGCGGAACTTACTGGCGAAGCGGCAGGGATAGTCTCCTGCCTGATGACATACAGCCACCACGCCTGTCGCACCGAGTGTGACGCGATGACTGAGCACTATTATCGCTTACGCGACTACGCGCTAAACCATCCGGAATGCAGCGCCATTATGCATCTTATCGACTGAGGAATGCCGAACATGAATGCCGCATTATCCCCGGTGCCATCGCAGCCTGAACTCTTTCCGCTGACGGTTTTGGCACAACATGGTTACCTGCTCCCTGCGACTTCCGGATTGACACCCTATGCCCAACGGACCATTCGCCGGGCTATCAATCTGCTGGATAAATATCTGCGCCAGCCCGGTATACCCTTTACTTCAAGCACTGCTGCCCGTGACTGGCTTCGGCTACAGCTGGCAGGACAAGAACGGGAAGTGTTTATGGTGCTCTATCTCGATAACCAACACTGTTTACTGGAAAGCGAAACACTGTTTGCCGGTTCAGTTAATCATGTGCAGGTCCATCCCCGTGAGGTAGTGAAGTCAGCGCTTCGCTTCAATGCCGCAGCTGTCGTGCTGGCGCATAACCATCCATCCGGCGATCCGGAGCCCAGCAAAGCCGATCGCCAGATGACTGACAAACTGAAGGAGGTGCTGGGACTGGTTGATGTGAAAACGCTCGATCACCTGGTTGTCGGTCAGGATGGCATTGTGTCGTTTGCAGAACGAGGCTGGATATGAAAATCATCAGTAAGCGCCAGGCCATGGCTCTGTACCGGCAACATCCTGGCTCCCGACTGTTTCGCTTCTGTACCGGCAAATATAAATGGTCTGGCAGTATCTGCCATTATGCTGGCCGGGAAGTTCAGGACATACGCGGCGTTCTGGCCGTCTTTGCTGAGCGCCGTCAGGATCGCAATGGTCCCTATGTCATTCTTCGAAGTGTCACTCTCAATTAATCCTTCCCTTTAATCAGGAACAATAATGAACAATCACTCAGAATCCGGTACCAAACCGGAGAATCTTACCTGCCAGCAGTGGGGACTAAAGCGCACGATCACACCCTGTTTTGGCGCTCGTCTGGTGCAGGAAGGCAACCGGGTGCATTTTCTCGCTGACCGGGCCGGATTCAACGGTGCTTTCAGCGACGATGACGCGCTACACCTGGATCAGGCCTTTACGTTGATACTCAAGCAACTGGAGCTGATGCTCACCAGCGGAGAACTCTCTCCCCGGCATGAGCACTGCGTCACGCTATATCACAATGGACTGACTTGCGAAGCCGATACACTCGGCTCTTGTGGTTATGTCTACATCGCTATTTATCCCGACCAGCTTGAACCCCATTAACTCTACGCTTATCTCTTAAACTCATAGAGCAAACATCATGCAAACCTTATCATCACACCCGACACGGGCGACTCAGCCCTATCTGTCACCCGTTGAAACCTGGCAACGGCTGCTGACTCATCTGTTATCGCAGCACTATGGCCTGACGCTGAATGACACACCGTTCAGTAATGAAACCACCATACGGGAACATATTGATGCTGGAGTATCGCTCAGCGATGCGGTGAACTTTCTTGTCGAAAAATACGGGCTTGTCCGTATCGACCGAAAGGGATTTTCGTGGCAAGAGCAGACCCCGTTTCTTTCCGTAGTGGATATTCTGCGAGCAAGGCGCTCTACCGGCTTGCTAAAAACTAACGTGAAATAAACGCTTAAATACAGAGCAAACTAAAGGAAAGCAAAATGCTAATCTCACCGACAAAGAGACTCCTGCTGTAACCTCCTCCCTCCCCTGCAAAAAACCTGACATTTTCTTTTAGGACCAACAATGGGACCAAAATGAAAATTGAATTGAAGATTACAAGCAATTAAACAACAAGTTACACAACCAATTCAGACTCCGCCAGCTCATTTATGCTCAGTGACAAGCAAAAATTTTAGTTATATCATTAGTTATATCATTAGTTATATTCTTTCTGTATAACTAAAAGGCGTATAACTATATGGCTCGTACAACAGTACCACTTAGTGATACTAAGCTTAAGTCAGCAAAACCTAAGGATAAAGACTATACACTACAAGACGGCAATGGCTTGTACTTGCTCATCAAAACGACAGGCTCAAAGATATGGCGCTTTAACTACTATCGACCTATCACTAAAAAACGGGCACTTGTCAGCTTCGGTAGCTATCCCACCGTTAGTCTTTCAGATGCTAGGCTTAAACGTGAAAATGCTAGAGAACTTCTAGCTAAAGGTGTCGACCCTCAAGAACATAAGAAAGCTGAAGAGCAACGCCTATTTGAAGAAAAAAATAATACTTTTGAAAAAATTGCTCAACGTTGGTTTGAAGTAAAAAGTAAATCCAGCTTACAAGAATCAACCCTAAAAGATATTTGGCGTTCTCTAGAATTACATGTTCTTCCCCATGTTGGTGATACAGCGATCACTGAATTAAAAGCACGTCACTTTATCACCGCTTTAGAACCACTAAAAGCCCAAGGAAAACTCGAATCAGTGAAGCGAGTAGCCCAACGCATTTAATGAAGTGATGTTTTATGCTGTGAACGTTGGTTACCTTGATGCGAATCCGGCTGCAAAGATCACTGCAGCATTTGAAAACCCTGTAGTAAAAAACTTACCTGCTTTAAAACCAGAGCAACTCCCTGAGTTATGGCTGCAATTCAAGGAGTCAACATTGAGAGACAAACCTATTGTTTACTACAATGACAATTGCTGACTATGACTCGCCCTACTGAGGCAGCGGAAGCAACGTGGCGTGAAATCGATCTTGATAATAAACTCTGGACTATTCCACCAGATAGGATGAAGATAAAAAAAGAGCATATCATCCCACTATCCTCTCAAGCATTAGCCATATTAGGGGTCATGAAACCAATAAGTGGTCATAGAGAGCATGTTTTCCCTAGTATGAAATCACCTCATACTAAGCCAATGAATAGCCAAACTGTTAATGCTGCTATTAAGCGTGTTGGCTTTGCAGGCCGCCTTGTAGCACATGGATTCCGTTCCATTGCATCAACCAGCATTGAATGAACATGGATTTCAACCTGATGTGATTGAAGCTGCTTTAGCACATATTGATAGTAATGAAGTAAGGCGTGCTTATAACCGAGCTATCTATCTTGAGCAACGGCGTGAAATGATGGATTGGTGGGGGAGAGTTTGTGGAAAAAGCTGGTAGACTCAAAAAGTCCTAATACACTGATTGAATAATAAGATTTCTTGAGTATTTCCAATAACTATATGCTAAATAAAAGCGAGCTACCATGTATAATTTCTATATGTTCCTGTACCTTACTTCTATTTCATTCTAGAATGATTATTTATTCATATAGCAAGGAATAAATTAATGGGTGAATTATCTAGATATGTGGGTGAAGTTGGCGAAAATATAGCCAATACATTTTTTGATAGAATTGGATGGGGAGCATCTATTTCCGATACAACTTTACCTTGTTTATATAAGAATAAACATTCTGCCAATAAAAAGTCCCCAAGAACGACTCACGGAATTGACAAATTATTCAGCTATGTGAGCAATGTTGAATATCATACAATACAAAATGTATATATTTCATGCAAAAACACATTAAAGGCGTATCCAGCTTCACCAACAACAAAGTTTAAAGGACATATAAATGACTTGATAATTGGGTTAGAGTGTTTTAAACGTTCAATAATAAAACGTGATATTACAAGCCGGTTTAAGGGATATTCTACTCAAAATGATGCAGGTGTTTTATTTTGGATATCCTGCGATGAAAATACTTATGATAATGTTATTGAAAAAGTATCTACTTGTAGAATAGATACAGATTTTGAGTTTGGAAACATTTATATCATTGATAATGCAATAGTAAATTTTCACATTAAAATACTGGATTTTATTGAAAAAAATTCCCAGAATATAACTGGTATTATTATTTATCTGAAACATCTATGGGATATGCAGATAAGTCACTTACAAGAAAAACAAAGATATTACCTGTTGAATATATAAACTCTAGGTTCATAGCATTTGTTTTAAATAATAATTCACATATTGATAAAAAACCAAAATTTATTATTTTCACAAAAGATAGTTTCAGCAAGGATAATTTGGAAATGTATGTTCATGCAGCACGCGAATTTACAAGTGAAATGACAACAGATTATTTTATAATATTTCCTGATTACAATAAAATACAACATAAATCTGATGTAAATCATGTAATGATGAGCATGCCTACAGATCTTAAAATAAATGTGGACATTAGCACTTTTAACGATTTAGGTGTTAGAGGTATGTACAATGAGTGATAATATATTTCTGCCAACCAGAGACTACTTACGTCAACTTATAGGGCAACAGTATGTTAAACCTAATGAATTAAAGAATATCCTTCGTGCAAGGGGAGTATTTACATCTAATGAAGATAAGAAATTACTTGGAAATACATTAATAAAAACAGGACTATCACCTGAAGAATATATAGAACTCAGGGGTTCCTATAAAACAAGGGAAGACAACCCCAAAATTCTAACTAGGCAAATAAAGTGGTCTTCAAGCACATCTCTATTTGATGCTTTAGAATCTGATATTGATTTTGACGAATTACTAGATGATAACTTTGGAACAGTAAGATTATCATCTCAACCATTATTTGCTCTACCTGATAATAAAAATCCTGATATTGTCAGGCTGGACTTTGAAATTGAAAGAAAAGACATAACAAAAAACTGGGGAGATAATACAACTTATCATAAAGGATACATAGAGCTAAACAAAGATGCAACTACATTAGACCTTCAACTAAATTTTTGTCATTCATCCAAAGAGGTTAAAGAATTTGGTAATAGGTTAACAAATTTTATAATAAAAAAATTTAAAAAAGATAATCATATTGTAGATGAAGAAAAAGTTCTTTCAATTAGATTTCATGATTTTGATAATATGGGAAGACAGGGCGAGAGCATGAAAGGCTGCATTTTGAACAAATCGCTCAAATAAAGCACTACCCAATGCTTGAATAGCGTTGAATTGAGTGTTTTTTGTTTATATTTAGATTGTGTTACGTGCAATTTAAGTTCAAAAAACGTTCGTGTTCTCGCCCTGTATGGGAAGAGTTGAATTCCTACATGAACTTTCATTTAATTGGCGATTAAATGAACTTTATTTTAATGACACGAAGGACTTACAATTTTCTCCTGATGGCCTTGATGATAAAGCTCCGAATGATCTTAAATGGATGAAAGATAAAATTGAAGATCTAAAATTAAAAGGAAAAGCTATTCACTCAACATTTTTTGTTTCAAATAAAAGCTATCATAAATATATAAAGCTTTATAAAATTGCATGCGACTACAATTTTACCCACTCTGATTATGAAGGTACTTGTAGAATAAACTATGAATTTCATGATATTGATTCCACAAATTCAGAGTTAAGCGTAGATGTTGTTAATTTAAATTTATCTATGAATAAAGATAATAAAACTCGTGATACTATCAAGGTATCATTACTAAGATTACTTGATAAAAGAAAAATTGAACTATATGAAAAACATAGAATACGCACAACTCCAGAAAACCTTTTATCCAAAAAATTAGTTTAGCTAAAATAATAGCTCTATTTAAATAGAGCTATTACATTTCAATTAAGACATCTGATTTAAAAAGAAAGGAATTTAAATGAATTTATACTCAATCGCCTTTGGATTTATTAGTGGAGTTATCATAACAATAATAGCAGCCATTATAAATCATAAAATAAAAATAAAATCTGAAACGGAAAATAAAATTAGAAACTCCGAATATAAAATCATGCTAAAACTTGGGGAATTATATCAAGAATATTTTTGGCTGGCTACAAATGAGCTCCATAAGAAAAAAACAGATGACTCGATAATTGTAAATATTTATAATATTGCTACAGATATTGCTAAAGAACTACATGAAAATGAAAGTAGCGAGTTTACAGAGGATTTATTAAGAATAATATATGATGAAAGCTATGATACATACAATAACCGCTGGAAAGATATGGCTAATCTATCAGATAGAATGGCCAAAAAACTAGTACCTCAACATAACGCTATAATAAAAAGAATTAATGATGAAAATATAACCTTAATGGCTCAACCATCTTTTATATCTAAAGCTCCTGCAAGTTCTAGGTTCAGATTTAGAATATAAAGCTATCTTATGCTACTCTATTCTTTCTATTAAGATAAATTAGTACCAGTAATAGTACTGGTACTATCGCTCAAATAAGTGGCTAAGTTAAATATCTTTTTTCACAAAACAGTACCGCCGCCCCACACCTTTGCGTACAGCCCGCGTATTTTTCCCATCAGCATCACGCAGTAAAATACCTTGTGTAGCTAGATATTCCAGAAGTAAATTACGTTTTTGACGGTCAGGTTCAATTCCTTTTAAAATATCACTTTTTACAGCCAACATTTCTACACTATCAATTTTCTTTTTAAAAACAGATAGTTGATTAATTTCACCACTATTAAGTGAATTTTCTTCATCGAGATCAAACACATCACCTAAAGAAAGTAACTTTAACAACTCATCAGGTATACAAATATTATCTGAGGAGTGTTTAGTCTCAACTTTATTCAAATAAGCCATAGCATCTAGATAACAGCGAGAAATTCCATTCATTACTGCTTTTTTAGTGAATGGTAATACTTTATATTTAATAGCTAGAGCACCTGCTGCATAAGTTAATGCAAAACGCTTAGCTGTCCGTACTTCTACTCTATTATTTTTATCGATATTATGTTTTTTCAGGAAAAACTCTATCCGTTTATTCAGATATTGCTTCACTTTTTCTGGCTCTGCCTTACGCTGGGGAACATATTTTTTCTTGATTACCACCGAACCTCAGCTAGCTTCAACAGACGCTGAGGTTCGGTGGTAATGCAAGAAGCGAAATGGCCGTCAGTCAACACGATAATAGAAGTCGCGAGTGAACGAACAGAGCACAATAAAACGTATTGTGACTCACGGTGGTACTTAAGTTCCTTGTCGGTAGATGCCGGGCAGGCAGCAAAAGCAATTCGCTCGCATTGGGGAATAGAAAATCAGTTGCACTGGATACTCGACGTTGTTTTCCGGGAAGACGAACTGAGCATAAGTGATCCGGTGGGAGCGGCACATATGGCGTTATTTAATCGGGTCAGTCTGAGTCTTCTGAAACAACACACACGGATGAAAAACAAGCAAAGTGGAATCCCGCCCTGACTGCATAGTGGCACCAAAACGAAAGGCGCGACACTGACGAAACGGGTATAACTGAGCAAGGTAGGGAAATCATTGTGGTGATATTTCCAGAGGAATTCCAGATAGAAGGCTTTAAAGTTACGGTAATGTGACAGGTGAAAACGGATCAAAATGGTCATGATTTCACTGGGATACATATGACCTTGCCTGCGGCGCAGACGGTATCCGTTATCGAGACAAAATTGTTCCCACTGTGGGATAAAAAAGTGGCAAAAATCATCGACATTACAGAAAATTTCAACTAAGTTGTCCATGATCTGTTCCTCCCCGGAGCTGTTTAGATGTGCACCAAAACATTGCTCCTGGAACAGGCTTCACGTCAATTTCTTATCCAGAATTTGGGTTAATTAGCTATTCTGGCCGGTAACGCGGTCAGCCAGTGATAAACCGCTGACAAATCAACCTCGTAAGTGTGAAGCATCAAACAGACTCCCGTCACCAGCGACGTCAATGCTATCCCGGTCAACAGCCAGCACTGCATAATAACGGTAAGTGGCTCATGGTGTCAGTATCCAAATGAAGATAAGGAAGTTGTAGCGTGCATGGTCCAGACGGTGAGATGACCGGAGCCTTACGCATTACGCCCGCAGGACGTGGTTTTAAGTTGAGAATAAAAATCCGGTATAAACAACATATACCGGATTATCATATCAAGGTTAAATTATCCAATACTACTGATTATATTAGTATTACACTACCGCTCCATCGCAATTGGTTATCAATGCCATATTCAAAGCCTGAGCTAAAGTGGCTTTATTCTCATTATCCTCCAATAAACTAAAATGATTAGCCGGAATAGCAATCAATTGAAGTGAAGTGTCGGGCATTACCCGTTCCCAACCTAACGACGGTTCTATGCTCACGGGCTCTGGATTTCCATCCATCACAAAAGAAACAGCGGGAGAAGGTTCTACCGCATAGAACTGATGCAGCGTTATTGCTAATGCTGGCGGCTCATAATTCGTAACTATTTGTGTGTAACGTTCGATCTGCTGCCAACATTTCGCAATCACATCAGCACGCAGGTTTGCTGGATATAACGCCAATTCTTGCGCTGCAGTAATAAACTGAACCAAATTTAGCTCATCAATTCGCTGATATAACGCCGCAATCTCTTCTTTGCACGCCTCCCCTGACTGCCGGGCCAGCTCAGTAAAGAAATGATGTTTGGACTGCATGGCCTCTTTGCCAAAATAATAAGGCGCAGGTGTATCAATCAGCCCTAGGAAATCGACCCGCTCGCCAGCACTCAAAAGCCGCTGGACAATGGCATAAGCCAATATCCCACCAGAAGAGTAGCCACTTATCCGGTACGGGCCTGCCGGTTGAACAGCTTTCATCAAGGTGATCATTCTAGCTGCCTGCTCTTCCATCGTTAACATCGGTTCTTCACTGATGGATGGCCAAGGTAGCGCATAAATCGGGTAGCCCGACAGGATATGTTGAGCCAGCCCGAAGACATAAGAATAATCACCCATGCCACTGGGAACAAAGAACAATGGCAATCCTGTTCCATCAGGTCGCACCGATATAGCGCGGCTTTGCGGCTGATACAATAAATCTGAGGTGATTTTTGCGGCCAATTCGGACAACCCAGGGAATTGGAACAAAGTATTCAATGTAAAAATCAAACCTCGGCCAGCGGCAAGATTCATCATTCGCATAGCAAGCAGCGAGTGACCGCCCAACGCGAAGAAATTGTCATACCGGCTAACCTGCTCAATCCCTAGCAATTCACACCAAATCTCTGCTAATGCGGTTTCCGTTTCGCCTTGTGGAGCCTCGTAAACCTGACGAGCAAACGCTTCACTGTCCGGCTCCGGTAACGCATGACGATCCAACTTACCGTTTGGCGTCCATGGAAAAGCGTCCAGACACACAAAGGCTGACGGCACCATATAGTCAGGTAAAATGGCACTCAAGTGGGTACGCAAACTATTCACTAACTTTTCATCCGCTTGCGCCACCACATAAGCCACCAAGCGTTTGTCCTGCCCTTCACCCAACGCCAGCACCACAGATTGACTTACCGCAGAATGCTCCACCAACCGGGCCTCAATTTCACCCGGTTCAACTCGAAAGCCCCGAATTTTCACCTGATGATCATTACGCCCCAAGAATTCCAGATTGCCATCCGGCAAGTAGCGAACCAAATCCCCGCTTCGATACATCCGTGCATTTGGATTATCGCTAAACGGATCAGTCAGGAAGTATTCAGCGGTCAGTTCAGCACGGTTGAGATAACCCCGCGCTACACCAGCCCCCCCAATATACAATTCCCCCACCGCGCCTAACGGTACTGGCTGCCCCTGAACGTCGAGCAGGTAAACCCGTGTATTCGGCAGCGGACGACCAATGACATTGGCCTGCCCCATCCCCTCGTTTAGGCAAGATGTCGTCGTGGTAATCGTGGCTTCTGTAGGACCGTAGCAATTAACCAGAACAAGGTTTTCACCGTGAACCAATAGCCAACGTTGTAACTCATGATCAGGTATTGCTTCCCCACCAATGCAAATAATCCTTAAGCCCTGATAGATATCGTCTTCATTAATATCTGATATTATCCGCCAGAATTGAGCAGGTATTGCGATGTAGGTAATTTTATAAGACTCACACAGACGCCAGAATTCCTGTGCACTCAGGGTCCATTGATTTGTCCTTAAGACTAATTGTGCTCCCTGTGTTATTGCACAAAATATTTCTGATACACAAACATCAAAAGAAAGGTTACAAAATTGTAATATGCGGTCAGATGCATTAAATAACCACTTCGTGTTCAGCGAAGTAATTTGACTGACCAGTTGCCTATGCTCAACCATCACCCCCTTCGGTGTGCCGGTCGAACCGGAGGTGTAAATCACATACGCCAGATGCCGTGAGGTCAATTCAGGTATCTGTGGATTGCTGTCTGGCTGATCAGGCAATGTATTCGGATCAAGCACTGTCAGCCCGGTCAGTACGTTCTCGCCCAACGTTGTACGCCCAACGACATCAGCCAGCAAAATAACCGGTGAAACATCGGCCAAAATATGTGATAGGCGTTCGCCCGGATAATCCGGATCCAGCGGCACATAAGCCGCGCCAGCTTTCAGCACCGCCAACAATCCCATTACCATCGCCGGTGAACGGGTCACGCAAATCGCCACTCGCTGTTCAGGCACAGCACCTAGCGCAATCAACTGATGAGCCAACCGGTTAGCACGAGCATTTAATTCGGCATAACTAAGGGTTTGTTCCTCATAGATTAACGCTGTCGCGTCAGGAGTTTGCTCCACCTGTTGTTCAAACAATTGATGAATACATAACGGGTTAATATACGAGGTTTCCGTCGCATTCCAAGTGTTCAACAGTAACGTACACTCCGTTTCAGGCAGAATGTTCAATGTCCGTACCGGCGTTTCCGGGGTCTGTTCCAGCGCCGCCGCCAAGCTCTCCAGTGCCTGTTGCATATAGCCACATACCCGTTCAGGCTCAAACGGCTGGATCACTTGAGCAGTCAGCCCCAGTGCGTCACCAAAATCCTCCACCGACAAGGCAAACGGATAGTTGGTAAACTCCTGCGCACCAAGGAATTCAATACCGTCTATCGTTTCATCCAAAGGGTCCGACTGATCATTATGTCGGTAGTTCAACAGTGCGCTAAACAGTGGCACGCCATCCCGCACCCCACTACAACGCTGGACCAGCGCCAGTGAGGCGTGTTCATGCTCCAACAATCCCGCTAACCGGCTATGTACTGCCTGTACACTATCACGCACCGGCGTATCATCCATACCCAGCCGCAACGGCAAGGTATTGATAAACACCCCCATGCCGCTGTCAACCCCTTTCCCCACTGCCATACGCCCAAATATTACGGTACCGAACACCACCTGTTCCTGTCCGCTGGTACGCGACAATACCTGCGCCCAAGCCAAATGACATAAAGCAGCCAGACTGACCCCCAAACACCGGGCTTGACCACGCAGACGGTCATTCAGCTCAGGAGCCAACATCCGCTGCGATTCCGTCACCTGCGAACCATCACGATGCACCTCTGTCAACCCAAACGGCAGCGTGGGTTCATCCACCCCGGCCAACATATCGGTAAAGAAGCGAATATGCGCTTCCTGACCCACCCCTAACCGGGCCTGCGCCACCAAATTGCGGAAAGGTGTCGGCGTTGGCAGGCTCTCCTCGTGCCTGTCCAGATAAGCTTGTACTTCACGGTTCATCACGTCCAGCGTGGTATGGTCGCCAATCAGATGATGCAGCAATTGCAGTACAACCCAACGGCCATCGGTTTCCTGTGCTACCACAAAGCGCAGTAACGGGGCTTCACTTAGGTCTAAACGATGGTGACGGGGATCAAAACGCTCAGCCAATTGCCCGCTAACCGGTCCATCGGCTGGATTCAGTGTCAACTCAGTCACCGACAAGGATGCCTGACGCCAAACCACTTGGGCGGGCACTGACAATCCTTGCCAGATAAAGGCGGTACGCAGGATATCGTGTCTATTAACTACCTGTTGCACCGCCGCCAGATAACGGTCCAGCAGAGTCCGCTCAGTAAAGACCATCTGACCGGTTAATAAATAGGGGTCCCCTTTGTTTGCCAGTAGGTGGTGAAACAAAATACCGTCCTGCAACGGCGACAACGCATAGATATCCTGAATATTGGCAACCCCACCCGGCACTTGCCCGACGATGCGGTCAATGTTAGCTTGAGTCAAATCAATTAGCGGCAACATTTCCGGTGTCAGCGTCGTAGTTGCCGGGGTGATCACGTTATCCGGCACGATTACAGCCTGATGCTGTCCTAACTTCTGAGCCAGATCTAACAACACCGGAGACTGGAACAGATCACGCGCCGCCAGTGTCAACCCCAAGTGACGCAAGCGTTCAATCATCCGTACAGCGAGCAGTGAATGGCCGCCCAACGCGAAGAAGCTGTCATACCGACTAACCTGTTCAATCCCCAGTAATTCACGCCAGATCGCCGCCAACGCCATTTCCGGTTCGCCTTGTGGCGCTACGTAAGCCTGACGGGCAACGGCTTCACTGTCCGGTGCCGGTAGCGCCCGACGATCCAGCTTACCGTTCGGCGTCAACGGAAACGTATCCAGCCGTACAAAGGCTGATGGCACCATATAATCAGGCAAAATTTTACTCAGGTGAGCACGTAAGTTATTCACCAGCCCGTCATCCACAGGTGCCACCACATAGGCCACTAGCCGTTTATCCGGTCCATCACCTAGCGCCAACACAGCCGCCTCACGTACCGCCGGGTGTTCTACCAGACACGCCTCAATTTCTCCCGGTTCAATCCGGAAGCCTCGGATTTTAACCTGCTGGTCATTACGGCCAAGGAACTCCAGATTACCGTCCGGTAGGTAACGGGCCAAATCCCCGGTGCGGTACATGCGCGCATCAGGTTCATCACTAAACGGATCGATAAGGAAACGTTCAGCGGTTAACTCAGGACGATTGAGATAACCTTGGGCTACCCCATCGCCACCGACATAAATTTCACCGATCACACCTGGCGGTACCGGTTGACCATAAGCATCCAGCAGATAAACTCGTGTATTCGCTATTGGTCGGCCAATGGGGATTCGGGTCGCTCCCTGTGGTAACGCTTCGATAGGATACATGGTGGTAAAGGTGGTTCCCTCACTCGGACCATAAGCCTGCAATAATTGCTGTGGCGGACGATTATCCAGAACCTGAGCAATCACCTGTAAATCGGGTATATCCCCCCCGAAAATCAGGATCTTAATTTGTGGAAGAATGGGAGATAACTCTGCCGCCAACCGGTTAAACAACCCAATAGTCAGCCACAGAACCGTGATGCGGTGGGCCTGTAAAACCCGTACTAACTCCTGTGGTGTTAATAAGGTAGCACGGTCGATAACCACTAAAGCACCACCGTTAAGCAATGGTGCCCAAACTTCAAACGTGCTGGCATCGAAAGCCGGATTAGCCGTAAAGGCAACCCGATCCTCCGGTCCGATGTTGGCATAGCCATTATTGATGACCAGCCGGACCATAGCACGATGCCGCACCAAAACCCCTTTGGGTGTGCCGGTAGAGCCGGAGGTGTACATGATATACGCCAATTCTGTGCTGGAACGCGGCACATCAGGATTGATACGATCCCGCTCTCTGTTCGCACTTTTCTCATCCGAGAGACGCAACAACGGAATAAGCAAGTTAGCCGGAATATCAGTCCGTGTATCGGTAAGCAGCAACCGGGCAGAACAATCACTTATCAGCCAGTTTTTCCTCTCATCCGGCATACTGGGATCAACCGGCACGTAAACAGCGCCAGCTTTGAGAATCGCCAATTGGGCCACCACTAGTTCCATTGAGCGATCTAACAGGATCGCAATATGGTCATCAGGGCGAATCCCCTGTTCGATTAACTGACGGGCCAATCGGTTAGCGCATGTATTCAGTTCCATATAGCTGAAGGTTTTATCTCCCGCTATCAGTGCCGTGGCCTCCGGAGTTTTCTCCACCTGTTGTTCAAACAACTGATGAATACATAACGCCTCAGGGTAAGGGGTCTCTGTAGCATTCCAAGTTTCCAGTAACAGCGTGCGTTCCGTTTCGGGTAGGATATTCAAGGCGCGTATCGGTGTCTCCGGCGCTTGCTCCAAAGCGTCTACCAGACTTTCCAGCGCCTGTTGCATATAACCGCATAGACTTTCCGGATCAAACGGTTGCACTACCTGAGCCGTCAGTCCCAGAGATTCACCAAAATCCTCCACCGACAGCACAAACGGGTAGTTAGTTCGCTCCTGTGCGTCAAGAAACTCAATACCGTTTATCAGTTCATCTGACGTTGCCGACAAAGCATTATGTCGATAGTTCAACAGCGCGCTAAAGAGCGGTGTACCGCTGGCAATCCCACTGCATCGCTGGGCCAGTGCCAATGAAGCATGCTCATGCGCCAATAATCCGCCGAATCGGGTATGGGCGACCTGCACACTGTCCCGCACTGGGGTCTCATCGATATCCAGCCGCAACGGCAAAGTATTGATAAACAACCCCATGCCATTGTCAGCACCGTCTCCCGCCTGCATACGCCCAAACAGCACCGTACCAAACACGACACTCTGCTGACCACTGGTACAGGACAACACCTGCGCCCAGGCCAGATGACACAGCGCCGCCAGACTGACACCCAAACGCCTAGCCTGACTACGCAAACGGTCATTTAGCTCAGGAACCAGCATCCGGTGAGATTCCGTCACCTGAGAACCGTCACGACGTACCTCCGTCAATCCAAACGGCAACGTCGATTCATCCACCTCCGCCAGCATCTCGGTAAAGAAGCGGGTGTGTTCTTCCTGACTGACACCCAACCGGGCCTGCGCCACCAGATTGCGGAACGGAACCGGCGCCGGCAAGCGTTCCTCTTGCCCCGTCAGATACGCCTGCACTTCGCGGTGCATCATTTCCATCGTTTCATGGTCACCGATCAAGTGATGATGCAATTCCAGTAACAACCAACGACCATCCGTTTCCTGCGCAATAACAAAACGCAGTAACGGGGCTTGGCTCAGGTCAAGACGATAGTGAGCGGGATCAAAACGCCGGGTTAACTGGTCACTGACCGGACCGTCAGCCGGGTTCAGAACCAGTTCAGTCACTGACAATGGGGCCTGACGCCAGACCACCTGCGCCGATACTGACAATCCCTGCCAGATAAAGGCGGTACGTAAAATATCGTGCCGATCAATGGTCCGTTGAATCGCCGCCAGATAACGATCCAACAGCGCCCGGTCAGCAAAAACCATCTGGCTGACTAACAGATACGTATCACCTTCACTCTCCAGCAGATGGTGGAACAAAATGCCATCCTGCAACGGCGACAGTGCATAGATATCCTGAATATTCGCCATCCCGCCCGGTACCTGTCCGACGATGTGGTCAATATCAGCCTGAGTTAAATCAATCAGCGGCAACATCGCCGGTGTCAGCACCGTCGTATCCGATGTAATACCGTTGTCAGGCACCCGGATTTCATCATGCTGAACCAGAGACTGTGCCAGAACACCGAGAGTTGGATGTTGGAATAGCGTTTGTACTGATACGCCCAGACCAATACGCCGCAATCGTTCAATCATGCGCACGGCGAGCAGGGAGTGGCCGCCCAATGCAAAGAAGCTGTCATGCCGACTAATCTGCCCAACATTCAGCAATTCACACCAAACAGCCGCCAGCATCGTTTCTATCTTCCCTTGCGGGGCTTCATAAACTTGGCGGGCAAACGCCGCCTCCCCCGGCGCAGGCAACGCCAGGCGATCCAGCTTGCCATTCGGCGTTTGCGGGAAGCTATCCAGCCGCACAAAGGCTGCCGGTATCATATAATCAGGTAAAACCGCGTGCAGGTGTTCACGTAAATCAGCAGTCAATCTCTCATGCGCTTGTGCCGCTACATAGGCGACCAGCCGTTTGCCCAGCTCATCATCCAGCGCCAGCACCGCCGCTTCTTGTACCGCCGGGTGTTCCACCAGCCGAGTTTCAATTTCCCCCAGTTCAACCCGGAAGCCGCGAATTTTGACCTGTTGGTCGTTACGACCGAAGAATTCCAACTCACCGTCCGGCAAATAACGCGCTAAATCCCCGGTGCGATACATCCGCGCATTGGACACTGGACTAAAGGGGTCGGGTATAAACCGTTCCTCGCTCAATGTCAGTCGATTCAGATAACCCCGTGCCACCCCCACGCCACCAATATACATTTCACCCACACAGCCCAATGGCACTGGTTGGCTGTATTTGTCCAGCAGGTAAACACGCGTATTTCTAATCGGTCGACCGATAGAACGATCGTCTGCCGGGGATAATATTTCTTTACAGGTCGCCGTCACGGTATTTTCCGTCGGACCATATGCATTCAATAGCTGGGGTCGGTGACCTTCCTGCCTAAACCACTCCTGAATAGCGTTCTTTTTAACCGCCTCACTGCCAATGATGATCAACCGGAGACACTCCGGCAACGATAATCCGTCGTCTCTGGCCGCCAGTTCAGACCAGAATAAAGTCGGCAGAAACATCACCGTGATACGGCTTTGCCGGGCTAAAGCAATAAATTCTGCCATTGAAGCTAGCCAGCTATCATCACGAATGACCAGCGTGGCTCCGTTGCATAATGACGAGAAGCACTCTTCCACTGAAACATCAAACGCAAAAGCCGCAAATTGCAACACCTGGTCTTGCGCGGTGATGGCATAGGGTTCATTAACCCCCAGATAACGTTGATACACAGCCTGATGTTCTACCATCACTCCTTTCGGCTGCCCGGTTGAACCGGAGGTGTAAATCGCATAGGCCAGATGCTGCGGCGTTAATGCAGTCACTAATGGATTGTTGTTCGGTTGGTCAGGCTGGATATTCGGATCAATTACCGTCAGCCCGGCCAGCCCCTCGCTACCCAGTGCGGCCTGTCCGATCGCATCAGCCAATACCACTGACGGGGCAGAGTCATGCAGGATATACGTCAGACGCTCCTGCGGGTAAGTTGAGTCCAGCGGCACATAAGCTCCACCGGCTTTCAACACCGCCAACAACGCCACCACCATCGCGGGGGAGCGTGCCACGCAAATCGCTACCCGTTGCTCCGGTATTACGCCGAATGTAATCAGTTGATGGGCCAACCGGTTGGCGCAGGCGTTCAACTCGGCATAACTCAGTGTCTGCTCTTGATACACCAGTGCCGTGGCCTCCGGGGTTTGCTCCACTTGTTGTTCAAACAACTGATGAATACATAACGCCTCAGGATACGGGGTCTCCGTGGCGTTCCAAGTTTCCAGTAATAATGTGCGTTCGGTTTCAGGCAGGATATTCAGTGTTCGTACCGGCGTCTCTGGGGCCTGCTCTAGGGCCTCTACCAAACTCTCCAGCGCCTGCTGCATATAATTGCATAAGCTTTCCGGATCAAACGGTCGCACCACATGAGCGATCAACCCCAATGTAGCGCCATCGTCCTCCACCGACATCCCAAAGGGGTAGTTAGTGCTCTCTTGTTCGCCCAGAAATTCAATCCCGTCTATTATTTCATCCAAAGGATCAAGCTGCTCATTATGGCGGTAGTTCATCAGGGCACTAAAGAGGGGTGTACCACTGACAACCCCACTGCATCGTTGAGCCAGCGCTAGTGAGGCATGTTCATGCTCCAACAATCCCGCCAGCCGGGTATGTACTGCCTGTACACTGTCCCATACCGGCGTATCATCGATGTCCAGCCGTAGCGGCAGGGTATTAATAAACAGCCCCATGCCGTTGTCTGCCCCTTCTCCCGCCGCCATGCGCCCAAACAGCACGGTGCCAAACACCACTTTCTCCTGACCACTGGTACACGACAATACCTGCGCCCAAGCCAAATGACACAACGCCGCCAGACTGACACCCAAACGCCGGGCCTGACTACGCAGACGGTCGTTCAAACTGGCCGTCAGCAGCAGATGGGATGCTATCTCCTGAGATCCATCACGATGCACATCCGCCAGCCCGAACGGCAGCGTTGGCTCATCCACCTTCACCAACATCTCGGTAAAGAAACGAGTATGCGCTTCCTGATCTCCCCCTAGCCGGGCTTGAGCCACCAGATTGCGGAACGGTACCGGGTCAGGCAGGCTATTCCCTTGTCCGGCAAGGTACGCCCGCACTTCACGGTTCATTACTTTCGTTGCGGTATGGTCGCCAATCAGGTGATGCTGCAATTCCAGTAACAACCAGCGGCCATCAGTCTCCTGCGCCACCACAAAACGCAACAACGGGGCCTGCCCCAAATCGAGACGATAATGACGGGGATTAAAACGTTGAACGAGTTGATCACAAACCGGGCCATCAGCTGGGTCCAGCGCCAGCTCAGTCACCGACAAGGATGCCTGACGCCAGACTACCTGAGCCGGCACTGACAACTCTTGCCAGATCAAGGCGGTACGCAGAATATCATGGCGATCAATCACCTGTTGCACCGCCGCCAAATAATGGTCTAACAGAGAACGGTCAGCAAAGGCCATCTGACTAACCACCAGATAGGGATCACCTTCACTTGCCAATAAGTGGTGGAACAAAATACCGTCCTGCAACGGCGACAGGGCATAGATATCCTGAATATTAGCTATCCCACCCGGTACCTGCTCGACGATACGATCAATCTCAGCCTGAGTCAGATCAATCAGCGGCAACATTTCCGGGGTAATTTTCGTCGTCGCTGACGTAATCACATTCGGCGGCACCGCCATAACCGGTTGCTGCCTCAGTGTTTGTGCTAATTCAAACAACACTGGCGACTGGAACAGGTCACGCACCGCCAGCGTTAAACCCAAGTGACGCAAGTATTCAACCATCCGTACAACGAGTAGCGAGTGACCGCCCAATGCAAAAAAGCTGTCATACCGGCTGACCTGTTCGATCCCCAGTAATTCACGCCAGATTGCCGCCAGCGCCATTTCCGTTTCTCCGTATGGCGCAGCATAAACCTGACGGGCCAAAGCTTCATTGTCCGGTGCTGGCAATGCCCGGCGATCCAACTTACCATTCGGGGTTAATGGAAACCCATCCAGACACACAAAGGCTGTCGGCACCATGTAATCCGGTAAAATGGCACTCAGGTGATCACGCAGACTAACCACCAGCCCCTCATGGGCTTTCGCCACCACATAGGCCACCAGCCGTTTTTCCGGCCCATCACCTAACGCCAACACAGCCGCCTCTCGCACCGCCGAATGCTCCACCAGACGATTCTCAATCTCCCCCGGTTCAATGCGGAAGCCGCGGATTTTAACCTGTTGGTCATTACGGCCCAAGAATTCCAGATTGCCATCCGGCAGATAACAGGCTAAATCCCCGGTCCGATACATGCGCGCATTCGGTTGATCACTAAAGGGATCTGTCAGAAAACGTTCAGCAGTCTGGTCAGGGCGATTAAGATAACCACAGGCAACCCCATCTCCCCCCACATAAATCTCACCAATCGCCCCTGTCGGTACCGGTTGACCGTAAGCATCCAGCAGATAAATACGTGTATTGGCTATCGGCCGACCAATGGGGATCCGGGTCACTCCCTGCGCTAATGCCACAATAGGATACATAGTGGTAAAAGTGGTTCCCTCACTCGGACCATAAGCTTGTAATAATTGTTGCGGCGGGCGATTATCCAGAACTTGAGCAATCACATGTAAATCGGGGATATCACCCCCGAAAATCAGGATATTAATCTGCGGCAGAACCGGGGATAACTCTGCCGCCAGCCGGTTAAACAACCCGATAGTCAGCCACAGCACTGTGATGTAGTGGGCCTGTAAAACCCGTACTAACTCCTGTGGTGTTAATAACGTGGCGCGGTCAATAACCACCAACGCCCCGCCACTGAGTAATGGAGCCCAAACTTCAAATGTGCTGGCATCGAAAGCGGGATTAGCTGTAAAGGCAACCCGATCATCATGGCCGATTTCGGCATAGCCATTATTGATGACCAACCGGACCACCGCACGATGGGGTACCAACACCCCTTTTGGGGTACCGGTGGAACCAGAGGTGTACATGATATACGCTAAATCAGCGCTGGAACGCGGTAAATCAGGGTTGGGACAATCTTCCTCTCTGTTCATGTCTGTCTCATCAGAGAGGCGAAACAGCGGAACCAAGAGGCCGACCGGAATCTCAGATTGTTCATCAGTAATCAGCAATTTAGCTGAACAGTCATTTATGAGCCAATTCTTCCGCTCATCCGGCACACTGGGATCAACTGGCATGTAAACAGCGCCGACTTTAAGAATCGCCAATTGGGCCACCACCAGTTCTATCGATCGCTCTAATAGGAGCGCAATATGATCACCGGGACACACCCCTTGTTCGATTAACTGATGAGCCAGCCGGTTAGCACGAGTATTCAGTTCCGTATAGCTTAGGGTTTTATCACCTGCGAGCAGCGCCGTCGCCGTTGGAGTTTTCTCCACCTGTTGTTCAAATAACTGATGGACACATAACTGATCAGGATAGACGGTTTCCGTGGCATTCCAGGTTTCTAACAACAAAGTACGCTCCGCTTCCGGCAGGATATCCAATACCCGAACGGGCATTTCCGGGGTTTGCTTCAGCGCTTCCACCAGACTCTCCAGTGCCTGTTGCATATAACCGCATAGGCTTTCCGGATCAAACGGTTGTGCTACCTGAGCCGTCAGACCAAGAGTAGAACCGCCATCCTCTACCGACAGCACAAACGGATAGTTAGTTCGCTCCTGTTCGCCCAGGAATTCAATCCCGGCCATTGTTTCATCCAAAAGATCGGGCTGCTCATTATGGCGATAGTTCAACAGGGCGCTAAAGAGCGGCGTACCACTGTCAACCCCACTGCATCGTTGAGCCAGCGCCAATGGAGCATGTTCATGCTCCAACAATTCAGCCAGCCGCAGATGCGCCTCCCGCACACTGTCCCGTACCGGGGTCTCATCCATATCCAGCCGCAGCGGCAGGGTATTGATGAACAATCCCATTCCTTCCCCCACGGCCATACGCCCAAACAGGACGGTACCAAACACCACTTTCTCCTGTCCGCTGGTACGCGATAACACTTGCGCCCAGGCCAGATGACACAACGCCGCCAGACTGACGCCCAAATGCCGGGCCTGACTGCGCAGACGGTCATTTAACTCAGGAGCTAACATCCGATGGGATTCTGTCTTCTGAGATCCATCACGATACACACCTGTCAGCCCGAACGGCAACGTTGGCTCATCCACTACCGCCAACATATCGGTGAAGAAACGGGTATGCGCTGCCTGACTCACTCCCAACCGGGCCTCAGCCACCAGATTACGGAACGGCACCGGCGCAGGCAGATGATCCCCCTGTCCGGTAAAATAGGCCCGCACTTCACGGTGCATGACTTCCATCGTTTCGTGGTCGCCAATCAAATGATGCTGCAACTCCAATAAGAACCAGCGGCCATCGGTTTCCTGAGCGATAACAAAATGCAGTAGCGGTGCCTGATGCAAGTCAAGACGATACTGAGCAGGATCAAAACGCCGGGTTAACTGGTCGATGACGGGACCGTCAGCCGGATCTAGGGTCAGTTCCGTCACGGGCAACCGCGCCCGACGCCAGACCACCTGCGCCGGGACTGACAATCCTTGCCAGATAAAAGCCGTCCGCAAGATATCATGGCGATCAATCGCCTGTTGTACCGCCGCCAGATAACGCTCCAGTAAAGCGCGGTTAGCAAAAGCTACCGGATAGAGTACCAGATAGGGGTCACCTTCCTGTTCCAACAGGTGGTGGAATAGGATACCGTCCTGTAACGGCGACAACGCATAGATATCCTGAATATTCGCTATTCCCCCCGGTACCTGCCCGACGATGCGGTCAATGTCAGTCTGGGTCAAATCAATCAGCGGCAACATCTCCGGCGTCAACTCTGTGGTTGTCGGTGTGATGACGTTAGGCGGGACTATCACAGCCTGATGCTGTCCCAACGTTTGGGCTAATGCCGACAGCACCGGCGACTGGAACAGATCACGCGCCGTCAGAGTCAAATCCAGATGACGCAAACGTTCAATCATCTGTACGCCGAGTAGGGAATGACCGCCCAACGCAAAGAAACTGTCATGCCGACTGATTTGTTCAATGCCCAATAACTCACGCCAGATGGTCGACAGAGTGATTTCAGCCTTCCCTTGTGGGGCTTCATAAATCTGACGGGCAAAATCGTCTTCCCCGGGCGCAGGCAACGCCCGGCGATCTAACTTGCCACTCGGGGTCTGCGGGAAGGTATCCAGACGCACAAAAGCCGCCGGTACCATATAGTCAGGTAAAATGGCACTCAGGTATTCACGTAAATCAGCCGCCAATCTCTCATTCGCTTCCGCCTCCACATAGGCCACCAGCCGTTTGCCTTGATCGCTATCCAATGCCAGCACCGCCGCCTCTTGTACCGCCGGGTGTTCCATCAGTCGGGTTTCAATTTCCCCCAGTTCAATTCGAAAACCGCGAATTTTCACCTGATTATCGTTACGGCCCAGGAATTCGAGGTCACCGTCCAGCAGGTAGCGGGCTAAATCCCCAGTGCGATACATCCGTTCGCCGGATACCGGACTAAAAGGATCCAGCATAAAACGTTCCACGCTCAACGCTGGCCGGTTGAGATAACCCCGAGCCACACCCACACCACCAATGTACATCTCGCCCACGCAACCCGCAGGTACCAGTTCGCCATATTTGTCCAACAGATAGATACGGGCATTTTTAGCCGGTCGGCCGATAGAACGGGCATCTCCCGGGGATAACACATCCTTATAGGTCACCGTCACGGTGTTTTCCGTCGGACCATAACCATTCAATAGCCGGGGCTGGTGGCCTGCCTGCTTAAACCACGCCTGAATGGCGCTCTTTTTCACCGCCTCACCCCCAATGATGATGAGCCGGAGACAATCCGGCAGAGGTAATCCCGGATCTCTGGCCGCCAGTTCAGACCAGAACAAAGTCGGCAGTGACATCACCGTAATACGATATTGCCGGGTTAAGGCAACAAATTCTGGTATCGAAGCCAGCCAGCTATCATCCCGGATAACCAGTGTGGCCCCGTTGCATAATGACGAGAAGAAATCTTCCACTGAAACATCAAACGCAAACGCGGCAAATTGCAATAGCCGGTCTTGCGAGGTAACGGCATAGGTATCATTAAAGCCCAGATAACGTTGATAAATCGCCTGATGTTCCACCATTACCCCTTTCGGCTGCCCGGTTGAACCGGAGGTGTAAATCACATAGGCCAGATGCTGGGGCGTCAACGTCGGGATCTGCGGGTTGCTGTCAGGCTGGTTAAGTTGAATATTCGGGTCGAATATCGTCACGCCTACCAGCGCCTGTTCGCCCAGCGCCGCCCGGCCAGCTTCATCAACCAGCACCACTGACGGCGCACTATCATTCAGAATATACGCCAGACGTTCCCTCGGATAAGTTGAATCCAGCGGCACATAAGCCCCACCGGCTTTCAGCACTGCCAGCAATGACACCATCATCATCGGGGAGCGCTCCACACAAATCGCTACCCGCTGGTCCGGTGTGACGCCCAACGCAATCAGTTGATGAGCCAGCCGGTTAGCACGGGTATTCAGTTCCGCATAACTGAGGGTCTGTTCTTGATATTCCAACGCTGTGGCGTGCGGGGCCTGTTCTGCCTGTTGCTCGAATAATTGGTGAATACATAATGGATCAGGATAAGGGGTTTCCGTGGCGTTCCAGGTTTCCAGTAGCAAGGTACGTTCAGCTTCAGACAACAAATTAAGCTGCCAGACAGGAACTTCCTCTCCCTGCCTTTTTGACTCTGCCAGCATCTGTAAATGTTCACCCATGCGCAGAACCTTTTCCGTGCTCAAGCGGTTTTCATCGTAGATCCAACGAAAACCGCCCTGCGCATTGATTTGCAGCGTCAGCAATTCGCCCGGCACCGCCTGATCACACGATTTGTCATCCTGTATCACAGAAACGGCGATCTGCCACGGTCGGCTTGTTCTTAATTCCGGGATAGCCCGCAGTGAAGGAAAACGGGAAAGAAGATCACGACTAAATGTGCGGTGCCGTGCCAATTGGATAAGCTCGTTATCAATCCAATCAGCTACCACAGACCACGGCTTATCAAACGCTACCTCAACAACCATCGGCACCACCGATGACAACCCGGTCAATATATCTGATTTATCTTCTGCCCCATCCACACACCAGCCGATTTGGAGTTCAGTCTGCTGAGTCAAGCGCACAAGATAGATAACGAATACCTGCAATAATGCCTGTAATGGATCTTCTCCAGCATTTTTTAGTAATGGAGGCTGCCAGGGGCTCATCCCCCATCGGGGTTCTACCTGTTCCCCAATCATTTCAAAAGGCAACTGGAGTGGTTGCAATGAAGCAAGACGCTCATACCAAAATGGTTCACTGGGTGCGAGTACTTGAAGGGTATCTTTTACATTCTGCGCTTGTTGTGAGAAGAATAAAGGAAGCTGTTTGCCCGGTCTAAGTTCCGATATATCGGCAAGCTCTCTGGCAGACAGCAACTGACCTTCAAGGGTGGCGAATCCCCCAATCCGGACATCCTCACTGCCGGTCGTCACCTGCCAGGCATCCTCCTCCACACTAATCAACGTACCGGGTACGCTATCAGAGCACGTGTTCAACCGCTGAAGCCAGGAAATTTGTACCGGGCCCTGTTTCAGTAATAGCTTCGGGCAACCCAATGGATTTAAATAATTCTCCCCAAAATCTAATGCCCGCACTAAAGCTGACAGGACTTCTCCCGACTGCTCCCAACACAAATATCCCCCCCAATCGGGGCGACGTGACTGAGCATAAAAA
The DNA here is from genome assembly GCF_011189505.1 of Photorhabdus tasmaniensis. Lineage (GTDB taxonomy): Bacteria > Pseudomonadota > Gammaproteobacteria > Enterobacterales > Enterobacteriaceae > Photorhabdus > Photorhabdus tasmaniensis. Next base: position 27,317 of record NZ_PUJU01000001.1, read on the forward strand.
CTCCGTTGCGAGAGATCCTGAGGATCAGTCACCAGTGCGTCGCGTCCCAGATTTTTCAGTAGTTCAACAAATCCTTTCTGAGCCGCCTGGTAACATTTCAGATTCAATGAGAAAGCATTATCCTGTTCTTCAATCGATACCGGCCATTGCACCGCGATGTTTCCGGCATTCACATCGCCTTCAATACAGTGCCAAGAAACGGCATACGATGTTTCCCTCGCTAACAGCGCCCAAGACGTTGCATGACTGCCCGCATAACGAGGCAAAGGACTATCATGATAATTAAAAGCCCCGCCACGAATTTGTTCAATGAGCGACACCGGCAGGATGATTGGATTAACGATTGAAAAAAGCCAATCGGCAGGGTGTAACGTAATTTGTTCCTGTAATGCATCAACTGAGTTCACACAAACAATCCCTTGCTGGGCAGCCCATGTTTGTAGAACAGTATCAGTAGGCAGCACTGCTTGTATGGTATGTCCAGCCGCCAAAATTTGCTCGGCGCAAAACACCGCCAGGGTTGTTCCCCCCACCACAATGCATTCTCGTGGTGGAATCGATGTATCATACGTATTATGAGTTATATTTTCACATGACATCTGAGAGAGAGCTTCGTCTTTAAGAACATTTCCCGCTGTAGCAATGTTACCTTTCATCTATTACCTCAACGAATTTGTTAGATATTTGAAGACTATTAATCCCGGGAGTCACCACAGACGTTTTTTCCTACTTTTTGTCTATTTGACTGGAGAAGAATGCAACGAACACATCAAGCATTAATTAAGATACTTAGGCAGCACTTTCTATCAGGCTTTAAATGCAATAGCCCGATTAATAGTTATAAAATCAACAACTACGTAACAATAATTTTCCTGACAACAAAGTAAATGATTCTTCTGGTGAATCGGAATAAGACATTCCATTTCTGTTCCTATTTTTTAGATAAACTCCTTCAATTTTTATTGACTGCACTTATTATACCTAATAGGTAAAAATATAATCCCAGATTAATAATAATTACATTCGGTATTATTTTATAACAATTAATACAATAAAATATTGCTTGTAATGAGATGCATTACAGTTAGATCGTTCTTTGATACGATTTTTCAGACGTTCAGAAGTATTTACCAACACATAGTTCAAACTAAAACGAAATTCAATTCATATGTTCCTCCCAACATATTCATTTAGATTGCTCTCTACTGCGTTTTCACTTTTATTGTCTATTCCATAAGGTTATTTTATTTGTCATTATTTTTAATAAAGAACGAACCTATACAGTACTCAGACAAAAGAGAGTGCTTTTGAACGCATTTTAGGGTGGTCCGGAGGACCAACAAAGCAAATCGTTCTTACATACTGCATGTACGCACCGACAAGAAATATTTCCAATAATAACTCTACAATTAAGCATATGGTTTTGATACTGGGACAATCAACAAAACAAACTAAAACTAATAATAAAACTCGATTTAGATCACATAACAGATAATAACAGAAATAATAACGAGGAAATCTGACCAAATAATTTATATGGCAGTTATCATTTCCCTTGTTTAGTTTTAATGTGAAAAAATCCGGTATAAAAAACACATACTGGATTATTACATAATAACTCGATAATTCAGTACTTTTTAATATATCAGTATTACAAATACCTCCTCATCACAATTGATTGGCAACGCCCTATTCAAAGCCTAAGCTAAAGCGATTCTATTCTCATTATCCTCCATGAAACTAGAGTGATTACCCGGAATAGCAATCAACTGAAGTGAAGAGTCAGGCATTATTTGCGCCCAACCTAACGATGGGTCCATGATGAAAGACTTAGGCCTTTCATCCGTAACAAAAGGACTAGATAGGGGAGGCTCTATCGCATAAAACTGATGCAACGTTATCGCTAATACCTGTGGGTCATATTCTCTGACTATTTGCGCATAACGCTCTATCCGCTCCCAATTTTTTGCGATTAAATCAGGGCGCAGATTGGCGGGATATTTGGAACAAGGCATTCAATGTACAAATCAAACCCTGACCGGCAGCAAGATTTATCATTCGCATGGCAAGCAGTGAATGGCCGCCCAGTGCGAAAAAGTTGTCATGTCGACTGACCCGCTCAACCCCCAGCAATTCACACCAAATCTCTGCCAATGCGGTTTCTATTTCCCCTCGCGGCGTAGCGTAAACCTGACGAGCAACCGCTTTTTCTCCCGGTACCGGTAATGCCTGACGATCCAGCTTGCCGTTCGGGGTCAGAGGAAAAGCATCCAGATGCACAAAGGCGCCAGGCACCATATAATCAGGCAGCAAAGCATTTAGGTGTTCACGCAAACTGTTAACCAGCCTATCATTCGCCTGGGCCACCACATAAGCCACCAGCCGTTTATCTTCCCCATCGTCCTGCACCAGCACAACAGCCTCATGTACCGCAGGATGTTCTGTCAGGTGAACTGCAATTTCACCCGGTTCAATCCGAAAACCTCGAATTTTAACCTGCTGATCATTACGACCAAGGAATACCAAATTACCATCCGGCAGATAACGGCCTAAATCCCCTGTCTTATACATATGGGCATCAGGCTCATCGCTAAATGGATCTACGACAAAACATTCGACAGTCAGGTCAGGCCGATTAAGGTAACCGCAGGCAATACCTGCCCCGCCAATATAGATTTCTCCTGTTACCCCCAGTGGCACCGGCTGGCCGTAAACATCCAGCAAGTAAATTCGCGTATTTTGGAGTGGGCAGCCAATGATATTAGCGGACCACGGCTCAGATCAAATGGCGTACAGGCTTCCTCAACACTCAAGCGTTCAAATACTGCACCAGCATCGGATATCCCGCTAAGATCATGTTGAGACAACGGCAATCCACTATCCGGCGTCAGTAATCGTACCTGAGGCCGGCCGTCAATGGAGACGAACACCGAACGCAATACTTCATGGCAGGCAAACAGTGTATTGAGCGCCCGCTGCCAGACACTCTCATTAAGCGGGCCAGACAGATGTAATACCATCGGCATATGATAACTACTGTCTAAGTTGTCAAGCTGGGCAAGAAACCATAAACGCTGTTAGTCGGCGCTGGCCGGTCACTGACCTTTGTCGTTTCTTGACTGTTTCCCGGGCTGAAAATTAAGGTGCGGCTCAGGGAACCGCACTCAGCCAGCCGTGAGGCGGCGGGGAGTCGCACGTTAATGCGCCAACTGAGAAAAGCCGGTATCCCAATAGGTCGCTGGAAAAGAGTGCGGTCTGATAAGCCGTCAACCGGGGGGGGACCTCGTTATCGAATTTGTGCTGAGGAGTTGGTGGCTTCGCCGAACCGGGTAAGACGCGAATTTACTCCCCGGGAACCGAATATCCTTTGGTTCGGAGATATCAGCTATATCCGCACAGGGAAAGGGGGAGTTACCTGGCGGTGGTCATGGATTTGTATTCACGTCGTGTTGTCGGTTGGGCGATGTCATCAACAGCAGACGCCGCTCTGGTTTGTCGGGCATTGCGTCATGCACTGGAGATACGCAGGCCGGAAAAGCGAGTGATATTTCATTCCGATCAGGGAAGTCAATACAGCAGTAAGCGTTACCGGCAGTTATTGTGGAGAGAAGGGGTCATACAGAGTATGAGCCGACGCGGAAACTGTTAGGATAATGCACCAATGGAACGGTTGTTCAGAAATCTGAAGATCAAGTTGTGCTCGATAATCTCGTATCGCACCTGATTGCTCCAGAGCCTTCAAGCGGCGGTGGCAGGGTGACAAGCTCAAACCAATTCTTTCGGCTAGTTCTGTCACTGTTAGCCTGCCATCCAATTGGAGCTCCGCAAGAATTTTCTTATCAAAACTGTCAATTGCCATTTTCCTTCCATCTTTAATGTCTTTTTGGGTTTATTTTGGAAGCACATTTTATCAAAACAGGGATATTCTTCCCATTATATTTTAGCAGTGATGAGGGATTAAATGTGTCTCTGAGTATTCTGGCAACGTTTTGGGCTGTTTCTTTCTTGTTTATTATCACCCCTGGGATGGACTGGGCGTATGCCATCTCTGCGGGCATTCGCGGCAGAATGGTTATGCCAGCTGTTAGTGGCATGTTGCTCGGCCATTTGGCAGCTACCGGTTTAGTTGCCGCTGGTGTCGGCACTTTGGTAGCGAATATGCCCTTCGCACTAACCATGCTGACCGTCGTAAGCGCCGGTTACCTGCTTTGGCTTGGGGTTGGTCTAATCCACAATCCTGCGGTACCAGCCACTGAACTTACTAACACACCAGATAACGCCGTGCAGTGGATACTGAAGGGGGTAGGCGTCAGCGGTTTAAACCCCAAAGTGTTTTTATTGTTTCTGGCTCTACTTCCACAATTTTCCGACCCGAAGAGTTCATGGCCACTGCCTACACAAATATTGACCCTGGGGAGTATCCATATAGTTAGTTGTGGCGTTGTTTATTTGTTGGTTGGTTACGGTTCTCGGGTAGTTCTTAAAACTAGACCTGCTGCTGCGAAGCTGGTGAGCCGGATCTCCGGTGCGGCGATGACTGGTATTGCCCTCGTGCTTCTGGCCGAAACAGTAATTTAGAAAATTTAAGGAGATTAAGATGGATGAACAGATTTCCCCGTATGGAAAAAATCCGATCAACAACACTGGTAAGGTTCGTATCCAGCATCTTCGGGAAATGAAAGAACAAGGCCACAAATGGGCCATGCTTACCAACTACGATATGTGCACTGCGGCCATCTTTGAAGAATCTGGTATACCAGTGCTATTGGTCGGCGACTCGGCGTCCAATAACATCTTTGGATATGACACCTCATTACCAGTTACCGTCGATGACCTTATTCCCCTTATGCGTGCCATATCTCGTTCCACCCAACGTGCACTGGTGATTGCAGATTTATCTTTTGGCTCCTATCAGGGATCACCTGAACAATGTTTTCATACCACAGCGCTTCAAGCGGTCAAGCTGGAAGGTGGGCTGGAAATGCTTCCACAGGTAGAGAAGTTGGTAAACGCCGGGATACCGGTCATGTCCCATATCGGTTTCACGCCTCAGGCAGAACATCAACTGGGAGGTTACCGGGTGCAAGGTAAAGAGGACAAAGGGCAGAAACTAATTTCGTCAAGCAGTACGCCAATATAAATGCTTTGCTTCACAAAGCGGCGACTGATTTCGCCGCTGATGTAGAAGGCGGTACCTTTCCCGGAAACGAGCATTCTTTCTGACGAATTCTTCAAGATAGCATGCCGTTCAAAAGCAAACCTAAGGCTGATATGTTCAAACTACTTTGCTAGGAACATCCATGACAAACATCAGGCAGCTCGCTGCCGAAGGGCTCCGTATAGGCGATCCTACCAACGGCGTCACAAACCCTTACACATAAAACTTCCGCCCTGATTGGCAGACTCAGCGCAAATTCATCATGGGCATGACTTCAACCAGACAAAGAAGGGGTTGCGTGACCAGCCTATCCACAGAAAGCGCACCCTCTGGATAATCCGTTACCGTTTCACCTGCCGGGCCTGCAAGACTACCTTCAGGCCCCAACTACTGGATGTGATGCTTGTAATTAAGTAATATAAAATTATAGTTAGTACTTGGAGGCACTATGAATTACTACGCAGAGGATTACTTCTAGGTATCGTTAATTAATCTGGAAGTATTATGAAAAAACTGAAACAACAGTATAAATACTCTGAGGTGTTCTCAGACATTCGCCGTGATTGGGCTTATTACCCTCTACTGAAGAGTTGGTTACACAAACGCTTCAGCACCAGGCAGGAAAAGAGCTATTATTATTTACATCTTATTGTATATAAAGGTTATCCACTTAAGCTGAGAGCAGCGCGTGGAAAGCTACTGGCAGACCCCTGGGATGATTATCCTTCTGATGCTTATGATGTAGCCAGAAGCTGGAAGCACAACTCCAGAAGAAAACACCAGTACTATCGCTGATGATAAGCTAATCAGTGAAACTTAACGGGCCTGCCATACAGGCCTTTTCCTTATAATTTTCAGTTGTCAAAACCATAGCTGCATAAAGCATAAGGTAAGGAAATGCCCAGAATAACGACAGTAAAGTAAAAAGTGGAGATAAATGCCAGACAGCGGGTCTTCCTGCCAGCAGGCTTTTTAACCCTTCCAAGCCAGATAATGTAAACCAATTTATCCAGCGATTGACTGAGGAACGTGAACATCGCTATTTTAGTCCCCTCCCGACTGGCCCCGGATAACCCGAGAGCATGATTACTTAACCGTTCGTGATGAGGATTAGCTAATTTAGATCTTCCCGCTATAGTCAATATTGCCCGAACAGCCGCCATCTCATTTTGTAATGTTCGCTTTGAAATATTCTCTGACTTTTGGCTATATATTTTTCGATATGATCAGTTTTCATATTCTTAATATCATGGACTTGAATATTCAATATTGCCATTCCTTCCGCCAGACGTTTGGCTATTTTCATTCTGTCTGAAACGGTTTTAAAACTACCTCCAGCCTGACGAGCTAATACTACTAATTGTTTACTCAACTTTGACATGCAAACTATTTCAGCTTTTAAAACGCACGACAGCTTTCAACCTGAAGGATGAAAACGACAACTGAACTGAATCTATCTCAACCGCAACGACACGGTTTGATTTGCGCTTCCTACGGCTCGACTGATATTTGTGCATTGGGGTGGCGAAATGTTGAGTTCTTACGAAGTACCCCAGCCCTTTGAGCTGTTCGCGGTTCACACCGTCCTGGCTGCTGTCAGACTCCCCCCAACGTCAATTTTCACTAACGTCGCCATCAATACCGAGTCGATTGTTCTCCTTTTTTTGAATATGAAACGTCAAAATGATTATTTTTCACTCAATACGTTAGGGTAAATAGCGGTCTTCAAACTAACCTGACCGGTGTACTACAGGTAGAAGACGTGGGGAAGCATGAATGACATGGTTTTCGATATGGTACGCTTGCAGCGTCACTTGGTTAGCGTTATCCGCAAAATATCCAATAACATGTCGAATCTGGCAACAGTCATCCGAAATGCTGAACGAAACCACCAAAGCAAGCCAATCGTAAAAAGCAAAATCAACCCGTAGGTTGTTGTCTGATGATACTGACAAGTCAGAAAAGTGTATGTGAAATTACACCTTCATCACTATTGTTAGTGATACCCATTTTCAAAGGATAAACGGATTTACCGCTCGAAGACACCACTTCTCAGGCGGTGATGGCATTGAGATCAGCCAGTCAGCGGGTAAGTGGTCTGTGTCGTTTCAAGTCGAGATAGAAGCCTCTGAGTCACACCACGGATCAACAACAATGGTGGGTCTGGATGCCGGGATATCGAAACTGGCGACGCTCTCAGACGGTACGATATACGAACCGGTCAACAGTTTTAAAACCCGCCGGTGCAAGCTGGCGAAGCGCCAGAGACAGTTAAGCTGCAAAGTTAAGTTCAGCGCCAACTGGCAGAAACAGAAGCGAAAAATTCAGTGTCTGCACTCGCATATTGCCAATATTCGCCGCGACTACCTTCATAAGACCACCACGAAAATAAGCAAAAACCACGCGATGATCGTGTTTGAAGATTTGAAGGTCAGTAACATGTCGAAGTCAGCGAAAGGCACGGCAGAACAGCCCGGCAGGAACGTTCGGGCTAAAACAGGCTTAAATCGCGCGATACGGGATCAGGGCTGGTATGAAATGCGCCGTCAGCTAGAATATAAACAGCGCTGGCGCGGCGGTCAGGTACTGGCAGTCCCTCCGGCATACACCAGCCAGCGGTGCGCATGTTGCGGTCATACAGCAAAAGAGAACCGCTTGTCACAGAGTAAATTTGTGTGCCAGGTGTGTGGATATACCGCGAACGCAGATGTAAACGGCACTCGTAACATGTTAGCGGCAGGACATGCCGTGCTTGCCTGTGGAGGTACGGAGCAATCAGGCCGCCCGTTGAAGCAGGAACCAGACGCAGAGCGATCAGCCGTCGCCCACTAACGGGGATCCCCCTCTTGAGTCACTAAGTGCGAAAGTGGGGGAGGATGTCAAGATGGTGTAAGAAGTTGCCGTTGTCATCGTCGAACCAATAGAATAGTTAATCGTTATTGAACAGTTGCAAGGAAAACTTTAAGACAGGTTATTATGATTAAGTTTGTTTGATTTTCAATGAATCAATTAAAATCAAATACAAAACACTATTTTTAGTCATTAATACTATTACATAACAATAAAATGACGTTTTTATAAAAAATAGAACAAATTACATCCGAAAATTGATGCATTCACCAAAATCTCGATGCGCAAAATACATAAACAACACAAATGTCATCAGAAAAAATAATCAATTATGTGATACCCAGTGTATTCTGACAGGACAAAGATTCCCCTCCTTGATGACGAGAAAAGCTGTTTTGCTACTTCCCGCCAGACTGAATTTTTTGCCCCAGCATTTCCGAAAATTGCCTTGCCTGAGCCACACCCTGGCGCAATATCGCAAATCTGGCAATCAAGACGATACTTACTCTATTGTTTATCCTAAAATAGGGCGTATTTGAGTCGCATGATGCTGAAAAGGCAAGATTATGAAACCAGTAACCAATAATGACCACTTAAGCAGAATTAAGATAACAGGCTACAAATCTATCGCAGAATGTGATTTACAAATGGGATGCCTGAACGTACTCATTGGTGCCAATGGTGCCGGAAAATCCAATTTCATCAGCTTTTTCCGCCTGATCGCTGTCGTACTTAATCATCGCCTACAATCTCTCGTTGGCAAAATGGGTGGTCCCAACACACTGTTGCACTTCAGCCGTAAGAAAACCGAATACATGAGCGCTGAACTTTATTTTGGTCACAATGGTTATAAATTTGAACTGGAACCCACCAATGACAATCGCATGATGTTCCGACATGAATCACTTTTTTGGAATATCAAAGGCGATTACAATATTAGCTCCGGACACTTTGAATCTCAGGTCGATAAACATCATACAGACATCAAAGATTATACATTACCTGCCATGCTCCGTTGGCGGGTATATCATTTCCATGATACGAGTGATAGCGCCAAAGTTAAACAAACTCATCGCATTAATGATAATGACTACCTGCGGGAAGATGGCGCTAATTTAGCAGCATTTTTATATCGCCTACAAAAACATCATAACTTGCATTACAAACGCATTATCAAAACTATTCAAATGGTCGCACCATTTTTTAGTGATTTTTACTTGCGACCCACGCCGGATAATGCCGATTACATTCAACTCGAATGGACAGAGAAAGAGCAGGATATTCCCTTTAAAGCGAGTGAATTATCTGATGGTACTTTACGCTTTATCTTATTGACTACCGTGTTGCTGCAACCCACAGACTACATGCCAAGCTCAATTATTATTGATGAACCTGAACTTGGGCTTCACCCTTATGCCATCAACGTGCTGGCAGGGCTGATCAAAAATGCCAGCAATAAACACCAGCTGATTATTTCTACTCAGTCAGTCGAGCTGGTCAATCAATTTGATGCTGACGACTTAATTGTTGTCGACAAACAACAAGGAGCATCCACTTTTAAGCGCCTGAATAATGAAACCCTTTCAGAATGGCTTGAAGACTATAGCCTTGGTGAATTATGGAAGAAAAACTTACTCGGCGGGAGACCATAGTGATGATCCGTATCAACGTTTTTGTAGAAGGGCAAACGGAAGAAACTTTCGTGCGGGATGTGCTGGTTCCTTATTTTGTAGCACAACAAATATATCTTACGCCAATATTAGCTCAGACGAGTCCCAACCAGAAAGGTGGTATCACGAGTTATGGCAAGGTAAAACACCAAATTACGCGCTTATGCCGACAAGATCCTGCCGCTTTCGTCACAACATTAATAGACTACTACGGGTTACCCACTGACTTCCCTGATTATAACGAACAACAGAATAATTCAGCCAAAAAACGGGTGGTTAAGCTGGAGCAAGCTTTTGCTAATGATATTGGGCAGGCTAATTTTATTCCCAACCTTTTATTCCATGAATTTGAAGCACTATTGTTTTGCCAACCCGAAAAATTTGCGGATTGGCTTGATGACAACGCCCCCATTACAACATTACAAGCCATCAAAGCTCAATTTGATAGTCCTGAAGATATTAATAACAGCCCACAAACTGCACCATCTAAGCGTATTTTGGCAATATTCCCGAATTACAATAAACCATTACATGGCCCAATTATTGCTGGTGATATTGGATTAGATACAATTCGTTCCCAATGTCTGCATTTCAATCAGTGGTTAAATAAAATAATTGCTCTGAAGGCAAGACCCTCAAGGCTTTGAATATGAGCAAAGTAGTTTTATTCAATTTTTAGTATAAAGGAACTCGGTTCGTACCTCGGCTGTTAACCGTTGAACACGACGTTCAAGCGTGTAACCCGGTGCAGGGCGCACCTGTACTAACCAAAGTTTATTTACGTGCACTTGGCGTAATTCTGAGCCATACCACAAGGGAGCGGCTAATGTCGGCCAATGATAGGCGGCCAAGGTCAGTCCAGTAGCTGATACCAGGCCATGATCTGTTTCCAATACCCACTCAGTATCTAACGCAACTTCAGAAAAATGTTGATGCAACTGCATGATAATTTTGTACAAATCATGACATACATCAGCGGTCAAATAGGGTGCTTGTAAAGGTTCCACTAGAGAGGGAATGCCTTCAATCAACCGCTGAACAAAACAGACGATTGGTTGCGGTTGATAATCAGGATTTATTAGCCGCTGCTGTGCAATAGCCTGAGGTTCAAATCCACTAAAAGTAACCGCAACAACAGTATCAGCAAAATCTGCTGTGCGAGGGCAGATTACACTGGCATAGCTACCCGCATTGACGAAAATGTCACCATCCTCCAGACCAGCGCTACGAACAATCCAGGGAGGCGGGCCACAGACTTCCACTACCTGTTTAACCCAATCGTGCTGCGCGGTAATATGCTTGCTATAGATGGCGCGTAGCAATCAGCCTGTGGAGAAACCTCTGTGATAGCAAGCGCTTCATCGGCAGGAAGTGCTACCAATGGGGGAATAAGAGCCGAAAAATTGACGTACTGGGCAAGCTGATGCAATCGTTCAAATTTTGCAGTCATACGTTTTATTTTCTTACCTTTAAAGCCAGAATCCCAAGTGAGCTTTCGCATTGACAAGTACGAGTCGCGACTTTCCTCCCACCGCTTTATTTTCTATAACATGTAATGCTGTATTACTGATGCGTATACGCCAATACTGCAACATCGCTAATTCAAGCCCTAATAACACAAATATTGCCTGCTCGATAGTCAATACATGGAAAATAACAATGGCTAATTTTAAACAGTTTAATAACTACCTGTATCGGCATTACGTGCTTTCATATAACCTGCCAGCATTTTACTGGCTGATTTTTTTCACTCAACACTGTGTATACGCCCTGTTAATCACCTTAGCTTCTCTTCTAACTGAATTTTTCCTTGAATTGGATTTCATCAACGACGAAATGAGATATAAAACCATCGAATCCATGAACCACATAGCACACTTAAAAATCAATTATTATTTTGTCGGAAAACCTATCTGAAACTGATGGTTTCCTTTTCCATCTACCTTATTATGATAGTTCATCTTTCCATTACAACGTCCATATTCATGATCCCCATATAACTTCCCTGAGTTACTACGATTAGGGCCTACGGTAAAAAAACAGCGGAAACACAGATTAGCCCTTGCTAACACAGTTATTTCTGCCTGATTAATGATTAAATCTTCACAATTAAAGCTATCGACAATGATTTTGATCATAAAATACACGGACGGATCATTAACAATAGAATATTCCAACAAACTACCAGAAAAAACGAACTAAATCGTCTGATTCATATCATTATTAATGATAAAACATTAGATTAGATAATAAATATCACTACTATTTCCTCTGTTCGAATCATTTAATCAATTGTTTAAATCTGAAAATTACATACAAACACATCAAATCAAACGATTAATTTATAATTATAACATTATGAAATAACAAGATATTTTTATAAAACAGAAAAAAAACACTCTTTTTTTATTTAAGTTGTTGAAAAAGATCATATTTTAGTTAATACTCCTCTCCATCGCATGAGAATAGCCCTAAAGAAAGATGAAAGTTCCAACTTGAAAACAAGTTAATGATATTAAGAAAAATTTACTGCTATCGTAGTTATAATCAAGATGGCAATTTGTCTAATTGTATTAATACTACAGCACTATGATTGACTCAGTCAGAACATTGATGTAAATCTCTGTGTAAGATACATGTACCGAGCTTAACAGTGATAGTTCGTTTTTATTAATGCAGTTATTTCACTAGTGGACATCCGCTCAACAGACAATAAGAATAAATTTATCCATGTATATATCTTGCCCACAAGAGCTTTTCACTGCATTATAACAATTACCTTGTAAAAATTTCGTGATTGGTATGAAAATTTATCGTGTCTTAACACTCGCGATATTTTAATAAGAATAAGAATCATTATTAATAACATTAGGAAACTTTCAGTCATAAATGATATTTGGGAGAAAAATCACTTCTTAGGCTAAAATTAATATCAAAGATTATTATTAACAAACATGATGATGTATATAGGAAAAATCACAGAAATTACTGATGAATTATTTATCAGTATAAAACGCTGAGTAAAAAATTAAAGGCATATAAAAATAGGGGTAAAAACTCAATCGAGTTATATATCACTATGTAAATTAATTCAATTATATAATCAACCATTAAATTATAACTCTGGTTGGATATATAGTTTTATTGTACATAAACACACATATTTATTAAGATAAGATATTTTTAAATGAGAAAGAATTCTATTTGGGCTTGTTTGGCTATGGTATTGGGGATTTTTACCAGTTTCAATGCGTTATCTCATGATGGAGTCATTAAATTCAGAGGGATAATTCTTGAGAACGGCTGTACTATTAGTAGTGGAAAAGACCAAACGGTTAATTTTGGCAACATACCTAAAGAAAGGTTTGCTGGTAATATAGGAACCATAGGTCATGCTCAATCGTTTACAATTAATTTAACTAATTGCCCAGGTTCAAAAATTGGTGTCAAATTTAACGGTAAAAAGGATACTGATGACTCTAGTCTGTACTCTTCAGGAGTTTCTGGTATAGGTATCCTAATTGCTAAAAGTGGCGATACTAAAATAAACGCGAATACATCAATCAATGATTATACACTTACAAGTGCAAATGTCGATATACCTCTTATAGCGAAATTACAATCGACCCATACTGAAATAGGTGATGGTGAGATTAATTCAGATGTAAACTTCACACTTATCTACCCATAAAATTTAGTTAAAAATTTTATTAAAGTTTATTTATAACTAAAGGAGTAAAAATGTTTCGCTTTATTACTCCCTTTTTACTTGTCCTTTTTATGGGACAAGTACAAGCAGGGATTACCTTAGGCGGCACTCGCCTTATCTATAATGGCTCACAAAAAGAAGCCACTATTTCTATCACCAACTCGGACACAGAAAGACCTTATCTTGTTCAGTCGTGGGTAGATAATATCGATAACAGTCAAAACAAAGTACCGTTTGTTATCACGCCACCACTGTTTAAAGTGTCGAAAGAGAGCGAGCATCAAATCCGTGTTTCATATATCGGTAATCATCTGCCATCTGATCGGGAATCGATATTTTTGTTAAATGTCAACGCGATTCCAGCAGTGGAAAAAAATGACAACAGCAAAATGATCATCACGATAAAAAACATTATCAAACTGATTTATCGTCCAACTGGGCTATCTGATAATGACGCTAATAATGCAATCAATCGTTTGGAAATATCACGTAATACCAATAGCATTCAGTTAACCAACCCCACGGCCTATTACGTTAATCTTAATGAGATGAAAATTGATGGGAAATCAATCGATAAACCCGGATTTATCCCGCCTTTTAGCGATAGGGTATTTCCAACTAAAAGTAGCATAAAAAGGGTGACTCTGACTGCTATCAATGATTACGGCGGCACAACAGAAGAGCGCCTGTTTAGTTTCTAATAAAATGATCTGATGAGAGTATTGTGAAAAAGATAATTAGCTTTGCTTTAATTGCTTATTGTTTATCATTACCAGTATATGCAGAGCTGTACTTTGATATCAATGCATTACAATTATCAGATGAAGACCGAGAAAATATTAACCTGGATAGCTTGGCAAAAACAGATTCTCACATTCCAGGCGTCTATAAAATGAATGTTATTGTCAATAATAAAGATATCGGCATTAAAAATCTCGCCTTTATTGAGTGTGGAAATAAACTTTGCCCTGAGTTATCTGTCAGCTTTCTAAAGGAAATTGGGGTAAAAACAGAAAGCTTTCCTGAATTAGCGTCACTTTCTGAACAAGAAATCATTTCTCAGCCAGAGAAATATATCAAACAGGCATCAACAGAACTGGATTTAAGCCAGCTTACTTTGCACCTGAATTTTCCTCAGGCGGCAATGAGATCACAAATCAGGGGCGATATCTCTCCTGATCAGTGGAATGATGGCTTACCTATGTTTTTCACCAATTATCATCTGACAGGGATGCAATCCTGGAATAAAAATCAACGTGAACAGAATCAATATCTGAATTTACGCAGTGGTGTTAATTTAGGTCCGTGGCGTGTTCGCCATAGTAGTTATTACAGCCGTAATAACACAACATCTGAATGGAAATCACTTAAAGCCTATGCTGAACGGGATATTCGCCCATTAAGATCCCGTTTGGTATTGGGTGAAACATCAACCGACAGTATGGTATTCGATAGTTTTACTTTTAATGGTGTCAAATTGATGTCTGATAGCCAAATGCTGCCAGATAGCCAGCAAGGTTTTGCTCCTGTTGTGCGCGGTATTGCCATGACTCACGCCAGAATAGAAATCCATCAGAAAGATAATCTTATTTATCAAACTTTTGTTCCACCCGGTGCTTTTGAAATTATCGATATTTATCCCAGCAACCTAAATGGTGATCTGGAAGTATCTATTTATGAAGAAAATGGCAAAGTCAGGAAATTTACTCAATCCTTTTCTGCCTCACCGTTGATGATCCGTGAAGGCCAAATAAAATACCTGGCTAATCTCGGTAAATTCAGTGGTGGCAAACAAACCAGTAAGAAAAGGTTTATTCAGACAGAGGCGATTTACGGGCTATGGGACAGCACCACGATTTATGGTGGTACCATTATTTCTCCTGACTATTTAGGCAGTGCATTAGGCTTAGGGCATAATCTCGGCTCATTTGGTGCGGTGTCAATAGATGTAACAAATGCAAAAACGCATTTCCCAACCGGAGAAAAGAAAACCGGCCAGTCTTATCAAATCCGTTACAGCAAAGGTTTTACCGCGACTAATACAACGGTGACATTAGCGGGTTATCGCTACAATACCAATGGTTATTACAGCTTTAGCGATGCCAATAATAACCACCAATTTACTGATAACCACCGAAATAACTCGCCAAAAAACCGGATGCAAATAACAATGGGCCAGAGTTTAGGTCAATATGGCAATTTTTCATTATCTGCCTGGCAACAAGATTACTGGCAAGATAAAACCAGCAAGAATCAGTCATATTCTATGTCTTATAACACCAGTATTCATGATATCTCTTTATCATTGGGCTATAACTACCACCGTAATCGCTCACGAATTAATAACGATCAGGTTTTTTCACTCAATATCAGTGTTCCTTTGGACAAGTGGCTGCCATCAGGTTATCACAGTGCAACCGTAGATTATAACACCTCTTATAATACAAACGGTGACAGCCAGCATTCGATGACATTATCCGGTTCTTTACTGGAACAACAAAATCTAACTTATACGGTGTCTCAGGATTACAGTTACCAAAAATCAGAGAGAGAAAAAGAATCAGGTAATGCCGCCAGCCTGCATTATAGAGGCTCATATGGTTCAATTAATGCCGGTTACACCACGGATCATGGTAAAAATCAACGCATAAATTATGGATTAGAGGGGGCAATTATTGCCCATCCTTATGGCGTTACACTGGCACAAAATATCAGCGAAAGCGGTGCCAGTGCCTTAATCCGCGCCCCTGGGGCAGTCAACGCAAAAGTACTTAATAATACTTCTATCAGTACAGATTGGCGGGGATATACCGTTGTTCCTTATATATCGCAATATCGGGAAAACTCGTTATCTCTTGATACAAATACATTCGGCGATGACGTCGATATTGACAACCCGACAGCTAAAGTTATTCCAACCAAAGGCGCATTGGTACTGGCGGATTATTCGATTCGTGTTGGTCATCGAGTATTTTTAACTTTACAGCATAAAGGTAAAAAACTCCCTTTCGGAACGGTTATCACCGGCAAGAATGGCGTCAATGGTATAGTGAATGAAAGAAGTGAAGTCTTCCTTAGTGGCGTCAGCGACACAGCAGAATTAAAAGCTGATTTAGGCGATAAACAAAGCTGTTATATTAATTTTGACAGTAAATTATATCAGAAAAACAATGGTATTATCCTGGCTTCATTGAGTTGTCAGTAACTAAAATAATATTTATCGCGGAAAAACATGAAAAATAAATTAATTATACTGGCAACATTATTACTGACACTATTCAATATTAAAGAGTCAATTGCCACATGTACATTAAATGAAAAATTTAAGGCTATTGACTTAAATGTTAATATAAATGAAATTATCAACTCAGGCTTTAACATTCAGAAATCTATTACCATCGATGAATATGGCCCAATGGAGCTGGCTAACAAAGCGGGAATTAAAGCCGATGAAACTATTGTTAACTGTGATAATAATGAAAGTATATCTTTTGAAACAACATCAGGTAGAATAGAATTCTCCAAAAATAGTGGCTTGATAAAAACAAGTGTAAATAATTTATATTTCCTCGTATCTTATGATGGAAATGGGAGCAGCATTTCTGATGATGGAATCAATAAAAAAATAACTTTTAGAGATATAGGAAGGTTAAAAATAAAATTTCATCAAGAAAATAACATCAAACCAGGTTCTACACTAGAACATGGTTTGATTTCTTCTTTATCAACCAGTGACGGTAAAAAATTAATAAATATCAGATATAACAAGGACAATATAATTGGCAGTCAAAGCTGCATGACATCAACCCCCTATAAAGAAATAAAACTGGGAAAGATTTATTCTTCTGCATTTAAGGGAGAAGGTTCTATAGCCGGTCGAAATGATTTTAATATTGTGATTCAATGTAAAGATAAAGATAATATCCCTAAAATTAGTTTTACAGGGAAAGTAGTGAACGCTAGTCTAAATAGTATTATTAAATTACATCAATACAGTGGAGGAAATATAGCCGAAGGTATTGGTATTCAATTGTTACATGAAAATAGACCTGTTTATATGAACACACCTCTTAATATAATCAAATGGGGAACTAGTGAAGAAGATCTCTATTATTTACCACTTACTGTCCACTATTATCAAACCGGTAATAAAATAACTGCGGGAAAAGCGAATGCCATAGTACATTTTACAATTGAATACAAATAGCTTTACAACTCCCTCTATTGATATTAGCATATTAACATTATGCTAACATATAAAAAGTGAAACTCTCCGCAGTCGTGTTAACCTGGAATTAGACGCAGACTTATACAACAAATAAGTCTGCTATATTAATTTCATCAGTAAATTATATCAGAAAGACAATAGCATTATTCTGGCTTCATTGAATTATCGGCAATTAAGAATAAATCTCAACTGGAATATATATGAAACGCTACTTAATGATAATCACAATATTTACATTAATATTACTCAGTATTACAGACACATACGCACGCTGCTTATTAAATGCAAGACAGATCAGCTTAGATATTGAACTTAATAGTGTTAACATTAATCCCAATATAAATGAGAAAAAAAGCATTCTTGTTGGCGAGTTCAGACCATTGCAACTCGCCCAACTGATGAATATTAATGAAAATACTCCTCTTCTTAATCCCCATGATTGTGATCCAACCGGAGAGCCTCTTATTTTTATGGGAGATGTATATCCATCTAAACCTGGAAATACGCCTCATGGCACAGGCATGATAACCACAGGAATAGATAATCTCTATTTCTATCTTATTGCCTCTGGAGAAAAAGAAAATATGAAATTACCCACAACAAGCGGCAGTAATTACATTTATAAA
This sequence comes from Photorhabdus tasmaniensis, assembly GCF_011189505.1. Classification (GTDB taxonomy): domain Bacteria; phylum Pseudomonadota; class Gammaproteobacteria; order Enterobacterales; family Enterobacteriaceae; genus Photorhabdus; species Photorhabdus tasmaniensis. The sequence goes on from NZ_PUJU01000001.1 coordinate 45,558, forward strand.
TATAAAGATGGAATGACATTAAAAGATATAGGGAAAATTAGTGTCTATCTTTACCAAGCAGGGATGTTACCATCAGGGCAAGTACTCAGGCCAAGAAAGATTGCTATATTACAGACATTTACAGGTACAGAATTAATAAGAATAAAAACTAAAACTAACTATACGATAAAAACACAAACTTGCTCAACAACAACCCCAAGGCCAATGGTAGATTTTGGTCGTGTGAATAGTTCTTTATTTAAAGGTATAGGCTCTACTGCGGGTAATGCGGGTTTTAATATCGAAATTAAATGTACAAAAAGTGTTAAGCCAAAAATTACTTTTTCAGGAGAAAAAGTAAATTATGCCCCAGATAGTATCATTCAATTAAATAACCCCGATAGTAAAAATACAGCTAAAGGCGTTGGTATACAAATCTTATATATGGGAACAACACCTGTTTCTCTGGAAAGTCCGTTGGTTTTCGGATATGCAACAGCAAACACTACCTATACATTACCTTTCACCGCCCGTTATTACCAAACCGATGAGAAAATAACAGGTGGAAAAGCTAACGCTATCGCACATTTCACAATTCAATATGAGTGATATTAAGTATAGACTGTAGGATATTTCATTATCAGGATAATCAACATGGAACAGACAGTTATACGCACCGCTCAGGCACCGCTGCCAGAATATGGCAATGGCTTTATCACTCGAATCGAGTATGGAACCGTTATTCAATATCCTCAGGTACATCTTTGGCAAGCTCGTTTTGATCTGTCACATTATCACGATGAACTGTTCGAACAGTTAGATCTCCCCTTCCCAGCTCAATTAGCCAAAGCCGTCAATAAACGGCGGGCTGAATATCTGGCAGCACGTTATTGCGCCAGACAACTTTTAGCACAATTAGGGCAACCGGAGTTTAATCTGATCTCAGACAATGATCGCGCCCCAATCTGGCCTAAGGATATTTGCGGTTCTGTTTCTCATTCAGCTCATTGTGCAATTGTGCTGGCAGCACCGCAAACGAATAACAGATTAATTGGTGTCGATATCGAAACTATTGTTAGCCGTCAAAATATGGATGAACTCACAACAATGATCGTGAATGACCGGGAGATTCAACTCCTGAAACATTGTCATTTACCCTTTGAACAGGCGTTTACTCTCGCTTTTTCGGTCAAAGAAAGCTTGTATAAAGCACTTTATCCACAAGTAAAACGGTTCTTTGGCTTTGAAGCGGCTGAAATTACTGCCCTATCCCTCAAAAATAATGAAATAACATTAGTGTTACGGGAAACACTCTCCCCTTATTATCCAGCAGGTACAATATTCCGTGGACAATTTATTATCTATCCACAGGAAATATTAACGCTGATTATTCAGTAGTCCGAAATAATAATTGCTGATACCGCCCTGATCAGCAATTTTACTGTTATTCATCATCATCATTTTGAATAAAATTTTTATTTCGTTTCCTTATCCATATTTCCCGGCGAATTCTTACCTATAGCAATTAACTCCTCCAACAATACTGAAAGCTGAGCCATCTTCTCCGGTGAAAAGGCTTTTTCAATGGCCTGATATCCCTGTTCTACCTGCTCTTTCGCCTTTTCATAAAGTTTCTGACCATCCTGCGTCAAAGAAACATAAAGTTTGCGTTGGTCATTCATCGGTTTAAGACGAAAGATCAATCCATCACGCTCCATGCGAGTCAATATCCCCGTCAGACTTGGACGAAGAATACAGGTCTGGCAAGATAAATCATAAAAATCAATTGACCGGTTATCAGACAACACACGAATAATACGCCACTGCTGTTCAGTCAAATTATGACTCTTAAGGATTGGGCGGAAAAAACCCATCGCGGTTTCCCGCGCCTGAAGTAATGCAATTGTCAGAGATTCATGCATGGGTAATGAAGGCTCTCATCTTAGTTAATCACTGATTTACTCTCTGTCGAGAGTGTCTATGTCACTCTATAACCACAATAAAAAAGACTAGCACGTCATTCTATCAACCACAAAGAAAAAATCATAAAAATATTAATAAGTAAACAAAAATAAACCCTGAAAACGAGGTGAATAAAAAGTTAATACAATAGTAATGATTTTATTTGTAAAAATATTAACATGTTGATTAATAATGATAAAAAACAAATTTAGCAGAGATATTGTTACTGAGATCACAATTAAAATTAACAAATACATTAACATATTGCAACAAGTCGATTTATGATTTATTAATATATTAATAAATGCATCTTAAAGCTGTCTGTTTAAGTTCAGAGGAGTCGTTAATGAAAGGCACTGTCTTCGCCGTAGCCCTCAACCATCAGAGCCAGGTCGATTTCTGGCATGACTCATTTCAACAAGCGCCTTATAACACCCTGCCTAAGACCCCGGTATGGTTTATCAAACCGCGAAATACCGTTATTACCTCCGGTGACGTTATTCCCCATCCTGCGGGGGAAGAGGTTCAGAGCGGCGCAACACTGGCGCTGGTGATAGGTAAAGCCGCACGTAAAGTCACCGCTGAAAACGCAGCCGAATATATCGCAGGTTATGCATTAGCCAATGAAGTCAGCCTGCCTGAAACGGCGTTCTATCGCCCGGCCATTAAAGCGAAATGTCGTGATGGTTTTTGCCCTATAGGTCAAATGATCAATCCTGAATCAATTGATGCGCTGGATATCATTACTGAAATCAATGGTCAGGAAGTTGATCGCTGGTCAACAACCGATCTGGTGCGTTCAACTACGGAATTGGTCGCAGCATTAAGTGATTTCGCCACCTTGAAAGAAGGGGATGTGATCTTGCTTGGCACTCCGCATCAACGGGTTTCCATCAAACCCGGTGACAACGTGGTTATCCGGGCAGCAGGTTTCCCATCGCTGGAGAATCAGGTTGTGCAAGCAGGAGAAAAAGCATGAAACACGCAAGAGTTCGTTATCAGGGGCAGGATCTGAATGTGACGGTTGATGATCAGGAAAATGTCTGCCTGCCCGATGGCAACAAAGTCAGCAGTGAATCCGTCCAATGGCTGCCACCCGCAGACGGAACCCTGTTTGCCCTCGGCCTGAACTACGCCGATCACGCCATTGAACTTGAATTCAAGCCACCGCAAGAACCCCTAGTTTTTATCAAGGCAGCCAATACGCTGATCGGCCACCGTCAGGTTTCCGTTCGCCCGGATCATGTGGAATATATGCATTATGAATCCGAGCTGGTGGTTGTCATCGGTAAAACCGCCCATAAAGTCGCCAAAGAACAGGCGATGGATTACGTTGCCGGATACACGGTTTGTAACGACTACGCGATCCGTGACTATCTGGAAAACTATTATCGCCCTAACCTCCGCGTAAAAAGCCGCGACACGCTGACCCCCATCGGCCCGTGGATCATTGATAAAGAAGATGTTCCTGATTCGCATAATCTGACATTAAGCACCTGGGTCAATGGTGAATTGCGTCAGCGCGGCACCACCGCCGATCTGATTTTCGATATCCCATTCCTGATCGCCTATCTGAGCGACTTTATGACGCTGCAACCGGGAGACATGATCGCCACCGGGACACCCAAAGGGCTGTCTGATGTGGTACCGGGAGATGAAGTTATTGTTGAGGTTGAAGGCGTTGGGCGTCTGGTCAACCGTATTGTCAGTCAGCAAGAATATGAGGATAGCCTGTCATGACGATGATTAATCATTGGATCAACGGCAAAAACGTCAGCAGTAAAGAGTATTTTGCAACCACCAACCCGGCTAGCGGTGAAGTGCTGGCAGAAGTGGCTTCCGGTGGTCAGGAAGAGATTGATCAAGCAGTAGCCGCAGCAAAAGAAGCCTTCCCCAAATGGGCTGATCTGCCGATGAAAGAACGTGCACGCCTGATGCGCCGTTTGGGTGAGCTGATTGATGAGAATGTACCTGAAATCGCGGCAATGGAAACCAAAGACACTGGTTTACCTATTCATCAAACGCAAAATGTCCTGATCCCACGCGCTTCTCACAACTTCAACTTCTTTGCTGAGATTTGTCAGCAAATGAATGGCCGGACCTATCCGGTTGACGACAAGATGCTCAACTATACGCTGGTGCAACCAGTCGGTGTTTGTGCGCTGATTTCGCCGTGGAATGTGCCATTTATGACCGCGACCTGGAAAGTCGCCCCCTGTTTGGCGCTGGGTAACACTGCGGTGCTGAAAATGTCAGAACTCTCCCCATTAACTGCAAACCGTCTGGGAGAGCTGGCGTTGGAAGCAGGTATCCCTGCCGGTGTTTTAAACGTAGTGCAAGGATACGGTGCCACTGCCGGGGATGCATTAGTGAAACACCACGATGTTCGAGCGGTTTCTTTTACCGGCGGTACCGCAACCGGCCGCCAGATCATGAAAAATGCCGGCCTGAAAAAATACTCAATGGAGCTGGGCGGCAAATCGCCGGTTCTGATCTTCGAAGACGCCGATATTGAACGCGCACTGGATGCCGCCCTGTTCACCATTTTCTCTATCAATGGTGAACGTTGTACTGCTGGTTCGCGCATTTTTATTCAAGAAAGCATCTACCCGGAGTTTGTGCAACGTTTTGCTGAACGTGCGAATCGTCTGCGAGTTGGCGATCCACAAGATCCAGGCACGCAGGTTGGTGCGCTTATCAGCAAACAGCATTGGGAAAAAGTCTCCGGTTACATCCGTCTGGGCATCGAAGAAGGGGCAACGCTGCTAGCTGGCGGCCCAGATAAACCCGCTGATTTGCCGGAACACCTGAAAGGCGGCAATTTCCTGCGTCCAACGGTTCTGGCGGATGTCGATAACCGTATGCGCGTTGCACAGGAAGAGATCTTCGGCCCTGTCGCGTGTTTGTTGCCATTCAAAGATGAAGCAGAAGGCCTGCGCCTGGCGAATGACGTGGAATATGGTCTGGCTTCTTACATCTGGACGCAGGATGTCAGCAAAGTATTGCGTCTGGCCCGTAATATTGAAGCCGGCATGGTATTCGTCAATACCCAGAATGTCCGCGACCTGCGCCAGCCATTCGGCGGAGTGAAAGCCTCCGGTACCGGTCGTGAAGGCGGTGAATACAGTTTTGACGTGTTTGCAGAGATGAAAAACGTCTGTATCTCTATGGGGGATCATCCTATCCCACGTTGGGGGATATAACGGTTTCATCAGCGTTAACCACGGCGAATTCCGGTTCGCCGTCCTGATATCAAATGAGGATTTTATGGGTAAGTTAGCGTTAGCGGCCAAAATTACACATGTGCCATCAATGTATCTTTCTGAACTGCCGGGAAAACATCATGGTTGCCGTCAGGGAGCCATTGACGGACACAAAGAGATCAGCCGTCGTTGCCGTGAAACGGGTGTCGATACGATTATCGTGTTTGATACCCACTGGCTGGTAAACAGTGCCTATCACATCAATTGTGCCGACCATTTCTCCGGTATTTACACCAGTAATGAATTGCCACATTTCATCCGCGATATGAGTTATGAATATGACGGCAACCCTGAATTGGGACAAATGATCGCGGAAGAGGCTCGCAATATGGGCGTGCGCGCTCAGGCGCATGAAATCCCAAGCCTGACACTGGAATACGGCACGCTGGTACCAATGCGTTACATGAATAGCGACCGACATTTTAAAGTCATCTCTATTTCCGCGTTCTGTACTGTTCATGCTTTTGAAGACAGTCGTCGTCTTGGGGAAGCCATTCTGAAAGCGATTAAGAAATATGACGGCACAGTTGCTGTGCTGGCTAGCGGCTCTCTTTCTCACCGCTTTATTGATGATCAGCGCGCAGAAGAGGGCATGAACAGCTACACCCGCGAATTTGATGAACAGATGGATCGCCGGGTGGTACAGCTTTGGAAAGAGGGCAAATTCAACGAGTTCTGCAAGATGCTGCCGGAATATGCAGATTACTGCTACGGCGAAGGCAATATGCACGATACCGTGATGCTGCTAGGCCTGCTTGGTTGGGATAAATATGACGGTAAGGTGGAATTCCTGACCGAACTGTTCCCCAGTTCCGGCACCGGGCAAGTCAACGCGGTATTCCCGTTGCCTGATGACATTACCGATGCGCAAGCCACAGCCTGATTTGGAGTCACCTATGCCACATTTTTATGCTGAATGTACGGAAAATATCCGTGAACAAGCCAATCTGCCAGCGCTGTTTGCCAAAGTGAATCAAGCACTGGCAGATACCGGCATTTTTCCATTAGCGGGAATACGCAGCCGTGCTGTCTGGCTGGATACCTGGCACATGGCTGACGGTCAACAGGATTACGCTTTCGTCCATATGACGCTGAAAATCGGTGCCGGGCGCAGCCTTGAAAGTCGTCAACAGGTTGGCGAGATGCTGTTCAGCCTGATCAAAGAACATTTTGCTTCACTGATGGCACAGCGTTACCTCGCCCTCTCTTTTTCGATGGAAGAATTGGACCCAGTACTGAACTACAAACAAAACAATGTTCACGCTTTATTTCGTAAGGAATAGTGATGCCGAAGCCCTTTAATCAACATCCCCCACGCTGGCTGATCCCATTATTGGGTGCGCTGGTGGCATTCGGGCCTTTGTCGATTGATATGTACCTGCCAGCCTTGCCGGAAATGGCAAGGCAACTACAGGCGACACAAGGGCAAATGCAATATACTCTGGGCGCATTTTTCGCCGGTTTTTGCATTGGCATGCTGTTATATGGCCCATTGAGCGACCGTTTAGGACGCAGAAAGCTGTTGCTCAGTGGTATGGCGTTATTCGTCGTCGCCAGTGTGGCGTGTACATGGGTGACGCAAGTTGAACATTTGATTTTACTGCGTGCATTACAGGCATTTGGCAGCGGCGCGGCAGTTGTTATGGCCCGAGCCATCGCCCGTGATATCTATCGCCCAGCGGAATTACCCCGGGTGCTGTCACTGATGACGCTGGTGACAATGATCGCGCCACTTATCGCCCCCTTACTCGGGGGTTTACTATTAACCTATTTCAACTGGCAGGCCATATTTATTTTGCTGACGCTGGTCGGTTGTATCAGTGGGTTATTATTATTATTTTTGTTGCCAGAAACGCTGCCTGCTAATAATGATGGTGGAAAACTTATCACTGCGTTTAAAAACTACGGCAAATTGCTGACTGACCGTGAAGCAATGGCAACTATCGGCACATTGGCCTTCACTTGCGCCGCCATGTTCGCTTTTATCAGTGGTTCACCTTTCGTCTATATCAATTACTTTCAGGTTCCGGCGAACTACTATGGATTACTGTTCGGCTGTAATGCACTGGGCATGATAGCGATGGTGCTGATCAATGTTCAGTTACTGAAATTTTATAATCTTTCTGGTCTGTTATTTATCCAAACCAGCGCTCAATTACTGTTTGGTATTTTGCTGGTTATTTTTCATCAGCAAAATCTGACTGTTATCGTTATTTTGGTCATGCTGGTAATATCGCTGGTTAATGCCATTGGTACTAACGGCCTCTCCCTATTGCTTCAACATCGTGGTCAACTTGCCGGCAGCGCTAGCGCACTCGCTATCTCTTCGCAATTCGCAATGGCGGCACTCGCCAGCGTTGCCGTCTCTTTATTACAAGATGAAACCCCTTTTGCTATGGCCCTTGTGATGGCCGTTTGCGCCGGGTTGAGTTGGTTATGCCAGCTACTGGCACCTTCTCACCAACAGACGCAATTCATCCAAGTGCTTTCAGGAGAAAAAAACAATGACAAATAATGTGAATACAGAACTATTACGCCAGCAAGCTTATATCAACGGGCAATGGATCGATGCCGATAACAAAGTCACGTTTAAGGTGACTAACCCGGCAAATGGCGAGGTTATTGCACACGTCAGTAATATGGGCGCGGCGGAAACAGAACGGGCAATTGCCGCCGCTCAACAAGCCCTGCCTGCCTGGAGAGCAATGACCGCCAAACAACGCAGCCAGCTTCTGCAACGCTGGTTTCGGTTAATGATGGAAAATCAACAGGCTCTGGCAGAATTGTTGAGTCTGGAGCAAGGGAAACCGCAGGCGGAAGCGATGGGAGAGATCGCTTATGGTGCCAGTTTCATTGAGTGGTTTGCGGAAGAAGGTAAACGGACCTATGGTGAAACGATCCCAAGCCCGCTGCCCGGTCGCCGGATCATCACGATCAAACAGCCTATCGGCGTTGTCGCTGCCATTACGCCATGGAACTTCCCTAATGCCATGATCGCTCGCAAAGTTGGCCCGGCACTGGCCGCTGGCTGTACGGTGGTACTGAAACCCGCCGCAGAAACACCACTTTCAGCTCTGGCTTTAGCCGCACTGGCTGAACAAGCGGGCATCCCCGCTGGCGTACTGAATGTTGTCACCGGAAAAGATGCTAAAGCTATCGGCAGTGTTATGACCCAAAGCCCGATTGTGCGCAAACTCTCGTTTACCGGCTCAACGGGTGTCGGCAAATTACTGATGGCCCAAAGCGCCGATACGGTGAAAAAGCTGTCACTGGAACTGGGTGGCAATGCGCCATTTATTGTTTTCGATGACGCAGATATTGATGCCGCTGTACAGGGTGCACTTACCGCTAAATTCCGCAACAGCGGTCAAACATGCGTTTGCGCTAACCGTATCCTGGTTCAGGAAACCATTTATGACACCTTCGCAGAACGTCTGGCACAAGCAGTCAATGCGTTGCAAGTTGGCCCGGCCAGCGATGTCAAATCACAGCAAGGCCCGCTGATCAATCAAGCAGCTGTCGATAAAGTGCAAGAACACCTCAGTGATGCCGTTTCTCATGGCGCACGCATACTGGCTGGCGGCAAATCACACGCTCTGGGCGGTTTATTCTTCGAACCTACCGTGCTGGTTGACGTCACTGAATCCATGCTTATCTCCCGTGAGGAAACATTCGGGCCTATCGCACCCCTCTTCAAATTCCGTGATGAGGCAGAAGCCATTCATCTGGCAAATGATACTGAATTCGGCCTGGCGGCTTATTTTTACTCCCGTGATATCGGCCGGATCTACCGTGTGGCAGAAGCGCTGGAAAGCGGTATGGTCGGCATCAATGAAGGTTTGATTTCTAATGAAGTCGCGCCATTTGGCGGCATTAAACAATCGGGGCTGGGACGTGAAGGTTCACGTTACGGTATCGAAGATTATCTGGAAGTGAAATACCTCTGCTTTGGTGGCATAGAAGACACAGGAGCTTAACCGCATGTTACAGAAAGAAGTCGTATCACAGGTTGCACACCGTCTGCATCAGGCAGAGAAAAGTCGTGTGCAAATACGCCAGATCTCGTTAGATCACCCTAAAATCACCATTGACGACGCTTATGCCATCCAGCGTGAATGGGTGAATTTGAAAATTGCGGAAGGTCGCGTACTCAAAGGCCACAAAATTGGCCTGACCTCCAAAGCCATGCAAGCCAGTTCACAAATCAGCGAACCAGACTATGGCGCTCTGCTGGATGATATGTTTTTCCCTGATGGCAGCGATATTCCATGCGACCGCTTTATTGTGCCCCGTATTGAAGTCGAACTGGCATTCATACTGGCAAAACCGTTGCGTGGCCCGAATTGCACCCTGTTTGATGTTTACAATGCGACAGATTATGTCATTCCGGCGCTGGAATTGATCGACGCTCGTTGCCACAACATCGATCCGGAAACCCAACGCCCGCGCAAAGTGTTCGATACGATTTCTGATAATGCCGCCAACGGCGGTGTGATTATGGGTGGCCGCCCGATTAAGCCAGACGAGTTTGATCTGCGCTGGATCAGCGCCCTGCTCTATCGCAATGGCGTAATTGAAGAATCAGGGGTCGCAGCAGCAGTACTTAATCACCCGGCTAACGGTGTTGCCTGGTTAGCAAACAAACTGGCACCACACGGTGTTCAACTTGAAGCAGGGCAAATCATCCTTGGCGGATCTTTTACCCGCCCGGTTCCGGCACGTAAAGGGGATACTTTCCATGTGGATTACGGCCCACTCGGTTCCATCAGTTGCCGTTTCGTTTAAGGGGGAGAAATATGGATCGATTAACCAACAAATTTAAACAGGCGTTAAAAGCAGGCCGTCCACAAATCGGCTTATGGCTGGGGCTTTGCAGCTCCTACAGCGCAGAATTAGTGGCCGGAGCCGGTTTCGACTGGCTGCTGATTGATGGCGAACATGCGCCGAATAACGTTCAGACTATTCTGAGCCAATTGCAAGCAGTCGCACCTTATCCAAGCCATCCGGTTGTACGCCCGCCCTGGAATGATCTGGTGATCATCAAGCAGCTGCTGGATGTGGGTGCTCAAAACTTACTCATACCCATGATACAAAATGCCGAACAGGCTTACGAAGCGGTTCGTGCCACCCGTTACCCACCGGAGGGTATTCGTGGCGTGGGCAGCGCTCTGGCAAGAGCTACCCACTGGAACCGGATCCCTGATTACCTGCATCGCGCCAATGATGAAATATGCGTTCTGGTTCAGGTAGAAACCCGCGAAGCACTGCGTAACTTGCCGGAGATTCTTAAAGTAGACGGTGTGGATGGTGTTTTTATCGGCCCGGCGGATCTAAGTTCTGATATGGGTTTTACCAATAATCCACATCACCCCGAAGTGAAAGCGGCGATTGAGCAGGCTATCGCTCAAATCAAAACGGCGGGTAAAGCACCGGGTATTCTGATGTCAGCACCTGATGTTGCTGAACATTACCTGAAACTCGGCGCGTTGTTTGTCGCTGTTGGTATCGACACAACGTTACTGGCTCGTGCGGCAGAAGCGCTGGCGGCACGGTTTGGCGCAGGTAAAGACCTTCCGGCAGCACCTGCATCCAGTGTCTATTAATCTCAGCAATCACAGTATTAACAACCAATTTACCCGATAAGCTTTTGATTTCCTAAACAACGTAATACATATAAAACAGTAGATTAAGGAAAATGACAATGAGCGATTCATCCACTGCCGCGCAACAGCCGGATCTCCCGGCGGGTCAACATAAACAGCTAACGGCACAACAGCAATCTGTCATTAACAAGCTATTCCGTCGCCTGATTATTTTCCTGTTCGTCTTATTTGTATTCTCGTTTCTGGATCGAATTAATATCGGGTTTGCCGGCCTGACCATGGGCAAAGATCTTGGGCTGAACGCGACGATGTTCGGTCTGGCCGCAACGCTGTTCTATGCCACTTATGTCATCTTCGGTATTCCCAGTAATATCATGCTCAGTATTGTCGGGGCGCGACGCTGGATAGCCACGATCATGGTGCTCTGGGGGATCTCCTCCACCGCCACCATGTTCGCCACCGGGCCAACCAGTCTGTACATCTTGCGTATGCTGGTCGGTATCGCCGAAGCGGGCTTCGTACCGGGTATCCTGTTCTATCTGACCTACTGGTTCCCGGCTCACTATCGCGCCCGTGCCAATGCGCTGTTTATGGTGGCAATGCCGGTGACCATGGCGTTTGGTTCTCTGGCTTCCGGTTACATTCTGGCAATGGATGGCCTGATGAACCTTCACGGCTGGCAATGGCTGTTCCTGCTGGAAGGTTTTCCTTCGGTCTTACTGGGGATTATTGTTTGGTTCTACCTTGATGATTCACCAAAGCGAGCCAAATGGCTGACTGATGAAGATAAAAAATGCTTACAAGAGATGATGGATAACGACCAACCTGCTCCGGCTCAACCGGCAGGCTCATCAACTCATCAGGCTATGCAAAAATGCAGTATATGGCATGAGATTTTCACACCGATTATGCTGATGTATACCCTGTCCTATTTCTGCCTGACCAACACACTGAGCGCGATTAATATCTGGACGCCGCAGATTGTGCAAAGCTTCAATCAGGGCAGCAGTAACATCATGATCGGTATTTTGACCGCCATTCCTCAGTTTTGTACCATCATCGGGATGGTTTATTGGAGCCGCCGTTCTGACCGGTTACGAGAACGTAAAATGCATACCGCTCTGCCCTATTTGTTCGCTGCTATGGGCTGGATATTGACCTCACTGACCAACCACAGTCTCATTCAGTTGATTGGGATTATTATGGCTTCAACCGGTTCATTTACCGCAATGGCGGTCTTCTGGACAACGCCGGATCAAGCTATCAGCTTACGCGCCAGAGCGATCGGTATTGCAGTTATTAGCGCCACAGGTAACATAGGTTCAGCCCTCAGTCCGCTATTAATCGGCTGGCTGAAAGATCAGACAGGAAGCTTTAATACGGGTCTCTATTTTGTTGCCGGATTACTGGTCATTGGCGCAGCCATTATTTGTGCGATCCCAATGAAACATTCCAGACCGAAAGCAACAACGTAATTTTCAATAATAAAGGAAAAACCCTCATGACCGGGCCTATCATTGCCAATATTGATATCAGTAAAGATTATGATGAGACCCAAGGCACAGATGATGTGCATTACCAAACTTTTGGCCGGATGGCGGCATTTTTCGGTCGTGATATGCAAGCTCATCGTCATGACGGTTTCTTCCAGCTTCATTTTTTGATTACCGGCCACATTGAATTGCAGCTGGATGATCAACACTATTCTGTACAGGCACCGCTGTTTATTCTGACGCCGCCCTCCGTTCCTCATGCTTTCTTTACTCAGGATGACAGTGACGGATATGTACTTACCGTGCGGCAGGAATTGATATTGCCACTATTAGAATCCCTCTATCCTGCCAACAAAGATATTCTGGATATTCCGGCGATTTGCTTATCTGTCGCAGATAAACCGGAAGAGCTGGAAGCTTTTAACCATTATTGGGCGTTAATAGCTCGCGAATCATCCAATAACTTTATCGGGAGGACACAATCACTGACATTTTTAGCACAAGCGCTATTCGCCCTGCTATTGCGCAATATTCCCCTTGATGACCACCCCGTTAATGGGGTACGCGGGGAAATTAGATTATTTCAGCGATTTCACCAATTAATAGACAACTATTATCGTCATCATCTTTCCGTACCGGAATATGCCCATAAGCTAGGAATTACCGAATCGCGGTTAAAGGATATGTGCCGTCGGTTTGCCAATCGCCCACCTAAACGATTAATTTTCGACCGTCAACTACGTGAAGCCAAACGGTTATTACTCTTCAGTGATTGCGCTGTATTTGAAGTTGCTTATCAGCTTGGATTTAAGGATCCCGCCTATTTTGCCCGCTTTTTTAATCGATTAGTAGGCTGTTCTCCCAGCCTTTGGCGGGAAAAAAATACTCGCGAAACATAAACAGCAATACTCTTTATAGCAAGATAGGCACTTTTTATTCCAACCATAATGAAAATATGAAACTTGAAAGTTTTAATATCGATAAAAAATCTTTACCTTAAACTACAAATGAGGTGACGATTACTACGCTATCTATCTTTTAAATCTTTATATTTCCCGCTATCAGATCACCCAAAATTTAATCATTTTTGTTACAAAATCTCTTCCCAGAATTAAAATTATGAATATACTGGAGTTATATGACTTACTGGAACTATTAAGGATAAGTTAATGGCGACCGGAGTGCTGATACTAAGGAAAAACCGCTATTTTACTATTTGTGGAAATAGAGAAAAGACAATGCATTTAATAATGAGAGTTTCAGAATGAGCAAATTAGCTATCGCTTTAGCTTTAAATATCAGCTATGCCATTTTTTGCGCGTTATTTATATTTTTGATGTCTTATTTAGAAGAAGAACACTACGTAGTTGGTAAGGATTTAAATAACATCTGTGCTATTTATAGAGCACTTATAGATGATAACCGTGATCTATTTGCACCAACATGCTTACTGATTATATCGCCATTAATTTATGCAACTGCAAAGAAAAGATTCAAATCACGTTCCCTTAATGTCATTACATTTACGTTACTGGGATATTGGATATGGCGGTTTTTTATCAGACTAATGGTATGTATTTAAAATAATTTCAAATAAATAGGTAGCAGCTATCAGATGCTACCTAAATATCCTGTCGGGTTTTAAATCCATTTTATACTTTGATTTTATGATAATCGTGGCATTTGAAAACCACGTATTTCCTGATATTCAAATCACATAGAAATCACAGAATTAAAAATGTCTTTATAAACATCTCTTTATGAAAAAAATAACTATCTCATTATCACTAACCATATGATATAAAAAAAATAAATAACCTGATAGCATTGATAATATCGACCCTATTTTTTCGCCATATTTCTTTTGTATCCGCCTTATGAATGTAAATTATTTCAAATTTATAAATTTTTGGTTGACTTTTCTACACACCCTACATAAGAATCAAACAAACAGTATAAGGAGCAACCAATATGGCGAATATAATTTATTTAACACTGAAAGGTAAAAAACAGGGTTTGATCTCCGCTGGCTGCGGCTCTTTAAACTCTATCGGCAATCATTACCAGCATGGTCATGAAAATGAAATCTTCATTTACACGCTTCAACATTTAATGACCCGAGAGCAACATGCTTCTCATCATCCGGTCATGATAATAAAGCCTATCGATAAATCTTCGCCTTTATTGGCACAGTGTTTTTCTGAAAATGAAGAACTGGAATGTTTATTTGAATTGTACCGAACATCGCCAACCGGAGGGTTAGAAAAATACTATTCTATCAGGCTAGGCCATGCTTTTATATCCAGCATAAAATCCAATTACCCGCACTCCAAAGACAATAATGCAGGCACACCACAAGAAGTTATCTGTTTCACTTACAAGAATATCACCTGGAACAATCTTGCTTGTTCAACAGGTTCTTATAGCTTCTGGGATGACAGGATCTATTAACCATGAATAACGTCAATTATTTGACTGATGATGCTGTTGATTCAGAATCTGAAAATGGGTTACGCATTGTTTTTTCGCCGGTTCAGTTGGCAGCAGTTCTGTCGGATAATACCGTTACTGAAGAGGAAACCTGGAGTAACCGAATATTAGGGCGCGCGGGTTTAGCCGCCGGGGTGGTTGAACTTATTGGTGCCGGCGGTCTTTGTCTGGTACCCGACCCGACCACACTCACTAAAGCGGCCTGTGTTATTATCGGGGCACATAGTCTTGATGTAATGAATGCTTCTGCCAGTCAAATGATAACCGGCAGAGAAACAATGACGGAAACTTATCGCGCGGCGGTAGATTTAGCGAAAGAATTTGGTGCTGATGACTATACCGCGTCTGAAATAGGTCTTACCGTTGATATCGCTGTACCGTTATCATTTGCTTCAATAGTGGGAGCTGTTAGAGTTGCCTCTATTCGGGTAGGCAGGATTAAATTAATTGAGCATGAGTCAGAGACTGGATTAAAACCAGGTGGTCATACTTTGGCTAAACATGTTGGGTTATCGGAGCAGGAGTTGAGGGAGAGGTTTTTAACAAATAAAAAAATAGAAGTATCAAGTTCTTTTTATGATATAAAAACCGCAGAGACAGTGATTTCAAAAGTATTAAGAAATAATCAAATCAGAATAACTTCCATGTTAAAATATGCCCCAAAAGAATTAAGATTAGAAATAGATTATACTTCAAGCACCCCAATTGGTATTAGTGTGACTAGAGGATCACAAAATGTAGAAAAGTTATATAAAGTCAGAGTCGTTTTAATGCACTCTGAATATAATGGTCAACCGTATTATATATTGACCGCATTTCCAAAGTCTAATTGAAATATATGGGAAGAAAAATGGAACTCAATCGTTTAATCGGCACTTATTTTAACCAAGATTGTAATAGATTTGGCGAAACAACAATAGATGAGGTAATAACTGAGTATATAAATAGCGAACCGCCCATGCTTATGAAAGAACTAATAAAAGATATTGATTACTTTATCCATAATTCCGAAGATGTAGAAAGAGAATTCAAAGAACTGTATCGTCATAGTTTTAATTCTGATTTATGGAAAACTACTGCTTTAAACTTTCTAAATCATGTATCAGAAATAGTACAAGATTATTTAGAATTCAATGGGGACAAAATGGAACTCAATCGTTTAATAGGCGCTTATTTTAATCAAGATTGCGAAATAATATCTGGTCCAGAGATTGACGATACGATAAATGACTATCTTGAAACAACAACTAAAGGGATGAAAAAAGAATTATTAGAGGAGATCAAATCTTTTATCCATAATTCTAAAGATTTAGAAAAAGAATTCAGAGAACTATATCGTTATGATTTTAACCCTGATTTATGGGAGACTACTGCTTTAGACTTTCTAAATCATGTATCAAAAAGAGTACAAGATTATTTAGATAATGATAACTAATCATAGTATTCTTAATGCAACAGTAGACAAGGAGGTTTAATTTAATGAACGGACAGTATCCTTTTCTAGATATTTTTATGTATGCTTATTTTAATCAAGATTATGCGATAATATCTGGACCAGAGCTTAATGACGTTATCGATGATTTTCTTCACGTTGCAACTCGAGGAATGATAAAAGGGTTAATAGAAGAAATCGATTCTATTATTAACACATCCGAAAATGTAGAGAACAGATTTGATTTTCTCTATCACGACTCCGATTTTTGCCCTGAACTGTGGGACACCACTGCTCTTGAATTTATAAATTACGTATCCAAATTAGCACAAGAATATTTGGATAAAGATGACTAACCATAGTAATTTTTAATGTGACAATAAACAAAGAGGTTAAATATAATGGAAATGAGAGAAAAATTGCAGTACATAGATAAGCTGAAAAATGCTATTGATAGGAATGATTTTGAATCATTTCACGAAATATTAAATGAGTTGCAAGGAAACTTTCTTAACATTGCACCACTAATATTATTAGACAATATTAATCATCTTATCCGTGACGCTAAAAATATAAAAGGATTTTTTAGCAACCATCATTATGATGCAGCTGTTCCAAAGTTATGGGAAACCATTTCCGCCATATTAGAACATCTGAATCAGTCATCAAAAATAATGCAAAGTTATATAAGCAAACACCTTAAAAAGGATAAATAAATCAACCTTGAACCCATAAAATTTTCGAATAAAAAACGCTTTTGAAGGCAATAAATAATTATCTATTATACTTCAAAAGTGCTACTCAATAGTAATGACTTTTATTCTGATATATGGGAAACTGTAACTTTAAATTTTCTAAATTACACACTAAAAAAAGTAAAAAGTTATTTAGATAAGAATGAACAAATAACTGATCTAATTAAATGAGAAAACTATGCAAAAAATCACATTAATTACGGGTGGATCACGCGGCATTGGTCGTGCAACAGCTTTTTATCTGGCAGAAAAGGGACATCATATTGGTATTGGTTACCATACCAATCAAGATAAGGCTTTGGAAGTCATCGAAATTATCTGTCAGATGGGTGGTAAAGCTATCGCAATCCAAGTCGATGTCGCTGATGAAAAACAAGTTATCGAACTTTTCCAGAGAACCGATACAGAACTTGGATACATAACAGGTTTGGTCAATAACGCCGGAATACTTAAACCACAGGCGTCTATTGAGCAATTAACCGCTGATCGCTTAAATGATATTTTCGCCACCAATGTCGTGGGCAGTTTTCTCTGTGCACGGGAAGCCGTTAAAAAAATGTCTTTACGGCATGGAGGTCAAGGTGGATCAATCGTCAATGTTTCATCAGCAGCATCCCGGCTGGGAGCACCGCATGAATATATTGACTACGCAGCATCGAAAGGCGCAATTGATACTTTAACTATCGGCCTGTCTCTGGAAGTCGCAGCTCAGGGAATTCGGGTAAATGCCGTTCGCCCCAGATTTATTTATACCGATATGCATACTGATGGCGGCGAGCCAAACCGGGTTGAACGAGTGAAGAATTCTCTCCCAATGAAGCGTGGCGGACAACCGGAAGAAGTCGCACAAGCTATAGCCTGGTTATTATCGAATGAAGCCTCATACGTGACCGGGAATTTTATTGACCTAGCCGGAGGGAAATAAAACGACAAATTGGAAAAGAAACCAGAGAATGAAAGACGATCCACATTTTCAATTACCCCCAAGTTAATATCTGTAGTCCATTATTAATCAGCTGAATTGGCATATTAATAACAAGGCGAATTGCTGCTGCCTAGATAAATAATATGCCAGAACGCTCATCCAGCTTAATGTATATCCTCTGCGGTCACCAGATAGCCGATATCCAGCAGTACCTCGACAACCGCCGAACCAAAACTGCCTGCCGCACCAGTGGCGAAGACAGTTTGCCGGCTCATGTATCAATCCCTTCTTTAAAAGTAGTGTCAATAATCTTGCGGGCGTTAGCCATGACATCGAAGATGCGTTCTTCGAAGAAGCGCACATCATCCTGTGACATCAACAAGTTGGAATAGATACGCGACAACGGTGAGAATTGGATACCGTAGTGTTTAGCCGTCTCACGGATAATGTCGCCGCAGAACTTTACCCTATCTCTATAATCCAGAGGTTGCTCGACCGGCTCCTGCTGGGAGTGGTACACCAGCGCGGTTGGCATGCCCTGAATCACCAGAGGTAGATCAACCGCTTCAGCCGCCTTGACGAAAACATTGGCGAGTTGACGAGTAATGCCAGCCATGCGGTCGTAACAACCCAGATCACGCTCAATCAGTGAAAAAGTTGCCTTGATAGCCGCCAGCCCCAGCGGATAACCATTGAAAGTACCGGTATGGATTACTTTGCCACGGGTATACAGGTTCATGATGTCGCGGCGGCCAACAATGGCGGAAATCGGTATTGCACCACCGCCCAACGCCTTGCCGAAGGTCGCCAGGTGCGGGGTGACGCCCAGCAGTTGCTGCGCACCGCCGAGGCCTAAGCGCACACCGGTGATAACCTCATCAAAAATCAGCACAATATTGTATTTTTCACACAGCGCCTTGGCCTTCTCCAGATAGCCTTCACGCGGGAAAATGCCGCCACCGTTGATACAGATAGGCTCCATCAGCACAGCAGCGATTTCGTTGTGATAGCGCTCAATAGTCGTCGCGAGCACGTCAATGTCATTCCACGGCAGCATAAAGGACTGACCAGCAATCGAATCGCTCTCAAGTCCCCTGGTATCGGGCAAATCGCCCTGAAACTGCTCTGGCGGCGGATAGTGAAGATCCTGCTCATGACACCACCCCATCATGTTATCGGCATTGCCATGGTAATGGCCGTGGAAATGAACAAAGCAATTTTTACCGGTAAAGCCACGTGCCAAACGTAACGCATTCTGTACTGCCTCGGTACCACTCAGGCAGAAGCGGACCATCTCGGCACAGGGGATGTGCTTCACCATGGTTTCACACACTTCCACTTCCAGATCGCAGGTATCCACCGATGTGACCTTGCCCATGTACTGAATTAGCGACTCGTTGTAGGCTTCATTGTGATGACCAACAAACAGTGCGCCGAACTTACAGAATAGATCGAGGTGTTCATTACCATCCAGGTCCCAGACGCGCGAGTTGCGCCCTCGGTTGAACGGGATCACCAATGACTGTTTAGGATCGTCGAAGTTGTAATGAGTGCCACCAGGCAGCAGATCCCAGCATTTGTTATAAAACTCCTTTGAACTTTTCAATGACAGTTTTGTTACTGCGTCCATAGATTGCTTACTTTCCGCCTGTGTTTCTAGTGTCGAATTGCCGTTAGCATGATCTACACCTTTGGATAAGTTAAACGGCGCATACCGCTTAACCGGTTCCGGAAGCGTGACGTGCATAAGCTCAAGCAGTGCAATGCGAGTCAGGTAAGCAGCTCCACTCATCAGCAAGTAGGCAAGTTCCGCCACCTTGCGTTGCGCCACATCCTCCAGTGGCGAGCCCTGTAGCCACTCGTTCATCGCCCCCATCGCCGAACCGCACCAGATTTGATAATCCATATGGCGCGTCGCTTCACCGTTTATCGCCCAACCAGATGACTGGCCGAGATACCACTGAAACAGCAGCGCCATTTTTTTCTTTGGCTGCTGCTCCGCCTTTTCAATCACCGCAGACAGGTTGCAACGCTGGAAATAAGCCACCGTCTCCTGCCAGATTTCAGCCAGCGGCTTATGGAAGATCTGCTTTTCCAACTGGGCCACGTCCTGAGCCGGGAGCACGTCCAAGCTGTCGTACTGCTTATACAGCGCGTAGAGCTTCTGGGCGCGTATCGCATACATACTGCCCAGTTTCAGCACCTGTACTTTAGCGCCCAGCTCAAACATATCTGCCGACGGCGCCGTCGCCACATCACCTATCTGCGCCTTACCTAACATCTGTTTTACTGTCTCAGAAGTGCCAGCCTCCACGCAAGCCTGGTTTATTGAGCCGGTCACTACATACGCCGCGCCGAGGGCAAAAGCAGACAGAATGGCGTGAGGGGTTCCCAAACCGCCTGCCGCGCCAATCCGCACCCGGAAACGGTGGCCGGACTCGTGCTCAATGTCGTCGCGTAGCTGCACCACGGAGCGGAAGATACAGGACAGTACCCCTTGATCAGTATGGCCACCGGAGTCTCCTTCCACGGTAATGTCATCCGCCATCGGCACTTGACGCGCCAACGCTGCCTGCTCTGCGGTAATCACCCCCTCAGTCAGCAGTTTTTTCAGGATATTTTCCGGTGCCGGACGCAAAAAACACTCAGCAACCTCACGGCGTGATACCTTAGCAATGATGCGGTTTTGGCGCAGGATGCCGCCATCTTGTTGCCACTTCAGCCCACAAGTGCGGTAGTACACCAATGCCATGCTCAGTTTGATATAGGCCGAGGCCTCAACCACCCTGACCTGGTGCTCCATGCACAACCGCACACAGGCCATTTCCCACTCCGGGTTGCCGGGGTTGTGCAGAAGGTTAACACCAAATGGCCCGTTGGGCAGGTGCTGGCGCAGCGTGGTAATAGCCTCGGCAATGCGCGGAATGCTCAACCCACCAGCACCTAAAATACCAAGGATACCGTGCTGACCCAGGGCGATCACCATCTCTTCTGAATGAATGCCATTTGCCATCGCCCCTGCGTAATAGGCCAGACGTACGCCATAATCCCGGCGGAAACTGTTATCCCCCAGATCGGCTTCCGTCACCGCCGGTAACATACCGAGCACAACCGCCTGCCCGGAAGGAAGTGGTTCATTGGCCGGTAATAGCGCCACCCCGTCACCCAATTGCACCACTTGCAGGGCGTGTTCAAGATCATACAAACTGGCGGAACCCGCCGTCAGCGGCCGCGCAGATGCTGGGTATCGGCTACTGGATTGGTTAACAGATAAACGATGACTCATTTTCATGCTCCCTGTGTCAACAACGCCGCAGTGGAAGGCAGAGACAGACGCCGGGTAAAGCCTGTGCCCAAGTTATCACACAGACCAATGACGTTGCCGCGATAGATGATTTCAGCGATGAAGATCAGCGAGATAGCCGTCAAAGTAGTGCTATCATCCTGGTACTGAGCATCGATCGATTTACAGGTCAGGCGATAACGCAACACGTCGCGTTCGCACTTTACTTCACTGCGAAATTTAGCGCTGCACTGAAGGTTGTACAGCGAGTGGGAGACCAAATCGCTTTGCGAGTTCAGCCCAAGATAATACAGGTAGAACTTTACCAACTGTTCGCAACCCTCAACCAATAACGTGCCCGGCATGACCGGATCGTTTTTGAAATGCACTTTGAATACCCAGTGTTCGGGATCAATATCCATCTCACCGATCACCTCCCCCAGGCCAAAAGCCCCGCCGGATAAGTCAACATTCAGCACCCGACTGAGCATGCGTGAATGTGGAGCAGAAAATTTGACGGCACCGTCATGGGCATACTGCGGACCAAAACAGGTGGCAATGTCCCCTTGCATCAGAGCACTGATATGCTGTTCGTCAAAACGTTGGCGCAGGCAGCGCAACAGCGGCGTGAAGGGTTGGGCCAGTTTTGCTGCGGCAAAATACGGCGCGGTATCTATCTGCCTGACTTTGGCGATGTCGCGCATGGTAAAGAAGCCGGAGTTACCTACCTGTTTTAACACCAGTCGCTCACCGACGTAGCAGCAATATTCATAGGCAATCAAGACCATCCCCCCAGCGCGCACGCAGGAGTTGATATCGACCCGGCCACGCAGCACCTCACCCGCCTTCGGCATCTCGCTGTACACCGTGGTTTGACTGTCTACCGCACGGTAGCCCAATAGCCCTTTGAACAGGTGATCACAGCCGATGACAGTGAAGGCCACTATCAGCGCGTGGGAGGATTCCAGGACGATAAAAGCCGGGGCCTTGCCGTCCACCACATACCAGGCATCAACAGGAATATCGTACTCCCACTCAATGTAGCAAGGCTCAAGCCGATCCTTAACCGCTGACAGCGCGGTAATACGCGAGACAAACAGGTACGGCGGGGACGGCATGCGAGTGCGTACCGGATAACAGTCCACCTTGGCATACTCTACCCCCAGTACATTTGCGACCAAACCGTCAGTCAGCTCAATAATCTGGCTCTCATCGAACAGCGGCGTACTCGCGGCAGCGGCGGCGGAATGATCACTGAGGATGTGTTTAAGCAACTGATAATAAGACTGTTCAAGGCGCAAATACTGTAGTTGGGTTTGTGCATTACGCACCAGGTACTTGAGCGCGGTAGCCGCAGGAGTCACCTGGGTATCAGGGTTCGTCGCGATGTTCACCGCACCCGAGAAATATGCCAGATTGGTTTCGTTGATAATAAAATCAGCCAGCGTTTTCTCCCTGGCGGTATAGACCGTGACCTTAAACTCCCCCGCAGCCGGTGCCGTGGCTTTTGCAGGCCGAGCACGCGGCCCATCCTGCGATTCGCGCAGGATCATATGACTGTAAGCGCGGTCGATACCGATATGGTTGATTGCCGCACGCCGCAACCCCTGTGCCGATTGCGGCCAGAACTGTGTTTGCTTCGGCAAAGAAAAATGATCTCCGCCGCTGTATGTCAACTGGGTGGATTGTGCATAATCGGGCAATGCCGGCAGATAGCGCTGGGTAAGTTGCAACGCTGCTTTGATAATTCCCAGCAAACCATTAGCCGCCGACAGATGACCATAGTGCGCCTTCAGTGTACCGAGGGTCAGCGGCACCTGGCGCTGTGGCGAAGCATACACCCGGCCCAATGCGGCCAGCTCAATGGCAATCTCATTAGGCCGCCCACCAGCGTAAATCTCAAGGTAATCTATCTGTTCCTCGGTGCAGCCCGCTGCCGCCAGCCCCTGCGTCATCGCCATAACCATCTCATCTTCGTCGGCGTTGAACACCAGTTGGCGATCCGCCGCATGACCGATCGCCAAACCTTCAACTACCGCATAGATGGGAATGGTCTCGCGCAGAGCATCCTGTTCCCGCCGCAACACCACGACACCGCCACCATCACCCACCGCCTGATTCGCCTGACACGACTGATGGTCCCACAAGACGTTTTCTACCCCGCCGGCAAAACTACAGCTAGCAACAATCACGGCATCAACCTGTTGACGGGCGAGCATGAACTGTGCCAGTTCAAAAGCTTTGAACGGCGCACTCTCTTCACTGTACAACGAGAATACCGGGCCATTCAGGTGCAGGTGAGCGGCAAGCCGACTCGCCACCACGTTACCAATCCCACCGGTAATGCCCTCTGGGTACGGGGTCGGGCACAAGCTATCCTTCAAGATGGTTTGTAATGCCTGCACATCGGTGTCAGGCAGTTCGATGTCGTGACTACGCAGACTCTGCGCCAATTGCCAGCTGATTTCATTACGGGCCTGGCTACGTAAACAGCCATAATCCACTCCTCCGGCAACAATCACGGCAATGTTGCGTTTACTACCGTCCAATGCATAACCCGCGTCAATGAAGGCACGCTCGGCCACCGGCAATAAAAATAGATGGGAAAGCAGATATGGGCCGACTACGTTCGGCGGCAGCTTGAAACGTTTGCAATCGAACTCAAATTTCTCAATGTAGGAACCTAGCGGTGGTTGCTCTACCCCGCGCATAGCCAACACATCAGCACGCTGTTCAATGCCCATCCAGCGCGTTGGCGGCAGCGTATACAAATGCTGTGTCCCTTGTTGCACCGCCTGATCCAGGGTATCGGTATCCTCCGTCTGCGCCAAGTGTACGCCAATACCCACCAGCGCCAGAGGCGCAATCACCAACGGGCTCCAAGATTCGCTTTGCGCGGCACGCAACCGTGGATGATCCTCACTGATCACCATATGGGCATTGACACCGCCGAAGCCGAACGCATTAATTCCGGCACGCTTTGGCCGACCATTAGCAGGCCACGGCTGAGTACTACGAACCACGTGTTCGAGACTAAGCTGACCAGCCGGCGTGGTCACCAATTGCTGCACACCAAGGGTCGCAGGAATCAGATCGTGCTGCATAGCCAGGATCACCTTCAACAGACTGCCCATACCAGACGCCGTCAGCATGTGACCATTGTTAGCCTTATTGGCCCCCAACAGCAGCCTCTTTTTCGCACAATCAAAGAAAGCTTCAACCGTCGCCAACTCGACTTGATCACCCACCGGGGTGCCGGTGGCATGGCATTCGAGATAATCTATCTCGGGACTGCTGTTGCGGTAGGCACGCTCCAGCGCCAACCGCTGTCCGTTGGCATCCGGCACCAGAATATGCTTGCCCCCAGCGTCGTTGGATAAACCGATCGATTCAATTACGCCATAAATTTTGTCATTATCACGAATGGCATCGGCATAACGTTTGATCGCCACAATGCCAGCTCCCTCACCCGCTTTCAACCCTTCGGAGGTGCGTTCAAAGGGCACCGAGGCACCACCATCCGGGAAGGCCCGCAGGATATTAAACCCTTGGTTAATATAGATATGATCGGCATGGCAAACTGCGCCGACCAGCATCATCTCTGCCTTGCCGAAAGCAAGGTAATCTGCTGCCATTTTTATTGCGTAAAGCGCCGATGAACAAGCGGCATCCAGGGCATAACTCGGCCCCTGCAAGCCCAATGCCTGGGCGGCGATGGTGGCATTATGCCCACCCGTTATCAGGTTAAGATCTGAATGCGCCTCTTCCGGCCAGAATTGATCGAAACTGAAATCTGGGCGTCCAATTAATTGCTGGACATATGGCGTTAATAAACGATGGTAAAACGGACTCATCAAACGCTTGCCACTATGCGTCGGCATACCTATATTACCAATTAACAACCCGGTCTTTTTTAACACGGCCTGTTTATCACGGTATCCACTATCATTCAGCGCCTCTGCCGCCGTATAAATCGTCCATTTAAACAAATTGTCCAAAGTAAGTATTTCATTCTCAGGCAACGCATAGCCTTTCGCGTCAAAGTGAAAATCGCGAACATGTCCATTTCGGTTATAACTTATTTTATCAACTGTGCCTGAAACTGGATGATAATAAAATGCAGGATCGACACCGACTTCCTTAGCAGATAACGGGGTTGTACTATCATTTTTCAGGCAAAGGTTTGCCCAGTATTTTTCAATGGTATCTGCCTCAGGAAACAGACAGCCCAGCCCCACAATCGCAATATTTTCCATGACAGAGTAACTCCTAAGCATGACAAGATTCTCCTGAGCGCTATGGCTGCGCCCAAGTACATATCAAACTGATTTTGTTTTATCCGGAAAGATTACCTTGTGTTTTTTCCACCTGTTTTGAGTCGGCTTAGGTGAATAATTCCCTCAACGCAACCGAAACGGTAAATTTGACATTATGCAAGCGACCGTAAACATTCCCTATTGAGTCATGCAAGGTAATATCAACAACCAGCGCCAAGGCAGTTTTGGTATTAATTCGCATAGAAGCATAAAATTCTTCACCAAATGCCAAGGTAGCATATTGTTCAATTTTCCCAATTGAGCATGGCAGGCCTGCTTTATCCAAACGCTGCATTAGCCAGAATAAGGGCAGTTGCAGAGCGACATCATAAATAAACAGGTTGAAGGAATTGACCGGAAACTGTCCCTGTAATTCAGGCGCTACGTCATCCAGCCGGCATTTCAATATCAGGTATTGATCATCAATATGGATAACCTTGCGTATTCCCTGAAATATGCTGCCGTGGAACAACATTCTGCCCTGGCGCATATCGCCATACAAAGGATGCGTCAGAACAATCTGAGTGTACAAATCGGTATGCAGTTCTTCGCAGGCCGCTGTCCGGCGTTGAGTGGTGAGGAATAGCGTGGCCTGATAGTGTTCAACCGTGCCTTTTCCCTGCTGACTGGTGATGGAAATATCTACCGCCAGCCGCTCATCCCCCCGCACATAACCGCAGTTGGGCGTCAACACCACGGTGTAGTCGCCAGGCTGAGTACCATCAAACACAATCCCCTTCAATACGCTGAAATTCACCACGTCCTGAAGCTGGTAGCCCGGAAAGCGCTCTTCACAAATACGCGTCATCCAGCCAATAGCAGCAGTGGCCGGCAATACCGGGTTGTCACAGATGACATAGTGGTGCAGGAACGGATTGGCTTCCAGCGTCAACAAACGCTTAACTTGCTCCTCATCCGGCAGCGATTTCACCTGACGCGTGGCCTTGTAGTTTTCACCACCAACAATTACCTGCTTAGATTCAGTATCAGTAAATTCCTGTACGAAATAGCGGGTTCCCACGTTGCCAGGAATGATCACCATGTTGCGGGCACTATAGGTACGTTTTAATGTGTCGTTGACCATACCTCCGTCCCACGGCCCCCAGTTGATGGCACGAACGACCAGACTGCTGTCGCCCTCCAGTGGCAGGTAAGCAAATTTACTCAGGGTTTCATTGGCCATCGCATAATCGGCTTGCCCAGCATTGCCGAAATAACCGACAACGGATGAGAACAGCATTACATGGCGCAGGCTGGCAATATCCACGATCTGGCACAGGTTTTCCAATCCTTTGACCTTAACGTCAAACACTGAGCGTAAATCATCCAGCGTTTTCTTCTCAATACGCTTGTCCGCCAGGTTGCCGGCACCGTGAATGATACCCGTCACTGGTCCAAATGCCTGCTGTGCCGCAGCAACCGCCGCAGCAACCTGCTGCACATCGGTAATATCACAGTGCAGGTAACAGGCATCTCCCCCAGCCAGCCTGATCTTTTGCAAGGTTTGGTTAACCTCATCGGCATATAATATCCCGCTCAACATGGCATCAATTTTCACCGGCGTTGGCTGGACCTGTTGGGATTGCAGATAGGCGATCGCCGCAGCCTTGCGCTTATTGAGCGTGGTGGTACCGTGTGCCCATGTCGGCAAAGGCGCGTCCAAATCGGTTCTTCCCAACAGGACAAAGCGTGCCTGGCTGAATTTCGCCATCTCGATGATACATTGGGCCGTGATGCCACGTCCCCCGCCGGTCACCACAAAAACGTCCTCACGGCTGACCTGGAGTGGTGTATCAACGGGTTCCTTCGCTGCAAGCGCTAGCGTCATGCGCTCACCATTCACACCGCGGCCAACTTCGGTCAGATCGGTACAGCTATCCTGCAACTCTTCAATTAGAATCAGGGCAACATCACGCGGTTTCACTTGGGCGTCGATGTCGAGAGTACGGCAGAATACGTTTTTCCACTCGATGTTCAATGACTTGGTCAACCCGCTGACCCCACTGGCGACGACTTCAGCCAGCCCGTTGTCATCCGATGTGGACAGCGCACCATCCCCACGGCCTACGATAAAGAAGTAGCCCGCATAGTTTTCATCTCGGTTCAGGCTGCCCTGCAAACGCTTGGCCAGCAGGAACGTGGTTTCAATCGACATATAACCCTGCGTGCTGAACACCTTAGCCAGCGTTTTCACACTCTGCCGTGGCGCTTGAAGATAGATCACGCCATCGATCGCCCCCTGCTCCTGTTCAATTTCACCGATTACTGTATCCAATGTGGCTTCATCAGCGCAGTTCAGCACGTAGTGGCCGGCGATTTTGACATACTTTTCATTTTTTGCTATTCCCGCACCCAGAGTCAGTACCGCCACCCGCTGGCCCCGCTGTTTCAGCTGTTTAACCACCTCATCGACAACTGTTTTACCTTCGTCCACCACCAGCCAGAGGCGCGACGAGGCAAACGCCAGAGGGTAACAGTCTGGAGTCGGTAACGATCGTAACATTACAGTATAACGTGCAACCCGAGGTTCAACTGACGCAACCTCTTCGGCAGGAATAGGCTGAACCGCAGGTGCAGCACTCAGTTGCGGTTCAGCCAAAGACTTTTTTGCGTTAGCGGCCTTTGACACAGAGGCGGTTGAGGTAACAAAGCCCAGCGTGCGCAGCGGTGTTTCTGCCCTCACATCTTCTGACGTTCTCAGGCTGTGCAAGGCCTGGTCGCTATCCTGTCCACGGGCATTGTCTTCAATAAAGGAATCCGTTGGCGATGCGGCTGCTTCCACCGGCGCATAGCCCGAATTTTTACGACGGATATCGGCGATAATCTCATCGTTCATTTGTTTAAAGAACACTGAGATCTTGCTGATATTGCTCAGTACTTCGATATCGAAGGTTTCCAGATACTTGTTCTTCAACGCATCGTGATAAATGCCAGTGTCTGCGGAAAATGCATCAAACATCGCGCCGAAAATTTCCAGACGTTTGATAGAATCAATGCCGAGATCGGCCTCAAGATCCATTTCTGCATCAATCATATCCTGCGGGTAACCGGTTTTATCACTGACGATGGCAACCAGTTTGCCAATGATTTTTGCCTCGGTAATTTGCTCAAAATGTTTGATTTGTTTTTCCAGTTCCGGGTCGCCCGCACTGGATTTAGTCGGTGCAACCGGCTGACTCACTATCGGCTCAGAAGTGGCGGCGGGTATGGTCAGGCGCGGCGCGACAATTTTTCCCATAGTTGGGACCTGCGCAGTGACAGGGGCAGCCTGAGGCGTCACAACGGCAACTACCGGCTGTATGGCCTGCCCCGACTGGAATAAGCTCTGCTGGGTGGCAAAATATCGTTCATGGTTGGCGTGATACAGCTCCAGGTTTTTATCCAACAACTGCACACTTTGCCCCAGGCTAGACAACATGGCCGGCAAATTCTGGTGATCCTGGAACTTCTCCAACAGGGTGTATTGCTTGTTTAACAGCAACCCCAGCAGTTGGATATACTCTTTCTGGTTGGTTTGGAACTGTTCATGCAGTTGGCTCATAACCAACTGCGCCTGCAACAACTCATCCAAATTGCTCTTCCCCACGTTCTCATTCAATTGATTATTCTGTCCCATAGCGTTGCCTCGCTTCTGAATTGCAACCGACGTGCTTTGTTGAATAAATGGAGCAGAATCCTTTAGTGATCCCGTCTTTACCACCGACGCTGGAGCCGGCCTGGAGATCGCTGGTGCGGCCTCAGGCACACGGTTGGTGATAAACCGATCCACCACAGCGGTGTCGCCGTCACGCATCGCGCGCTCATGCCGCTCCTGATTCTTATCTGACATGAAAAAACCTCCACTGAGCTTGAAAGTCAGACGATTGTTTTTTTCCTCCGATGGCGGTTGTACACGGGCATGCCGATCCAGAACATTTAACCTGACTCCCTCTGCCAGTAACTTGGCCTGTGCCCGCGCCAGTTGTAACCTCTCTTCGCTTTTATTACTGGCACTGACCGAGATGATGCTGTGCTCTCTGCCATTAAGGATATCCGCGACCAGCTTGCCCAATACCCCTTTTGGCCCAATTTCGACAAACAGGCGGCCACCATGCTGATAGATGGTTTCGATCATTTCACGGAAACGTACTGGCATGACCAACTGTTCCGCCAGCAGGCTGGCAATGTCCGCAGGTGACTCACTGTAAAGTGCCGCCGTCGCGCTTGAGAACAGTGAGCACTGAGGTGGCTGGAAGTTGATTTGCGCCAAATAGTCACGAAATGGCGTATAAGCTGACTGGATAAATTCGGTATGGAATGCGGCCGACACGGGTAAAATGCGGCAATGAATCTGGCTGGCTTTCAGTTCATCATGCAGCTGATGGATCAATCTTGTGGCACCGGCCAGCACCACCTGTGAGGCAGAGTTATCGTTAGCAACGGTAATCCCCGGATAGAGCTTGAGCACATCTTCACGTTGCTCTGGTATTAAAGACGCCGCCAGCATTGCCCCGGTATCTGAGTCTGCTCCTTGATCAGCGGCAGCAAACGCCGCAGCCGTTCCCCGCGCCAGTGACACACGGTAAAAATCAGCATCAGACAGCACGCCAGCTGCCCATAAAGCGGTAACTTCACCATAGCTGTGACCAGCAACAAAATCTGGGTTAAAGCCATTCGCTTTCAAAATCGCAAAATAGCCGGCGCTGATGGCCCCCAATGCCGGTTGAGCATTGGCCGTATCAGTCAGGAGCTTGTTTTGTTGCTGCCGTTCAGCATCGGAAAATACAGGGGTGGGATAAATCACATGCGACAGCCCCTGACCACGCTCGTTGGCTGCCAACACATCCAAAGCCTCCAGCGCCTGACGCATTTCAGGGTAGTCATTGGCAATGTCACAGCCCATATTGATATACTGCGATCCCTGTCCAGGGAACAGCGCCACCACTTTTCCATCCAAATCTTTGGCCGCAGGCTGGTAGTAAATTCCCAGTGGGTGTTCCCAGCCACTTTCACTCTTTTGCTTCAACTGTTTCACTGCCACCGCCATTATTTCTGCCGCCTGTGCGCCAGATGTAGCAACAAACAACAGACGTGCTTGATGAGGTTGCAGCCCGTTAAGATCCTGATGTGCAAGATGCTCGCGTAACGCCTGCCCGGCAGATGACGCGTTGCCAAAACGCGCCAGCGCCATCTCACACTTGGTCAGCAGTTGCTCAGGGTTCTCGCCGCTGAACAGCAACGTGACTACCTGTCCATTCAAACGATAAGCACCACGCGGCTCTCGTTCATACTCTTCCAAGATCGCATGGAAATTCGTTCCGCCAAAACCAAAAGCACTGAGGGCAGCGCGGCGTGGCGCAGCGTTAAGAGGTCGTAACCAGGGACGAGGTTCATTGTTAACATAGAATGGCCCGTTATCCTGGGACAGCATTTCGTCAGGCTGAGTGACGTTGATCGTGGGAGGTAACACTTTGTGATGCAGGGCAAGCGTCGCTTTGATCATTGATGCTGCCCCCGCCGCACTGCGAGTATGACCAATCTGTGACTTAATGCTGCCTATGGCCACCGATTTCGCCGCCACCTTGTGCTCATCGAAGACCATGCGCAGGCTTTTCAGCTCTGTATTGTCACCGGTGGCCGTCCCGGTGCCATGCGCCTCGACCAGTTGAATGTCCGCAGGAGTGAGGCCAGCGCGGGCATAAGCACGCTTGAGTGCTTTTACCTGGCCTTCATAACGAGGGGCAAAAATGCTTTTCGCTTTACCATCACTGGATGCCTCGAGCGATTTGATCACCGCATAGATATTATCACCATCCAACTCGGCGTCTTCCAAACGTTTCAGCACCAGCATGCCAACACCATCACCAAGCATAATGCCATCGGAGTCACGATCGAAAGGGCGCGACAAGTTGCTTTTCGACAATGCCGGAGTTTTGCTGAAACACACGAAAGAGAACGCTGAATTCTCCAGGTTGACTCCCCCCGTCAGCACAGCATCACAGCTGCCTGAATTGAGCTCACCGATAGCAGCTTTGATCGCCGCCAGGCTGCTCGCACAAGCGGCATCCACCATGTAGGACGTCCCACCAAGGTCAAAATAGCTAGCGATGCGGCCACAGGCCACATTACCGAGGAAACCAGGTAAACAGTCCTCATTCCATTCAAGGCATGAATCATGTACCCGGTCGATCACGTCGTCCACAACCGCCTCTGGCAAGCCGGACTTGATCATGATTTTACGCAAGTATGGGGTTTGCTGACGACTCGCCAGCGAGAATAAGGTATTGCCGCTACCGCTACCGCCCAGAATAACGCCGATACGATCTCGGTTCACTCGCTTGTTTTCTTGACCAATTAATCCCGCATCCTGCATTGCCTGTTTAGCCACGTACAATGAAAATAATTGAACGGTACTAATTGAATCAACAATGGCCGGTGGAATTTTAAATTCCACCGGGTCAAAATCAATAGCAGGAACAAAACCGGCTTTATGACCATACGTTTTATCCTCAGCCGACGCATCTGGATCATAAAAATCCTCTTTGCTCCAATATTCTACCTCTGACACGGTGGTAATATCGGTCAAAGAATCTCTTTTAGCCATGATGTTTTCCCAGAACTCATGCAGGTTTGAGGCATCAGGGAAATGGCTGGCCATGCCGATAATTGCAATATCGCCCTGGCTTTTCTTACCATGCATTAAATATGTCTCAGACATATACTCCTCACGTTTTAGGTGAAATAATCCCATGCGCAACACACACCAATAAATTGTGCTATGTATAGTGAGCTCACCGCTGTTGTTTATACCAAAATGATCTTTCCATGATCGTTTAATGACTCATCAAAAGTTATTTACTGCAATATGGTTATATTTCCTACGATAACAGTTGAATTTTCACCCATTCCTGATAACCCAGATTTTTTCATGAGGATATTATTACCGAGGTTATTCTTATCTTCGAATTCATATTTTCTGACAGTTTTCATCGCTCCATAAAAAATAATTTCCGCTGAAACAGAAACAATCATCACCAGTAAATAGAATGCCAGAAAAATGCCAATGAAAAGTGGCCTCCTGCCATGTGGTGAGGAAAAAACAAATACCACCAATAGGTACCGTGTCAATAACGCTACGAATCACAGTATTAAAGAAAACCAATCTAGATAGCCTATTATCCCTAGAAATGACGGTCATGATACTCTTTTAATTACTAATAGGTATACCTCGTCATTCGTAATGGCGTGTGTTAGTTACATTGCTCTATTTCGTATTTTTCTCAGCAATAAAACTGACTTTAATTTTTATAGACAACTGGTATACATCGGTTTAACTTAACTTTCAAACCTCAGTGAAAATTGGCTTACATTAAAAGACAAAGACAATATAATCCTTTTAAATCAATAAAATACAAAAACAACAAAACATTAATAAATAATTATATGTATTAGAAATGGTAAAAAAAATGAAAGATAAGACCACAAAAACCATAAAAAAAACAAAAAATAAAATTTTATATCAAATTAAATTAAAATTTAAAAAATACAATAAAATAGATAATAAAGCTGCAACAATAACGTGAGGTAGATCGAATTTCAATAAAAATCCCATAAAAAACAATTACATAAAATGATATAAGGTGAGATGGTTGGAAATATTTTCACCTTATCGATTAATTTAATTTTTTTATGTTTTCGGGAGTAAACTTTATTGCAAAGATATTAAAAGAGAAAAACCCAATGACAAGAAATTTAACTAATGATAAATCCAGCCATTATCACCAGGTTATTTACCTTTTAATTATAATGCAGTATTGAGGTTGCCTGATTAATCCTATTCCTTTCATTTAGGCAGCGATCCTCCAGAACCAACATGATATGGCGAGCTTCAACGAGACGACAGGAAATAACCATAAAACAGCTGGCATCCAGACCTACTGTGAAAAACAGATTAAATAATCGCTGCAAAAACATCGCCTAGATCACACTTTAGTCACAAATCGCCATTTCCCAACGAAAAGTACCCGCGAACCCTCCAAAAATCTATTCAAGAAAAGCCGTTATGAAGCTTCAATTAAGAAACACAAAACAAACATTAAATTAACATTTCCGTGCCAATATTGATTATATTGATATCAAGACCGGCGCTTTTTATTCAGACTGTGAGGTAGACATGAAACCAGAAGATTTTCGCGCCGATAAAAAACGCCCATTTACCGGTGAAGAGTACCTGAAGAGCCTTCAGGATGGCCGCGAAATTTATATTTATGGCGAGCGCGTAAAAGATGTCACCACACATCCCGCGTTCCGCAATTCTGCTGCTTCAATCGGTCAATTGTACGATGCCCTGCACGCCCCTGAAACCCACGATGCTTTATGCTGGAACACCGATACCGGCAATGGTGGTTATACTCACAAATTCTTCCGCTTTGCCACCAGCGCTGACGATCTGCGCCAACAGCGTGACGCTATTGCCGAGTGGTCACGTCAGACCTATGGCTGGATGGGCCGTTCACCTGACTATAAAGCGGCATTCGGCAGTGTGTTAGGCGCATTCCCTGAATATTATGGTCAATTTTCTGATAACGCTCGTCATTGGTATAAAAAGATTCAGGAAACGGGGGTTTATTTTAACCATGCCATCGTTAATCCCCCCATCGATCGCCATAAACCCGCCGATCAAACCCGTGATGTTTTTATCCAACTGGAAAAAGAGACGGATGCAGGTATTATCGTCAGCGGCGCAAAAGTGGTCGCGACCAACTCGGCTCTGACCCACTATAACTTTATCGGTTTTGGTTCCGCGCAAGTCATGGGAGATAACCCTGATTTCGCCCTGATGTTTGTCGCCCCAATGGATGCCGATGGCGTGAAACTGATTTCCCGCGCATCTTATGAACTGGTAGCCGGTGTGACTGGTTCCCCGTTCGATTATCCTTTATCCAGCCGCTTTGATGAAAACGATGCGATCCTAGTGATGGATAAGGTCCTTATCCCTTGGGAAAATGTCCTGATTTACCGTGATTTTGACCGCGCACGTAACTGGGCGGTTAAGGGCGGTTTCGCCAGCCTGTTCCCATTACAGGCTTGTGTACGTCTGGCAGTGAAACTGGATTTTATTACCGCCCTGCTGCAAAAGAGCCTGGAATGTACCGGCGTGATAGAATTCCGTGGTGTCCAGGCGGATCTGGGGGAAGTAGTTGCCTGGCGTAACCTGTTCTGGTCGCTGAGTGATGCTATGTGGGCAGAAGCCAAGCCGTGGCAAGGCGGTGCTTATATGCCGGATATTCAGGCAATACAAACTTACCGCGTGATGGCCCCAACCGCTTATACGAAAATTAAACATATTATTGAAAAAAACGTTACCAGTGGCCTGATTTATCTGCCATCCAGTGTCCGTGATATGCATAACCCAGAAATTAATAAATATCTGGAACGATATGTTCGTGGTTCCAACGGTATAGATCATGTTGAACGGATCAAAGTGTTAAAACTGATGTGGGATGCCATTGGCAGTGAATTCGGTGGTCGCCATGAGTTATACGAAATCAACTACGCCGGCAGCCAGGATGAAATTCGTCTGCAATGTCTGCGCCATGCCCACGGATCCGGTAATATGAAGAAAATGATGGATATGGTTGATCGCTGCCTTTCTGATTATGATCAAAACGGCTGGCTCAGACCACACTTATACAACAATAACGATATTAACCAGTTAGATACGCTGCTGAAATAATCGGTAGCAGGAGGCCAATTATGTCTGTAGAAAATGAACATCGCCTGCGTTTCAGAGATGCGATGGCAAGCCTGTCAGCAGCAGTGAATATCGTCACCACCGATGGTCCTGCCGGATGCTGTGGTATTACCGCCACCGCAGTATGCTCGATCACCGATACGCCACCCACTCTGATGGTATGTCTTAACCGCAATAGTGCTATGAACATGGTTTTTCAGGAAAATGGCCGCCTGTGTGTCAACATCTTAAACCATGAGCAAGAATTGATGGCACGCCACTTTGCTGGTATGACCGGAGTCAGTATGGAAGAACGCTTTCGCTGGAATATCTGGCAAAAAGGTCCGCTGGGCCAACCTGTGTTGACCGGCACCCTCGCCAGCCTTGAAGGTGAAATTGAGCAGGTTCAGGAAGTCGGCTCTCATAATGTGTATCTGGTTCACATCAGGCATATTACTGTGAGCGAACAAGGCCATGGTCTGATCTATTTCAAACGTAATTTTCGTCCGGTTATGCTGGAAACTGTTGCTGCCGCAGTTTAACAACCTATTGGTTAGGCTCTAAGCTGCTCCGCCAATATTCAGGCCCGAAACGGCCTGAATAGCCTTCTTTGCTTGCTTTATTCAGTTAATAATTCAACTAAATCCTCTTCCTAACCCTTTTTGATATTCACCTGACGAATATGCTGTTAAATTTTATACGCAATCTTTATGTTCGTGTGATCGACCATTGAGAACCTATTTTAACCCCATAATAATCTACCTCGCTCAATGTTCACCTAAATAAAGTGCGTAAAAACATAATCTTAGCGATGCATCATTTCACGGGGATGTCGACTACCCTGCATTTCCTGGTGTGTTCCAAGATAAATAATCACTAATCAGAGGTAATCAACTATGAATAAACCCGCTTCGATCGGTTTATTACAACAACCTAAGCCGTTTTTCATGATCTTCTTCGTCGAACTTTGGGAACGATTCGGCTACTACGGCGTACAGGGCATTCTTGCCGTTTATTTTGTACAAAAATTGGGATTTTCTCAGGAACAGGCGTTTACTACCTTCGGGGCATTTGCAGCGTTGGTTTATGGCCTGATCTCTATTGGTGGCTATGTCGGTGACCATTTACTCGGAACTAAACGAACCATTGTGATAGGTGCTATCGTTCTGGCAGTGGGTTATTTTATGACTGGCCTTTCCATCCTGAAACCTGATTTAATTTTCTACGCATTAGGAACGATTGCCGTTGGTAACGGTCTGTTCAAAGCCAATCCGGCCAGCCTGCTGGCTAAATGCTATCTACCCAAAGATCCTCGTCTGGACGGGGCTTTTACTTTGTTCTACATGTCAATCAACATCGGTTCGCTGTTCTCACTCGCTATCGCACCGGTTATTGCTGAAAAATTCGGCTATGCCGTTACCTATAATATTTGTGGTATCGGTCTGATTATTGCTTTATTGGTCTATATCTTCTGTCGCAATACGGTTCGTAATATTGGCTCTGAACCAGACCATCAACGAATCAACTACAAAAACCTGATCTTGGTTCTAGCGGGAGCTGTGGCGACGGTTTTCGCCTGTGCATGGCTGATGCACAATGTGAAAATTACTAATATTGTTCTGATTGGCTTGTCTGTGATCGTGGTGTTTATCTTCTTCCGTGAAGCATTGAAGCAGGATAAAGTTAGCCGTAACAAAATGTTTGTCGCTTTCATTTTGATGCTTCAGGCCATTGTGTTCTTCATCCTGTATGCTCAGATGCCAACTTCTCTAAATTTCTTCGCAATCCATAACGTTCATCATCAGCTACTTGGTTTTAATATCAATCCGGTCAGTTTCCAGGCACTTAACCCATTTTGGATCGTTGTTGCCAGCCCAATACTAGCGGCTCTGTACACTCACTGGGGAACTAAAGGTAAAGACCTGACCATGCCGGCTAAGTTTACCGTTGGTATGTTCCTGTGCTCTTTAGGTTTCCTGACTGCCGCCGCTGCCGGTTTGTGGTTTGCTGATGAGCAAGGTTTGACTTCACCCTGGTTTATCGTTCTGGTTTATCTGTTCCAAAGCCTGGGTGAATTGATGATCGGTGCATTGGGTCTGGCAATGGTTGCTGCTCTGGTTCCTCAGTATCTGATGGGCTTCATTCTGGGGATGTGGTACTTAACTCAAGCAACCTCATTTTTACTCGGCGGCTATGTAGCAGCCTTTACTGCGGCACCGAAAGGCATTACTGATCCATTGCAAACATTACCTGTCTATACCAGCGTATTCGGTAAAATTGGTATCGCTACTTTTGTTATCGCGATCATTATGGCGATTACAGTGCCGTGGCTGAACCGTATGATGAATGAGAAACAAAAAGCATAATTTGTTCTAAGTGAAAACTTCTCCAAAGGAGGTAATACCGCCCGTTTAAGAATTTTTGTGCGGGCGGAGTACCTCCGTTTTCCAATTAACCCCTCGGTTAAAAGTAAAATATGGACACAAAACTTTCTACACTTTCCCTGTCTAATAAGCTGTTGCTGGAAGGGATTAAAACGCAGTTTAATCTGAACAGCCATACCAACGTTGATTTCATCAATTTATTACCAAAGCAGAGGCTGGGATACTAAATGAAGTACTGCTGCGTTTACTTCCTTTAATTGGTGCAGATGCTTTAATCGAAAAATTAATGAATGATGACAAGCCATCCGAGTGATGGCTTTTGTTTGGTGTGACTTAATGTGAGTCGGAGGCGATGAATGTGCGCCGCGAAGCATCATTCAAAACAATATTAAATTACCTTCGAAACCAGTCATGTGGGATCCCTCACCGACATTTTTGTAACAAGCAAGGAATTCCATCAGTCAGAGATGGAGCCTCTAGAATTTAGTCGCTTTGAACATGACGAAAGGTGGGTAATATCGTAGACCTTCGTTATCCTTTGAAACATCAGCGTCACTGTGTTCAAAAAGCTCAACAGTTTTGAACCCGGCCTCGTTTAAGATGTTGTAATATGTCTCTTTATGCCAATGCGTATCTGCAATCTTAAAAATACTTCCATTTGGCAGAGTTAAATACACTGGCTTGGTTTCTCCATCACTGTATTTTTTATTTTGATCACCACTCATAAAAGAACTGAACTTAATCCCAGCGGAATCCGGATTGGTATCCAATACGTAAAAAATGCCACCAGGTTTTAATGTCCTGTGAACTTCCTTAGCGATTTTCAAAAGATCAGACTTTTTACTGTTAGTAATGAACACATAACAGCATATGGCTGCGTCGAAAGTATTATCATTGAAGTTAAGGACATCAATTGTGATTTGATGATAAGTACTATTGCCACGATTGATGTTGCTGGAAGCTTTGTCTACCATGGTTTGTGAGATATCTACTCCCGTTACCGTCTTTATGCCTCCAGCAATTAGCCGACGTGACACTTTCCCACCACCACAACCGTAATCAAGAACCGATACGTTTGACCCCAAGCTCTCCTTAAGGTTTTCAATCAACGGTGTGTACCCAAGTCTATCCTCCAAATAATCATCATATTGATCGAATAAGTTTGAAGCCTCTTCATTCATCCAGTCAGTATTCATTTGTTATCTCATATTCATTTATGTGTAGTAAAAACTAAAAAAGGAGTAGATTTGCCTATTCCAGCCCATTCAATAAAAAAGATCTGTGATTCAACGCGACTAATTTTCTTCTGGTACTCCAGCACCTTGGATACCACCGAAAAATCTGACTCAGGTATTACAGGTGGTAAACATATTGGCTCAAATGTTTCAAATGGACGATCCAGTATGGGTTGGACTTTCTCTTGAATTGAGAGTGTATTTTCGGGGGCACATCATAATATCCTTAAAGTTCCAATTTCGGAAAAGAAGCACTCTTTCGAATTTGGTTTTTAAGGGATTTTAAGAAAAAACATAACTAAATAAAATAAACAAGTTTAACAGAGCCTAAAATAACAACTTGGCTTTTGTCAATATCTACATTATATTTAGCAATATTGTTTTTTCTTTAAATTAATCACGTTCCTCCAGAACCCCATTGTGAAAAAAACTCAATATCAAAATGACACAAATACAACCATATGTATATAGGCATTATCTATATATTGAGTTCTGTCACAATATTCATTTTTTTACAGGAGGTTTCTTGTATATATACCAAATTAACTTGAATTCTTCATCTTTAAATTAATTGGATATATTAACATTCTAAAAATAGTTTTTAAAAAAATAATAACCGCATTCATTGAAAATAATCATTTCATGCAGAGTGATATATAGTCGCGATAATTACAATATTCTCTTCGAACATCACAAAATATTAATCATTTTATTTTTCACGAAACACTATTAAAAACAATTTCAATTATTTCATTACTTTATCACAAACAAATGTAATTATTATTTGTGTTATTATAAATTTTGTTATTGCATTACCACCATCATTTAGAGAAACAATAGATAATAACGCCATGAAATAGTTAATAGGCGAATGATACCGTTTTATCTAGCCGTTATTTTCAACTTATTTCAGCCCGTTATCAGACGTCATATTTGCTGCCTTATTTTAATGAATATCAATAACTTATTTATTTTATCCATGATACGCAGGGCAGCATAAGTGTTTTATTTTTAACATCTAAAAGGAATAAACATGAGCACACTCACGCCAGAACGCCCTGAAATGATACAGCAGGAACAAAAAGCTAACCGACTGCATGAAGCGAGTATTCTCAAACGTGCCAATCCTCAATTACAAAATGCGGTACATCTTGCCATTACAGAGCCTCATGCCGATCAACAAGGTTATAACAGCAAATTTGGGGGCCGCGCCAGTCAGTATGTTGCTCCAGGAGCGGTCTCTTCCATGTTCTCTCCCGCCGCTTACCTGACTGAACTTTATCGGCAGGCACGCGGTTTACATGCAGATAGTTCCGATTATCATCTGGATAAACGCCGCCCTGATTTAAAATTACTGACACTCAGCCAGCAAAATATGGATGATGAAATTTCTACACTTTCTCTATCTAATAAGGTGTTGCTCGAAAGGATTAAGACTCTGGCCGGGTTAGAAGGCCATACTAACGTGATGAAAACGCTATCAACCTTCCGCCCTTCTGGCTCAATGCCGTATCACGATGCTTATGAAAATGTGCGTAAAGTTATTCAGTTGCAAGCTCCAGTATTTGAACAATTCAGTGAATCACCGGAAATTACCAAACTCATGTATCAAACCTCCCTATTGGGAATTAATACTTCTGTCTCGCCTGAGTTGTTTAATATTTTGACTGAGAAAATTACCGATGACGAAGATAAAATTAAGCAGCTCTATAGGGAGAATTTTGGTGATATTGAACCCTCTCTGATGGCAACGCCGGAAAAGCTGAAAAGTTATTATAATCTGACGGATGAAGAATTTAATCAGTTTACTGATCAGCAAAAGATTAAACAAATATATGAGGAAATGCATTCCGAATATGGCGGCCCACAACCAGCGCAATACTATCTGCTTATACTCAATAAGATTATTCGTCTGTCCCAGGCAACAGGGCTGACACCAACAATCCTCAAAAGTATTATCTCTAGTAGCACCTATCAGGAGGTATCTATCTATCCAGAGGTAACCCTGGAAGCAGTAATCACCGTATACGATGAACTTAGTGACGGGCCGGATATTGACGCAAAGATATTAAAGAAAATCTTTCGTGTTAAATACTATATGCAGCGTTACGGTATTGATGCTGAAACTGCACTGATACTGTGCAATGTCCCCATTTCAGGAAACATCTATAATGGTTCCCCCAGTCAATTGTTTAATCGCTTGTTTAATACACCACCATTGAATGGTCAGAATTTTTCCACGTCGGATGAGGCAGAGATTGATTTAAATCAAGGTAGCACCAATGACTGGCGTAAAGCGGTGCTTAAACGTGCTTTTAATGTTGATGATGACTCATTAAAACGCCTATTTAAGATTACCCATCGTAGCAACACTAATGGAAAGATAATCCATAGCGTAGAGAATCTTTCTTATCTCTATCTGGCTAAATTGTTGGCAGACATCCATCAATTGACGGTTGATGAGCTGGATTTATTATTGGTTGCCATAGATGAAGGAACAAACAACTTATCCGGGATTAGTGATGACAATCTGGCTGCTCTGATTGACAAACTCTATGCCGTTACCAGTTGGCTACGTACACGGAAGTGGAGTATGTACCCGTTGTTTGTGATGACCACCACTCACTATAACAAAACCTTGACTCCGGAAATCCAGAACCTGCTAGATACTGTCTACAATGGCTTGCAGGGCTTTAACAGCGAAAATGAAGCAAATCTTCTGTTGAAAATGTCTCCTTATATCGCCGCTGCTCTGCAATTGCCGTCTGAAAATACCGCTCACTACATACTTAGTTGGGCAGATCAGCTAAAACCTGGCGACGGTGCAATGACGGCAAGAAAACTCTGGGAATGGTTGCAAGCTCAACACAACTCAGAAAATCCAACTTCTGTAACAGAAGAACAAGCAGCCCAATACTGCCAATGCCTGGCACAACTGACACTGATTTACCGTTCCACCGACCTTAGCGAAAACACCTTACGTCTGTTTGTCACAAAACCACAGCGCTTTGGCCTTACCGAAGTAACAACATCAACACACAATGCACTATCGCTGATAAAGCTGACGCGTTTTACCGACTGGGTTAACTCTCTGGGTGAAAACGCCTCTACCATACTGACTGAATTTGAAAAGGAAACATTAACGGCAAAACAACTGGCTAAGGCAATGCATATTGATGAAAAGCTGCTGTTACAA
The DNA here is from genome assembly GCF_011189505.1 of Photorhabdus tasmaniensis. Lineage (GTDB taxonomy): Bacteria > Pseudomonadota > Gammaproteobacteria > Enterobacterales > Enterobacteriaceae > Photorhabdus > Photorhabdus tasmaniensis. Next base: position 87,586 of record NZ_PUJU01000001.1, read on the forward strand.
GCCAGTATCCAAGTACAGAATGATTTCTCTCACTGGACATCCATTGATACTATCCTGCAATGGGTTAATATCGCGCATCAATTAAACGTTTCTCCGCAGAGCGTTTCAGATCTGGTGGAATTATTAGCCGCAACCCTTCCCCCGACCTATGACAAGTGGGAAAACATCGCTGCAATATTAATCGCCGGTCTGGACACCCAAAAGGCCGATGCCCTGCATACTTTTCTGGATGAGTCTCGCAGCACCGCATTGAGTAAGTACTATATCGGTAAAGCTGCCAGTCAAAACCCAACGATAAAAAACCGTGATGATCTGTACCAGTATTTATTAATCGATAACCAAGTTTCTGCTGCCATCAAAACCACGCCGATAGCTGAAGCTATCGCCAGCATCCAGCTATATGTCAACCGGGCATTAAAAAACATGGAGGATGGTACAGTCACCAGTGTCATCTGCCACCCGTTCTTTACCAACTGGGATAAATACAACAAACGCTACAGCACTTGGGCCGGCGTCTCTAAGCTCGTTTACTACCCTGAAAATTACATCGATCCGACCATGCGCATCGGACAGACAAAAATGATGGACGCGCTGCTGCAATCCATCAGCCAGAGTCAACTGAATACCGATACGGTAGAAGACGCTTTTATGTCTTATCTGACATCGTTCGAACAAGTAGCTAATCTGGAAGTGGTCAGCGCCTATCATGACAATATCAATAGTGATCAGGGATTCACCTATTTTATCGGACACAGTAAAACAGACGTTAATCAATATTATTGGCGTAGCGTGGATCACAATAAATTCAGCGACGGTAAATTCCCTGCTAACTCCTGGAGTGAGTGGTACAAAATTGATTGTCCAATAAATCCCTATAAGAGCACTATTCGCCCGGTAATCTTCCAATCCCGCCTGTATTTAACTTGGCTGGAGCAGAAGAAAATAGCTAAACAAACAGAAAGTGATCACCAAACCGTCGAGGACTATCATTTTGAACTGAAACTGGCTCATATCCGTTATGATGGTACTTGGAATACACCAATCAGCTTTGATGTGAATGACAAAATACCCGATGTTTTGAAAACATCTAAGTCGAAGTTATTAGAAATATCGAAACTATTAGAGCAATTGAAAAAATACCAGGAACAATTAGAGGAAAAACTGAAAGAAGAGCAAAAGAGTCAGGAATGGTTGAGGTCACAGGGGATAACGCCACTGATTCCACTACTGATTCCACCGGAACCACAGGAACCACTAGAAAAATCGGAATTGGGGGAATTACGAAAACAATGGCAGGAGGAACTAGTACTATGGAAGCAGAAACGGGAACAACCGCTAACTCAGATAGATATATACAATCACCTGAAGGAACTAAATCAACAGGAGGTACAAAAACAACAAAATTTACTGGAACAGCAACCAGGGTTCTATTGTACAAATCATCAAGACAATAAATTGCTGATCATCTTTTATCAAAAACAGGATGCTTGGGATAAATACACAGCAGAAGTACCAATAAAAGGACTATATATCTCCTCAAATATGTTATTTGAAGGTATAAATCCTGAAGATTATATAACTCACATTCGTAAACAGTTTGATACCAATACTGAGGCTAATTGCATTATAAAGGTTAATAACCGGTATGAAATCTCATCATCGGTAGAAACGGATGACAATAATATCCTGACCCTTCACCATAATACAAACGGGGCACAGTATATGCAATGGGAAACCTATCGCATTCGCCTTAATACGCTATTTGCCCATAAATTAGTCAGTCGCGCCACCGCTGGAATCGATACTATTCTGAATATAGAGACCCAGAATATTCAGGAGTCTACTTTATGGCATGATAAATTTACTGCAATATTACCAATATATAGCTCAAATCTTCACGGTGACAGCAGAAATATCACAATAATGTTAGGGGATGATATGGAAAGACCTGACGAAAAAAATGTCATTTATCAAGGTGAATTAAAGGATGAAATTCAATTAATTGATCTCTCTGAAACTTATATATCCGTAATAAATGGTAGTAATAGTACTAAGCCAGGAAATGAGCAGGAGAATAGCGATTGTTGGATTTATTTATTTGTAAAAAACTCTAACCAACCAATAAAAATTGGAGAATTTTGGTTTATTAATAAAACTAATTTTCAAGGCTATTATCCAAAAGGTTATATGGAAGATATTGATCCTATTTTTACAGAAAATAAATTAGTAACCGAACCCATGGATTTCAGCGGTGCCAATAGTCTCTATTTCTGGGAGCTGTTCTACTATGCCCCGATGTTGATTGCCCAGCGTTTGCTGCACGAACAAAACTTCGATGAAGCTAATCGTTGGCTGAAATATATCTGGGATCCGTCTGGCTATATTAAGCATGGTCAGATTCAACATTACCACTGGAACGTTCGCCCGTTGCTGGAAGATACCCGTTGGAACGATGATCCATTAAATTCAGTCGATCCTGATGCTGTAGCACAATATGATCCAATGCATTACAAAGTTGCTACTTTTATGCGCACCCTTGATTTGTTGCTGGACCGTGGAGATTACGCCTATCGTCAACTGGAGCGGGACACGCTCAATGAAGCTAAAATGTGGTATATGCAGGCACTGCATCTGTTAGGTGATAAACCTCATTTATTGTTCAGTTCAGAGTGGAGTAAACCGAATCTGGGTGATGCCGCTAATACTGAAAAACAGAAGGAACATTCCCTCGCAATGGTCGCTCTGCGACAAGGTAATGTTGAGCCACATAACAAACCTACAGATCTTTTCCTGCCACAGGCTAATGAAGTGATGCTGAGCTATTGGCAGAAACTGGAACAACGGCTGTACAACCTGCGCCATAACCTCTCTATTGACGGTCAGCTTCTACATCTGCCTATTTACGCTACACCAGCAGATCCGAAAGCATTGCTCAACGCCGCTGTCGCCAACGCCCAGGGCGGAGCAGCTCTCTCACAACCCTTTATGTCACTGTGGCGTTTCCCACACATGCTGGAAAACGCACGCGGTATGGTGAGTCAGCTCACTCAATTCGGCTCTACGTTACAAAATATTATCGAACGTCAAGATGCTGAGGCCTTAAATGCTCTGCTACAAAATCAGGCAAAAGAGCTGATATTGACCAATATAAGCATACAGAACAAAACCATTGAAGAGCTGGATGCTGAAAAAATCGTGCTGGAAAAATCCAAAATCGGGGCTCAATCACGCTCTGACAGCTACAGCAAGCTATACGATGAAAATGTCAATGCAGGTGAACACCAAGCACTGGATATGCGAGTGGCTTCTCACAATATTACAAGCGGATTGAAAAGTCTGCATATGGCTGCTGCTGCACTGGATATGGTACCGAATATCTACGGCCTGGCTGTTGGGGGATCACACTATGGTGCTATCGCCAATGCGATTGCTATTGGTGGTGGCATTGCCGCAGACGGTTTATTGATTGAGGTCGATAAAGTCTCGCAATCTGAAATATGGCGCCGCCGCCGTCAAGAATGGGAAATCCAGCGTAATAATGCACAAGCCGAGCTGAAACAAATCGACGCTCAACTTGGTTCACTGGCAGTGCGCCGTGAAGCCGCAGTATTGCAGAAAACCAGCTTAAAAACTCAGCAGGAACAGACTCAGGCACAACTGACCTTCCTGCAACGTAAGTTCAGTAATCAGGCACTGTACAACTGGCTGCGTGGTCGACTAGCCGCCATTTACTTCCAGTTCTACGATTTGGCGGTATCGCGTTGTTTAATGGCCGAAATGGCCTATCGTTGGGAGACGAATGAAACCACGACAAGCTTCATTAAGCCTGGTGCCTGGCAGGGAACCCATGCGGGCCTGCTCACAGGTGAAACCCTGATGCTGAATCTGGCACAAATGGAAGATGCCCATTTGAGGTGGGAGCAACGCGCTCTGGAAGTGGAACGTACTGTTTCATTAGCAGACGTCTATACGGTGCCTGGTAAGGATAGAATTGATTTAGCAACTGAAATCACAGATTTACTCGAAAAAAGGAAAGATAACTTGGGCAATGACAATAATGGCATCCATCTCAATGACAATAAATTGATAGCCAAAGTCAATCTTGCCAATTTGAACATTCGGGAAGATTACCCGGCATCTGTTGGCGAAACCCGACGCATTAAACAGATCAGTGTCACCCTGCCAGCCTTATTAGGGCCATATGAGGATGTGCAAGCGATCCTATCCTACGGAGGAAGTGAAACCAGATTGGCCGAAAGCTGCAAATCACTGGCAGTTTCCCATGGAATGAATGACAGTGGACAGTTCCAACTGGATTTCAATAATGGCAAATTCCTGCCATTTGAAGGAATTGCCGTTGATGATAAGGGAACTTTGATCTTGAGCTTCCCAAACGCGACTGACAAACAGCAAACCATGTTACAGACTTTGAGTGATATTATTCTTCATATTCGCTATACCATTCGCTAATTAACGCTCTCAACCAGACACTAAAACAGGCCTCTAAACGGGGCCTGAATCTTTCCTAATGGGGCCCTTTGCGCACTACAAAATATTAATCATCTTATTTTTCATAATACACCATACGCAACAAATGCAATTATTTCATTTTGTTGTTGTTACTAATATATATTACTTTGGATGCAATTATAAATTTTGTTATTGCATTACCACTGCCATTTAAAGAAATAATAGATAATAACATTATGAAATAGTTGATAGTTGAATGATGGCTTTTTATTCGTTGTTTATTTTCAACGCACTATCAGACGTTATATGTGTTGCCTTTACTTTGATGGATATCAATAACCTTTCTATATATCCACTCTACTCAGAGCAGCATAAGTGTTTTATTTACTTAACATTTAAAAGGAATAAACATGAACACACCCGCAATCAATATCAGTGACATTTTGAAAAGTAAAGGTTTTAATTCCGAAGCCGAAATTTGCCACCTCTCTTTTGACGAATTTCGCCAGAAAGTACGCGACAAACTCTCATGGTCACAGACCCTCAGCGCATATCTCAGCGCACAACAGGAACAAAAGAAAAATCGCCTGCATGAAGCCCGTATTCTGAAACGTGCCAATCCTCAGTTACGAAATGCGGTACATCTTGCCCTGATAACACCTCATGCTGACCAGCAAGGCTATAACAGTAAATTTGGCAATCGCGCCAGCAAATATGCAGCTCCAGGCGCAGTCTCTTCCATGTTCTCTCCCGCCGCTTATTTGACTGAACTTTATCGTCAGGCACGGGATTTACATGCAGATAATTCCGATTATCATCTGGATACACGCCGTCCTGATTTACAATCTTTGGCTCTCAGCCAAAAAAATATGGATTCTGAGATTTCCACGCTTTCTCTGTCCAATAATATTCTGCTGAAAGGTATTAAAAAACTAACTCAAACTGAGTCTCATAATCATGCTCAAGTAATGGAAAAGTTATCAACCTTATGCGCTTCTGGCATGATGCCATATCACGATGCTTATGAAAGCGTACGTAAGATTATTCAATTACAAGCTCCAATCTTTGAACACATTAGTACATCACCAGAAACAACTATCGATAAACTAAAATATCAAGCATCTCTATTGGATATTAATTCTTCTGTCTCTCCTAAATTATTTACTATCTTGGTGGAAGAAATTACTACAATCAATGCAAGAAATATCTATGAGGAAAATTTTGGTAAAATTAACCCCTCTCTAACAGAAAAACCGGAATATCTGAAAAGTTACTATAATCTAACAGACAAAGAACTTAAACAATTTCAATTTATTGATAAAGAAGGTAATTTCTTCCAACAGAAATACAGTGAAAATCAGCAAATCGCTGAGGCAATCAACCAAAACAATTCAGTCGATGTTTATCAGATTACCTGGAAATATTCCTCCAACGACAATAAGATAGAAAATATTAAATTATCTCCTCTCGGAGATAACAAATTAAAATTAAGTTTTAAGACTAAAGACAACATAAGTTCTAATACTAGTGTACTAATTAAATTAAACAGAAAAGAGTTGGGAAATATACCAATTCATTCAAACCAAGAATTCTCACATAATATTACGTTAGAAACTAATCTAATTAAACAACAAAATACAGTAACAATTAGTCTTGAGTCGAAAAATAATCAAGTTAAACAACCAGACACAGTAATATTTACTATTAAAAACTATGATTACTTTCCTCTATTAAAACTTAATAAGTTTATTCGTTTATATAAAGCTATAAACCTGCCACCGTTGGTATTGGAAAAAATCACCTTCAGCGTCAATGAGAACCTAAATATCAATACAGAGGTATTAAAGAAAACTTTTCGTGTTAAAGGCTATATGCAACGTTATGGTATTGATGCTGAGACTGCACTAGTACTGTGCAAAGCACCCATTTCAGAAAATCCTTCTCATCCCGATCTAACCAAATTACTGGCAGACATCCATCAGTTAACTATTGATGAACTGAGTTTACTGTTGGAAGCCATAGGTGAAAGAATAACCAATTTATCTGAGATTACCCATGATAATCTGGCTGCTCTAATTGACAGACTCAATGCCGTCACTGGCTGGCTACGTACACGAAAATGGAGTGTATATCAGCTGTTTGTGATGACGACCGATAAATATAACGAAACACTAACCCCAGAAATACACAACCTTCTGGATAGCATCTACAATGGCTTGCAAGATTTTGACAAAAAGATGCTGAAAGCAGAGGAGGAACTAAAGGAAGCCAAAGAAAAGCAGGAAGAATCCAAAGAGAGAGATGCCGAGGAAGAGCTGAAGAAAGCTAAGGAAAACCTGCCCAAAGCCATATCTCCTTACATCGCCGCCGCTCTGCAATTGCCATCTGAGAATGTTGCTCTCTCCGTGCTGACTTGGGCAGATAAACTAAACTCTGGCAAAGAAAACAAAATGACGGCAGATTCATTCTGGAACTGGTTGCGGAAAAACCCCATTGAAACTCAATCGAAAACAACTGAATCAACTACACTAATTCAACAGGCTGTCCAGTATTGCCAATGCCTGGCACAACTGGCGTTGATTTACCGTTCCACCGGCCTTAACGAAAACACCTTAAATCTGTTTGTGAAAAACCCTCAACGTTTTGCCACTAAAACCGAGACGACACCAAAACATGATGTATTAACGCTGACAACACTAACGCGTTTTTCTGACTGGGTTAATTCTCTGGGTGAAAAAGCCTCTTCTGTGCTGACTGAGTTTAAAACAGAAACATTAAAGGCAGAACAGTTGGCCAACGCCATGAGTCTTGATAAGAATCTGCTGTTACAAGCTAATATTCTGACTCAAAAACTTAACCAGAAAGCTAACGAGTCAATTAAGGAAATAGAGACAGACAGAACATTCTCCAATTGGACATCTATCGACACCATCCTGCAATGGATTAACGTTGCGCGTCAATTGAACATCTCTCCAAAGGACGTTTCGGCGCTGGCTCCATTATTAACTGGAGACCCCTCTACCTATGAAAAGTGGAAAAATGCAGCTGCGACATTAACCGCTGGGCTGGACACCCAAAAGGCCAACACCCTACATGCGTTTCTGGATGAGTCTCGCAGCGCCGCGTTAAGTACATACTATATTTATTCTCATAACCAAAAAGATCGACAAGAAAGAAAACATACGGTAATTAAAGACCGTGATGATCTATATCAATACTTATTAATTGATAACCAAGTTTCCGCCGCTATCAAAACCACAGAGATTGCCGAAGCCATCGCCAGTATTCAACTGTATGTGAACCGAACATTAAAAAACATGGAAGGGGACATCGTCACGAATGTCACCAGCCGTCCATTCTTTAAAGACTGGGATAAATACAACAAACACTACAGCACCTGGGCTGGCATATCTAAGCTCGCTTACTATCCTGAAAATTACATCGATCCGACGATGCGTATCGGACAGACAAAAATGATGGATGCACTGCTGCAATCCATCAGCCAAAGTCAATTGAATACCGATACCGTAGAAGATGCTTTTAAGTCTTACCTAACGTCGTTCGAACAAGTGGCTAACCTGGAAGTTATCAGCGCCTATCATGATAATATTAATAATGACCAAGGATTAACCTATTTTATCGGACACAGTAAAACAGACGTTAATCAATATTACTGGCGCAGTGTGGATCACAGTAAATTCAGCGAAGGTAAATTCCCCGCTAATGCCTGGAGTGAATGGCACAAAATTGACTGCCCAATTAACCCATACAAAGACATTATTCGCCCAGTAATCTACCAATCTCGTTTATATATAATCTGGCTGGAAGAAAAAAGGATTGCTACACATGAAGGCGGTAAAACGACCGAGAGTCTCCGTTATGAACTGAAACTGGCGCATATTCGTTATGACCGTACCTGGAACACGCCAATCACCTTTGATGCGAATAGCAAAATATCTGATTTAACACTGGGAAAAAACGAAGCACCAGGACTCTATTGTGCAAGTTATCAAGGCAAAGATAAACTGCTGGTTATGTTTTATAAAAAACAGGATCAATTAAGTCAATACACAAACACAGCACCAATAAAAGGGCTGTATATCACTTCCAATATGTCCCCTGAGGAAATGACACCTGAAAGTTACAGACCTAATGCTCATAAACAGTTTGATACCAACAATGTCATAAGAGTAAATAACCGCTATGCAGAAAGCTATGAAATCCCTCTATCAGTAAACAATAACGGTTATGACTGGGGAGAAGGCTACTTGAGTATGGTGTATGGTGGGAGCATTCTGATTACCCGCAACTCAAGTGATAATTCAAAAATCCAGATTTCACCAAAATTAAGAATTATCCATAATGGACTAGTGGGCCGGCAACGCAATCAATGCAACCTAATGAAGAAATACGGTAAGCCAGGTGATAAATTTATTATTTACACCACGCTAGGTATTAACCCGAATAACTTATCAAATAAAAAATTCATTTACCCTGTTTATCAATGCGAAGACACCACCAAGCACGAAAAAGGGAAACTGCTGTTTTATCGGGAAAGTACCACTAACTTTGTAAGAGCCTGGTTCCCTAACCTTCCCTCTGGTTCGCAAGAAATGTCTACAACCACTGGCGGTAACATTAGTGGTAATTATGGTTATATTGAGAATAAACATAGCAACGACGATCCATTCAAAGCATATTTCTATATGGATGACCACGGCGGTATTGACACCGATGTTTCAGGACCAGTATTTATTAATGCAAATATTCAGCCTTCAAACGTTAAAATAACAGTGAAAAAAGTGAAGGAGAATGGTGAGTTAGAAAATAAACTATATACAGCGCATGACAAAGTTCCAGCTAAACCGCCACTCAGTTTCGAAGAAATGTGTTATCAGTTTAATGATCTCGACCAAATAGATGTCTCCACGCTAGTATTTAAAAATAATGAAGCAAGTATTGATGTCACTTTTACAGCATCTGCTGATGCATTTGAAAATGGTCAGAAGGAGCGTCATCTAGGTGAAGAACATTTCAGCATTCGTGTTATCAAAAAGGCGAATATTGATGATGTCCTTACCCTTCACCACGATCCAAGCGGGGCACAATATATGCAATGGGGAGCCTATCGTACTCGCCTTAATACCCTGTTTGCCCGTAAATTAATTAGCCGCGCCAACGCTGGGATCGATACTATTTTGAGTATGGACACTCAGAATATTCAAGAACCACAGTTAAAAAAGGGTTTCTATGCTACGTTTGTGATGCCTCCCTATAATCCATCAACTCATGGTGATGAACGCTGGTTTAAGCTTTATATCAAACATGTCGTTGATAATAACTCACACATTATCTACTCAGGTCAATTAGGGGAGACTAGTGTCAGCACTACATTATTTATTCCTCTTGATAATGTTCCATTAGATAACCGTTTTCACGCCAAGGTTTATATGACCTTCAAAAAATCACCATCAGATGGAACTTGGTGGGGACCTCACTTTATTAGAGATAAAGAAGGGGTAGTCGCAATAAACCCTAGCTCCATTTTAACCCACTTCGAGAACGTCAATATTCTGAAAGATGTTAACAGCGAACCCATGGATTTCAGCGGCGCTAACAGCCTCTATTTCTGGGAACTGTTCTATTATACCCCGATGCTAATTGCTCAACGTTTGCTACACGAGCAAAATTTCGATGAAGCTACCCGTTGGCTGAAATATGTCTGGAACCCATCTGGTTATATTAAGCATGATCAGATTCAGGATTACCACTGGAATGTCCGCCCATTACAGGAAGACACCAGCTGGAACGATGACCCTCTGGATTCGGTCGATCCTGATGCCGTAGCGCAACACGACCCAATGCACTATAAAGTCGTCACTTTTATGCGTACCCTTGACCTACTGATGGCGCGTGGAGACTACGCTTATCGTCAGCTGGAGCGGGACACCCTCAACGAAGCCAAAATGTGGTACATGCAGGCACTGCATCTGTTGGGTGATAAACCACCTATGTCACTGAGTTCGACATGGAGTGAGACAAACCTGGAGGATGCCGCTGATCTTACGAGACAAAAGGGACATTCCCGCGCAATGGCAGCTTTACGACAAAACCAGTCTATAGATGAAAGCGCGACAGATCTTTTCCTGCCACAAGCCAATGAAGAGATGCTGAACTACTGGCAAAAACTGGAACAACGGCTGTACAACTTGCGTCATAATCTCTCTATCGACGGTCAGCCCTTGCATCTGCCTATTTATGCCACACCGGCAGATCCAAAAGCATTACTCAGCGCTGCTGTTACCAGCTCACAGAGCGGAAGCAGTCTGCCGACGTCATTTATGTCACTGTGGCGTTTCCCACACATGCTGGAAAACGCACGCGGCATGGTAAGCCAGCTCACTCAATTCGGCTCCACGTTACAAAATATTATCGAACGTCAGGATGCGGAAGCATTAAATACACTATTACAGAATCAGGCGGCAGAACTGATATTGACCAATCTCAGCGTACAAGACAAAACCATTGAAGAGTTGGATGCTGAAAAAACTGTGCTGGAAAAAACACGCCTGGGAGCACAATCACGCTTTAACAGCTACAGCAAATTATATGATGAAAATATTAACGCTGGTGAACATCAAGCGCTGAATATGAAAGTGGCTTCCCAAGGTATTACCGCCGGATTGAAAAGTCTGCATATGGCTGCTGCTGCACTGGATATGGTACCAAATATCTACGGTATGGCCGTCGGGGGATCACACTATGGTGCTATCGCCAATGCGATTGCTATTGGTGGAGGCATTGCCGCAGACGGTTTATTAATTGAGGCCGATAAAGTCTCGCAATCTGAAATATGGCGCCGCCGCCGTCAGGAATGGGAAATCCAGCGTAATAATGCACAAACCGAGCTGAAACAAATTGATGCTCAACTCAGCTCACTGACAATACGTCGGGAAGCCGCAGTATTGCAGAAAACCAGCCTGAAAACCCAGCAGGAACAAACCCATGCACAACTGACCTTCCTGCAACGTAAGTTCAGTAATCAGGCTCTGTTCAACTGGTTACGTGGCCGACTAGCCGCCATTTACTTCCAGTTCTACGACCTGGCCGTATCGCGTTGTCTGATGGCTGAAATGGCCTATCGCTGGGAGACGAATGAAACCACCGCAAGCTTCATTAAGCCTGGTGCCTGGCAGGGAACCCATGCCGGTCTGCTCGCGGGCGAAACTTTGATGTTAAATCTGGCACAGATGGAAGATGCCCATTTGAGGCAAGATCAACGCGTATTGGAGGTAGAACGCACCATTTCGCTGGCCGAAGTCTATGACCAATTACCGCAAGATAAATTTACCCTGACTCAGGAAATGGAGAAGTTGGTGAGTAAAGGTTCAGGCAGTGTCGGCAAGGACAATAATAAGCTGGAGTTTGGTGCCGATACCAAAACCTCCCTAGAAGCATCCATTTCGTTGTCTGCCCTGAACATTCACAGCGATTATCCGGATTCTATTGGTAAAACTCGCCGCATCAAACAGATCAGCGTCACCTTGCCCGCTCTACTGGGACCATATCAGGATGTGCAGGCGATTCTGTCTTACAGTGGGGAAACCGAGTTAGCCAAAGGCTGTCAAGCACTAGCGGTTTCCCACGGCATGAATGACAGCGGTCAGTTCCAGCTTGATTTCAACGATGGCAAATTCCTGCCGTTTGAAGGGATTGACGTTGATCAAGGCACATTAACGCTCAGTTTCCCGAATGCAACCGGTAAACAAAAAACCATGCTGGAGAGTCTAAGCGACATCATTCTGCATATTCGCTACACCATTCGCCAATAACGATTTCAACTCAGTGCTAAAACAGGCCCCTAAGTGGGGCCTGCAAGGAGTCTTTCATGCAAAATTCACAAAATTTCAGTATTACGGAACTGTCATTGCCTAAAGGGGGAGGCGCTATCACGGGTATGGGTGAAGCGTTAACACCCAGCGGACCGGATGGTATGGCTGCACTGTCTCTGCCATTACCTATTTCAGCCGGACGCGGCTATGCCCCCGCCCTCACGCTGAATTACAACAGTGGTGCCGGTAACAGCCCGTTTGGTCTGGGCTGGGATTGTGGAGTTATGACTATCCGCCGCCGTACCCATTTTGGTGTTCCCCACTATGACGAAACCGATACCTTTCTGGGACCAGAAGGTGAAGTACTGGTCATCGCGGATCAACCTCGTGATGAATCCATATTAAAAAATCCTTACTTAAAAAATACCGGCTTGGATGCCACTTTTACTGTTACCGGCTACCGTTCCCGTCTGGAAAGCCATTTCAGCCGATTGGAGTACTGGCAACCTAAGACAGAAAGCGAAACAGACTTTTGGTTGATATATAGCCCCGATGGACAGGTACATCTACTGGGTAAATCGCCTCAGGCGCGGATCAGCAACCCATCAGAAATCTCACAAACAGCGCAATGGCTACTGGAAGCTTCCGTGTCACCGCGTGGTGAACAAATTTATTATCAATATCTCCCCGAAGATGACACAAGTTGCGAAGCAGATGAAATGACAGACCATCCACAGGTCACAGCGCAACGTTATCTACACATGGTGTATTACGGCAACCTGACAGCTAGCGAAATGTTACCCAGTCTGGATAGCAGCGCGCTCTCACAAAAAAATTGGTTGTTCTATCTGGTATTTGATTATGGCGAACGCAGTAACAACCTGAAAGCGCCGCCAGAATTTACAGCACCGGGTGGCTGGCTTTGTCGTCAGGACTGTTTTTCTCGTTATGAATATGGCTTTGAGATTCGTACCCGCCGCTTATGCCGTCAGGTACTGATGTATCATAACCTGCAAGCGTTGGATAACCAGACAGAAGAGCACGAACCCTCGCTGGTTTCACGCCTAATACTCAATTATGACGAAAGCGCAATAGCCAGCACGCTGGTATTCGTTCGTCGAGTGGGACACAAACAAGACGGTCCTGCCGTCACCTTGCCACCACTAGAGCTGGCATATCAGGATTTTTCACCGAAACAGAACGCTAGCTGGCAACCGATGGATGTGTTGGCAAACTTCAATGCCGTTCAGCGCTGGCAACTGGTTGACCTAAAAGGCGAGGGATTACCCGGTCTGCTATATCAAGATAAAAGAGCCTGGTGGTACCGCGCGCCACAGCGTCAGACAGGAGATAATCAAAATGCTGTCACTTGGGAGAAAATACAACCTTTGTCTGTCATCCCTTCCTTACAAAACAACGCATCACTGGTAGACATCAACGGAGATGGACAACTTGACTGGGTTATCACCGGACCGGGGTTACGGGGATACCACAGCCAACGCCCAGATGGTAGTTGGACACGTTTTACCCCACTCAACGCCCTACCGGTAGAATATATTCATCCCCGTGCGCAACTGGCGGATTTAATGGGATCCGGGTTGTCTGATTTGGCGCTGATCGGTCCTAAAAGTGTGCGCTTGTATGCCAATACCCGCGACGGCTTTACCAAAGGGCAGGATGTGGTGCAATCCGGTGATGTAACCCTGCCGATACCGGGTGCCGATGCCCGTAAGTTGGTGGCTTTTAGTGATGTACTGGGTTCCGGTCAAGCGCATCTGGTTGAAGTCAGTGCGACTAAAGTCACCTGCTGGCCGAATCTGGGGCACGGACGATTTGGTCAGCCAATCACCATCACCCTGCCGGGATTCAGCCAGCCAACAACTGAGTTTAATCCAGCGCAGGTTTATCTGGCTGACCTGGATGGCAGCGGCCCAACTGACCTGATTTATGTTCACAAAAACTGCCTGGATATCTTCCTCAATAACAGTGGCAACAGTTTTGCTAAACCTGTGACATTACCCTTCCCAAATGGTCTGCGTTTTGATAGCACCTGTCAGTTGCAAGTAGCCGATGTGCAGGGGGCTGGGATAGCCAGTTTAATACTGAGTGTCCCACATATGTCGCCCCATCACTGGCGCTGTGATCTGGCGAACAAGAAACCGTGGCTGCTCAGTGAAATGAATAACAATATGGGCGCTCGTCACATCTTGCATTACCGCAGCTCTGCCCAATTCTGGCTGGATGAAAAAGCCAAGGCACAGGATGCTGGACAAACACCAGTTTGTTATCTGCCCTTCCCGGTACACACCCTATGTCAAACGGAAATAGAAGATGAAATCAGCGGCAACAAATTAATAACAACACTGCGTTATGCTCACGGCGCTTGGGATGGACATGAGCGGGAATTTCGCGGGTTTGGTTATGTTGAACAGAAAGACAGCCATCAACTGGCTCAAGGTAGCGCACCAGAACGGACACCACCAGCCCTGACCAAAAACTGGTATGCCACCGGACTGCCCGTGATAGATAGCGCATTATCGGCAGAGTATTGGTGTGGCGATAATCAGGCTTTTGCCGGTTTTACACCGCGCTTTACTGTCTGGAAAGATGGCAAGGATGTTTCCCTAATACCAGAGAATAGTCATGACCTATACTGGTTCAACCGGGCGCTGAAAGGTCAGCCACTGCGTAGTGAACTGTACGGACTGGATAGCAGCGCACAAAAAAAGGTTCCCTATACTGTCACTAAATTCCGTCCACAGGTACGCCGATTACAGAATACAAAGAACCAAAATCCTGTATTTTGGCCATCGGTAGCGGAAAGCCGTCACTATCACTATGAACGTATTGCCAGTGACCCACAGTGCAGCCAGAGCATCACTCTGTCCAGTGACCTATTTGGACAACCACTGAAACAGGTTTCAATACAGTACCCACGCCGCAATCAGCCCACAATAAGCCCGTATTCGGATATGTTGTCTGATACACTGTTTACCAACAGCTATGATGACCAGCAACACAAATTGCGGCTGACTTATCAACAGTTCAGTTGGCACCATCTGACCAACAATACCGTTCGGGTGCTGGGATTACCGGATAGCACCCGCACTGATACTTATGAGATCAAACATGATGAAGTTAAATACGATGAAGTTAACCGTGGTTTAAACCTGGAAACCTTATGTGATAAAGATATTCTGATTGCATATGACAAACTGCGTAAATACTTCGGCCAGCAGCGAACATTTTATACCGGCGGGCAAAGTAATACACCGACACGACAGGCATTGATTGCCTTTACAGAGACGACGGTATTCGATGAATCCACATTGTCAGCGTTTGATGGAAGTATCGCACCTGAGGAATTGCCCACAACGCTGGAGAAATCCGGGTATCAACAATCAGATTACCTGTTCCCCCATGCTGGGGAGGGCAAAGTCTGGACAGCCCGTCACGGCTACACCGATTACGGAACCGCTGTACAGTTCTGGCGTCCACAAACGCAGCGCAACACACAACTCACAGGAAAAATCACACTAACCTGGGATACAAACTATTGTGTCGTGACAAAAACGCAAGATGCGGCTGGCCTGACAACATCAGCCAAGTATAACTGGCGTTTTCTGGCTCCCGAGCAACTCACTGATATCAATGACAATGAGCACCTTATCACGCTGGATGCACTGGGCCGTCAGGTAACACAGCGCTTTTGGGGAACTGAAAACGGTAGGATGACCGGTTACTCATCACCGGAACAGATGCCGTTCTCTCCACCAGCCAGTGTGGAAACAGCCATTAACCTGACAGGACCACTACCTGTAGCACGATGTCAGGTTTATGCACCGGAAAGCTGGATGCCGGTATTAAGTCAACAAACCCTCAATAAACTGACAGAGCAAGACCGGCAAACACTGTATAAATCCGGGATCATCACTGAAGACGGGTATATCTGCACATTGGCCCATCGTCGCTGGGTACAAAGCCAAAGTGCAGTTACCCAGTTAATCAGCCCACTACATCACAGCACCCGTTTACCCCCTCATAGCCTCACGCTGACCACGGATCGTTATAACCATGATCCCGAGCAACAAATCCGTCAACAAGTCGTATTCAGTGATGGCTTTGGTCGCTTGCTGCAAGCAGCCGCCCGACATGAGGCAGGTATGGCCTGGCAACGTAACAAAGACGGTTCTTTGGTCACGAAAACAGAAAATGCCAAGAGCCGCTGGGCGGTGACTGGACGGACGGAATATGACAATAAAGGACAACCGATACGAACTTATCAGCCCTATTTCCTCAATGATTGGCGTTATGTCAGTGATGACAAAGCACGGCAGGCAAAAGAGGCTTATGCCGATACCCACGTCTATGATCCCGTTGGTCGGGAAATTAAGGTTATCACCGCAAAAGGCTGGTTTCGTCGAACCTTGTTTACTCCCTGGTTTACTGTCAGTGAAGATGAAAATGATACAGCAGCTGAGGTAAACATGTAACTTGATAAACCCCGCCCGGCTAACGGGCGGGAAGCATAGATAGAGGTGAAAAGTGTCGTTAAAAATGCCGTCAGATACTCAACTTGTTATCTGGTTGATCATTGGTTTTATTGCGGCTTGGGGCGGATTAGTAAGATACCTCATTGATATACAGAACAAACAATACAAATGGAGTTGGATTAACGTCCTATGCCAACTCATTATCTCCTGTTTTACTGGTATCCTGGGAGGATTACTGAGTTTTGAAAGTGGCGGCAGCATCTATATGACTTTTGCAATTGCCGGGCTATTCGGCACAACGGGAAGTACCGGGCTGAGCTGGCTCTGGCGTCGCCTTCTTATGCATCAGGGAGGAAAATGAAGAAATGATTAAATACAGCAACACAATAAACGAGGTAAACCATGAAAAAAATTGACTCTACACTTTATCAACACACCCCGACAGTCAGCGTCCACGATAACCGTGGCCTGACTATCCGTGATATCGGCTTTCACCGTACCACCGCAAACGGTGATACCGATACTCGTATTACCTACTATCAGTATAATGCCTGCGGGCAGCTGAGCCAGAGCATTGATCCACGTTTATATGAAACTAAACAGAGAGATAGTACGATAAAATCCAACTTTCTTTGGCAATATGATTTAACCGGTAATACCCTACGGACAGAAAGCATTGATGCAGGCCGCATTGTCACCCTAAATGATATTGAAGGCCGTCCGATACTGACCGTGACTGCAACAGATGTCATACAAACCCGGCAATATGAAACGTCTTCCCTGCCCGGACGTCTATTGTCTATCGCCGAACAAGTACCAGAAGAAAAAACATCCCATATTATTGAACGCCTTATCTGGGCCGACAATACTGAAGCAGAGAAAAGTCACAACCTTGTTGGCCAATGTATACACCACTATGACACGGCAGGAGTTACCCGATTGGAAAATCTGTCTCTGACAGGTGCTGTTTTATCGCAATCCCGTCAATTGCTAATCGATAGTCAGGAAGCAAACTGGACAGGTGACAATGAAACCCACTGGCAGAACACGCTGGCTAATGAAGTCTATACTACCCTGAACACCCTTGACGCCACCGGTGCTCTACTGACTCAGACCGATGCGAAAGGGAACACTCAGCGTCTGGCCTATGATGTAGCCGGACAGCTAAAAAGGAGTTGGTTAACACTCAAAGACCAGACTGAACAGGTTATTATCAAATCCCTGACCTATTCCGCTGCCGGACAAAAATTACGTGAAGAGCACGGCAACGGCGTTATCACTGAATACAGCTATGAACCGGAAACCCAACGGCTTATCGGTATCAAAACCAGTCGACTTTCAGATACCAATGTGTTGCAAGATTTACGCTATGAATATGACCCGGTAGGTAATGTCATCAACATACGTAATGACGCAGAAGCCACCCGGTTCTGGCGTAATCAAAAAGTGATACCGGAGAACACCTACACTTACGATTCCCTGTATCAGCTTATCAGTGCAACAGGGCGTGAGATGGCAAATATTAACCAGCAAAATAACCAAATTCCCTCCCCGGTTCTTCCTTCTGATAACAACACGTATACCAACTATACCCGTACTTATACTTATGACCGTGGCGGCAATTTAACTAAAATCCAGCACAGTTCACCCGCCACTCAAAACAACTACACCACAAATATCACCATTTCAAATCGCAGCAATCGCGCCGTGTTAAGTTCACTAACAGCAGACCCGGCACAAGTCGATACCTTGTTTGATGCAGGCGGTCATCAGAAGACATTGACTCCGGGACAAAATCTGAACTGGAATGCACGAAGTGAGTTGCAACAAGTGACAGTAGTGGTACGGGACAGCAGTGTTGAGAACGATCGGGAATGGTATTGCTATGGCAACGATGGAATGCGGCTGCTAAAAGTCAGTGAACAACAGACCGGTAACAACACTCAGACACAGCGGGTAACTTATCTGCCGGGCCTGGAATTGCGTACAACCCAAAACAACATTTCCACAACAGAAGACCTGCAAGTTATCACAATAGGTAAAGCGGGTCGTGCGCAGGTGCGAGTATTGCATTGGGAAACGGGCAAACCAGAAGACATCAGCAACAATCAGCTACGTTACAGCTACGATAATCTTATCGGCTCCAGTCAGCTTGAACTGGATGACAAGGGGCAAATTATCAGTCAGGAAGAGTACTATCCATTTGGCGGTACAGCAATGTGGGCAGCAAACAGCCAAACAGAAGCTAATTACAAAACTATCCGCTACTCAGGCAAAGAACGGGATGCGACAGGGCTGTACTACTACGGCTACCGGTATTATCAGCCGTGGGTAGGACGGTGGTTGAGTGCCGACCCAGCAGGGACAGTGGATGGGCTGAATTTGTATCGGATGGTAAGGAATAATCCGGTGAGATTGACGGATATTGATGGAAGAATACCTAAGGATAATATACCACCACCACCAATGCCTGGAACCAGCAGAGCATTACCTCCACCGCCATTACCGGGTATGATTCCACCACCTCTACCGCCAGGTATGATCCCACAACCACCGGGGGCAGTTCCTCCACCACCAAGTGCTGGAGCGGGAGGGATGCCAAATTTGAGTTCGCTGACAACTAGCAGCACGTTTTCTCCGATCAACCTATCGGTACCGGAATACACACCAAGTGAAGTTCGGACTAAGAGCTGGAAATCGGCTGAATACGTCGATCTAGATCAACTTGCCAGTACGATTAGTGAAATATCAGGGGAAAAAAAGAGGCCGATTAATTTGGTTGACAGTACTCTGGAAGAGGTCAGTAGTAAAACCGGTATCCCATTTAGCAGTGAAACATTGACAGCAAACCCTGCCGCATGGACATCCCCAAGCGGGACAATATACATGGCGACAGATTCACCTGATTATTCTCAGAATGGAGAATTGGACATTGATAAAATCAGATCAACAATTATCCATGAGAGCTTGCATTTTTCCTCACATGAGCATGTAGGTTTTCAAGCAGACACAGACACCAGCGTTCAAAACACGAATTATGACGAATATGTCACCGACTATTTTGCCCATCAGGTTTATAAAAAAATGTATCCAAATAATCCCTATAAGACAGGATATTTCACAACAGATGTTGGAGGACGCTTTAAAGTCTGGGGAGGAAACCTTGTAGAATTTATGACCCAATCTGGACACACAACATTAGACAACATTAAGCAAGGTTATTTTAGTGGAAGAGCGGAGTTGAATAAACTCACAGGTAAAGCTTTAGATACATGGAAAAATTATGCCAAGAGCGGGAGGACGCCAAAAATTTAAATTGTCTATTACTTTCCTATTAAAGGTGGCCGTCTACGCGGCCACTAAACTCAATAATAAAACAGCTCATTATTACCCGCTAAGAACATCTTACACTACAATTGTACTTCCTCTTTTCAATAAAAGAGGCTCACATAGAAAAACTTTAAGTCGTGTGGTTTCTCTGAGTTATGAACATCAAAAAATACGGATTCTTAATTTCTATGGCTGTAGCACTAAAGACCGTATTTAAAAGAAAACCATAAGAAGAAACTCATCTTATGGCTTTCTTATTTTTACCATTACATTAATAAAATGTAGATTCAAATAATAATTACAATCATATTTCATCTATTAAAAATAGAATATAAATCAACAGATTATATCTAATTCTAAAATATAAAATCATAAATTAATAAATTTAATGACTCTTTTTACTTATGCCTGAGAGTATATGTACAATATCAAGAAAGCACTATTATGTTGAGCCAAGGGAAATGTATAGATTATTTCATCAGCGTTACTTTACGATTCTAAAATATCATTAGATATGGCAAGACGCAGAGTTTGATAAACTCCATTTCCTCTTATTATATCATCGTTATCAGGATGGGATTCAGTCGTCACATAAACAGTGATATCGCCTTTCATTAAAGAAGAAAATATAACCTCTTCTCTACATAAATTCATCAACTAAAAAATCATTAATTATACAAATATTACGATAATGGTAACGCTTAGCTGCCCTTTTTATGACTGTGGATATCTTATTAACATATTCGCCATTTGTCCCTATAATAAGCTTTTCTGTATTTGATAATTTCTACGACAATTCCAAAGAAGGAGTAATGCAAAGCGTATCTGCTGCTAATTAGGATATGCATTAATTGATATTGGATTTCATTATTTTTATTCTTAGTATTTATCTGATACGTTCATTATTATCATATAATAATAATTAACCTATTTTCATGATAATAAATTTAGCTGTTCACGGGGAAAAACTTCACGAATTCCAGCAAGTTCGCCTTCGTGTCCCATATTACGAGTACTGCTATATGTAGCTGTTACTGGAAAAGGCCTCCATTGATGAAAACGGTAAGCTCTTTTCCAGATAGCTAGGGTAAAACCGAAAAAATGCAGTAATATTCAACTTGTTAATCCGCAGTAACAAGTTCCAATATTTGCTGCCTGACATGTTCGAAAATGAGTGAACCGATCTCTGCACTCGCACCAGATGTTTTAGAAAGAACCCCTCTCGTTGAAAATTCTTCTTTAATCGGTATCTGATAAATCCCTGCACGCGGGGGTTTATCATGGTCAACCCGCTCAGCTCTAACCAAATCTGGGCGCAAATGAAGCATCAAACTCGTTTCTGTTATCCCTGCATGCTCAGCGTGCCAGCCGGGAAAATCGGTCAAATGTTCACGAGTCCAAGCATCAGAGACTAAACTCCACCAACTAAACACGATAACGGAACGATCTTTAAAGTGACCCGCTGTCCGTAATTCATCTACCGCCTCGAAAATAAAACCTTCATTCTCGTAATGACCATTAATAATCACAAGTTGCTTGAAAGGTAATGAACATAAACTCTTAATTGCCCGGCCCATATAAGTTGTAAATGTTGGTCCATCAATGTAAATCGTACCAGGGAATTCAAGTCCACCCCCACTCTGGGGCAATGATCTTACCGATAATGGCTGTACCGGCAATGTGAACCCACCAATATCATTCGCCAACACGCGGGCAAATGCCTCAGGGATCACAGCATCTACATTCAACGGCAGATGAGGTCCATGCTGCTCAATACCGCCAATCGGCCAGATCAAAGTCTTACCTTCAACCGCAGTTAAAACCTGCTCGCTGGTCAGTTCTGCAAATTCTCTCACTTGACTGCTCATGATATTGTCCCTTTTTTAATACCTTATTTTGACATCGTGATTTGGGCATATTCAAGAACGATACGCCGTAGTGTTTTGTACATATGCCGATGAAGAGCGGTGTAAACTTGTACAGTATTTGCACCTGCAAGCATGTACTCATGAACGTCATTACCATCCTGTACACCTCCCGATCCCAATATCGGGATCGTCAGCCCCCGTTTGCGCAGGTTATAGATCGCGGCAAGCACCAGCGGCTTGAGCCCTGGCCCAGAGTATCCACACACCCCGTTAAGAACAGCCTCGCCACTTATGTTATCGAATGCAATGCCCGAAATGGTATCGCTCAAGGTTATCGCATGAGCCCCGCCGTCTATGGCAGCCTGAACACGCCCATACAAATTGTCGCCAAGCGCAAGTTTGACAGAAAAAGAGGTATCCACTCGCTCTTTCACCGCTTTCGCGTAGTTGAATACACGTTCTGGTGTATCTTCCGTAAAGTCATCTGCATGTAAGCACGAAATGCCCAATTCCAAGGGTGCATCGGTTACCTCTGAGATACGAGCAGCCAATGAACCCAACTCTCCAGGCGATTCTGCATGGACCGAGACTATCACCGGAAGCTGTTCTCTCTTAAACTCACTGAGAATAGTCAACCAATGTTCAACTGTTTTCTTCGAGTAAGTCGTATTGTTCAACATCCCTGTACTGATGGAATAGGTCTTTTCGGTATGCAATTTTTCCGAATTCGGGTAAATGGTTTTTGTCACGACCGCCCCTGCACCGTGAACGATAAACTGGCGAATATATTTATCCTGATCAGAAAGCAAACCCGATCCAACGATAATTGGATTTTTTATCTTCATGCCTAAAACATCATAGGTTTGTTCAAAAACTTGATTTTTCATCGCAACTCCATGAATTAACTCATTCAAGCAAACTCGCTATTAACCCCTTTCCATAGAGCAGGCGATGTCCCCAAAAGGTGCTCAATAGCTACTCAACTGAAAATTTCTGAAAATCTCACCAATCTGCCACGGATTATGACGAAAATCGTGAATGTCCAATTTCGACAAATTGCAAACATGCTCCAATCCCTTTAATAAATGACTACCACCGCGCACAATCGGCAGTTGAGTGATCAGCAATACGGGCCGTTTCAGGGCCGAGGCCCAACCAAGTTCAATATGTGTGCCATCAGTACGCAATAATTCCTCACCACAATGAACCGGAAGAATGGGCATGAAAAAATCACACTGTTGCATCCATTGGAAATCCCGTTTTGATACCATCTCCGGCGTATAATTGGGGGTATCAATGCCAAATTTCTCGGTCAAATGTGCCGATAATACATTGCCATTCAGTGCCTTTACTGTCTTAACCGCTAACTGGATAGTCATTCTCAACTCTTCATGAAAACCACCATCATAAATCGCGGATTGAATAGGCCCACCAATGAAAACACTTTTGTTTGCCAATGGCATAACACTCCCCTTAATTTTCGTTACCCAACAAACTATGAACAGTCGTTTCAGAGCATTGAACTCAGCACGGCCAGAGAATAGGATGCTTCACAATTCGATAATTTATCGCTCACAACAATCCCGTTTGATCTAGCTATACCGTGGAAGAAGGTTATTTTGCTCAAGTTCATCTAGGCTATCCACAAACGCCAAATAAACTTTTTCCAGATGAGTGTCATCGTGTGCATCAGAGATAAACCAGCATCGCCACTCCCAGATGTAAACACCTCTCATCAGCAGGTTGTAGTAAAGCAAATCCATGTTGTCACGATGAATTAATCTAAAAAATGAGGAAAATGATCTTGCCTCAATGGGAACCCGGCGACTCAAGAACAGGCGATTCAAACGTAAAACAAACGATTCAGTACATTGCGTCAGTGCCTTGGTAAAAGATTCCCCTCTTCTTTTGATCTCCAACAAAGTGGCTTTCGCGGCAGCCATAGACAGTGGATGTTGAAAATATGTTCCACCAAAGAATGTCGGTTCCGCCGCCGGGAAGCTGTCATCGTTGAAATTCCAGTTTCCACCGTCAATCGAATCAAGCATATTTCCCCTGCCGGTAATCACTCCCAACGGCATTCCTCCACCGATCGTTTTGCCATAGGTCACAATATCAGCCTCAACTCCAAATAACCCTTGGATACCTGCCGGGTGAGATCTGAAACCCGTCACGATTTCATCCAATATCAACAAAATACCCAAATCCTTGGTCATTTGACGCAGACGTCTTAAGTAATCTGGATTACAAAGACCAGGGTCACGCGTTGGTACAGGTTCTACGAGCACCGCCGCAATTCTGGTGCGATTGACTTTGAGAAACTCAATAGCTTCATTGGAACCAAATTCAA
Source organism: Photorhabdus tasmaniensis (assembly GCF_011189505.1). Lineage (GTDB taxonomy): Bacteria > Pseudomonadota > Gammaproteobacteria > Enterobacterales > Enterobacteriaceae > Photorhabdus > Photorhabdus tasmaniensis. The sequence continues at coordinate 111,929 of NZ_PUJU01000001.1, forward strand.
ATACCGAAACATCAGCCACCATATTCTCGGGGATGCCCACCGAAACGGGTTTAGTGACACTGACTTCATCATATTCACTGGCTTTAGCCAGTACGGCATCCCAATGCCCGTGGTAACTACTGGAGAAAAGCACGATATGATTTCGACGAGTGAGCGCCCGTGCTGCCCGAACCGCATTCATCACCGCTTCGGTTCCACTATTCACAAAAGCAACACGATCCATGCCGGTAATTTCTTTTATCAGTTCAGCCACCTCCAAACCTATCGCATGCCGGGTTCCCAAACCAAAACTGTTGCTTATTTGCTGAGTGAGCTCTTTAATAACGAAAGATGGACTATGCCCAAACAAATGTGCACCGAAGCCCATCGTCATATCAATGTAATCATTACCATCGATATCCTGGATGATAGCTCCTTCAAACTTGGTGCATACAATCGGGTAAAGCAATTCTTTGATGGAGGGTTTAAATCCAATACCAGAACGGCTATCTGCAATACTGTTACGTACCGCTACCGAATGGGTTTTTGATTGAATCGTTCGCTCGTTATACCGGGAGATGAATGAAGCCAGATATTTTCTTCTCTCCTCAGATTCAATGGGTGACGCACTTCTCGACATCCATTGAAAAAAGCGTTCTTTCTTAACATGTGGAATATCTATCGCGTCTGGCTGATCAGAAATGCTCTCTTGCTCAGTCAAAACGTGTTGAGGGTGAATTGCCGAATCATTATCTTCCCCGGCCTTGCTTTTATCTGCCATCAACACATATTCACTGAGTTGACGAACCGTTTGTAATTCTGCAAAAAACTGCCGCACTGAAAGTTTTATACCAAATCGTTTCTGGATGGGATCCAACACTTCGAATAACAAGAGTGATTCCGCACCTAATTCAACCAACGGTATTTCCAGTTTTATCTCTTCTCTCGGTAAACCAAATGTTTCTGCAAAAATAGTGGTTATCTCTCTCTGAATAATTTCAATATTACTATTACTCATATCAACCTCACTTTCCTTAAATGAAGACGATCTCTACCATGTTTACAGCTCAGATTGCCGTTCTTTCAAATGGATAAGTTGGAAGCGCGAGCCGTTTACGATGCTCGTTCTGGTAAAAAATATCCCAATTGATATTTTCTCCGGCCTGCCAGACAGAGGCAGACGAAATATAAATATCTGGCAGTTCGCTAGATTCGTGGGCTACCACTCTGGCCTTATTTAATAAGCCCGATATCAGTTCACGAATATCACATGCGACAATTACCTTTCGTATTGATAAATGTCGTCGGCCCCGTTGTAAGGTAAATGCAATATCAGCGATATTCACTTCTGAATACTGCTCAAGATATTTCGCCAGATCCAAGATTTTGTGTGTTAATGCCGCCTCAGTACGTGCACTCAGCGGTATCAGATGTGCGGCTTCCAGGGAAGGCATATCAGGTTCTCTCGCTGGCGGCTCGGCAACCACAATATGAACATTTGTGCCACCTATTCCAAACGAACTAACACCCGCAATTCTAGAGGAATAACGGTTATCCCAAGCACTGGGTTCGGTTGGGACATAAAACGGAGATGCAGGATCCCGAAGTTCAGCGCATGGAGATTCACAATTAATTGAAGGAGGAATAATGCCTAAATTGACGGCATAGATAGTTTTTATCAGCCCGGCGATACCCGATGCACAATCAGCATGACCAAGATTGGATTTAATTGAGCCTAAAGCACAAGCTCTGGCAGAGACACGTTCAAACACCCGCCCCAACGCACGTAACTCAATCCCATCACCGACTGGCGTTCCAGTACCGTGCGCTTCGATCAAACCAATCTGATCGGCCCGTACATCAGCAGCAGCAAGCGCACGACGGATCACCTGTTCCTGCCCTGAAACACCCGGAGCACTATAACCCGCCTTGACCGCCCCATCGTTGTTTATTGCCGTTCCTTTAATCACGGCCAAAATAGGTTCACCATTGAGCAGAGCATCCTCCAGACGGCGCAACGCCACGAATGCCGTCGCATCAGAGAAAATCGTACCGTCGGCTCTCTCATCAAACGCACAAACGCGTCCCGTCGGAGATAATATGCCGCCTTCATGGTAAACATAGCCAACATGAGCGGGATACCTAACGCAAACACCGCCAGCCAGAGCCATATCACTTTCACCTAACAGCAGGCTGTTACAAGCCATGTGTACAGCGACAAGCGAGCCTGAACAAAACGTTCCTATGCTCATAGCCGGTCCTAAGCAGTTGAACTTGTACGCGATACGAGTTGCCAAGGCATCGATAGAACTTCCGCCAAACAGCAGCATCGCGTCAGCCGGAGAATTGTTCGTCGCCGGCACATTTGCGTGCCAGGTACTTTGACGAGAACCCACAAAAACTGAACAGAGTCCCGCGTCTGCACCGTTTGAATAGCCGCTCAGTTCAAGCGCCTCATGGCAAACCTCCAGACAAATCCGTTGTTGAGGATCCATTTTCGACACTTCCCTTGGCATCAGTTGAAAATAGCCGTAATCAAACTTTTCCGGATCCTGAAGGTACGCACCACGCGGAACGTAATGCAATCCTCTTGCATCCGCATTGACGCCCCTATCATGAAGCTCTGCATTGGTATAACCAGAAATCAGTTCCCGTTTCCCTAAGATTGCGTGCCAAAGCTCTTGACTCGAATCCGCATTAGGAAAACGCCCAGCGATGCTGGTAATCGCGATATCTGTTGAATAGCGCATTTGTATTTTTGACTTCATTCTAATTCCCTTCCCCCGAACAAGTTGTTCTTGCCGACTCAAGCTACCGCACACCACCTTCAATTCGCTTTTTCTTTACCTGCATCGTAAGAGACACCACCGTGCTGGATTCGAAAAGATCAACCATAGATACAACAACATTAAAATGAGTATTAACCTGTCGCACCAATTCAGCACCCACTAATGAATCGCCCCCTAAATCGAAAAAGTTCGATTCATGATCAACAGGACAACGCAGTACATCACGCCAAATAGCCGTCATATCATCCATTATGGCTTCGTCTGATGCAGGAGGAGGCACCACTATGAGCTTTTCTGCATCCCCTTGAAGTGGTGTCTGCACAATATCGTGCAACCGTTCATTTAAAGGTACAGTGGAAACCGCAAAACGAGGCTCTGCATGGCATGTGGCAAAAATAATATTCAATGCATTAACGATATCGGCATAACGTAAGGGACGAACACGATTTACGCTGTATTTGAAGCTATTTGACTCATCCCAGCCTTCCCATCCATCCCAATCAATTGAGAAATAGGGTTTATCCACATTGTGCATTGAAGAAAATGCTGCGCAGGCTTCGTTTGAAGCTGCATAAGGAGCAAGACCCAAACCCCCAGCGAAAACCGACAAAGACGAGATAAAACAACCAAATCTCAAAGAGCGATCAGCAAATATTTCATGCAAAACAGCCGCCCCTTTTCGTTTTGGCTGCATTAGTTTTTCCCAATCATGCTGCTCCGAATTTTGCAACCATTGGATCGTTGCCTGACCAGAAAGTCCGGCAGCATGGACAAAGCAATTCGCTTCACCCAAGATGGATTCCGCCCGGGAAAGTTCTGCAAGCACACAAGTTTTGTCTGTCACATCGGCGGTAATAACTTCAACGTCAGCGCTAATATTTCGCAACTCCGCTAATCGCTGACTTTGCAACGTATCAGACTTAGCGGAATCTATGGGTGTCTGAACGAGCAGGATGAGTTTCGCGTTAAACTTCGTGGCAAGATATTGTGCAATACCAAAACCAACCGTACCCAGTCCCCCGGTCACCAAACAGATCATGCCGGGTGAAACTTCGCGGCTGACTGATGGGCTAACCACCTCAAAATAGCGTTCCCACCGCCAACCTTGGCGCACCCCAATCACTTGCTGGTCGTCGGTAGTGAAAAGTTCAGTCACGATATGTTGAGCATGATTAAAACAGCAAATTTCTTCGGCGGGTATGTCTATCACTTTCATCATCATGCCAGGCAATTCCTGGCTGATCGCAGAGATGGATGCCAGCATAGTGGCTCGTTCGATAATCCGTGACTCACTGCCAGTGACGTCGATAAAGCCTTGTCCTATCAAGGTCAATGCAATGGCTTTATTGCCAACCTGGGAAAGCGCTTTTATCCTATTAAATAACGTAAATGGGAAACGATCTTCCCCTGCCAGCACGTCACCATCGGGCGGGATATCACCAAAAATGAAGAGGATATGGTCAGGTGTATCCGCTTGTTGTTTCTTCAACATAAGCATCAAACGCTGAACACTTGCGGGATCGTCAAAATTGATGAACTCTGTTTCATGGAAAGACGTGACACGGTTCTCATGCACCTCAAACACTTTCTGCCCCAAATCACGCAGAATATCCGCGATCGGACAAACTTCTTGACAGCTTTTATCGTAGACAATCAGCCAGTTACGCTTATCTGCTGATGATACAGGCAATAAACGCCGCGTTCGTTTCCAGCGTTCAACATAAACACCGACGGGGCCGTCAACAATTTCAGGGCTTGCCACAGGCTGATCAACATAAAGTGGTTGCTGGTGCTCTGTCTCTGTTGAACCTGTATACCAGCACCGCCGACGTTGCAAAGGTTGAACCGGAAGCGGAATACGTGAAACAACTTCCCCGCCTCTTAATACCGACCAATCGATAACCAAACCACGTTGCCATAACTTTCCAACCAGCGCGACTAACGCCTTGTCATCCTCTTCATAAAAGGCATCCAAACGAATAATATTTTCCGCGTTTGAAACTATTTCAGAGAAACGGTCAGACGAATGGCTAAAATCTAATATCACATCATTGGCTGATATAACCTCACTCTCTTGCCGTAAGCTCGGAATGGCTCCATCAATCAAGATGGCTTTCGCATTGTTACCATCAACCACTCCATGATGCCTGGACCAAAAACGGCCGGGCAAAGCGATACGATCCCTGGCTAAATCCTGTGGCACCTTTCCCTGTAACTTATCAACGACTTCCGGCAATGTCAGCATACCCAACGAGCAGGCAACGGCAAGGTCGTAACGATTATCGGATATGATGAGTACCGGCGTGGAGATCATCTTCCGCCAACAATTCATCGCGGCGATCATAGCCACGACATTGGCAATTCGCTCCCGATTTCCATTACGTTCTGTTATTTCAGTGATGTCAATTCTACTGATGTTGTGGGAAAGATCCGCCGGTAATTCAGCGAGTAATCTATCCACTTCTTGCCAATAGCCAGGCATCTTCATAGATAAAGCGGAGCGAATACCCGGCCCAAGCGTAATCACCAGACGTTGCGGTTCAGAAATGTGTGCGGTGACGGTGAAATCCGTGCTTCTGATGCTCTCGATCAACATTTTCACATCTTTAGCATACACACAGGCTCGGTATGGCTGCGCTGCACGTCCTTCCGCATAGGTAAAAGCCACTTCATCAATATGCGTATCTGGTTTAGCTTCCAGCATTTTCGCCAAACTTATACTCAATGTATCCAAGGCATTGGCACTACGCCCTCCCAACGGAATAGCTCGCCAACCAAGTTTACTTTTACCTGACATTCGTACCGGTGCTTGCTGCAAAATCATATGAACATTGCTGCCACCCGCACCAAAAGAGCTGATCCCCGCCCGTCGTAGTCCTTTCACCGGCCAATTGATAGGTGTGGTATTGATAATGAAAGGACTTTGTTCAAGGTTCATAGCAGAACTGGCTCTGCTGAAAGTCGGATGTGGCGTAATTATGCCTGTTTTCAGTGCCATAATCGTCTTTGCCAACCCCGCGAATCCTGCGGCAGCCGCCAAATGACCCATGTTAGCTTTGATCGATCCTAACGCACAAAATCCCTCACGATCAGTACCCTGACGGAAAGCCTGACAAAGCGCAGCATATTCGACCGAATCCCCAAGTGGCGTCGCGGTACCATGTGCCTCGATCATCCCTAATTCATCCGGCTCAACCCCTGCAATTATCTGGGCATCCAAAATGAGTTTTCGTTGCCCATTGACACCCGGCGCGGCAAAGCCTGCCCGGGCAGAACCATCATTATTCGCCGCTGAACCAAGGATCACGGCATGAATGGTATCCCCATTTCTCATGGCCTCATCTAATGGCCGAAGAGCCACAAGTCCAGCCCCATCACCAAAGAAAGTACCCGATGCCTTCTCATCGAATGGTCTACAATATCCATCCTCTGAGAAGATCATATCGCGCTGATAAAAATAGCCCGGCCGGGGATGAGCATGTACGGAAACACCACCAGCGAAAGCAATCTCACATTCTCCAAGCAAGAGGCTTTGTATTGCAGTATGAACCGCCGTCAATGAGGTCGAACAGCCCGTCAGAACTGTCATACTCGGCCCGTCAAAACCAAGCTTGTATGAAATTCGTGCCGACAGATAATCCTTATCATTCGTCAGCATTAGCTCTGTTCCCATTAGCGAAGCCAGATCACATTCAGATCTAATGACATTAGGCAAATAGGTATTCATCGAACTTCCGGTAAAAACACCGATCCGGGGACGTCGGAAAGGATTACCATAACCGGTCACTTCTGCCAGTTCCCATGCGCACTCCAGAAGAATCCGGTGTTGGGGATCGAGTAATTCAGCCTCTCGCTGGCTGATTGAAAAAAAATCGGGATCGAACAGATCGATATCCGGCAAACATGAATCGACAGGAACATAATTTTTTGCAGTGACGATATGCCGGGCGACGCCAAAACGGGCAAGCTCTTCCTGGCTATATCTTTTTGCCAAGATTCGGCCCGCAACAAGATTTTCCCATAGTACATCCAAGCTATTAGCCAGAGGTAACCGACAAGTGGCTCCAATGATTGCGATCGCATTCTCAGACATCTTGTTCCCCCTTCAATGATCTTCTTGAACTCAGCGTTTTCTGACGCCGCGTTTGGGAGGGTTTATCTGCAACTTCTGCCAGCGTCATCAGTTGCAGAGGACGTAAAAGGTAATTAGCCAACATACGGATCGTCGGAAAGCGGAATAAATCGGAAGGGAGCAATGCACTGCATCCCGGTAATTGCACAATATGTGCATGGATCTGCATCAGTGCCAATGAATTACCACCAATATCAAAAAATGCGTCATCCAGTCCGACTGCCGCTCTCCCCAACACCTCACACCAAATCTTCGAAATCTCGGCGAAAACTGAGTTAACAGGTAACTCAGGGACAGGTCTCAACGAACTGATATCCGTCAACCTCCCCGCTTTAATCAAATCATTTAACGCTCTTCTATCAACTTTGTTATGGGTATTACACGGTAATTCATCAGCCAGCATAATCCTGCCGGGCAACATGTAGATGGGGAGATAAGCGCTGAGATGATCACGAATAGCAGACTCTTCGGGCAAATTGCGCTGACTCGCAGGTACCAATATTGCAACTAAACGATCTGTGCCTTCGTGAGATTCAACGATAACGGCAGCATCCGCAATAGCATGATAGCGATTGAGACAATCCTCAATCTCTGCAATCTCAATTCGATAACCGGCAACTTTTACCTGATTATCCACGCGACCACAAAAATGAATTCGTTCCCCGTCCCAATACGCCAAATCACCGGTTTTATACATACGTCCATGATCAATATAGGGATCAGGAATGAAACATTGAGCAGTTAACTGTTCAAGACCGACATAACCCCGGGCGACCCCACATCCACCAATGTAAATTTCGCCGACTTCACCCATCGGAGGTGTTTGCATTGAAGTGTTCAAAATATAGACCGTTGCGAAACCTAACGGTTTGCCAATGGGGATCACAGTGTAGTCAGTCAGTGCTTCTGTGACTTTCTCCACAGTGGTGTAAACAGTTGTCTCCGCTGGACCATACATATTCCATAATGTCCACTGGGTATTCAAATAAGGCTGAATAGTGGCACTGAGAAGGGCTTCACCACAAATGACCCAATGTTTTATCGCATAAGTTCTTGGCAGGCTCTGAAACTCAGATAGCAGGTTTTTCAAACTGGCAGGCGTCTGTGTGACAATAGTTACCTGCTCCGCTGCTATAAGGTCCAGAAGCTTGTCAGGTTGATTACGTATATCATCAGGCACAATGACTAAAATCCCACCAGAGCAGAGTGAACCCCAAATCTCCCACACAGATAAATCAAAGCTGGCAGCATGGAACCAAGTCCACACTTCTCCAGGTGCGGGGGCCAGATATTCATCCATTGCGTTCAGAAAAGAAATAACATTGCCGTGTTCAACATCAATACCTTTGGGCGTCCCCGTGGAACCCGAAGTGAAGACACTGTATGCAATCGAAGAAGGGGTACAATGATCCACGGGTTTTACAACAAACGGTGGTTCAGTAGCCGTGATCACCATCAGCTTAATCGCAAACGCGTCGTCCAGGTCAACATCCGTGTTAACAACAATCAGCTTCATCTCTGATTGTTCGACAATTCTCTCCAGACGTTTCTGTGGCAGCCTGGGATCTAACGGTACATATCCCGCACCAATACGCATAATCCCAAGCATCGTCACCACGGCTTCCAGTGAAGGCAATAATGCAACCCCCACCCGATCGCCAAGCACAACCCCATTTTGCATAAGCTGGGCAGCGACCTCCAGCGACCAACGCTGCAAATCCAGATAAGTTAATCTATCGTCACCACAACGAATCGCTACGGACGCCGCTTGTTGCACAACCCGTTGATCGAAAAGCGAAACGATGGTCTGATCCGCTATCTCAGGGAGCATATCCGTATTAAGCGGACCGGATGGAAGATTGTAATCCTCTGATTTTGGTGCCAACAAAGCACTTATTTCCCTATCAGGCTCCGTAATAAGGGTTTCAACCACCCTCCCGAAGCGCTCTGCAAATATCTGAAGACCTGAATGTGAGAAAAAATGTTTGTCCCCTTTGAGTTCACATCTTAATTGGCAATCAGCATCCAAAAATAACAGTTCAATATCAACCTGCCCTTCCTGCTGACAAATCCTGAATGGAGAAATAACCCTTCCCGCCCATAAAACCTGAACAGCATCCTCAGCCGTCGCCAACTCCAATTTCAGCCAACGCGACTGCCCTACGTGTCCCAGCATATTCACTGCGGTCTGAAACAACGGATTACGCCCTTCATGCCGCTCCACAGCAAGGTGATCAAGCATTTGACTGAGACAAAAATTTCGATTATCAAGCGCCGATAACGATCTTTCTTTTGCCGCCAATAACAAGTGATGAAATGTTTGATCAACGGACAAACGTATAGGTAATACATTAAACAGACAGCCGATAATATGCTGATGAACCGAGTCACGCATCGACACCGGCACACCCATCACAACATCTGACGTTTTTGTCTCCCTGGCTATGTAAGCCCCCCATGCCGCTAACATGACAGTAAAGACCGAGCCGCCTATTTGCGCAGCCAACTGCTTTATTTTTTTCGTGGTCTCTTCACCAAGGTTAAAAAGCACTGATGACCGGCCACTATGGCCTTTGCGCCAAAAATTGTTCCATTGCAGCATTGCCGGTTGCTTCTTTAAACACGCACTCCAATAAGCTTTCGATTCCGCCGCCACTTCACTCTGGTAATACTCTTGTTCCCGCGAGACGTAATCCTGGAAAACTTCGGCTGGCTGTAACCAGGAATCGGAATCTTCCCCCAGTTCAGCCAGATAAAAGTGTTCAAGCTGATCCCACATAAAACCAAGTGAAGTAAAATCCGACACAATATGATGAACACACATCAGTAAAACGTGCTCTTCGGCACTGACCACATAAATACCGAAACGCAGACATGACTCTTTTTCCAACTTAAAAGGAACAGCATGAAAATCCTGCACTGCATGTTCGAGAGTATCCGGGCTCCATTCCGTTGCATCGAAAACCGCCAGTGCCGGCGGTAAGTGTTCATTAATCACAAGCCTTGGTTCACCGTTCATGTTCACGAACGTGCTTCTCAATGTGGCATTTTTGGAAACCAGCCGATTAACCGCATAGCGAAAGGCATCAATTTGAAACGATCCGTGAATACGGAAAGCCTGGGCAATATTATATCTGCCATCATCCGGCGTATAATTGGCAATGAACCATAAAGCTCTCTGCTGCATGGACAGCAATTCTGCATCACCAGTCTGTGGGCAATTTATATACATAACGTGTCAAGCTCCATCAATACTAAACAGTATCCCCACCCTCTGGTCACGCCAACCTCGTTACGGAAAGGGCAAGGTTTGTGCTTGGTGTTACTGCATCAGCTAACGGCTCGTCAGAAATAACGCTTCAATTTTTCAACCACCTCAGCAATGCTACAGTCGTCAAACAAGACCGATATGGGGACTAATTTGCCAATGTTCCCCCGCAACCGCTGAACAATCGCAACCGCTGACATGGAGTCCATATCAATCTCACTCAACTTCGTATCGGCAGTGACTTCTCCCCCGGCAACAAGTTTTTTCAGCTCTTCTATCACGATTTCCGTCATTGCGCTGCGCTGCTCCTCATGCGAGGGTTGCCCAACAGCGACTATCGCATCATGACTTTGAGCAGAACCCAAAACAGTTTCTATACCATTTACCGGATCCCGAGAATCAATCAGCCTCTCCAGCGCAACACGGCTAAAGTTTCCGGCAATCAGCCCAGCATAGTGATGAATATTCTCTCTGGCGACGGTATCCATGACATCCTGGATATCAAGGAACAACAATCCCATGGCTTCAAGTCTGCTAAGGTGCAACGGATTGAGATGTGTGGTCATCCCACCCCGCCAGGGTGCCCACGCGATAGCCGTACCTGGAAGCCCAGTCGCTAGCCGATATCGCATCAAAGAATCCACGAATGAGTTCGCGGCAGCATCTGCCCCCTGCCCTGCAACGCCAATAATCCCGGCTAATGAAGAAAATGCAATGAACCAATCCAGACTTATCCCTTGGGTAACCAGATGCAAGTTCCAGCTCCCGGCTATTTTCGGACGGAAAATTTTGTTAACCGAACGGCTGTTTAACGTGGCAAGCATTTCATCTTCAACAACGCTTGCCAGATGATAGATTCCCCGCAAGGAATGACCCGTCCTCTCAATACGCCGCAACACCGCCTTGACATCCTCAATATCGGCTACATCCCCCTGGAATAAGTAGAGATTGAAATTCTGTGCTTTCCATTGCTCAGATTCACTGATCAAATGAACCGGTGGAGCAGAACGCCCCATAAGCGTTACATACCTTGCCCCTGCGGCAAAAAGATTCGCAGCCAACATGCGCCCGGTATCGCCAAATCCGCCGGTGATAAGATAGTTTGCATCCTGTTTGATCTCTGCCTTTTCATGGCTAATGGCTAAAGATTCAACCTGACGCTGCCAAATGCACTGATCATCAATGAGAAACTCTCTCTGCTCACCCTCATTTGCCATAATGGCAAGAACCAATGCGATCTCTTCGTCTCCAACCCGTCCAAGAGGCAAATCAACCAAACCGGTTTCAACAATGGGGTACTCTCTGGCAATAACCCGGCCTAATCCCCATAAACCACTACCAGACAAACCTGCCGTATCAAATTGCTCGCCAAACATTTGCACACCCTGGGTCAGGATCCAGAGTTGCGGTTTCGCCTCATGACGGCTTTGAGCAGCTTTGTTAGCAATAAGACGTAAACTTTCGAATTCGTGTAGCTCATGAGCCACAATATTTGAAGCGTTCAAGAGCTTCTCAGGGCTGGCTAAATAGAGCAATGTGTCCGTGGCTTCTAGTGAGTCAAGTTGACCTGTCAGATCTGCATCAAGATCAATAGCGACAACATCAATTCCCCTCGCTGCAATCAATCCCCTCACCGTGTGAGCAAAATCGGTATTTCTGCTAATGACAGTACATTGAGTTAATAACGGAGCGTTGGGAGAGATGAGATGACATTTCACCCAATTCAGATTGAACAGTTGAACGTCACTCTCTTCCAAATCACAAAGCAAGGGATCACGCATAACTGGTTCGATCGGTGACACTTTACGCCCGTGAATTTCTTGACTCATCAATATTCCCCCTTATCAAACGTGCTAGCGACCAACACCAACTCTTCAAACAATCAGGCAATGCATCCATATCAAAATCCTCTCAATAACGATCAGATCCAGAGAACAGCCGTGCTACTGATGAAACTATAAAAGACGAAAAACGGTAGGGTATGCTATTGATAACCAGAGTAAAATGGCAGTTTAACGCCAGACTCTCCGATCGTTTCCAACCAAAGAGCCATCAAGCGGGATGGTAAAAACCGGAGATTACAATCTGGCCTGGAAGAAATTGTGACATCCATAGCGCTGGCATATATCTCTATATCCATGCTCAACGGTACATCTTGCGCATCTTCATCTGGCTTCCCAATACGTATTTTTTCAGGTGCCAGTTCATAACCAATAATATTGGGAGAGCGTCGTTGATCACCAACGAAATTGAAAGAAATCGCAGGAAGTTCAGGCCAGCCAAATACAGAATCAGGCACAAAGTAGGTAGCAGCATAATCTGCCGCTTTTTCTATCGCGCCATTTAATTCTTGTGCCAGGTGTTGAAGGGTACTCTCCAGCGATAAAACCGGGTCAAGATTAAACCCAACCGTGATCGGAAATGAGACTGATCCGACAAGATGAGAAACGGAGGTTTCCCAATGACCGACAAAATGAGGGCTGACCCACAAGAGCATATCCAGTTTGCCTTTGCCAAAAACAGCCGCCAGCGCCTTTAACCAGCCACCAAGCAGTAAATCTGACACACTGACACGACGTTGCTGGGCTAACAGGCGTATCCTCTTTAAAGCCTCATCATCAAGCTGCCTGACTTCGGTGATGGCCTCAGCCAATCGGCTAATGGGAAGTGACTCAACACGCCGCTCACCGAGAATATTCAGGGGCGTATTTTCAATTGGTTGTTCAATATCAAGAATAGCCGCCTTTGCGATTTGCTGATGCCGTTCATGCAGCTCGGCGCAAAACTGCTCATAATGAGTGGCCTGCTCAAGCTCAAGCGGTTGTCCATTCACAGACATTCTGTATGCCTTTGAGAGATCTCGCCATAAAATCCGGCTGGAAATGCCATCACACACCAGATGATTGAATATCAATACCAGCCTTTGCTCACCGGCAAAATTGTCATCAAACAGGCAGTAACGCAACAAGGGCGGATTTGCCACATGCATCTTGGCTCTAATGTCAGCGATATAATTTGATATTAAACGCCGGCGATCATCTTGATTACCTGTTAGCTCTCTGACTTCAAAAACCTGGTGCAGCAATTCACGGCTGGGAGGTACAAAATCCATCTCCATATTCATTCCATTACCGATAAATCGTGCTCTCAGAACAGAATATTTATTCAACAAATATTCAATCGCCACCCTGAGATGTGCAGGTGCCAATCGCTCCAAAGGCATTAATACTTCACCGACACATAATTGATCAATGTTCAGCGAATATCGCAAGTCATATAATTGCCCTAACTGAACACGCATAACCTTCACCTTTCCATTGCAAGCCCTGTGGGCGGATTAGCGCCAGCGCTATTTGCTACCGTCATAAACAACATAGTGACGGTTTTAAAAGTAGCAATAAAAAAAGAAACCACCACGAATCAATCCAGATATTTGAACTAGACCAGAATAATTAAGATATTATTACTATCAAATAAGTACTCTTATTAATAAACACGGGTGATAAACCAGTTAGCTAATCAGCGTTGATATCGAAAAGACAAACCCCACATTTTTAACATGGGGTTTGTTAACAAGAGGAGTCACTTAGGAGGCGCGGCGAAAATTGAACCATACCAACGCAGCCATCACCATCAGAAACAGGGATGCGACCCCCATCACAGAAAAAACGGCATCGTCGAACGCTGACCTGGCAAGATTTGCGAGAGCCAAACCAGCATCAGGCGCCATTCCTTCAGCAGCTATCAAAGCGCCATCAATACCATCTCTGGCAGCATCATTCACTGGAGAATCAGCCGGCAGCGCAAGGGTATAACTGTAGACAGCCGACATAATGCTCCCCATTATCGCAATGCCCAATCCACCACCCAACTCATAGGAAACCTCTTCAACAGACGCGGCCATACCTGCCCGATTTGGCGGTGTAGCCTGCATGATAGTACTGGACGCGGCAGTCATTGTTGCCCCAAGGCATGTTCCCAGCACAAAAAAGCACATTACCTGCAAAGGCAGGGGGGCTGAAAAACTGGCCATGAGTGCAAGTATGGCAAAGGCATACATCAACAAAGAGGTAATGAGCAATCGAGCACTACCCAAACGGGGAAGAACCCAACCACTCACAGGACTCGCAACAATTGCACCCAATGAAAATGGCAGAAAATAGAGCCCCGATTGCAAAGGGGTTAATGACAATACAAGTTGCAAACGCTGGCTTAACACCAGATTAATTCCCATCAAACAGGCGGAAGCCACCAACCCAGCGATGACTGAAGACGAAAAAGCCGGACTTTTGAAAATGTCGAAATCAATCAATGGATGCGCACTTCGCTTCTGGCGTCGAATAAATAACACCAGAAAGCCTATCGTCAAAGCGAAGGTAACAAGTATCGCGATATAGGAAGGATCTCGCTTGGCGAACTCCTTGATGGAATAGGCAAAACTGATCAATACAACCATAATCTGCAATGAGCCAACCAGATCCCACGGATGAGACGAATCGGTCTTAGAGGTTGGGACAAACAACCACGACAGAATTAATGCCAAAATCACAATAGGAACATTAATGAGGAACACCGATCCCCACCAAAAATATTCAAGCAATAAGCCGCCTATCAGTGGCCCTATTGCCGCGCCTCCAGAGGCAACGGCGGCCCAGATCCCAATTGCAAATGATTTCTCGTCTTCATCATCGAATGTCAAGGCGATAATCGACAATGTGGCAGGCATCATCGTTGCCGCCCCGATCCCCAATAGTGCCCGGGAAACAATCAACATTTCCGATGAATAAGAGTAGGCTGCCAGCAAGGATGAGCAGCCAAATATCATGAGACCACAAACCAGCAATCGTTTATGCCCGATGCGATCTCCCAAAGTACCAGCACCCAACAACAGCCCAGAGACGACAAGAGGGTAGATATTCACTATCCATAACTTTTCCGTTGTACTCGCGCTCAAACTGTGAGTCAGGCTCGGAAGCGCGGTATACAACACTGTCATATCAACAGCAACCAGCAATAACGCAGCTGAAACAGTAGAGAGCACCCACCATTTCTTTATAATTTTCATTTCATTCATCCATTCTTACTTTTATGTCATCTCCGGGAAACCAGATTAATTCAGACAAAATTATTATCAGACTCTTGCAATAAATCGTTAACATTGATGCCAAGAGTAATATCACGCTTTAGCTTTTTATTTAATTCAATTGCCGTTACCCCCTGAATAGCGCCTTGATTAACCAGCTTAGTCACTCGACTACGTGACAACGAAAGCTTTTTGGTCAGGATAGAAATAAGTCTGATAGGAATGGGATATTCAAGCTGTACCGTGATCTGTACCGCTGGCGTTTGAGCCATATCCTGAAGTTCTTTACCTTCGATGATAAAGTCAGGGGAATCGCCAAGTTCAGCTCTGTTTTTTGCCAACACCCGATAATCAAAGGCATATCGTCGAACTTCATCTTGATCATTGTGCAAAAATCGTTCATACAAGTCGCCATCCAATTTATTGACATTGACCCTCGAAAAAATATCAATATTCCAAGTGTAATCACATTTTTCGCATTTATAGATGCTCCACACATCCAACACTTTTTTTTGCGCATTAACCCTGAATGTACCTGCTGGATAAAACTCCTTTTTCACCTCACAGCCAGGGCAACGTTTCAAAATGGCCTGATAGCCTACAGGCCTTACTAACCATGTAACATTTCTATTTGTCATGATAGATCCACGTTCAAATTGGTTAAGTTGGTTATGGCTACGTTGGTCAATTTAAAATCTAAATTTGATGATATTCTATAACATCAGATCTTGAAACTATTTATCAATTCGTTGCTTAAGTGACTTTAATGTTTTTATTTTAAGGCGCTGCGGATAAAACGGAGAGAGTCGGGATATGGTACATCCCGCTCAATAAACCAGAAGTACGATTCAAGGGGCTTAATGCCACTGAGATTCGCTGCAATAAAGTGGAGATCCCCTTTTTTCGGGAAGGGGATCACTCATCATGTTATCCTTTAGTAATCATCACTCGCGTTTTGGACAGTCAATCACGTCGAAATCTTTGCTGTAGCAAATGTAAAATTCATTTTGATTGATCTGAATGGTTTTACCTTTTAATGATGGGTTATTTTCCTGAAGAAACTCAATTAACTGCTTGTTAGATAGGCGACTATCTGGCAATACCAATCCATTAAACAGTTCTTGCTGTTTACTGAAAAATTGTTCTGGCGCAGCAAACGCACAGACACCATGCTTTTCCCACTCGCCTTGCAGCAGATCGACACCTGGAGAAGTACACAGATAAGGCTTTATCACCTGATAATCCAGGGGTGGCAAATCCCCCTTACACAGACGTGGATGTTTACGGATATCAGACCAGTCACGACACTGATCCATTGATCTGCCATCACAGGTTTGCGCCCACAGGCCATGAATTATCCAGCCAAATTTATTTTCTGAAAAACATTGCAATGCAAACTTTTCATATTCACTCTGCGCTTTAACAATTTCGTCATTCTTTTTCAGGCGATTAATCTCATTCTCTTTGTTTTTACAAAATGCCGGAGAATAATTAATCGCCAGTTTGAAGTAATCTGTAGAGGCTTTCGCATTCTGACCATAACGATCATTTTTGGCGGTGTAGTCATAATTTGCCGGTGGATTAGCGGGCAATACACAGGAAATAGCGTCTTCCGCTTGTGGCTCTAAAAAATCCATCACGTTTGGTTGCTTCGCACAGCCAGCAACCAATAAAACAAATACTGCCGGCAATAAGTTAGAAAAGCGCATCATTGTTCCTCAATGGGAAACCATTTCCCTGTTGAATGGTAAACAAAAACCTGCCCAAACAAGGGCAGGCAACGATTAAAGTTATTTTTTTTCAGTCAGATCAATTTGATATACCGCAAAACCGACATCATCGTTTTCCAAATATTTCACTGGATATTGAGAAAACTCTTTGATGAATTTCGCTGCTTTCTCACTTGGAGAGGTTTCGAAACGAATATCCAGTTGCTTGTCAGTTTTGATTGGCATAATCGACCAGTTATTATCGGCCTTGGTCGTGACCATACCTTTCTCTTGAGACGCTTTGACAATGTAAGAAGCCAGGATAGCGCGGTTCTCA
Organism: Photorhabdus tasmaniensis; assembly: GCF_011189505.1. GTDB lineage: Bacteria > Pseudomonadota > Gammaproteobacteria > Enterobacterales > Enterobacteriaceae > Photorhabdus > Photorhabdus tasmaniensis. Next base: position 129,226 of record NZ_PUJU01000001.1, read on the forward strand.
TCCGGTGATGCAAATGCAATGTTATCTTCGCCTGTACCAACAAATTTACCGCCATATGCACGATAATTATTGGTAGCAATGAGAAACTTGGCTTGAGGATCGATAGGCTTACCCTGATAAGTCACCTCCTTGATACGGTTCGCCCCTTGATTGATGACTTGACAATCAACGTCATATTTAGCGGGTTGAGTCAGATCCATCTTATAATTCACGCCACTAATCGTGTCGAAGTTATAAGTACGGAAACCGCTCCAGTTCAACAGATACTGAGGCTGAGTTGAATTTGGATCGATCTGGTTATACATGCCGGCAGAACACTCCAGCCATTCAATCACATCAGCCCCGGTTACCTTCACAACAGCCAGTGTGTTTGAATATAGATAGAGATCCGCCGCGTTACGGAACGTCAAATCACCTTTTTCAACTTCAACGAAATCTGCGGGGGCATTCTTACGACCACCGACTTTGAATGGTGCCGCTGCGGCCAACACAGGAATATCCGCCAAATCCGGATCACCCTGAATAAAACGCCGTGTGTAATCTGCCTGTGCATCATTCACGATCTGTACTGTTGGGTCGCTTTGGATCAGGGCAAGATAGCTGTACATATCGGCGGAAGCTTTACCAATCAATTTACCGACAAAACCCCGGGTTCCCTGATGGGATTGCTCGATAATTTTCACTAACTCGCTATCACGCCCAACCAGTGCCTTTTTGCCCATTTTGTCATAAATCGGACGTGCTTCTGCTTTTGCCTCCGCCACCTGCCATACTCCGCCATCATTGTTGATAACCATATCAACAACCCCCAAATGATCACCCCACTGACCAGGCATGACGGCGGGAATACCATTAACCGTCCCTCTGGCAACATCAACGCCTTTAATGTCCGCAAATTCCTTGCTTGGGAATACCCCGTGCGCATGACCAAACATAATCGCATCAATACCTGCAACTTCACTCAAGTAATAAACCGAGTTTTCAGCCATTGCCTTATAGGGCTCTTTAGAAAAACCAGAATGAGGAATAGCGATAATCAAATCTGCGCCCTGTTTCTTCATTTGAGGAACAAATTTTTTCGCGGTTTCAGTAATATCGTTAACGACAACTTTCCCATCCAGATTGAGCTTATCCCAGATAGCAATCTGTGGTGGTACAAAACCGATATAGCCAATTTTAATGGTGTGATCTTTACCCTCCCGATCTTTCACTGGCGTATCAACGATAATATAAGGTGTGAAATAGTTCTTACCGGTTTTAGCATCCATTATGTTGGCATTGATATAAGGAAATCTCGCACCGGCAATGACACTTTTCAGATAATCCAAACCAAAGTTAAACTCGTGGTTACCAAAGTTACCCACGGTATAACCCATTGTGTTCATTAATTGATGTGCTGGATGAGATTCCCCTTTTTTAAGTCCCCTTGCCGCCATATAATCTGCTAGCGGACTACCTTGGATCAGATCACCATTATCGACCAAAATAGCATTGGAGACTTCTGCTTTAGCCGCTTTAATTAAATTCGCGGTACGCACCAAACCAAATTGTTCTGTGGGTTTATCTTTGAAGTAATCAAAATCAATCAAATTACTGTGAACATCAGATGTTTCCATTACCCGCAAGTCAACCGTTGCAGCATTGACATTAAATGCGACCAATAAGGCTAATGTGGAGACTTTCAACACATTCCTAACCATTTCACACCCCTTTTTAGGCTAGTTAAGGAGAACTTCAGCTCTCCTTATCACTTTCAACTTAGAAGTACAGACGAGCTCCTGTTACCAGAATAGTCTGTTTTTTATTCTCGTAAGCTGGGCTGTCGCTGTGTGCGCCATCCTATGCCACTTCAACGAACAAACGCCGGCTAGTGGACTTGCTCCCCCCACTCAGTCACCCGTGACTCAAGTGGGGGCTTCTTATGACCCCTATTAGCAACTGCTAATAGCTTTCGTTGCAATTACCTGCGCTGACAGGCGTTATTGCAAGGGAACTCTTTACATAACCGCTATGTTCTAGCATATCAGCTAATCCTTGATGGCAAATATTGAGGGAGGCGTTAATTTCTCTGTCATGGTTTTGTCCACACATTGGACAGACCCAATTTCTCACTGATAAGGGCATTTTTTCCATTTTGTGACCACAGCCGCTACATAATTTAGAACTGGCAAAAAATCTCTCTACGCGGATAACGTTTTTACCGTTCCATTCACTTTTGCATTGCAATATTCGCAGAAAATTACCCCACGACACATCATTAATATGCCGAGATAATTTTCTATTTTTTGTCATGCCTTTGATTTTGCGAAACCGGGCTCTGTTGGCAAAAAAATTTTTGAAGGCCGTATCCAGATTAGCCAATGCCGCAGCTTCGTTAAATCTGATGCCGCGCGCGATAAATTTCGCTTATCCGCTCGATAAATAAAGCGACAATTGCGTTTCATCTATTGAAAACTTTTTACACAACTAGCGTCGTAAATATGACTGTAATTTATTCAATTTACCCATTTTTCCTTTAAATCTGTAGCACGGTAACCAATTCCGAACAGTTAGGCGGTATATTCTGCACTCATTAAAATGGGGTTAACACCCCTATCATAATGCACAGTACAGAAACCAAATGAAAATGATTGGAATGCATTCAGCTATGATTTTAGCTGAACTTGAACCTACCTCTAATGTAAAGCTATCTTAGCCTTATAAACCTCTATCTTGAGACTAAGAAGTTATTAAGAAGCGCCTGACAAATTTACCTAACCGAACGAGAAGAATGAGCGTATAGACAGGAAAAACGTGAAGTCATTTTCGGAATTCAGCATATAAGTTAGCAATACGCAATGCGTAAAAATCGTTGGTCAAATTAAGGGAGCCGAAGCTCCGAAAATTGGGGAAATCGCTATAGCTGAACAAGCCGACCTCATGACCTTATAAACCAGCCCCCTCTCCAACCTAGAGCGGAACCGGTTTAGTTACATCTATCTGCGCAAAAGGGGCGCAGATAGCTCCAATTATAGTGTTAGCCAAGTAAAACGTGTATAGACACTGCATAACACGGAGTACAAAAAACAACTCTAGGGATATAAACCCTAATTGTTCTATCACATAGTTAACTATGTGAATCCCTCTTTAGCTACGCTATCTGATGAAACTAGCATAGATAGAAAGTTATCAGCATATCGAGGAATATTTTCTTGGGATTCTTTTTATGAGAACACTTGGCTCTAATGATAACAAATGTGCTATATGAACAAATTCCACAACATCCAATCTTCTTTCACCATTCTCAACTTTCGCAATAAACGATTGAGGGCGATCTAGCGCTTGAGCTAAATTCTCTTGCGTGACCCCCTTTGCTATACGAGCCTCACGGAGTGCTTTGATAACTATTTGATATTCATCAGAGTAAATTGAAACCATATATTCAATCCTACTAAACATTTAGGATTAAATATCAATCGATTGTTGATTTATACCAAAATGGGATTTTTTATTTTATAAGCTCTGCTCGTTTTGGCTTTTTAGGTGGTTTTTTGAACAGTATTTTTTCTAAAATTAGCCCATGATCGACAGATAGCAAGTGTGCTATATGCACAAATTCAACTACATCCAACCTTCTTTCACCATTTTCAATTTTAGCAATAAATGATTGAGGTCGATCTAAGGCTTGAGCCAATCTTTTTTGAGTAATACCTTTTTCTATCCTAGCCTTACGAAGAGCGTTTATAACCATTTGATATTCATATGAATAAATCGATGCCATTTCTTTAACCTTGATTAATATCCCAAAATCGAATATCAACCATTTACTTAAATATCCCAAAATAGGATAATTCATGCGTTTGTTATATGGAGATATAAAGGAAATGAATAAAAAAGATTGGCATACCGCCGACATTATCGCTGCCTTACGTAAGCTCGGCACTACCTTAGCAGCGGTATCACGTAAGGAGGGACTTAGCTCATCTACATTAGCTAATGCTCTATCACGACCTTGGCCTAAAGGAGAGTGGATTATTGCGAACAATCTCGGAGTACATCCCTCAGAAATTTGGCCAAGCCGATATTTTGACGAGAATGGACAACCTATTGAACGAGTTATCCGAAATAATTCTTCCAGGTGACTAATTCTCAACTAAATGGTCTAAGTTCGGTATAATATCGAACCTAGGCCATGTTAGCTGCTTAGACTGTCTGACTATTGGGGCCAGTTTATTGCAGCCCTTATTCTATTACTCTAGGTTTTTCGGGCCAATAAATATCTGGCGCTAAGTTAGCATCAACACGGTTCAGCAATACCCTATATTTTTTCAAAGCGGTCAACCGAGAATTTTCTTCATCACTCGCCATCCCCAAATCCACAGCATCTTGTAACGGAGCTATCTGTTTACTTACAGTGAACATAAGTTGCTGTTTCTTATGTTCTGCTTGTTGCTGCTGTTCCTGTCTAAGTTTTATCACACCGCTTTCTGATATTACCCATTTTTCACCATCGTATTTATGATAAACGGACGGAGCGCGTTCAGTAAGCACTGGATAACCCTCTTTATTACTGACAATTGACAAACCGTGTGACTGCCCTGTAAGTAATTCATTGTGTTTCTCTGCTGTTATTTCAACGCATTCTTCATGAGCTTCACTATAAAAAGCGCCTTCTTTTCTGGAGAAATAAACCATTTATACCCCCCAAAATAATATATGAACAACTTTGCCTGGATTTTCATTGTTGTTGGGAGTGCCAGCTTGATATTCAAACGTCGATAATGTTGCATTACGTACTAATGTGTGACCTGTTGATGTATTTATACTCGACATGCTTGCGACATAGCCAATAAACTGACTTTTAAAAGAAATTGGATAATTGACTTTTACCCATGACTGTTGGTTTGATGCAACTTTAACCCATTGAATAATTATTCCCGTATCCCCGCATTGCCACCAGCCATTTTCAGATTTTATAGCTGCATTTTGTAATGCGAGTGTACCGCTTCGCTCAGGTATTAATATATTATAACGTCGCTGATTGCTCGGATCGTTAGAATAAATATGTAACAATTTTCCTTCCGAACCATTAATTCCTACCACATACCCATCTTTCGATTTGAAACGTAGCTCAGGAAAAGGAGTTTTACTATCAATCAATACACTACCAACGGTTGCGGTTTTATCGCTAGAAATACGCAAGAAAGTATTATCGCTCTCAGATTTAGCATAACTTCCCACATCCCCGGCATTCAATGAAATATCAGATGACAACGCTTTCCCATTCACTTTACGAATGGATGGTACTCGGCTATTAGCGTTGTTATTTGCTGCTACAGCACTTTGATTCGCTGTATTCGTCAGTGATTGCACAAATGCTGTTGTTGCAATCTGAGTATTATTAGCGTTTTTAGCAGGTGTGGGGGCGATTGGCGTTCCTGTGAAAATGGGACTGGCTCTGGGTGCATACTGAGTATGCGGGTCTTGCACCTCAGAATGTTTCCTCAACTCATTCCCATTTTGTTCTAGTTTCTGTTTAAGATAGCTTGTGCGGTTGACCAACTGTTTAGACTGCCGATTGGAAATACCATCAGGCCCGCCTAACACGGGGTCTGAAGTTTCTATTTGATACACGCCCTCTGACCACTGTGGGTTTTCCGGCAAATTAGCCATTTTAACTGCTCCCAAAATTGTAACTACCGTCATAACTGACAGTATTGTTATAACGAATTGATACAGACTGATATTCCAAGCTGGCAAGATGGCAGCGTGCAGGCGCAAACGCTGCTAGTGTAGTGCGCAATAGCGAGGCTTGATCATTGGTAATGGGCTGCTGAAGTATAATGCGATAATCTGCCCAAGATGTTGAATCTCCATGAACATAATTACCGTTATGGCTGGCATGACCGTCATAATTGATTTGACCAGTGCCTTCAATTAAATCAATTTCACCAAACCCAAAACGACGGATAATTTCACGAATTGACCACGGTGTGCCTTTATACCGATGCAATTCTATAGCTGACTTGATTAACGTGCGGCGAGCATTGTCTGATTCGACAAGCTCCCAGCCATCGCCAAATAGGGAGAATTGATTTGCAAGCCAATGCAGCGCGCTGCTATCGACAGTATCAATGAGATAAACCATTAATTGGGTTAAATCGATATCATCAAAACGGGAGGCCAACTGACTTAATGCACGCATACTGATATCAGCTTCTAGTGGAGGTGGTAGATGTAACTTAACCATCAGCGACTCCAGTGACCACAACAGTGATACCGATACAGTTCGCCCATTCATTTTCACCTACAACCTGAAACGTAGGAGACTCCAGTACGACTTGATAGACGCCAGAAACAGACAGTGTTGAGATGATTTGGCTGGGAACAATATCTTTCCCTAGCGTTGTTGCTCGTTCAGCTATCCATGTTTGTATGGCTTGTTCTGCTGCCGATTGAATACCAGGTGCATTAACGCCACTGTACAAGGTCAGTTTCGCCTTGATGGTATAATCAACTTTCACGGGAGGTTTTGCATATACAGTGTCAGTCAACGGGCGGATTTTTTCATCAGAACAAAAACTTTTCACCAGCGTTAAAATGCTTTCATCAGGCAATCCCGTAGCTAATAGTGGAAACAGTTCAACAACACCCGGAATGGGAGACCTGACTGCAACATCAACAATATTGGGGTGAGCACGCATGGCATGAAATCGATAAGCCTGACGACTGCCCGCATTAGTAAACGATTCAGGGGCCATCTTGATTCGTACACGTAGCCTCTCGTCACTTTCCTCTGCCGAACCACCACTACTCACTATTGTGTTGGTCACTTGCAGGTCAATGTCGTCGATTTCATCCAACAATGTATTAACTTGTGCTGGTTGCCAGCTATTCCCTGATAATCCAGCATCTGTACAAGTAGCTGTGACATTAACGAAACGTGTACCTGCTTTCAGAACAGCATCTGTATTAGTAGCAAAAGTAATATTGTCCGATGCATTAACACGAGTTCCAACTGGAATGAGTACATCTTGCTCTAATGCTTCATCAACACTAAATTGCAGTGTTGTATGTGCAGGCTGGGCGGATAGCCGATATACTCCGACCAACTCCCCTAAGTAGTCCAAAATGGGCGCACGGGCAAACTCGACCAGATTCTGCTTGGCAGCTTCCTGAACCTGCATTCGGAGCAGTGCTTCACGATATGCAAATAAATTGATCAGCAGGCGTTCTGCCTGTGCTGGGTACAAAGTCTTACCTACATCAGCCTCATACTTTGCAATCATTTCGGTTGTGATTTTCTCTACATCACGCTCGATAAAATCAGGTTCTGTCAGCGCCATAGCAACTCCGTAGATTGTGTAATGCCATCAACTGCTGTCCAATTCACACGCAGAGTCAGGTGCTCTGCCTCAACATTCAGTTTCACCGATAACAACTGGCAACGAGGTTCCCAACGTGTAATAGCATCAACAGATTCCCTGACAACGTGGGGAATAGCGCGGTCTATTGGGTAATCCATATAAAGGTGCAAGTTACTGCCGAATTCTGGTCGATGTGGATCACTGCCACGTGGTGTACGTAGAATAATGAATATTGCTTGGGCGATATCATCCAGCCCACAAGCAATTTTGCCTGAGTTCTGGAGAGCGGGTTGCCAAAAAACAGAGTGTGAGTTCGTATTCATGTGGGACAGTATCATCCCCTGTAGGTATATCTAATATTAAAGACGTTTAAAGAAACCCATGAGAATGATGATTCGAGTTACCGCCTTCATCCATGATGCTACCTGTTGCATGGATGTCGCCATCGACGCTGACATTACCCTGAATGTTCGTAGTACCATTACCACCAGAACCCGACAGCCCATTTTGGTAAGTTAATTGGCCTTTCACTAACATATTTCCGGTTACGATTGTTTCCGGCGCATCAATGGTTGCCTGCTGTGTCTGAATAACAACATTGGCTCCCACCGCGATCTTAATGTGCTGAATGCCGCCATTAATAGTCAGGGTGTGTGAGGTTCGATCATAGTAAAAAGCTGCATCATCTGCATAAGTCATACCACGGACGTCTTTATTGTTAGCTGACGGTTTATCAACACTGGAATAGACAGCACCTAAAATAACACCATCTTCACCATTGGCATCCAATAATACTTCAACTTGTTCCCCAACATCGGGCAACCAATAGTCTTTGTTATTCTGGGTATTGCGCTGCAACACATTCAGCCAATTAGTACGCATATTATCGCATTCAGGCAATCGCACGCGGGCACGAACAGTAGCAGGATCTACGGCGCTAATCGTACCAACTTGACGAGTTACACTGCTCATTTGGATTCCTCCTTGATAATCGTGTCGGAAGAACCATCGGGCTTATATACAACCAATTTCTGAGTCTTATCTTTTTTATCTTTCTTGGATTTGCTTGATGTAACAGGGCCACGAGCAACTTCAAGTTCGGTTATATATCCGCTGTTGCGATCAAAAGAGTGGTGGGCTGAAGTAATTAACCATTGTCCAGATAATTTGCCAAATTCAACCAATTCAATTTTATTTCCGGCGGTTAACTGAGGGGCTCCCATCAATGAAAGTGAGCCGTTCTGCTGGTACTCATTATGTGAATCCAGTGCTGACTTGGCCTTTATTTCAGCGCTATCCTTGTTAGCAGCCCGGCTGTTTACTTTTAAGGTATCTGCGCTGGTTTCTTTACCGCTATTCTTGTCTTTTGGATTGGACTGATTACTTACATTGGTCGTGCCATCAGCTTCATAGACAATCAATTTTTTATCATCAGCCTTTTGGTGCTTCACTTTGGCTTTTTTATAGACTTTATTAATCGTGTCCCGCAGTGAAAATTGGGCAACATCACGAGGGTGTAATTTTTTTATGGGTTCTTGGCTGCGCAAACTGGCTAAGTGGGAGAAAATTAGCTGTTCACTGACAACCTTAACGGCATAACCATATTCACCGGCCAGCCGTTTCAAGAACGCCACATCGGTTTCAGAATATTGTGTCACCCTGTCAATCTTGATGATTTCGATACTGCCGATCAGCTTTAACCGATGTTTCTTAGCGATGCGGTTAGCAATAGCTGCCAGAGTTGTATTCTCAAATCCACGGTTAGATTTGGTACGCAATGCCGTATTGATAGACGTTGCCACACCTCGAACAGATACAATAGAAGGAGGGATGCTGACTTCAATTTCATCAATGTAGAATGAGCCACAATTCAGTAGCCGTTCGCCAAAATAGCCCAACTTCAATGTCAACGTATCACCTTTGCCCGGATACCATTTATCTAGCCAGCGACCATCAGTATCATCCAACTCTACCTCTATTTCATCGGATTCGCTTTTGATGTTGTCGGTATAGCTGACACGAGTGACATAAGGAGTGATGTCATTTGTGATATCTTTTTGCAAATATCGTAACGTGAATGTCGGTCTTAAAACCTCTGAGACACCCGTTATAGATGGTGTTTGCTTAGGATAAATTATCTCAGCCACGGTGGTGTATCCTCTTCAGTTACTACATTGTCAGCGTCAATGATGGGGATCAACAATACGATCCCAGATGGCAATACAGGTGTAACTGCAACGTGCGGATTGGCAGCAATTATGCGAGCATAACCTAAAGAGTCACCATAATAATGGTGAGCCAATAAATCCCACCTATCGCCATCTTTTGTAATGTATTCAAGAAACATGATCAAAGCGCCCTTATGGTAATTTGCGCGGCCATCTTACTGAGCGCGGGTGATATTGATGTAAATGTTGAACTTGCCGATTCAAGTTGAGCTGATACAGAATCTAATGCAGCAGAGATATTACTGTTATCTGCACGGCTTAATGACGATTGAGCATTGTTAACAAATGTTGCTGCTTGCCCCGTTGCTCTGGTCAATTGAATTGCATCTGGCAATGAGTCACCGAGTGATTGAAAAGCCGGATAGCTTTTCCCTAATGGACCAGCAATATTGTTGAGTCCGGTAAGAAGACCTGGTACGCGAGTTAACGCTACGGCCGGGTTGTCTTTCATCTTCTGTGCAATACGTACCGCACTGATAGTCGTTTGCAGTGCTGATTGTGCTTGTTTGGCATAATTCACGCCATCCCTGACTTTTTTAGCCATACCTGATGGTTTCGGTATTGCATTAGACAACGCCTTTGTATTCGGGACATGAGATTTAATGGCAGGCGGTTTCAGTGGTTTTTTAGGATCACCGATATATTCACGTAATGTCACCGAGGCATTGAGGGCAAATATATTACCTACTGAATCCGTTTGTTCACTGGAGGCTGTCACATCAGTAATAACAAACCAGCCACGGTAATCACCATTTCCGAATATTAGCGCGAGTGCTTGATGTTTCCGCATTGCTTCACGCAGCCGATTCAATTCAATATCCGGCGCACAATAATGTTGATGAAAGACCAAGCTAATTTGAATTTCATCCAGTTTCTCACCTACGAACTGCAAGCCGGGCTTACCCTGAATTCGGGCATGTTCAGCATAATCAACACCAAACGTTACATCAAAACCATCCCAATATGTGATTAGCTCAAATTCGATATCACCTAATATCGCAAACATTATCCGTACCTCCGGCGTTCTCTCTGAATGACAATACGCTCCAGCAGTTTCTCTAATTCACGCACACTCAGATTTAAGGCTTTATTAATATCGGATGTAGCCGTTTGTGGTTTACCGCCAATGTATATTTGCGGGGCGAAAGAGATAGAAAAACCATTATTGCTGTCGCTGGCATCTTTATAACCTGTTCGTTTAATTGGATTGCCCGACATCATCTCAGGAGGTGAGATTTGTGGGACGTCAGGGGTCATTCCCTTAGTCAGACGCTGAGTGGCACGAGCAGCCAACGGCATAGTACGATCAATACCAACAACCGTACCTTGCACAATATTATCGCCAAATCCCATAAATACCCGACTGGGAGATTGAATACCTAATGCTTCTTTAAACCAGCTAGAAACTTTGCCACCAAAGTTTTTAATGGTGTCCTTAGCCGTGGTCAGCATATTAGAAATACCATTAACCAATCCATTAACAATATTTTTACCAAAGTCAGTAAAATTATCAGGCATATCAATGCCAAACCATTTCATAACGTCAGCGAATGTTTTATAGAACAATCCCAATGGCGACCAATTTAAAATTAATTTACTGACCTCAAATATTCCGCCATCAAACACATTAGTAATGTCATTCCATCGAGCTGTAAACCAACCTTTGACGTTAGACCAAATATTTTTGATTCCCTGCCATCCCATTTGGAAAGCGAATTTTACTAAGACCCAAAGCCGTTTAAAGAAATTACTGATGGGATTCCAATAGCGATAGATAAGATAAGCGGCCACTGCAATACCAGTGATGATCAATCCGATAGGATTCATTAATAGTGCGCGTCCAATCCACAAAATAGCTCTGCCAGCTACCATCAAACCCTTATAGAGAGCACTACCAAGGATTCTGCCCAACCAGAGAGCTGCTCCGGCTATTTTCCCCAAGATGTTTGCAACGACACCGAATATGCCACCACTACCGATAGCCATTCGAAACAGTAACCAGCGTGTGCGCATTAACATTGTGCCTTTCCAGATATCAGTTATAGGGGAAAGCAAAAGATTAAGACCTAATCTGACACCGATTGAAGCTGCTTTGAATGCCAGGAACCCGCCGACCAGCGTGACAACATTACTGATGAGTTCAGGATTAGCAGCCAGCCATTTTCCGGTCTTGTCCATCAATGGAATAAAAGTTTCGGCTAACTGTATTAATGCTGGACGCAGCGACTGACCAATGCTAATAGCCGAATCATTAAACCCAATCTGAGTACGCCGCCACTGAGCTTCTAAAGTATCGTTCTGTTTATCAAAGTCGGTATCAACAGATTTTTGTGCCGAATTAGTCCCCATGCCTGTTTTGATACGCTGATAATCGCCCCAACGTTGCCGCATGGCCAAGAGATGGTTGACTGTCTGTACGTCGGTGAAAATAGAGGATAGCCCGAAGGATTCCATGAGCATACGCTGTGCATCTTCATCACCTCTGGCTCCCGCTTTTTTCCACTCTTTCATGAGATCAGTGCTTTTACTCTTGATAAAGCGGTCTGCGATCATGATTGAAGCTTCATATTGTGAGTATCCCGAAGAAACGTATCTGCTCATTGAGGTTTGATAATCGACGTCAGCTTCAGCGTATCTTTTGGCAATATCACCACGTCCCATTGAAGCCAGCCAGTTCCTCATATTGGTAGCTGCTTCACCTTCCGTTCCTGCGCCTTCACGGCCAACTTCCAAGCTGGCTATAATCTGTGAAACTGCCTCCTGGCCATATATTCCCTTACCAGCAAATTGCTGTGCCATTTCTGGAAAGTATTGGGCGAGATCTTTTAATTCAAAACGACCCGATTTAGCCCCGAAAACGGCTCGGTTAAAGGCTTCCTTGAGTGCTTGATCGCCTTCAATTTTCAGGGACTCAAAGGACAGAGCCATTTTGGCTAAGTCATTAATATTAGCTTTGGATGCCGTGGCGACGTGGCCCAATAATCCACTCATATCGGTCGATTTCATGGGAGATTTTCCGGCAGCAACCAATGTGCCAACACCTTCCAGCAGGGTTTCTTGTAATTGGTTTGTTTGCTTGGCGTTCTGGCGCAAGATGATTCCGATTTTTTGCTCTTCTTTCGGAGACAGATTGCCAGTGACAGCTATGTCCCTTAATCCTGATTCAAAAGAGGCATACTTTGTTACGGACTGAACAACGGGAGAGGATATCGTGCGAGTTAATGCATAGGTTTCGGCTCCCTGTGCATATAGCGCCATACGATTCGCTTTGGCTGCATCACTCATACTAGCCGCAGACTGTAAGCGCTGTTGCTGGCGGTTCAACTGTTCCAGCGTTCGACTGATGCGTTGTAGATCCGCATTCAAACGCTGGGCACTACGGGAACCAAGTTGACCGTAACGTTCAACAGCACGGTTCAGTGCCTGCTGTCGGTTCTCCAGTCGGCGAGTCGTTTCTCCCAATGTTCCTAGAGTACGGCGTGTACCAGACATGGCAGAACTGAACGCACCACTAATGGCCCCACCAATAATGACACCAATGGAAAATTCTGTTGACACGAATTAACCGCCTCCATTCTCGCGTTTGATTTGAGTGTTGGCCTCATTCAACCAACATTCAAATTCATCCAGCGCCAGATTATCAATCTCGCTCGGCTGGAACCGGAACCATCGTGCCAACATCGCCGATGCTTGCCACACTGTTTTTATTTCCCTGATCCAATCCGATAACTTGCTGAAATCGTTTCTGTAATGCCAGATAATCAGCGACATCCATCTGTTCGATATCTTCTGGTAGCAATCCTGTCGAACGTGCTATCAAAATATCATCCCAGTCAGTAGGATTTTCGCTGGCTCGCCGGGCAGCCTTGATATCTTTAACTTTCAAACGTGATAACTGAAGCTCTTCAATGCGAACGCCAACAGCCGTGGTATAGGGAAATTGAAGATGGTAAGTCGTGGTTGACATGATGATACTCCTCTGTAAGTTTCATTCAGTATCATTCATGTATGGAAACGGAAATATTAAAGGGGATTAAAGAAGAAAGGGGCTGATGCCCCTGTCATTAGTGAGTGCGAAAGCCTTTACAGTTACGGAAAAAGTCTATCATATATTCTTTCCCTTTCTCTGAACCGATATCGGAAAACCAACCTTCTGGAGGAGTCCACTTATCAACCAAGTCGGCAAGCTTTCTGGCTTTGGAGCGAGTGCAGTCATTATTTAGTTTAACCTCCAATATTGATGCGATAATCGGTCAGTTGATCAATGCCGCCAACACGGAAGATATTGGCCAGATAATCCAGTTCTAACAGCTCCTCACCATCCAGTACCTGCTTAATGTAGGTACTGGTAAAGCTACTGGAAAAATCAGCATTTTCATGTTGTTTAAATGTGCCCAGCGGATTCTTCTTAAATAAAATAGTCAGATATGTCACCAATGGCACTTCATCAATGCGCCCCTGTGAACTGAATTTCTGGACGCTGGAACGGCACTGCAATGCTAGAGACTTATAGGGATTGGCAGCAGATAACATGGCGTCACGGTAGAAACTGTTCCACTTGATCTCGCCTTCCAGTTTATCGAAGCCTGCCGGTAGCTCCACCTTGCCGACCATCCCCAGCGCCTTATGCTCCTGCATGGTCATGGAAACGTCTGGCAGTTTCACTTCTTCAGCCCGTCCCAACAGGTTATTGCCGTCAATATAAATATTGGCGTTGGTGATACGGTTAATTTCTATTTTTCCAGCCATTAATTATTTCCCTTTAAATTCAGCAAATATTCAGAGGTAATTTCGGTCTCAAATGTCAGCCGTTCCAGTGGTGGTGGCGGTGTGTACTTATAACTGAGTAACAGATGACCTGATGCCAGCTCCGTTTCTTCGTTATGGGCCGGATCAAACCAACATTTGAATCCCAACAAAGCACCATCGGCAATCAATTTACGACCATAGGCATTCACAGATTCTGTCAGGGCATCTATCAGCGCTGGCGTGATCGGCATATCGATATATTGTTGACTGAAGTAACGCAGGGATTCATTAATCACGTCGCCCGTTCTGCGCACGTTCTCGAAGTTACGCATGTGTGTCACAGTTGGCCATGCGGCGGTACGGTTGCCCCATAAGCGCAAACCAGAGCCATAATTATTGAACACTGTAGTAATCCCTTGTTCATTGAGCTGGTTCACTTCACTTTGTGGATCGTCAATTATGGCGGATAGCTGGCGCTCAATACCTGTGATCCCCATAATTTCTTGATTGGAGGATGACCACCAAAAACCTTTGTCTGCATCAATCTTGGCACGCAGCCCTGCTGCACGAGATGACAAGGGTTCCAAGCGCTCGCTATTGCTTTCCGTATCATAGACTTTGACGTGTGGGTAACACAGCCGGACACGATCAGAACTGGTATTAAAATTGATTGTGCCAGACGGGCCGCGGCCACTGATAGCCTGAACAAAAGTGGTACCTATTGGGGCATCAATATAAGTCATAGCACCCAATTTAGTTGCAAGGGCAATCAGTTCTGTTGTCACACTTAGCTGAGTACAGTAGACAGGAGCCAGCAAAATCTTGGCAAAGAACCCATACAGGTTATAAGTATCATTCAGCAACTTCATACCTGTACGATTACCCGCTGCATTGATGCTGCCAATAATGTCAGCAGGCGTCACTAATGTAGGGTCGGCAAAGTCATAGCTGGCAATCACAGTTGCACCCGCAGCAATGTTTTTACCGATATTCTTGAGGCTGCCTGTTTGAGCATCCAGAGAATAGTCTTGCCCTTCTACATAAGGGGCACTACCAGAGGTGGCTTTTAGTAAGACATTACTGACCACGGGATTAGCCAGTTTCGCTGTTCCTGTGGTTTTATCAAAGCTAATGCTTTCACTGGCAACATTAGCTTTATGCACCTCAGGATCAAGAACGTTAATAACCAGCACAGTTCCCGCCCCATGATCATAAATAGCATCCAGTGCTTGTGGGATGGTAAAACCATTCATTTGAGTACCAAATTGAGCGGCATCTTTTTCTGACAGACAAAGTGTCACTGCATTTACTGGCCCTATCGGTGCAGTACCAATTAAGCCGATCACGGCGGATTTCACTGTCTTGACAGGACGTGAGCCTTTTTCGACTTCGATAGTTTCGACGCCATGCAAATAATTAGCGGCCATTAGTGACCTCCTCAGACTTTTCTTTTGTCTTCCGGATATTTTTTTGCTGTTCTGACAGTGGATGAAGATATCGCAGTGCGATCAATGTCTTCACATAATCATTTTGCTCCAGTAAATCGACAGTTTTTTCTGGCCAGAGCAAGACTTCAGTGCCATCAGCTAAAGTGACGCCGCTTGCCGGGCCTGTATAGAGGTATTTCATTGTTCAGTTCCCTCATAATTGATTTGGGCTAACGGCGGGACATCCGGTAACTCATTGTTTTCGATAAATACACTTTCAGTCGCAAAATCCAGTGTGTATTGCCACAAGCCAGCTATCTCACCGAGAAACGTATCCCGTACCAGCCAACATTTACGTTGGCAGTTCGGTGGTTGGAATCCGCCGAGAACCCGGCGTACATCATCCAGTGTGGCAACGGCACCGTGACGTCCATTAAGCTGACGAAAAACAATGGTGGCATTGAGCATGACAGTTTGTGTCTGCAATACCGTCCCAACATCTTCAGGCTTGTCGAAGCGAGAGCCAGGATAGCTGATTAAAATGGCTCCCACCGGATGGTTCAGCCTGAATTCAGTTGGCCTTTCAGGGAAATACTCCACCTGTAAGCTAGGTAGTTTTTCTCTTAGCCTCATGATAATGGCATCAATGATCGGCGAAACATCCATCAGTATTTCTCCAACATTCCTTTACTCCCCCCAAAGGTGGGACGACGCACCCGAACACGAAACTCCCCCGGTTCAGGGGTATCTTTTCCTGTGGAAAGCAGGCCCAGTGTTAGTTTGGCATCTCGGATGTCAGCCAGTTGGCGCAAAACAATTTTGTAATCATCTATCACGGCTTCAGGAATTGAACCCTCTGGACGGCGGGCATACAGCCGATAGCGTGTTAACGTAATGGCGGCATCACGTAATACCGTGGGAACTTCCGCCAGAGGCAGGATATAACGTCCACGTAAATGGGCATCGATAAGCTCATCGGCATAGCGAATGGCACTGTTAACCACAGTCTCATTGATTGTCTGGGCATTAGGCTCTTCGTTGGACAGCCATATCAATGATTGCGTTGGTATCTGCTCTTGCAAGCCTTTCAATGAGCAATACATGTTATATGCCACGTAAGATGAGAATGATATTACCTGCCGCTGTGGCATCATCCAGCGCAAATCCGACAGATGTGCCGGCAGCATTTTCAGCCGAACTCAGTGGTACTGCACAGGCATCCTTATCCGACTGTACGACTTGCCCACGGGTTATTGGCCCACCAGCTTCAACAGCAATAATGCCCAAGACATTAACTGGAACGACATCACCAGCCTTTGCATCCACTTCAGCTATACCAAGTGCAACGGCTCCAGCCTGACACGGTGCATTATCAGTACCAACTAAACGATGCTGGATGATGTCCGCACTAGCGATAATTGTTGACGTCAATACGGGTTGTTGTGTTACTGCCATGATGGTGTCTCCCTTACTTCACAATATTGGTAATCAGATAGCCAGCATCACCGCCAACAACCGCAACTTTATAAATATCGGTATAACGGCAGTAATTCACCTTGCCGCCAACACCCGGATATTTATCCGCTACAGGCATTCCTTTGCGGCGAAATGTATAGCCAAAGGAGGGTTCATGTTCGTCAGCGCTTTCTGCTCCTGCCTGCGGAGGTGATACGTAATGCAACATCAAATTATCAGCCCAGATATCAACAGGATTTTCTTTAATGCTTGGGGTAGAAACAGGTTCACCGACGACAACGTTTTGGATTTGGAAAAGGTCTTTGAGTATTTCTATTGTGATACGTTTACGTTCGTTGGCTCCAATAGCTGCCTGAATTTCAGAATGAAATTTTAATAGTGACATCACGCTAGCCCCCATTGTCATGAGGTTTGGACGTACACCAATGGCAGTACGAACAACATCAATTCCAGCTTCAATGACTTTGACTGGATTACCTTTGCCACCAGCCCAACGTTCATTAGCTGTCAGACTCTTCACCGAGTCACTAAGATAAACTTCAGGGTCTTGTGCCAATCGAGCTGCATACAGTTCGCGCTTTAGGTTCACGCCATTGGTGGAACGACGGATTGCCTTTGCTTCTTCATTAAATAAAGATTCTGATTTCTCGCGATAATCAACGGGTGCAGCTAGATCATGTTCGTTGAGCACAATATCTAAAGAAGAGCCTTTCTCACGGATCAAAACGTTACTGTTGGCACCAACAGCACGCGTGGTGTCATATTCCACAAAGGCACTTTTACCAAATGTCGGCACACTAGCACCTTCTTTCTCCATTTCGACAATGGGGAAAATATGTTCACCAATGAGCACCGTATTTTTATAACCACGTGCAACACTGGTTAGCACAGGATCAACAATACGTTTGCCTTTCAAATAATCAGACATTTATTTCTCCTCAATAGTTACGTCCGTAGTGTTACAGGCAGCGGGTAACGGCTACGTCGTAACTGATACCTTCTTTCTTCGCCAGAGCGACAGCTTTTTGATGCAACGCCAGACGTTCAGGATCTGCATCAGAAAACTCAGCAATATCTGATGATGTGTTTTGGTCTAGCCGGTCTTTTGTTGCATGTTCACCAAAATCAATAACAGGCTGGGTAGAACTCAGCAGATCTTTAAACGCAGTAGCTAATGGTTTTTTCACATCACCTTCAGCAAACTCGACAGGGGAATCTCCTTGGGTTACAGCGTCCAGCAAGGCAACCACGACAGATTGAGCAGCAGGTGCCAATTTGCCGTCTGCGATCAGCTTTTCGGCAAATGCCACGTTTCCGGCATGTTGCTCAGTTTGTTTGCGCTTTGCGTCGGCAGCATCACGGGCAACAAGCTGTTCTTTCAGGCGAGTGTTTTCATCTTTGAGCGCCTTTTTTTCTTCATTTGTCACGATGTTTTCCTCATGTTGATGTGTGTTATTGGGTTCATGAAAGGCAGGTGCAGGCTGAGTCGTGCTATAAGCTTCTTCACGTAATGAATCCACCTGCCAAGAAGGAAGCGCTTTGTCTGCTTCGTCCATACCGAATTTACTAATCAAAAATTCTCGCAAACGCCCCCAAAGTGAAGCGTTGGTGATATCACCCCAATCAGAGAACTCGACGACACCATATTCTTGTTCACTGAATTCAACCTGTTTCAATCCTTTAATGGCGGGTGGCTTCGCCCCCAAAAAGCCGACATGACGCAAATAGAGCACGCCGGGTTTAGGGTTGTTTGGGGAATCAGGTAAATAGAAAGAAGCAGAAATTTTTTTATAGCGGCCTGCATCGACCAATTCAGCGAACTGAACATCAACCTGTTGAGGCTCCGCAATTAAGTCATCACCGGAAGACGTTAGCGATTTAACCCAACCATAGGCGGGCAAATTGTCTTTTGGATGCCCAATCACAATCGGTGCTTCATGCAACGATGAGTCATAAGCCTTTGCACAAGCTTGCAAATCTGCGGGGCTGAACGGCAATTGTTTGCCATTCATATCGGTATGTGTACCGGATTTGAAAATGTGAAGTGACTTCATTTCACTGCCTCTATTACGTTAATAGAGGCAGTTTCTCCACAATCAGAAAAAACGACTTTTAATCTGCTTTAGAAAAGACTTCGGAAGGAAATAAAAAAGTGGAGAACTGTATGCAATTAGATACCGAAAATTTGAGTCTGTAAACGCTTTATAAAGTTTTTTGTGGATGACAATGATAAATCACCCGCATAGTGAGGCAACGTTTAACGGTGTGCTGCTGATTCAAGATGTCGTTGAATGGTACTTAATACGGCTCTTTCTGCTTCTGGTGATAATTCGCCTTGTTCTGTTACGGGCAGATAAGGCCGGGCTGGTAACATAACAGATTGATCGCGGCCAGCTTTACCTCCCAATTGATGAATACGCCCGTAGACTAAGTTTGTACCGACAACTGCCGTGTGAGAATCATATCGGGTACTGACTGAACGCATCAAACGAGCAGTTTTTTGCAGTGTCTGACCACCACGTTCCTTTGCAGCCACAGAGGATATCCATGCCGGGCGTCCTTCAGCTTCAAAGTTAAAAGCGGTTTCTGCTGACAATGTTCCAGCAATTTTACGCATGGCAAGTGTCAGATCATTAGTAGCCAATTCTAATGCCCGCAGTCCACGTCTTAGGTCTCCATCATTAATGGTGATAGTGATATTACTCATTCTGTCCTCTCAGTTCGCGGCGGGCCAGTCCAGATAGCTCCCCCTGATACCTGGCCAAATCGGGACAATATGCTGCCCCCGGCGAATATGACCAACCTACATCAGTCGCCACTTTTGTTATGCCAGTGTTGAATGTAACAACGGGCTGCATCTTACCTGTTTTTTGTGAAACCAATTTCAACTCCCAGCCCATTGCTTTACCTGAATGCATAACTTTTATCCCTCTGGCACGAACATCATCATGACTGAGGGCAATCACACTGCAACGGCAACGCCAACCATTAGGAGGGTAGAAGGCTTGCCAAAATGGGTCGTCAGAGCGAAATACCAAACCATGCAATGCGAGATGGCTCTTGCGTGTATGGTTATCGTTGATCCCTGTATACATCCAGTACAGTCGGTCATCAATATTTTCCATTTGTTCGGCCCAACGGCCTGCACTGTACAGCACCGACATGTTGGTACGAAAGATAGTATCAAGGCGCCACGGACTACCTTGCTGAACAGTGATACGTTCCTCTGTAACGGGGTCATTGGTTTCTTTCGTTCCCCACCACCCCTTACGTTTTAATGTTGGCTCCAGCTCCTGACGAAACCAACGATCAGTCTTGCCTTCATCTAGTGCCTGTTGTAGCGCTTGGCGAATATCTTCCAGAATATCCAGACGCGTGACTTTCGCCACCGTGAATGCACGGGCATGAGCCTCTTGCAAAAGTTCTTCCCAATCCCACGTTATCTTGTAACCCTTAGATTGCAGATAACCAATGGCTCGCTTGGGAGGTAATGTCATGCAATACGCCAGTTCAGGCGTGGTTATGCTCATGCAAGCGCCCCCAGATGTTAGACACAAACAAAACCCGTGCTAGCCGCTCTTGCAAACCATCTGCGTCCATTTGTGGATAAAGCTCGGCTAACTCTCCTATTAGATCGCTGGGATTAACACCGTTTTGAACACGATAGAACAAAGGAAGCAGCAGAGATTCCAATGATTCATTCAATGATCCTTCATTCATCAAAATATCCAGTGCTTCATCTAAGGTGTCTTGTGCTGCTAAATCTGCGTGAACAGCTTCAGAGAACGCCAGTGGGAGTGATGGAATAGGCGTGGTTGACAAGGTTGTTTCATCAATATCCCCATCCTGCAATTGATATTCGCGTTTCCAGTATTGCGGAGTAAATCTGACACCAGCCTGACTCAACTTAACATCACGATTAGCCTGTGTTTCATCTACCGATTGTTGTTCCCAAAGACGATAGACTGGACATTCAACGTTACCGAAATTCAGTTCTACAACCCAGCGTATAGCCTGATTGATGGCACTGGTGATAATGTCAGCATCAGCATCACGAATATCATCCGTTACCTCCAATCCCGCTTGTGCAGAGGCTTTATTGCTGTTTGCTTCGGTCGTTTGGTTTTGTCCCAGTAACGCAATGGAGATCTCACTGCGAGCAACGGTAATTAAATTCTGGTAAATATCACTGCTGTCTGATTTACCTGCTGCCTCTTTAATCTCAACGGAGGAATCATCAGGAATGGCGGCAACTGCATCATCAATCATCGCTTCCATCGAATCTAATAACAGATCAATTTCACTTTGTGGTGTCCCTCGTGGATGCCTTCCAATTACCCACGGTGAACCATATTTCTCAGCAAAGCGTACCCAAAACTTCATGCCGCCTTTCTTAAAGGTGACGGGCCAGAAGCACATTGATAAATCTGGAAATCCGTAAGGGTTGTCATAAGTGGCGTCTTGACGTGGCGTTACAAATTTATAGAGAGGAACCCGTTCCCCCTCAACGCCTGCATCACGAGCACGAAAACGTAGTTGGTTATCACGATCATAGTGGAACCAGTCAGGTGGCTTGCTAACGATATCCGTCACTGACCATGATTGATGCTGACTCCACATCAATTCACAAGGCTGATAACCGTACAGAACCGCCTCATGCATTTCGCCAATGATGCGTGACATATCCAAATCCGTGAGCATGTCGCGGATAAAGTTAAAGACTTGCACAGGAGCATTACTGCGTTCTACACCACGCTCTAGTGCTTTCACTCCGGCCTTGCGGCGGCGAATACATCCACCAACTAAAGGATCAGTACGTAATTCACGATAGATACAAATATCCCGCCCTTGGGCTTTGAGAATAGGATCAGGATTAGGTAGATATGTCCCCAGACCGTAGAAGTCAATGGAACGGCTACGTGATGCAATTTGCTCAGTAAACGACTGCTTTGATTCGGAAAAGTTAATAAATTCTGTTGGTGAAACCCAGATACCACGTGCCATTAGTATCCCTCCAGCATACGTGCAGACTGACGGCGTCGGCGGGAACTTGCCTTCACCGGACCTTTGTTAATTTCACGGCTGGCGAAGTACGCTAGGGCAAGGGCTATCGCTGCATCACCGTGGCGCTTGCCGCCGTCCGCTTTTGCTTTTGAGCGCTGATCAGGTACACGGGGAACACCGTTAATGACCTGTACTGCTCTCAGGTCATCCAAAGTGTCTTCATCCTTTGGTAGAGCCTCCAGATTGCCGTCTTCCAGCGCAGCCTTCACCGGGGGCATATTGTCACGGTACCAACCTTCTGTGGGCATGACTTGCTGCACACGGCTGGCACCATATTTTTGCATGGCATATTCGGCCAGATAAGCACCGTTACCACGGGCATCAAAGGCTGCACCCAGCAGATTAGGAAGTCCATCCATTAGATACCAAGTGATTTGTTCCTGTTGTTTAAATGGCACGTTGCGCAGTTCCAGCACGAACGGCACTCTACGTACCAGATTTTTTTGTTGCAGCAATGGATAATCCACGGACAAATCTCCACTGCGGCCAAAATCGCGTCCCAGAAACGAACGAGCATCAGAAGGCAATGCATCTAGCAACGGTTTCAGGTTGGCTTTTAGCCATTCTTCGGTATCTGTGCGGCGTATTTCATCGGATTTAAGCTCATATCCTTTCGGACAAGTCAGTCGCAGCAGTGGCGTATCGGGAGACATCCGAGATTCAATCAGAGCGCGGGACAACCATGCTCCGCCACCATTAGCAGGAATACAGTCCAATTCTTCTGATGCTCCAGCTCCATAGAACTTGTACACCGACATCATCCACTGTTGTTCAGCCTCTTGTGACCATTCACGTCCAGTACGTAAGCAGACACGGTGGAATAGTCCTTCAACCACAGCTTCCTTAAAGGTAATACGGTGGATAACGCCGTCTCTGTGTCCTGCCCGGATATCGTTCAGCAACTCATTAAACAAGTTGCTATCCCCGTTATGGGTGGAGATCACTCGCACTTTACCGCCCCAGATAAGCATGGCTAGCGCCGCTTTCAGTAATTCATCGAGCTGTTCGTGGAAAGCAGCTTCATCAATGACAATGATCCCCTGACGGCCACGCAAATTAG
The DNA here is from genome assembly GCF_011189505.1 of Photorhabdus tasmaniensis. GTDB lineage: Bacteria > Pseudomonadota > Gammaproteobacteria > Enterobacterales > Enterobacteriaceae > Photorhabdus > Photorhabdus tasmaniensis. The sequence goes on from NZ_PUJU01000001.1 coordinate 152,576, forward strand.
ACGGACGACTAGAAAGCGCCACTATACGGAATCCAGAGTCTGGAAATTTGATAGTGAAAGTTTTGATGTGCTTATCATCTTCGTCTTCTTCCCAGAATCCTTCTTCAATTTCACTGGCCGCATAGTTGAAAGCACGAGTCCACATTGCACAGGCTTGAATATATTCAATGGTCATATCTTGGTTATAAGCGATGTAATACACATTCATGCCACCCGCAGCGGCAGAAGATGCAGCGATGAGTACATTATCCGACGCTTCAGCCCAAGTAATTCCCGTTCGACGACTCTTCTCATTGACTTTAAAAGGAGATGAGTCGGCCACCCATCGTTGCTGGTATGGCAATAAGACGACAGGTGCTGCTATTGAGGAAGTATCTGGTAGAACAAGTGCAAGCTGACTCATGTAGCAATTCCCAATATTTCCCGACGTAATGCAGCAACTGCTTCGGCAGATAATCCACCTTTGCGTGCAATTTTCTCTGCATTACTTGCAGCAGTTTCAGTCCGTGCCCGAACTTCAGATTGGAATTTTTTCAGATTTACGCTAGCACGAGAAAGTGTAGCTACGTTTTTTGCCACCGTTGAAAGCAGTGTGACGCGCTCTTTTGGCGCAATCTCTCCGTTTTCAGCTTCCTGAAGTTGAATAATACTTTCAAAAAGTTCAGTCTGAATTAAAGCAATCACCGCCTCAGAACGTGCATCTTGATCATCCACGGCACCTTCTGTGAGCATCCGTGCTGCTTCTGTTGCCGCCCGTATTGCACCGTATCGCTTTTCTATTTTTTGTCCATAACGGTGAATAGCAGACTTACTGATTACATAACCTTGATCACGCAGCAAGGTTTCGAGTTCTTGGTATCCACTAAACCCTGATTCAGTCAACGCCCGTTCCAACCAGCGCCGAACGTCTTCAGGGAGTTTATCGATTGTGCTTCGACGCGCCATTATTCACTCCAGTACTTTTCAGGACGAGCAATACCAAGGCCGCATTCGACTGTATATTCAACAACATCAACACCAATACGAGTTAAGTCAGCAAACCAGCTACCCGATGGCTGTTTATTGAGGTCAATTAATTTACGGTCTGCCAGATAATCTAATTCCTTCCGTAATTCCAATGCAGTGACGTCAGGATAAATCGCGCGAGATATATCCAATAACAGCGTTTCACTGGCGGTATATGGGCGGGTTTTATTTAGTGCGACCAATAGACTCCAGCGCAATGATTCACGACGAACACGAGCAACATCAATCATTTTTACCTCCGGCAATTCGGTGCTGCTGCACCATCTCTAATTTGCTGTAAAGCGCATCCAGCTTGGCTTCAATTACTGTTTGACCACGAATATAATCTTCACGGCGCACGTAATTCAGCGGCAAGTCAGCCTTAAACTGCATAAACTCACGTTCGAGCTGAGACCAATTGTCTACGGAATTTTTAAGCGCCTGTTCTAACGAGACGTGCCTTTCCTCCTGCCGCTCTTCGGCCTTGCTGAATAACCACTTTGCGATACCAAAAACGAAACCAAGGAAAGAGAGCAGAAAACCCACGGCAGCCCAAAATTCAATCTGTAGTGTCATTGTTGTAATCCTTCGATGTAATCCAGCAGGCCATTGACCTGCGCTTTCAATGCAAGACACTGTTCCCCGTTGTCGATGATATTGGCGAGGATATCTCGTTGTGTGATACCGGATGGCCGTAGTTGGGCATCAGAGCTTTCATTTCCACGGGACGTTTCATCAGCGCCGGAGGTAACGGAGGCAGGGCGAGTTTGTGCGCCGGGCAGGCTAAAGGCGGCGTTGTATTGCTGCACGAAGCCACGAGTAAACACGCAATTAACAGGATGAAACTGTTGTTTTTCATCCATCCAACTCTGGGTAACATGGTCAATTTTCCTCTTCAGTTGTTGGTTCTGAGTGCGGAGTTGTTCAATATCATTGAGATAATGGGCTTCTGTCTGATGCGCTGAGTGGACCTGCATTTGGTAACGTAGCTGCGAGGCATTGAGTGCTGCCAGCTCACGCTCTGCCCGTTGCTTTTCCAGCAGAAGAAATTCGGCTTTCTGCTGTGCTAATGCGGTGTTTCCTGTCTCCGTTGCTTTCTGAAAGCCCGTGGTATGACCTCTCCAGTGAGCTAAAGCGAACATGCAGATTAGCGACAAAATCAATACACCAGGTTTAGTCCACAATTTAATTGGCACAGCTGGTACCTCCCCAAGCCAAATAACGAAGCGCGAGTTCCAGTAATATGCGTTTGGAATAATGTCGATTTTCTTTCCATGCTGACGCTCTACGGCCAGCATTCTGAGATTCAACATGACCGAACCAGACCCACGGATTGAGACCAACTGCCTCGGTTTTCTTCTTATCCCGTAGTAACCAGCCTAAGCCCCCATTATAGGAAGACAGTACCATCGCCATTCTTTGGCACTTATCGGCAGCTTTAATGCGTTGCCATAACCAATAGTCATAGTGAACCATCGCCCGTATAGACCAAGCCGGATTAAATGGTTCTTTATTAGATAATTCAGGGATACGTTGACTGATCCAGTCTGCGGTTGTAGGCATGAATTGAGCCATACCTTGAGCACCGACAAGAGAAACTGCCCGTGATTTCCAACCACTCTCTTGATGCAACTGGGCAGCAAAATCTGCCACAGGGGCATTCAATCCCCATACCACACGGGATGCCCGAATCAAATCATTGCGGTATTGCTGCGAACGGTGTGGTGGTTCGTCAGCCCATACTGTGCTGACCATACCGCCATACCACAGCAACACACTTCCGATAATCTGCCGCCAATTCATAATCACAACCCTGTAGCCACGCTCAGACAGGTGGCGGCAACAATCAGTGCACGGCGTATCAGAACGGCAGCAAACACCATATGGTAGCCAGCTTGAACGGGATATTTTCCTTCTTTCATGAGTATTTCATCATGTTTCAGATACTGACCGGGCCTTGCTTTCGGGAATAAACTGCGGTCAAGCCAGTACCCCAAGACAACAGACAGAGCAATAAGCGACAATTTGTAGATCACGATAGGAACTTGTTGGGGGGAAACTAAGCCGATAGTGAGCAGCAGTAGAACAGCTGTTAACAACCAGCCACCGAGGCGTAATTTTTTGACGAGTGATACAAGCGATTTGAAAGTTCTCATTGAACTGTCTCCGTAGTCGTTGATGGAAACAGTTTTGCCAATTTATCGGGAAAAGGATTTTAAAGGGCGTTAAGAGCGCACCAGAAAAGTAAAAGACAGGATAAGAGAGACCTGCCTAACGCTCGAATACTGGGTAGGCTATCAACTCACAGGCATGTACTGTGAGTCAACCGAGGCTCTTTCCGTTATTGATTATTGATGACCGGAGAAGCCTAACTCATTTTCAGCTAATGGAAAAGGCTTACGGATAATGAAAGAACAATCTTTACCCATCGTTCCGTGGATTGGTGGTAAACGCCGATTAGCAAAACATATTTTACCGTTATTTCCTGAGCATACCTGTTATGTAGAACCGTTCTGTGGTGCTGCTGCGCTGTATTTCCTAAAAGTACCGAGCAAATGTGAAGTGATTAATGATATTAATGGTGAGTTGGTGAATCTTTATCGCGTGATAAAACATCATTTGGAAGAGTTTGTCCGGCAATTTAAATGGGCATTGGTCAGCCGCCAAATTTATAAATGGTTGCAGATTACCCCCGAAGAAACGCTAACCGATATTCAGAGAGCGGCGCGTTTCTACTATCTCCAAAAGCAGGCATTTGGCGGTAAGGTAGCTGAACATACTTTCGGTACTTCCACCACCAGCCCACCGCGATTTAATTTGCTCAGAATAGAAGAAGAGCTATCAATGGCCCACCTGCGACTGGCAAGAACGATCATTGAAAATATGAATTGGGCACAATGTGTCCAACGGTACGACAGGCCACATACGCTGTTTTATTGTGATCCGCCATATTGGGGTACAGAGGGATATGGCATAGATTTCGGGCTTGAGAATTATGATCTATTAGCAGAACTAGCGCATACCATCCGAGGAAAAATGGTAATTTCAGTGAACGATATTCCAGAAATGCGCAAGGCGTTCAAAGGGTTAACAATGCAAGTAGTCAATATCGGGTACAACTTGAAAGTCACGGGAAAAGTTAAGCAGAGTAAAGAGCTAATTATTTGTAATTTCTAATAACCGAGAATGGCAAGGCAATATATTTGCTTTGCCATTTTTACCTTTAACCTAAGCCAATAGAACGGGATACAAACTGTAAACCTATTCCGAGAGTTTGGCTCACTAAAGACCTTAATGCTTCTTTACTTTCAGCCTTCAGTGTTTCCTTAATGCGATCACCTAATGGGGTTTCTAAGCTATCAGGGATTGCTTTGAGAACTTCTAAACCCTCAGCGGTTAATACAGCTCTATGACAACCTTCAGAGCTCATAGTCCCTGCCAAGTAACCATTTGTCATGAGCCAATCTACTGTATCCAGAAAGAATCTATGATCTTCTACTGTAGTGCAAAGTTCGTCAGAGTATGTTCCATCAGAATATTGAAGGGGTTCACCGATTACCTCTATAGATAAAAGATCTATCTTTAAAGGAAATGACTCATATAGTTTCCCAAATATAATACCTACAATTTCATTAAACTTTTCTATGTTTGTAGTAGACATAAATATCCTATTTGTTTCTAAAGTTTCAATTTCAACGTTCCGCCAGGTACATTCTGTTGATCTAAACAAACAGATTGGCAAGCTAATTTAGATATAGATAAAACTGTTCCGTTATCCTCTATATCAAGAAAACAATTATTTCTATTAGCCATATAATCATTGGGAAGTTTGGAATTTTCATTAATATGAAATTTGATAGTTGTGCGTAAAGGATAGCTGTTTTCGTAAACTGTGATGTCAGTAAATTGATCAGCATATTTATCCAATCCTGGGCACATTTTCCTAATAGTTGGCAATAATTGATTGATAGCGGGATCATCTGTTGCCATTGAGAACACGGGAACTGGGGCTTTTTCAGACTCAATCTGAACGCTATTTTCTGTCTCATCACCACACCCCACCAAAAGAAATATTGTGGGAATTAATAAGTTACGCACAGCTCATACCCTTATATGAAATAGAAAATAACTATATTTTTAAGAATTTCTACGTTGTAAGATGACATCTATGGTATCAATAACATCCTGATTTTCATCTATTATCCTATTTTCTATCTTCCTGTATTTGTCCATTTTTTTTCCACAAAGCGTTATCAACACGACCCAAGAAATAAAGATTATCAATGTTTTATCATTAAGTACCAATACATTAGTAAGTCTTCCACCGAAAAACATCATATAAGCGTTCCATAGGGCAAACGTGAATGCTATAAGCACGAGGCTAAGTAATAGCAGGCAAGGTGTATTGATGTAATAACACCATTTAGCATCTTTATTTTTTATACGTAATTCTCGTTTTATAGCAAGTAATTCCCGACTATCCCTTTCATGAAGCTCACGCGGGCGAGATGGCGTGGGGTTAATATTGACAACTGAACCTACATGAATAGAACCATGATTGTTGCCACCAACGCTGATGGTTATTTGTCGTTCCTGCCCATCTTGGGGAAGTTGTTTAAGGCTATCAAAAACTTGTTCTGCTAATGTTTGTAATTCTTCATCTCTTCTGTTCATGCAAATCCTTTAATTTTTTTAATGATTAACAACCAGCTTTAATACTCTGTCAATTCTACTGTCATCGACAACCGACTCTTTAATTAAAAAGTTATATATTTTTGATGATTGCAGGACGAGTTCATCGGGCGTCCAGCGGCGATTAGCCTGTTGTGCCATCGAATCTAGTTTATGAACAATTTTTCCCAGTAATTCTGCATCTATCTCACTGTTTTTGTAAGCGATAGAGGCTGACTGTTGAACTTGTCCTGTTATTAAGTACAACACATCAAGACCCGCTTTTGCCCAAAGACTTATAGCATCAGCTCCTGGTGCAGATTCGTCTTTTTCCCACCTTATCTGTGATTTTCTTGATGCGCCAACCATCTCCGCGAAATCAGACTGACTAAACCCCAATCGCTCACGCTCTTTTTTTAATCTCTCGCCAAGAGACATTTTTGTCACCAAAACCCTTTAAAAGTCCCATTAATGGGACAATAATGTCATGTATTGTACAAACATCATTGCATTACCGGAGGCCATAACATGACACCCGAGAAAATTAAAAGCCGCTTTCATCAACACGGCATCACTATTACCCAATGGGCACAGGAGAACGGGTATTCCCGTGAAGCTGTATACCGAGTTCTTAATGGACAATCCAAAGCTAACTACGGAAAGGCCCATGAAATAGCTGTAAAGCTAGGTCTGAAAACGCCAAGTTTAGGCATTTAAATTTAGCCTAACTATTTTATCACTTTATGTAACAGATTATCACATATTGAAAAGGGAGAATGTGACATGCGCAAAATTAACGTTTCCAGTTCTGGTACGCGCATATTACGGGTTCTTAAGGCGCTACGTGGTCATTCCTTGTCTGGGCTGAGTAATGGTGAATTAGCGGAATTACTGGGGGAATCTCCCGCAAATATTAATCGTGCACTAAATACATTAATAGAAGAAGGGCTGGCGCAAAAACTGAGTAGCGGCAGATATGCACCAGGTATGCAATTACTGCAAATAGCACAATCGTTCTCTAATGAAATGGCTAACACTCAAGCCAGAATTACAGAAATGAATCAGCGCGTTCTAGCTGGTAGCAGAAATTAATTAACAGGGGATTTATACAATGGCACGCTCAAAAAATACAACATCAGTAAAACTGGCCGAAGATGTTCAACTTGCCGACGATCTGCAGGCCAATCTTAACGCTATGACAACACACCGTCTGCAAATCATGGAACAGTTTGGTGATGGTTTGCCGTATGAACGTGAACGTATCGTTCACGAAACCCGTTTCTATATGGCTCAGAGTGCTGAAGCGATGCTGGAAGCTGGGAAGCGTCTCATTATTCTTAAAGAGAATGAACCTCATGGCGAGTTTGTTGACATTGTTAAGGCTCAACTCGGTCTGGAACCCCGCATTGCTCAAAAAATGGCACAAGCTGCGCTCAAATTTCTTTCACCTGGATTAGAGACAAAAGCGAAAACGTTTTCGCTTTTGGGACGTTCCAAACTGTATGAATTGATGCTTGAAGACGACGATGAACTGTCAGAGTTGGCTGAAGGTGGCACTGTAGCAGGTTTGACATTAGATGATATTGATCGCATGTCTGTCCGCGAACTACGTAAGACCCTGCGTGATACACGCGCTGATCTGGAAACTTCACGCCAGACGGTGCAGGAAAAAAAGGAACTGGTCAGTAGTCTGATTGAAGAAAAATCTGAAATCCAGCACAAACTTCAGCGCCGAATTAATCATGAAAAACCTGAAGAAGAAGGTGCAGCTTTGATACAAGAGGTTAATTCATTGTCTTTTGCTGTTGATGCCGCTATCACCAATCTTTTCAATGGGTTTGAAACGCTTAATGACCATACCACTCGCACCGATATTAGCCATATTGGGTTTATGGCGGGTGTACTTGACGATCTTGAAGTCAAAATTCATAACCTGCGTAACCACTTTAATCTGCCTGAATATAGAGAACGTAACACTATACCTGATTGGGCTAGAGAAGGTGCGGAGGCAGAAGAAGAATTCAAACGACCAGAATGGATGGATAAGAAAGAGGAACATGAATAAATTTGAATTGAAAAAATGCTTGAGAAGAGACTGAAAAAATAAGGGTAATAACATGAATACCACAATGACCGAACGATTAGTTGCTATTGCACAGGCAGCACATAAAGCCGGACATGGCAGCAAAGAGGCAATATATCGGGCGGCTTGTGAAGAGCTGTGTATGTCACGTTCAACATTGATTAAAAAACTTGGTGAAGTTTCTGGTAAAAAGCCTCGCAAGAAACGTTCTGATGCAGGTAATAGCGCGTTGACACGTGAAGAAGCAACTTTGATCTCAGGGGTTTTGATGGAAGCCACTCGTAATACAGGGAAACGGTTATATAGCCTCGAACAGGCTGTCAATGATCTGCGCTCAAACGGCCTGATTAATGCAGGTCATATTGATACCAAAACGGGCGAATTTTCTCCATTATCCATTGACGCTATTAGTCGTGCATTGCGCCAGTACAAACTTCATCCTGAACAGTTGAAAGTGCCTGCGCCTAGCCTACAATTGGCTAGCCTGCATCCCAATCATGTCTGGGAATTAGACGCCTCAATTTGTGTACTGTATTACCTAAAAAATCCTAATAAAAACAATAGAATTGACAGTGGGTTACGCATGATGCCTGTGGCTGAATTTAATAAAAATAAGCCGAAAAATCTGGATCGTATCATTAACGATCGTGTCTGGTCGTTTGAATTAACAGATCACACAAGTGGGTGGATATATGTTGAATACTTATTTGGCGGTGAAACCAGTCAGAATTTTACTTCTATATTGATTAACGCAATGCAAGATCGTGGTGACGCAGATGTATTACACGGTGTACCCCAAATTTTATTTACTGACCCAGGTTCAGCTTTGACAGCACCTACACTACGTAACTTGTGCAAAGCTCTAGGCATTCAAATGATACAACACAAGGCCCGTAACGCCCGCGCTACAGGCTCTGTTGAAAAAGCGCGTGACATCATCGAACGCAATTTCGAATCCGGTTTACGTTTTCGACAGATTGATGATATTGATGAACTTAACCGTCTGGCACGGCTATGGCGTATGAAGTTTAACCGCAGTGCAATACATAGCCGACATGGACAAACCCGTACAGATTGCTGGCTAAAAATCACAGCAGAACAGTTAGTAAAAGCACCTGCCATTAACGTTTGTCGTGAATTGGCAATTGGCGCACCAGAAAGCCGTAAAGTACAGGCAACCTTGCGAGTATCTTTCAGGGGACGTGAGTATGACGTCAGTACTGTTCCTAGCGTGAGTGTTGGTGATTCAATCATGATCACCCGCAATCCGTGGCGTGACAAAGAGGCACAAGTAGTCATTACTGGTGAAGATGGCTTTGATGCTTTCCATCTTGTTAATGAAGTCACTAAAGATGAGTACGGCTTTGCCATCGGTGCACCTGTAATTGGTAGTGAATTCCAGGCCATTCCTCAAACAATTGCACAACGTAATTTAGCCGAAATTGAACAGAAAATCATGGGAACAAACAACACGGCTGAAACTGAAATAGCACGTAAATTGAAAACACTGCCCCTCAATGGTCGGTTTGATCCATATTTGGATATTGAACGTAATGATGCACCAACGTATATGCCAAAACGTGGACAAGCTTCTACGGTACATGGTCCACGTATTGAACAGCTTATGAACCCTGTTGATGTTGTCAAAATTTTACGTGGACGGTTCCAATCACATGGCAAGACATGGTGTGGTGAATTTTATCAGCAAATAGTTAAACGCTTTCCTAATGGTGTTCCAACAGATCAAATTGATAAGTTGGTTGATGAATTCATGGGGCAATCAACAACTGTTGTACACAACATTATCAACAGTAATTAGTTCTTCATAGCGTATATTAAGGAAAAGAAAAATGGCAATTAAAGTTCATGATCCACTACCTTTACTGGTGATTAAAATTACAACTAAGATTTATTTATAAAAGTGACATAGTCTGTTTTCGTGAAATCCATTATAACGTAAGAAGTATATAGGATATTTTTCCAGGGAATGATGTTGCTATCTCTTATTATCAATGGCATATGCAGAAATAAAGGTAGTCGCTTAACGGGGGATTATTATGCTGGTGTTTAAACAACAGTTACAGACAAATCAGTTAACGCAAAATGCAGCAGCAAGTGCCGCAGGAATTTCAGCGGCGGCGTTGGCTCAAATTGTTAATCACAATATATGGCCACGGCAGAACGTGGATGTAATTCGTCAGCGTATTACTGATTTCTTGGCAAAAAGAGGTATCGATACTGCAAAAAGTTTTGAGGTAGTACAAGCAACCGACAAATTAGATAACTATACCGATAATAAAAATACAACCCTCATTTTTGAGGAGGAAAACATGTTACTAAAAAAACAAGTGTTATTTCCAGCTACGAAAAAGCATTTTGGTTTATTTCGTGATCCATTTGAAGATAGTGCAATTCAAAGTGCTGAAGATGTTTTTATGACTCCAGATAGCCGTTATGTACGGGAAGCCATGTATCAAACAGCCCGCTATGGTGGTTTTCTGGCAATATCAGGGGAATCGGGTTCAGGTAAAACGACGCTGCGTCGTGATCTTATTGACCGTATTAACAGGGAAAATACCCCTGTTATTGTTATTGAACCCTATGTATTAGCAATGGAAGACAATGATGTAAAAGGTAAAACCTTGAAAGCATCAAACATTGCTGAAGCTATTGTGAATACCTTGGCACCGTTGGAAAACCTGAAACGATCGCCTGAAGCACGCTTCCGCCGGTTGCACAAGATATTGAAAGACAGTTCTCGGGCTGGTTATCAACATGTGTTAATAATAGAAGAAGCACACTCGTTGCCTTTACCGACATTAAAACACCTTAAACGATTCTTTGAGCTGGAAGATGGATTTAAAAAACTGTTATCGATCATTTTGATTGGTCAGTCTGAGCTGGAATTGAAGCTATCTGAACGTAATCAAGAGGTTCGTGAAGTAGTGCAACGTTGTGAAGTTGTTAATTTGTTTCCTCTTAATGATTATCTGGAAATATTTCTGGATTTTAAATTTGGCCGCGTAGGCATGAAGACTAACAAGATTTTAGATAATAGCGCTATTGGTGCTATCCGTGACCGTTTATGTCTTAGTCGGCATAGCGGTAAAGAAACTGTTAGTTTATTATATCCACTAGCTATCGGAAACTTGATTATTGCAGCGATGAACATGGCTGCAATTAATGAGATACCTATGGTTGATGCCAATATTATTCGCAGTGTTAGCTAAAGATATCATTATAAGAAAGAGTTCTATTTAACAATTAATATTGACAATATTCATATTAAAACTGACTTATCACAAGTTAAATATTCAAGGCGGATTCGACTAATTTCTGATTTTATTAATTTCAAGTTGGTTACAACAAGGACGGAACATACCATAACTAAAGAAATGGAAGTCTTGAAAATATTAAGCTCGTCATTTCATTGTCGATCCACTTGAAAGAAAGTTTCTTTTTTGAGGAAAAGAAGAAAATATATTGGCATTAATAAACACATTCATTAAGTAACAGGTAATTAAATATGGTAGAAAGAAAAATTCTGTTTAAAGCTCAAGCCGTTTCCTACACCCTACAATTATACAAATCAAGCTATTGAAGAAAATATTAATGAAATATCAATTAATTCAGGGAAAGAAGATTTTTCAATTATCCAATTTGAACAGAAAATTAAGTAAGGAACATATTTATGAAAATAACATGTAATCACTGCAAACAACCTGTTGAAAAAATGAATCTAAAACAAGCCAAGGTTATCCAGACTCCTGAATTTGGTGAGTGGGTTGTCGATTTAATCTTGGTTTGTCCACATTGTAGTCAGCAATACGGTGTATCTGTGGCAACATGGGATTTACAGCCATTGGAGACCACTCATGGATAAAACGGCCTTATATCGAAAAGTAAGGTTCAGTGGTATCAAATTAATGCTGGCTATTTTGGTTTATTCAATTAGAGAATACATAGCAGAGGATGAATAAGATGGCAAAGCAGAAACTTATTCAGCTTATTCATATTGCACGTAGTAATCTAAAACTAGATGAGGATACGTATCACCAGATGCTACTTTCAGAAACTGGAAAAACCTCTATGCGGGAGATGGATATCCCGCAGTTAACTCGCGTTTTGGAAGCTATGAAAAAGCTCGGTTTTAAGATTAAATCTTCTAGGAAATCCAAAACATCGCGTTCATTAGATAGTCACCCCCAATCAAAGAAGATACGTGCATTGTGGTTGGAAATGGCATCTATAGGTATTGTTCATAATAGTTCTGAACGAGCCTTAGCTCACTGGGTTAAGCGTGAAACGGATATTGATGGTTTACAATGGTTGGATTCAGACCAAGCCAGCAGCATTATTGAAAAACTGAAAAACTGAAAAAGTGGCAGAACTACGTTCACGAGGAAAAAGTATGAATGATGTGAATAACTTTCGTAGCAAAGGTCCTGAGCTGCTGGTCGAACTGGCACAGCATACAGCCTGCACGGTCAGTGAAATAATCCATGTTGAGCCTGCGTTAGCCGAACAAATTGGTGAAGCTGTTGCGAACCATATGATGCAGGTTTGGGGAGGTCAGAATGTCTATTTTCCTATGGGCATGGTTTGGAAAGTCAGCCTCCGTGATCGTGAGATTTTCAACGAATTTAACGGTAAAAATCATCATGACCTGGCTCGTAAGTTTGGTGTTTCTATTCAATGGATTTACAGCGTAGTGAAACGTATTCGAAAGGAGGAACTGGATCGCCTGCAAGGTAAGTTATTCGATAACGAGTCTGAATAGGTAGGTCAAACTAATTGAGCTTAGTAAAATCAGATGGCAGACTACACATGATTCTTGTTTGGTCTGCCTTTCAAATACTGAAAAGGATTTACAATTTAATCTCCATAACTTCCCACTTAGTCCAAGTTTTTCCCATAATTATCTTTCAGTTTCTTTTTAAATATCTTACTTATGATCATAAATCCTGCGTTTGCTCTGAAAGCGGTCAGAAGACAGCGTCAATCGTTGAAATATCCCCCAATGGATGCCGACGAGTTTCTGAATATGCTCTTTAAACAGGGGCTACCTATGACAGCTAAATAAATTGACACAAGAGACTAGGGCTTATCTCTGTGATTCGTTATCATGCGGACTTATGTTTGAGATGCTCACCGATTAACTGAGCAAAAATATGGGGTAACTTCAATGTTGTGGTTCAAAAATTTAATGATTTACCGTTTAAACCGGGAAATTTCACTTTCTGCGGATGAACTGGAAAAACAATTAAGTCCGTTAGCGTTTACCCCATGTGGCAGTCAGGATATGGCGAAAACAGGCTGGATATCGCCAATGGGTTCGCACAGCGACGCTTTCACTCATGTTGCAAATAATCACATCCTGATTTGCGCCCGTAAAGAAGAGAAGATGTTGCCTTCACCGGTTATCAAGCAAGCACTACAAGCAAAGATTGAAAAACTGGAAGGAGAACAGCATCGCAAACTTAAAAAAACAGAGAAAGACTCTCTGAAAGATGAGATATTGCATACCCTGCTGCCACGAGCATTTAGCCGTTTCAGCCAAACTTATATCTGGATCGATATAGCCAATAATCTAATCATTGTTGACGCCGCCAGTGCTAAACGGGCCGAAGATAATTTGGCATTGTTGAGAAAAAGCCTCGGTTCTTTACCTGTTGTTCCTCTGACATTTAAAGATCCAATAGAATTAACTCTGACAAAATGGGTACGTTCCGGTGATCTACCGGCGGGCTTTGCTTTAATGGATGAAGCCGAACTGAAAGCAATTCTGGAAGAAGGTGGGGTAATTCGCTGTAAAAAACAGGATCTGGTTTCTGATGAAATCGCCACCCATATTGAAGCCGGAAAATGTGTTACTAAATTGGCTCTCGACTGGGAAGAGCGTATTCAGTTTATGTTGTCAGATGATGGTGCTTTCAAACGCATAAAATTCAGTGATACCCTGCGTGAACAAAATGATGATATCGATCGAGAAGATTTTGCCCAACGGTTTGATGCTGACTTTATTTTAATGGCTGGTGAATTAAGTGCGCTGATTAAAAACACGATTGAAGCATTGGGTGGCGAAGCGGAAAAATAACAGCAGCCCTTAAGTTATCTGCCGCTTTGGATTTTCTTTCAGAGCGGCATTTCTAACTTTAATATCTTCATCAACAACAACAGGAGCTCAAATGAAAAAATAGCGCGTTTTCCAGTAAGCATAGTGCCAATATTTACAAATATAAATAATTGGATTCACTAACTAATAATAACCCAGATTCCCATATAATTTGCCAATTACTTGATACTGATTTATCTGTTTAACCACACTTATCCCTTTCAGGGAAGGCGCAATCATTGATGAGGGCGGCGTTCACGATTATGTCGCTGAATCCGTCGAAACCCTCTGTCCACGTGAAATGATAGAAGAAGGTGTTAAAGATTGCCAAAATCCTCACTGTACTTATGAATTTTACTGGGGAATCAATGAAGTACTCAATGCGCTGATATAAGCAGGATTACTCATTGAACGATTCAATGAATCGCCAATCTGTTGCTCAATCTCACCTTACTGGCGATAATACCGACGTCTTTCAAAACCCAATAACAGAATTAAAGCTATTTACCGTAATCCTATAAATCCAATTAAGGTGTTCAATGAATTCCGCTAAAAAAGATTATCAACCACCTTTCTCAATCACAGTTAACATGATCCAATTAGTCGCTGAAATCAGTGAGAATATCGGGCGGTTAAGTACAGAACAGGAGCAAATAAAAGCCCTGCGATTGAGGCGTATCAATCGGATACGAACAATTCACGGTTCACTGGCAATTGAAGGTAACTTACTTGACGCAAGCCAAATCACAGCAATTATTGAAGGAAAGCGAATCATTGCACCTATCAGTGAAATACAAGAAGCGCGTAATGCTATCCAGGCTTATGAAAAGCTCAACCACTGGCATTGCACATCAGAGCAAAACTTACTGGAAGCCCACTCTGTTCTGATGAAAGGATTAATAGATAATGCAGGTAATTATCGGCACAGTGGCGTTGGTGTCATGGATGGAGAAAAAGTCATTCATATGGCTCCACAGGCAAACCGGGTTCCAAAACTGATGGCCGATCTTTTTTACTGGCTGAACTCTACGGATATTCATCCACTTATTGCCAGTTGCATCTTCCATTATGAATTTGAATTTATTCACCCGTTTGCTGATGGTAACGGCAGGATGGGCAGATTGTGGCAGACATTAATCTTGAACCACTGGAACTCATTATTTGAATTCATCCCAGTTGAAAGTCTGGTTTATAAGTATCAGGCTAGTTACTATCAAGCAATTAATCTCAGCACCCAACAAACTGATTGTGCACCCTTTATTGAATTTATGTTGAGCATGATACGCGACGCAATTCTAACATCTACCCATCAAGTTACCCATCAAGTTACCCATCAAGTTACCCATCAAGTTAGACAATTAATTATGGCGTTGGAAGGGGAAATGAACCGTGAACAACTTCAATTAACGCTTGAATTAAAAGATCGTAGCTCATTCCGTCTACGCTATCTGCAACCTGCGCTAGAAGCCAAATTGATTGAAATGAGTCGCCCAGAAAAACCCAATAGTCCATTACAACGTTATCGCTTGACAGAAAAAGGGCTGAATTTAAAACAACAATAAATTAATTCACCATGAATAGTGAAAGTAACCAATCTCCACCTTTTGGTGATGATACCCTATTTTGACGGCATCATGATTCTTTGACACAGAACAAATCTATGATGCATGGTCTGATGCAGTTGCAAGCGCTGCTGATGAAACTAGGCTGGATGTTTTTCCTGAGTCCTGTATCTGGCATATGGAGCAGATTTTATCCCAGGATTTCTATCCAGAATAATCTTACAAGTTTACTGAAATACATTTTATTAACGCTGGCTAAAGCCAGCGTTCAGATTAATAATAAATCTCACATTTTACAGTGCGGATTATATATTTACTATCCCATTATTCAAATATCAAACTAATGATTGCTGAACTCTAATGAATAAAATGTTACCGTTGAAGGCGTTGCGCCTTTATCTACCAGCGTTAACTTATTATTAGATATATACCCGTAATCATTGAAGATGCTTGATTTTATCCGAAATGGAGATCATTATCCTCGCTATGAAAATATTTATTACATCAGAACAAAAAATCAAACTTGAACGTCTTCACGACACCACTCGTGATGGTCAAGTACGAGACAGAATAAAAGCTATCCTTCTGGCTTCTGAAGGCTGGAGTTCTGTCATGATAGCCCAGGCATTGCGACTCCATCAGACCACCGTTGACCGCCATATCCGTGATTACCTCAATCAGGGGAAACTTAAATCTGATAATGGGGGGTCTGATAGTTTACTTTCTCGAGAGCAAACTGACCTTTTAATCAACCACTTATCTCAACATCTTTTCCATCACACCCATGAAATCGTGGCCTATGTTGCTCAGCTCTGGAATATTACCTTTAGCATTCCAGGCATGAATAAATGGCTACACCGTCAGGGTTTCTCTTATAAAAAAC
>NZ_PUJU01000002.1 GCF_011189505.1 Photorhabdus tasmaniensis
GATACCGCTGATCCCGAGGGTTTTATCCGGCGACTGGCAGAACAGTCCCCGAGGTATGAGGAGGTACTGATGACAATAGCACAAAGATTGGAACATAAAGCACGTCAGGAAGGGCGTCAGGAAGGGCGTCAGGAAGGACGTCAAGAGGGACGCCAGGAAGGGCACCAAGAGGCAACGTTAAAAATTGCTCATGCATTGCTGAATAGCGGAATCGATCGTGACACGGTGATGAAAACCACCGGGTTGAGCCAGAACGAACTGGAGCAAATACGCCATTAACTGGTACTGAGAGTTATTAAATCAGCATTCAACGATTCGTGTAAAAGAAGATTTTACGGCGACTGGCAGAACAGTCCCCGAGGTATGAGGAGGTACTGATGACAATAGCACAAAGATTGGAACATAAAGCACGTCAGGAAGGGCGTCGGGAGGGACGTCAGGAAGGGCGTCAAGAGGGACGCAAGGAAGGGCGTCAAGAGGGACGCAAGGAAGGGCACCAAGAGGGCCGCAAGGAAGGGCACCAAGAGGCAACGTTAAAAATTGCTCATGCATTGCTGAACAGCGGAATCGATCGTGAAACGGTGATGAAAACCACCGGGTTGAGCCAGAGTGAGCTTGAACAAATGTCCGGCAAATTTACTGTTGATACGTTATTGGTATAAAAATGCTTGAGTCAATGCACGAAACGCATAGAAGCCGCACATTTACATTCCAAGTGCTAAGACCGAGTCTGAATTTACGTGCTTTTGAAGTCTCCGTTCTTATCAGTAGAGCTGAGGTTAGTTGTATCGCCGTATTTCCCTTTTTCAGGAGATACGGCTCCGGGGAACAGTCACGGAAGTATGGCAAACGAACGAACGGGAAAACCAGATGCTTTTTTAGGTTTGGCGACAATGTTGAAAATGACTGCACCCCGGACAGGGACCTGGTCCAAATTAGCCAAAAGTTCTATCTGATAAGTATCTTGCTTTAATACATAGTCTTCACCCAACAACGCATTATTCTTTCTGAAATCTTTAGCGGCGTCGGTATCAAATGTTTCATGTCCAATGGCTTTAACATGGCGTTCCTCAAATAAAAATTTGAGTGCATCCATTCCCCACCCAGGTATTTGGTTATTGCCACGATCATCTTTATTATCCATAGCTTCCTGAGATGGCCAGCGTTTACTCCAGTCAGTTCTGAGTGCAACGAAAGTTCCCGCCTCGATAATTCCATACTCTTCTTCAAATTTAAGAATATCTTCTTTAGACAGTGAGAAATTAGGATCCTGTTTTGCTCTTTCTGACTGATTAAGTACGATTAAAGGTAGAACCAATTCTTTTAATTCCAGCTCATCAAGATAACGGGCATTAGGAACAAAATGACAGGGAGCATCAATGTGAGTCCCATATTGACCGGGGAAAGAAAATTGTTGAACAAGAAAGCCATCCTTATAATCAAACAGTGTCTTAAACTCGGCTGGTTCAAACATGAAAAAGTGGGGAGAGTCTTTATCAAAGCTATGGGTCAAATCGACCCACTTCTTCGATTTCAGTAAAGTGAGTGCTTGTAAGATGTTATTTGACATAAAAATCTCATTTTTGATAATTGTTGATATTTTTTATCGATATATTTTTTCTATAAAAAACAAATATATAGACCTTAATCAATTTAAAGAGTTAACTATTTCTTCAAATGTTGTCTTTGAATCTATTGTCTGATAGAAACCATTTTCGACATGCATTGGTATAACTATAGTCGTATTTTTCAATATTGGTTGGTGGATTCACATGATAAGTGCAACATCGCTATTTCTGACTTTAATGAGAATGGAATAATAGTCAATCCATAGACATTTTGGAAAAATAACTTGGTACAACAGCTTACATCATTCTTCCGTAGCCGTGTAATCATTGTCAATAAAAATTTTATATTGGCAATCTCTGCTTTTATCGCCAGCGTCAAATGGGTATTTCTAAATACCTGTATTGTTATCCGCAGGCATTTTTTAATTCTTTTCAATAAGAATTATCTATTGAGTCCAATCCATTTCCTGAACAAAGTAGAACCGATGATGACAGGAATAGAACCAAGGAGCATGAAAAAATTGACTCCTAAGTTATGAGGTTCGACGTCCAATGGGATGAAAAACTACGCTATTCTGTCGGCTAACTGCATTTCCCCGAAGGCGCAAATAAACTTAAAAAATATGTCACGTCCGCAAAAATAACCATAGAAGGGGGTATTGATGCTCTCTATTTTGCTATCGGTCACATTATTTTCCATTCCATTAACTAAGAATAAGTAATAGTCCGCTTCGGGGCGTCTCAACTTTGAGCGTTCCCTGGAACACGCTTTCGCCCCTTACAGGCGAAATAGCTTCAATTGTTACTTAAATTATTTTAAACTATTTTTCGATTATATAGTTTTTTAAATTGACGGCTTTGCTAAATTCAGTATTATATATATATAATTCAATAACTTACGCATCGGTTAGGTTCGGTGACCGTTGGGGTGAAGAAACCGGCGATAGTCCGGTTTCTTTGTATGTATACGGGAATAAATTTCGTGCGCACACCATTTTTTGTCGATGATTACAATTTATATTACGGTTTGCTAGCTGGAACAAAGTATAAATGGCTCAACCTTCTTGGCCTGCTTTCTTATATTACCGATGGGTGCGCAGCATCTATATCCTGTGCTATCTGCGTGACCCGCAGTTAGAACAGAACGTGTATCGCTTGCAATTCGGCCATCTTATCTCGGCTGCGGAAAAAGTTTAATGCGGAAGGCAACACTTAAGGCTCTTGCCTTTATCACCCAAATATCGCCAGTAGCTTGGTGGTATATCCTGCTGAACGGGCATTACACCTTCCAGAACGACGGGAAAATCATCGACCTTAATGCGCTTGTGGCAGGACTAAATTAACAACAAGCGGCAGCAGTCATTCTCTACATTGCCTAATGTTTTCAGTTTACAAAGGTAGGCACGTACGCAATATGGAAAAAAGAACAAATGAGTATTGAGTCGCCCCATTTTTCCCCGGAATTGGATACCGGCCTGATTTGCCTGACCATGTTGGCCAGGTTTCACAACATAGCCATATCGACCGAACAACTTTCACACGAATTTTCTACCACCAATCAAGGGGTTACTCTGCAAGAGCTGCTGCTGGCTGCACGGAAGTCGGGGCTGAAAGCCAAGGTTGTGCGCACCACACTTGCCAGGCTTGAGCACACGCCATTGCCCGCTATTGCCGTTGACCGAGATGGGACGTTTTTTATTTTGGCCAAGCTGGATCAGGAACAAGCTTTGATTCAGGATCCGCGTTCGGCACGGCCCGAAGTTATCAGCTTCGAGGGGCTTGAGCAGCGTTGGACTGGGCAACTGGTGCTGGTGCGTTCCAGTAACGGTGTGTCCGGCGAATCCTCGCGTTTTGACTTCACTTGGTTTATCCCGGCTATCGTCAAATACCGCAAGTTGTTGGGTGAAGTTTTACTGGGATCTTTTGCCTTGCAGCTGTTTGCCTTAGTGACTCCGTTGTTCTTTCAACTAGTTATGGACAAAGTACTGGTGCACCATGGCCTCACCACGCTGGATGTTGTCGCAGCGGGGTTGCTGGGCATCATGCTGTTCGAGTCGGCCTTGAGCGGTCTTCGTAGTTACGTGTTTTCCCATACGACCAGCCGTATTGATGTGGAGTTGGGTTCGGGTCTGTTTCGGCATTTAATCAATTTACCGCTGGCTTACTTCCAGGCCAGGCGCGTCGGTGATTCTGTTGCTCGTGTACGTGAACTGGAAAACATTCGTAGTTTCCTCACCGGCAACGCCATTACGCTGATGATCGATGTCTTTTTTTCCTTGGTATTCATCGTGGTAATGCTTTTTTACAGTGGCTGGCTGACGCTCATTGTACTGTTGTCTTTGCCACTCTATGCTCTGGTATCGGCGTTGGTGACACCTCTCTTGCGTAAGCGATTACAGGACAGCTTCACCCGCAACGCCGAAAATCAGGCGTTTCTTGTTGAAACAGTAAATGGCATCGATACCTTGAAGTCAATGGCGGTTGAACCGCAGATCATTCGTAAATGGGATAACCAGATGGCGACTTATGTGGCCGCAGGTTTCAAAACTCAAACCTTGTCTACTCTCGCCAATGAAAGTGTTTCACTTATCGGTAAGCTGGTGACTGTCGCTACACTCTGGCTTGGTGCCCGCCTTGTGATCGAGGGGCAGCTGTCGGTGGGGGAACTGATTGCATTCAATATGCTGGCTGGTCGTGTCAGCGGTCCTATTATGCGCTTGGCGCAACTATGGACCAGTTTCCAGCAAACCGGAGTATCGGTACAGCGTCTGGGTGACATCCTCAATTCCCGTACTGAATTGTCTCAGGCTACACGTAGTGCAGTACCGCCGCTCAAGGGGAGGGTAGAGTTTGAACAGGTGCATTTTCGTTATCGTCCCGATGGCTCTGAGGTGCTGCGCGGCATCAACTTGGTCATTGGTGCGGGAGAAATCATTGGAGTGGTTGGCCGCTCCGGTTCTGGCAAGAGCACCCTGACTCGCTTGTTGCAGCGGCTTTACGTTCCGGAGCGCGGGCGGGTTATGGTCGATGGCATGGATCTGGCATTGGCTGATGTGTCTTCGCTGCGCCGGCAGATTGGTGTGGTGTTGCAGGACAATATGCTATTCAACCGCAGCATTCGTGAAAACATCGCCTTGAGCGATCCGGGTGCTCCGCTCGAAGTGGTCATGCACGCCGCCCGCATGGCTGGAGCCCATGAATTCATTCTTGAACTGCCTGAGGGTTACGACACGATGGTGGGTGAGCACGGTACGTCACTTTCGGGCGGTCAGCGGCAACGGGTGGCAATTGCCCGGGCCTTGATCGGCAATCCTCGCATTTTGATTTTCGACGAGGCGACCAGTGCGCTGGACTACGAGTCTGAACGGGTGGTCCAGCAGAACATGCAAAGCATTTGCAAGGGACGCACGGTCATCATTATTGCCCATCGGTTGTCGGCCGTACGCGACGCGCATCGTATCCTCGTGATGGATCGCGGGCAGATCGTTGAACAGGGTGCCCACGCTGAGTTACTGGTGCGCCAGGATGGTCATTATTCACGACTGTATCGAATGCAGCAGAGCTGAGAGTCTTCCATTTCCCGGCACGTACGATAACACCGGCTAATAACGTAACCAGAGGTAGAAGTGATCAAGACAAACATACCCCAATTCAAGGAAAATAACTTCGTATGAGTGCCACTCTTTCCTTATTGCAGCGCTATCGCCACGCGTGGCATCAGTCCTGGTGCCAACGTAAAAGCATGGATGTGTCGCCGCGGCTCGCTCATGAATTACAGTTTTTACCGACGGCTTTGGAATTGCAGGAAACACCTGTTCACCCAGCGCCGAGAGTTTTCATCTGGAGCATCATGGGCTTCGCTTTATTGGCATTGCTTTGGGCTTGCATTGGCAAAATAGAGGTAGTGGCGGTCGCTCCGGGAAAGGTCGTTCCCAGTGGCAAAACCAAGCTGATTCAACCCAGCGAAACGGCGGTAGTCAGAGCGATCCATGTCAATGACGGTCAGGCGGTGAAAGTTGGCGAGTTATTGATCGAACTCGACCCGACTGCGGCAAACGCCGATGTTGGTCGGATCCAGAGCGAGTTGCTGGCTGCGCGTATCGACAGTGCGCGGAGCACAGCCATGCTTGATGCGATCAATCAGCAACAGCCGCCAGCGTCGCTGGTAGGAACGATTGCCAACGCCAACCCAGAGCAGGTGCTCAGTGCCCAGAGTTGGCTTCAAGGACAATATCAGGAATACCGTAGCAACCTGGAGTTGGTGGACGCCGAAATCCGTCAACGCAGCGCCGAAATCCAATCTGCTCATGCTCAGGTGGCTAGCCTGCGAAAAACGCTGCCGATTACCACGCGATTGACCGAGGACTACCAACGGTTATTGACGAAACAGTATGTGTCGCAGCATGAATATCTGGAAAAAGAGCAAACCCGGTTGGATCTGCAACGTCAGTTAAGTGTGCAGCAGGCCAGTGTCTTGCAGCACACTGCCGCCCAAGAGGAGGCGCGACGTCGGCGTGAAGCTGTTATTGCGCAAAATCGCCGCGCTATGCTTGATCTGCAACAGGATGCTAACCAGAAAGAGGCGATTTTGAGCCAGGAATTGGCGAAAGCTCGTCATCAGGAAACCCTGACCAGCCTCAAAGCACCTGTGGCGGGTACAGTTCAACAACTCGCAGTCCATACCGTTGGTGGAGTGGTGACAGAGGCTCAACCACTGATGGTTATCGTCCCCGCAAACCAACCGATAGAAGTGGAAGCTATGCTGGAAAATAAAGATGTGGGGTTCGTACACACAGGTCAATTGGTCACCGTCAAGGTGGAAACCTTCAATTTCACCAAGTACGGCACTGTTGATGGTGAAGTGCTCAGCGTGTCGAACGATGCCATCGAAGACGAAAAGCGTGGACTCATCTATAGCACCCGTATTCGTCTGAAATCTGATCACTTGTTGGTCAATGGTCAGCGAGTCGCTCTGTCTCCGGGCATGTCGATCACGGCAGAAATAAAAACCGATCAGCGTCGAGTGATTGACTACTTCCTGAGCCCATTGCAGCAGCATCTGGATGAAAGTTTGAGAGAGCGGTAAAAGAATGAATGCTTGGTGAGGGCTTTTCTGTGGACCCGGTTCGTCATATTCATCGTTTTTTGGGTTTGAGATAAGTTGCTGTTAATGTTTTTCGCAGTCTTACTTTGTTTGGAGTGACATGGTGAAGGTATTACGTGTGCATGAAAGGTTTAAAAACTGGCGAAACATTATTATTTTTATGAGCTGCATCTTATTAATGGCATGCTCTAAGTACATTGATATATACAGACCGATTGACGTATCGAAGTTTGGTCAATCAGTGAAAATTGATTTTGAAATCAGCAAGGAAGGAAATTATCAGTTTGTCCTGCTGTTTGCTACTACGGATGATTATGGTGAAATGGAAAGGCGGTTTGAATTGTTTGGGAGAGTTTATAAAGACGGAGTAATAACCCCCGTTTCACTCCATATCGTTAAAGATGGCAAGATTTTTTTTGACAAGAAAATAAACGCTGCGCGATCCGAAGGAGCGCGTACCGTCAATTACGAAGAGAGAAGGATAAATACGGCTGTGCGAGAAATTAAAGCATTTTCATTACCTCCCGGACGCTACTCTGCGGTAATTACCACCTTGGAGGATGTACCTGTTTTTAATGGTATTGAGAGTTTCGTTGAATTCAACCATTACGATCCGAAGATTTAAAAATGGTATCAGTATAAACAAAGGAAATATGAAAATTTGGAGTGAGGAAATGAAAGTATTACGTATACATGAGAAGTTAAAAAAATGGCGAAACATTATTGTTTTTATAAGCTGTATATTATTAATGGCCTGCTCTAAGTACATTGATATATACAGACCGATTGACGTATCGAAGTCTGGTCAATCAGTAAAAATTGATTTTGAACTCAGCAAGGAAGGCAATTATCAGTTTGCCCTGCTGTTTGAAACTGGGGATGGTCATGATGAAATGGAAAGGCGGTTTAAGTTGTTTGGGAGAGTTAATAAAGATGGAGTAATAACCCCTGTTTCACTCCATATCATTAAAGATGGCAAGATTTTTTTTGACAAGAAAATAAACGCTGCGGGATCCGAAGGAGGGCGTGTCTTCAATTACGAAGAGAGAAGGATAAATACGGCTGTGCGAGAAATTAAAACATTTTTATTACCTCCCGGACGCTACTCTGCGGTAATTACTACCCTGGAGGATGTGCCTGTTTTTAATGATATTGAGAGTTTTGTTGAATTCGGCTATTACGATCCGAAGATTTGATCTATGTAGAAAAAACAAAGAGAAATAACAGCTAGAGGAAATAATAAGTATGGAAAAGAAATACACTGTAACCTATAAAGTTGCTCCGATGGGGGCTAAGTATGTTTATCAGGAAGATAAGGGAAAGAGCAAAGCGGGAGACATACACAAGTCGTCCGGCGGTCATATGTGGTATGTGATGAATGACGGCAACGGAAATGAAAGAAGTGTCGGTTTCGAGTCAAAGGAAGGTGTGCCAGTTGGAGTAGGAAACGTAACTCCTCATGATAATGCGGCCTACCAAGAGACCACTTATGAAGTCACCATCGCGTTGACTGAGAAACAGTACAATGCGTTAAGCGACTTCTCAGACAAGCCAGAGTCAGGTGGATTTAATCCTGATACCTATTGGGTGAATTCCAACAGTTGCGTAGATTTCGTGTATTACTCATTACAATCTATTGGGTACAATCACAAGAATTTCCTAGGAAATATTTTTGAAGGAAATCTGGTTCCCAATACTAATCCTATTATTTTGAAAGCTATGCTTACATCTTATGGAGCTCAAATCATTCGGGACGACCTCATGCGTAATGGTGATCATTATGAAAAAAGAGTTGTTCCATGGTCTACCCCTAAATGGCTTAAACCGGTAGGTACCGAGGGTACACTTCCCAGCCCACCAAAAAGCTTAATTAATATTGATATCAATTCCTCCCCACAACCGCAGAAGCATATTCAGGGCGAAAACAAAGCTCAGCAGGATGTTGCTAACGGGTTTATACAAAATTCTGCAACACATAAAATATCTGCCGTCGGGGATATGCTCAATAAAACAGACTTCGCCTCCACCCAAATGGCGGGTTTTGCCACCGGTGGCATTCGTCCCGGTGAAATGCAGCTTGACCCCAATGTCAAACCCAACAGCTATCTGTCGGAGTTCTACAAGCCTTTCTACCAACCCGGGGACACTAGTAAGCTGGACTTCGGCTTACGCAACGCCGTGACGTTGAACGGCTTGTCGGCGATGACAACGTTTAACACTTATGTTGACCCGCTGTTATTGGATCTGAGCGGCAATGGTGTGCACATGACTGATATCCGTGACGGCGTGCTATTCGACATGGATAACAGTGGCATGCTTAAGCGCAGCGGCTGGGCGGATCGTAATACCGGAATACTGGTGATCGACGATGGTAGCGGCCAGATAAAAAATGCCAGCCAGATGTTTTCCGAATACTACGGTGGCAAGGCTGGGATAAACGGTGCCGCTGGCGAGAAAAAATTCAAGGATGGCTTCGGTGCTTTAGCCAGTGAAGATGCCAACAAAGACGGAGTGATTGATCAGAATGACCCGATCTGGAGCCAGTTGCGGGTCTGGGTTGACAGCACCCACGATGCAAAAGTCGGTGCGGGCGAACTCAAGACACTGGCGGAATTGGGTATTACCCAGATAAACGTTCGGGCTTCGGACAAAGCAGAAGTACGTGATGGGAACAGGGTTGTTGCCAGTGGATCTTTCACCATCAATGGCGAAACCCGTGAAATGCTAGCTGTTGATTTTCTCGGTGATCCCGTCAGTAATACCTTGAGTGCTGAGGGAGCTGGCACACGCGTGACCTCCACTCACAACGATATTACAACCACGGCTTACACCAGCCAGAGTGAAACAGATGAAACCTTAGATGCGGGGCAACTGGGGGTGAGCAATCTGTATGGTGGCAGCGGCAATGATACATTGATTGCGGCAAAAACCGGCAGTTGGCTGGTCGGGGGTGCAGGGAGCAATACCTATGTAGGTGGTGCTGGCGATGATGTTTTTGTTATCAGCGCTTCTGACGATACGAAAAATATTCACGGTAATGGAGGGCACGATACGGCGATCATTGTCGGTAACCAAAGTGTGGCACTGGACATGGATCGGGCAGGTTTAACTATTGCCCAAGGCGGGAGCGGCAATGATACCATCATAAGTGGCGGTGCCAACGGTGTCTTTATCAAGGGGGGCTCCGGCAATTCGACTCTGATAGGTGGAATGGGTAATGATGTCCTGGTCGGCGGCAGTGGGCACAACACCATCGTTGGTGGCACTGGTAAGTCGGTTATCTATGCCGGTCCTCAGGGTGACACAATTTACGCCTCCAAAGGCGGCAGCATCATTCACGCAGGTGGCGGTGCCGATAAGATTTTCGGCGGTGTGGGTGACGACGTTATCGAAGTGGGTCACGGCAATGCCACGATTGATGGGGACGGCGGGGTCAACATAGTCAGCCTGCACGGTAACCACGGCGATTATCGAATCACCCGCACCGACAGTGGGTATGAAGTGGCCGACAAGATTGCTGGGCGTGACGGCACAGTAACGCTGAAAAATATCCAGAAACTCAATTTTTCGGATATTTCGGCGGTTGATTTACAAATACCTAATGCGATGCCTGTCGAGGATGTCCTCACTCACGACAAGGACGGCAAGGTTTTTGATCGTACTCAGGCTCATCTGATTGCCGCAGAAAGTCTGCTGGCTAACGATCAGCACCTCAACAGTCAGGGAGGTCTGCGCATTGCCAATGTTGGGGATGCGATAGGCGGTACGGTCAGCCTTACAGCTCAGGGCGATGTTTTGTTTACGCCGGATGCAGATTACACCGGTGTAATTAGCTTTAAATATGGTGTAACTGACGCAGCTGGTAATCCGTCAGCATCGGTAGTCGATCTGAGTAGTGGGGAAACAGCGCCGATGCGCGCCGTTGCCACATTACTGACCCCGGAAGTGCCTCTCGATCCATTGGCTGCTCAGCAATGGTATCTGAGCGATGCCAACATTCTGCCGGTCTGGAAGGACTACACCGGTAAGGGGGTACGCATTGGTCAGTTCGAGCCGGGCGGCCAGTTCGCCACCGCGCCCGAAATCTTTGATATCAATCACCCCGACCTTGCGGCGAATGTTGACAAAGCTTGGTTGCAGACTCAACAAACCAATGGCACCTTGCCGAACGTGGTGTCGAACCACGCGACAATGGTGGCGGGTGTGATGGTCGCGGCGAAAAATAATACAGGGGGCGTCGGGGTTGCCCATGATGCTACATTGGGCGGCTATTATCTGGCCAATAGCGGTGCTGATCTTGCGGGACTGGGGCATATGGTCAGTTTTGACGTTGCCAACAATAGCTGGGGATTTACCAACGATTTCGTGCTCAGCAGCTTTCAGGACGGCTCTATAGATACTGCCGCATCGCTGAGCATGAATGCGCAGTACGCGGCAGCTAATGGTCGTGGCGGATTGGGTACCGTCATCGTGGCGGCGGGCGGCAACCATCGTGCGGAAGGCGGTAATGCCCAAGGGTCGCTGACCAATAACAACCGCTTTTCGGTGGAAGTCGGTGCGATCAACGCACAGGGCGATTTGTCGACTTTGCAGATTGGCTCTTCACCGTTCTCCAACCCGGGAGCCAGCCTATTGGTTTCGGCACCCGGTAGCAATGTCGTGTCGACCAGCTATATGCTGAAAACCGATCGTGGCTCAACCTTCGGCAATGACTACACCAGCATGCAAGGCACCAGCTTTGCCGCTCCGATAGTCTCCGGTGTTGTTGCGCTGATGCTTGAGGCCAACCCGAACTTAGGCTATCGGGATGTGCAGCAGATCCTTGCTCTATCCGCTCGCAAGATCAACGACCCCTCTACCGAATGGAGCGATAATAACAGCCACAGCTGGAATGGCGGCGGCATGCATACCAGCAACGATTATGGCTTTGGTCAAGTCGATGCGCGGGCCGCTGTTCGCTTGGCCGAGTCTTGGATGACCCAAAGCACCGCTGCCAATGAGTACGTCTATAGCGCATCCAGCGGGCCTCT
The DNA here is from genome assembly GCF_011189505.1 of Photorhabdus tasmaniensis. Classification (GTDB taxonomy): domain Bacteria; phylum Pseudomonadota; class Gammaproteobacteria; order Enterobacterales; family Enterobacteriaceae; genus Photorhabdus; species Photorhabdus tasmaniensis. The sequence continues at coordinate 11,703 of NZ_PUJU01000002.1, forward strand.
AGGTAAAACCTTGGCAGCGGGTGAGACGTTGACGTCTTCCATCGCCATGAATGCCGGTCTGAATGTCGAGCATGTCGAGATCGATTTTGACGCTCAGGTAGGCCGTCTTGGCGATCTGACGCTCAAACTGATCTCTCCTGATGGCACTCAGAGCATATTGCTCAATCGTCAGGGTAAGGTGCCAGACGGCATGCCGGGCGCGAGTGCGGCCGATCTGGGTAGCAGCCAGTCGGGGAAGTTCAAGTACAGCTTTATGTCAACCCATGATTTTGGTGAACGCTCGGTTGGCAACTGGACCCTACAGGTGACCGATGCGAGTTCCGGCCTGCCGGTCACATTAAATACCTGGTCGCTACGTTTGTACGGCAGCAAGAGCACCCCGGATGACACTTACTTTTACACCGACGAATATATCCAATCGGTGGTCGAGCAGGCCAACCGCACGGTGCTGGATGATGCGGTCAATGGCGTGGCGGGTGGGCGTAATACCCTCAATGCGGCGGCTGTTTCGCGGGATACCTCGGTCAACTTGCTGACCGGTGTTGCTAGCATTGGCGGCACAGCGTTGACGATAAAGGATCCGTCGAACATTCAGAACATCGTCACCGGTGATGGCAATGATACGCTGGTCGCTGGTAATGCCGATGCATTGCTTGATGGCGGGCGTGGGAACAACATGCTGGCAGGCGGTGCGGGCAAGGACTTTTTTGTGGTCCACCGCCGTGAGGCAGGCAGCGATGTTATTAGCAACTTTGAGGCCGCTCGTGGCGAAATCATCGATCTGGTAGGATTTCGTGGAAAAACGTTTGCCGATCTGCGGCTGACACAGCAGGAGGCGGATGTTAAGGTCGATCTGGGTAAGGAGCAGAACATTGTCCTGAAAAACCAGACACTCGCCGGGATCGGTGCGGCGAACTTCAAGTTCCAGGACACCTTTATCGCCCCGATGGCTTACACAAGTAGCGACACCTCAACGCTCCAGCCACAGGAAGGTCTGGGAACCGTGATCCTCAAGGGCGGCGGCAAGGGCGTTATGCTCACTAGCGATGCTCAGGGTCAGATGAAATTTAGCTTGAATGGGACTATCTATAGTCATGACAGTGCGGTATCAGATGTTTTTGTGGTGGCTGCCCAATTAGGCGTTAAGGACTACAAGAATGCATTACGTGGGTTCCGTCACGGCATTGATAAAATTGATTTGCGTCAAACCGGAATCACTGATTTCAGCCAACTAACCATCTCTAAGAGCAATCGTGGCACGATTAACGGCCTGTCACAAATTCATGGCACTGACGTTATCTTTAATGGGGCCAGCGGTACTGATTCAAACGTGAAGCTGCTGTATCTCGATACCCTGGATACTTCGCAGGTTGATGCAAACGATTTCCTCTTTGCAGAGCTTGGGCCGGATTTGGTCCCAACGGTCGGGCCAGTGGTGACGCAATCTCCCGATAAACCGACGGTTACTGTACCGGGCTCATTGACACCAATTGTCGCTCCCCTTGATGTTGACAAGCCTTTACCGCTTCCCTCTATCGACCGGAAGCCGATTAGTATTCCCCCGAGGAAGCCGGTTAGCATTCCCCTTATTGACTGGAATCTCACTAAAATTTCTTCTATTGATATTGACCGGCAGATGATTAGACTTCCCCCAGTCAAACTGGAGCCGGTTAGCATTCCTCTTCTTGAACTACATCCAACGTTCACCGCTCCAAAAATTGAGCCGGCAGTAGAACCTACACCACTGACCACTGACCCCAATTCTATTACGGTCGAAAATCCTTTTGCCAAGGTTACTTTGGGGGACGAGAGCAAGACTATCAATGTGGAAGCTATAGGCGGCACAGTAGTTGCAGGCAACGGTGATAATAAGGTGAATGTGACGGGACGGGAGTCCGATATCACGCTAGGTAATGGTAACAACGTCATTATCGGCAATGTCAAAACACTAACAGTCGGACATGGTAATAATCGCATTACCAACACGGGAGTTTTTACGAAGGTGAAAGTTGGGGATGGTAATAATAATATCGTGGTCAGCGGTAGTACGCCGACGGTAGAAGTCGGGGATGGTAATAACAATATCGTGGCTAGCGGTCGTATGCCGGAGGTGAAAGTCGGGGATGGTAATAACAATATCGTGGTCAGCGGTAGTATGCCGACGGTAGAAGTCGGGCATGGGGTCAACGACGTGGAATTTAGTGGTGAGATGGGGAACTTGGTGTTCGGAAAGGATATCAGCCCTGATCGTCTGTGGTTCCAGCATGAAGGGAAGGATCTGCAAATTTCGGTCATTGGCAGCAAGCAGGAGGTAACACTGCATAATTGGTATGCCAGTCCTTCCGAACGACCAGATGACATCATGGCCGGTGACGGTCATCGGTTGATGGACAGTAATGTCGAACACCTTGTTCAGGCTATGGCTGCATTCGCGCCGCCGGCACCTGCGACCGCAATGCTCAGTGATGTCGAGCAACAGCGGCTGCAACCTGTGCTAGCCGCTAACTGGCACTGAATCAGTAACAAGACCCGCGATGGTTATCGCGGGTTTTCATAAGTCTGCCAGTTTGCCTGACTGATGTTCCAGCTGTTGTATAAAAACTCTGGCGCACTGAACCCGTAACGTACGTAGCTTTTTGTTACCCCGTTACTAACTCCATTCTCATTAACCGTTAATTAAATGTTATTGTTTGCTTGTAATATTACGTTTTTATCATATTTAATGTAATAAAATTACATGATATGGAAAATAACCGCTTAAAAGTGGTCAGATAAGTAGTAAATTTTCATTTTGTGCGGTAAAGTTTTAAACAATTTACAGATGGATTATTTTTAGGATTCTGCTGCACCGCGGGATCTTTTTTAGGAGGGTCTAATATGTCTGCATATCGTAAATATCCTCGGCACCAGATTCTTTTACGTCGTATTGGTGCTGTAACTGTAGGTGTGTTGGCGCTACCCGTTATGTTGTTTCGTTGTGATCGTGCTCGTTTTTACAGTTATTTGTACCGTGTATGGGTAAAAACCAGCGATAAGCCTGTATGGTTAGAGCAATCCGAGCTGGTTGCTCAAATCAGAAATAACTGATGTCTGGCGGGGAATCGGGTTCTCTGCTGTTGATATATAGTTAAATAGTTAAACGCCTTGCCTGTTTATTCTGGCAAGGCGTTTTGCTTTATCCGGAATCGGAAAAATTACAAAGCTCAATTGCTATGGTCAGTGCAGATGGGTATGTTACTCCCACACAACCAAATACAGGACGAATATGATGCATAATATTGAGCTGGAAAATGTGATTAACCAAGAGCTGAATGTTGGCGAGTTTCAGGATTATGCGCCCAATGGTTTACAAGTTGAAGGGCGTACTCATATTCAGCGGGTCGTTACCGGTGTCACAGCTTGTCAGGCGTTATTGGATGAAGCGGTTCGTCATCAGGCTGATGCAATTATCGTTCATCATGGCTATTTTTGGAAAAATGAACCAGCGGTGATTCGTGGCATGAAACATCGTCGTCTAAAGACGTTGCTCTGCAATGACATTAATTTATATGGCTACCATTTACCGCTGGATGCCCATCCATCACTGGGGAATAACGCGCAACTGGCCCAGAAGGTGGGGGCGAAAGTTATCGGGCTGATTGAGCCATTCGTGCCGTATGGGGAATTTGAGCAGCCAATAACGCCGATTGAGTTAGCTTCACGCATTGAACAGGCGCTGGGTCGCAAGGCATTGCATGTGGATGACAATGCTCCTGCACAGATTCGTACTCTTGCCTGGTGTACCGGCGGTGGGCAGAGCTTTATTCAACCGGCGGCTGAATTTGGTGTTGATGCGTTTATTACCGGTGAAGTTTCAGAGCAGACTGTTCATATCGCCCGTGAAATGGGGCTGCATTTTTATGCGGCGGGCCATCATGCCACTGAGCGTTATGGTGTTAAGGCGTTAGGTGAGTGGTTAGCTGATAATTATGGGTTGGATGTGACTTTTATTGATATTCCCAATCCGGCTTGATCAAGTTTTTCTAATTCGATAATAAACGAAGCCCACCAGAGTGGGCTTCAAAGCTTTTGACAAACTTTTCATATTTTCATAATTAACGTTGTTTTATCCGCTTTATAGAATTGTGAATTTTGATCCTGATGATCCGGCTACACACGCAAGCGGTGGCTACGTTTGATAATTTAGAGGGCAGGATAACGTGTATCTGCTCTTGAAAAACGAGCATACACTAAGGAAGATGGCGAGATCAATTTTTACGGTGATTTCAGTCGCGCTGGTATAACCTCAATTCCCACTAAGTCATTTCCCCAATAGGTTGTTGACCAACCCATTTAAAAACATCCCCAAAGACATAAGCAGAAGGCTACACACCTGCCAGGCTAGGGACGTAATACCATTAATAAATTTAAAAAACTACTATTGCTTTATAAAATTATCTCCATTCTTATTACCATTTCATGGCATTTAATACATTTCATTCCCCATTGTCAGGATTAAAGAACCAGATCTTGATCACATTTCATACTATTCATTCAGACAGGCAATTAATACCAAATTAGAATAGTTTAATAATGTCACTATCAAATTATTAACTATTATCTATGAGAAAATTATTTATTCATCACCGAAGCCTGGCAGGGCTTATTCTGCTGGCAATTTCCGCACTGGCACAGGCTTCAATCCCTGTCAGCCCTGCGGATCAAGAAACCATCACTCAACAACAAAAAGCCGTGTTGCAGCAAGCCCAACAGCAACGGGAAGCGCTGCGTCACAATATCCCCTTATCCCCTCAACCCGTTTTAACACCGAGTGCATCTGAATCTGTTTGCCACACCATTCAACGGATTGAATTTGCAGGTGCAGAAAGCCTGTCAAGGTCAGTCAAACAGAACTTGATCCACCCTTATTTATCTCATTGTTTAACTTTACAGGATATTAATGGGCTGATGCGTAAAGTATCGAATGCCTATATCGAACGAGGTTATGTCACATCCCATGCCAGCCTCAAAACACAGGATTTATCCTCCGGTACCCTTATTATTACCGTGAATGAAGGCAACATTGAGTCAATCAGCCTTGATGATGAAACACCCCTCTCACTCAAAATGGCCTTTCCGGGCATGGTTGGAAAAACACTCAATCTGCGGGATATTGAGCAAGGCATGGAGCGCTTGAACCGCCTGCCCTCCCAACAGGTGACCATTGATATTCAGCCAGGAAAGCAACCTGGCTATTCTGCGGTTATCTTAAAACGAACTTCGACACGTTTACCGATCAGTGCCAATTTGGGTGCGGATAACAGTGGTCAGAAAAGCACAGGCCCCGGACAAATCAATGCCAGTGTGAACCTGGATAATCCATTACATCTTGCTGATCAGTGGTCATTATCTGCCAGCCATAACAGTGATTTTCGCAATAGCCACCAAAACCGAAGCCTCACTTCTAATGTAACGATCCCTTATGGCTACTGGCTGTTCAGTTATCAATATGCGTGGAATGATTCCTTCCAGAATATCCTGGTTGACTCACCAGCCTATCGCTACGAAGGCGACGGCCAGACTCACCGGCTAACAATAAACCGGGGGTTATACCGTGATGGCGAACAGAAGCTGGCGCTGGATATGGGATTGACGCGCCGCCAGACAACCAATTTGTTGGCAGGAGAGAAATTATCCATCAGCAGTCCGGCACTCAGCACTATTAGCCTTGGTATTAACTACAGTTCCGCACTGGCAGGGAGCTATATCACATTTAACCCGGCAATAAGCCACGGTTTACCGGTGCTCGGTGCGACAAAAGATGATCCTCATTTCCCGGATGCACCACGGAGTCAATTCCGTAAATTTAGCCTGAGCGCCAGCTATTTTATGCCAGTTACAGATTCCATTTATTACCTTTCATCCATTTACGGCCAGACCACGCCGGACAACCTTTACGCCAGCGAACGTCTCTCGCTGGGTGGGCAATATTCCGTCAGGGGATTTAAAGAACAATATCTCACTGGCAACCGCGGCGGATATTGGCGCAATGAGCTGAACTGGCGAATTTCAGCGCTGCCTGTACTGGGTGAACTCTCCTTAACCGGTGCGCTGGATACGGGATGGTTACGGGGAAAAGCCAGACAAATTGATGGCGGTAATATCACCGGCACTGCGTTTGGCCTCTCACTGAATCACCGCAGGTTCAATCAGGCGATAACTGTTGGCAAGCCACTCACTCACCCTGACCACCTGAAACCGGATCACTGGGTGGTTTACTGGTCTGCATCACTCATTTTGTAATGATGCAAGACATAACCTATTGAAACAAAACATTTCCATTGCAATAAAATAAGGACTGATACATGAGTCAACGTAGCACCTCTGTGACAAGGGTCACGAGTTATCTTTTAATTTACCTTACCGCTGTTTATCCCCTTCATCCGGCTATTGCGGCTGGGATAACACCGGATAACAGCCAAATACAGGTACAAAATCAGGGTAATATCCCGGTGGTGAATATCGCCACACCGAATGACGCCGGGATATCCCATAACACCTATCAAGAGTTTAACGTTGCCACTCAAGGTGCCGTACTCAATAACGCCACTCAGGCAGCCCAATCACAACTGGCCGGGCAACTTAACGCCAACCCTAATCTAAAGGACAAAGCGGCTGAACTGATTATCAATGAAGTCACCGGCAACGGGCGCTCTGAACTGCAAGGTCAGTTGGAAATTGTCGGCAATAAAGCCAACGTGATGATTGCCAACCCTAACGGCATCACCTGTGATGGCTGTGGCTTTATCAATACCGCCAGCGCCACCCTGACCACCGGTAAACCCCTGTTTGATAAACAAGGTGCGCTGGAAGCACTCGAAGTGAAACAGGGACAGATCACCATTGGTAGCAAAGGGCTGGATGGCAAAGCGACGGATTATGTCGATATCATCAGCCGGGCAACGGAGTTAAACGGGAAAATTCAGGCTAACACTCTCTCTCTGACGCAGGGAGCCAACCGCATCAGCTTAAAAGACGGCACGGTTAACTCTCTCGCCGGAGAAGGCGCTAAACCACAATTAGCCATTGATACCAAAGCGCTGGGCGGCATGTATGCCAATAAAATCCGGCTGGTGGCTACTGAAGATGGTGTTGGGGTGAATTTGAAAGAGTTAACCAGTGACCAGCGTGATATCACTTTAAACGCTAACGGTAAAATCGAATTAGGCAATACCAATGCTAAAACCGACTTAAATATTATCGGCAAAGAAACGCATATTGCCCCGAATATTACCGTGCAAGCAGAGCGGGATATGACTCTGGCAAACACCACGCTGGAGAATAAAGGCCGCGTCACCGCCGGTCGGGATATGCGGGTATTTGGTGACACCGTACGCAATACCGGTGATAAAGCCTTGCTGCAAGCCAACGATAATCTGTGGATACAGAAAGATGCGCAGGGAAATAAAGGTCAGTTAGTCGAGAACAGATCGGCGACAATAAAAACCGTCAAGGGGGATTTGGTCGTCAGGACAAAAGATCTGAATAATACCCGCAATGTCTTTGTTATGCAAAATAAGCCGGTAACACCGGATTTTACAGACAGAGATATGACCGTATTTAATGATGTCAATATTTTTGGCAAGCCCTATGCTATAACAGCAGAGTTGACACCACTTCCTGACAAATGGTTCGGTCATGCCTATTTCAGTCGTCTTAGTTTTGAGGATAACAGAACAGAAAAAGCTTATTTAAATAATGCCAGAATGAAAAGCAGGGTATTAGAAAATTCTCTGCCCGGTCTTATCCTCTCGGGAAGAAATGCTTATATCAACAGTGATAATTTATCCAATCAGATAAGTAAAATTGCAGCTGAAAAAGATATTTTTCTGACTGGAAATAAGCTTATTAATGAAAGCAAAAGAAAAAGCTCACTCAATGATTTTATTATTTATGATCTTAAGCTTGAACCTGCCCCGACTATTTATCCTTACAAAAAATCAGGTGAAACCCAGACCTTGAATGATGAGGACGATGTCATTGAGCCGGCAAGCCTCATCGCGAAAGGTAGCATTGTTGCTGATTTCAAAGACAGTATCACCATTAATACCGCCCTTCCTTATGACATTAAAACTGTCTCGGAAATTAATGTCAAAGAACGACCGGAAACCTTATCGGCGATGAATATTATTCTCCATGCCGGGCAAATTAATATCACTGATAAAATAAAGGCCATAAATGAATTAAACATTATCGCTGAAAAAGAGATTAATCTTAATGATGCTGCACTACTGTCATCAAATAACTTATCCATGACAGCCATCAATAATATTAATGCTCTGCAAAGTGAGGTAAAAGGGCAAGAGATTACCCTTATCAGCCGTCATGGAGACGTCCGGTTTCAGAGCAGTGAAAAACCCGGTTATTTTAATGCCGATAATACCCGTAGAATAAGTACATTAAGTGCTAAGGGTAATTTAACAATCAATGCAGGTAAAAATCTCCTTTTACAAAATACCTATTTAACTCCGAGTACATATATCTCTTTGACAGCAAATAATGATATTGGGATAGAAAATACGGTACGACTCACCCCTCGACAAACGGGTCCTGTGCATTCAGATAAATGGGATCCGGATCTGCTTAATGCTATTTTGCCTGAACAGGAGAAGGGACATCTTGAATTTCTGTTGCCAATGACCGGCGTTTTACATGCCTCAACATCATTGATGATTAATGCGGGCGGTCATTTCTTTACTCAAGGGGCTTTCATCTCAGCCGGAAAAGATGTTTATTTAAGTGCGGCAAAGCATATTGAACTCGGCTCCCGTGAATTGATTTTTCATAAACTAGAGGGCATCTTTTTATCGAGTTATTATATTCCACCTTCACGTTCACTGGTATTAGGTAGCAGGATCACAGCAAAGAATAATATCAGCCTGATAAGTGGCGGTGATATTAACGGGAAAGCCGTTCAGATACAGGCTAGCGGCAATACATTATTATCCGCTGGAAGAAATATTACATTACCTGCCCTGGCTTATTCTGCAATTAACCCGGCTAATGATAACAACAAGGATGACCGACATATTATTGCTCAAGTCCGGGGTGATAAAAAACTGACGATGGCAGCAAATGGCGCGATCACCACTGCGGGGACTCAATTGACTTCTGACGGTGATGTCACGCTCTCCTCCGGCGGTAATCTGCGTTTTGAATCGGTGCAAAATCACATCTACCGGGAAAGCGGCAGGGAATTCACCAAATCAGTGAGCCAGCAAGGCACCGAATTGACCAGTGGCGGCATCCTCACGCTTATCTCAAACGGCAGTATCCTTTTCCAGACCACTAAACTGGCGGCCAAAGGGGCAATGGATGTCGCGGCACAAGGCGGCTACCTGTACGCTCAGGCGATGGAAGAGTCCAGCCACTATGAGAAAACAGAGACCAAACGCCGGTGGTATGGCAGAAAGAAAACCACCACACGCACCCGTCATGATGTCACGAACAAAGTCACTGAATTTACCGCCGGCGGCGATATTAACCTGTTAAGCCGGGATGACAGCACCTATGAAGCCAGCAAAATCACCACCAATCAACATGCTAAACTGACCAGTACGCACGGTCAGGTTAATTTCAAAGCGGTAAAAAACAGCACTTTTGCGCAAACGATTACCCATTCCAAAGGCTTTTATATCACGCAGACAGATAAAGGTTACACCGAAAATACCTGGGTGCTTCCTGCTATTCATCTCGGTGGAAAACTCACCGTCGAAGCCGCTAACGGGGTCAGCGCGGATATTAAAGCTAAAAATGGTCAGTCATTACACAATGCCCTTTCCGTCTTTGGTAATACCCCGGAAACCGCCTGGTTGAAAGGACTGAGTGAACGTCAGGATGTGCAATGGAGCTTAGTCAACGATGCATATGACAGCTGGGATTATAAAAGCCAGCACCTGAATTCGGTGGTTTCGGCGGTCATCGCGATTGCCGTGGCTACCGTGACGGCAGGTGCAGGCATAACAGCTTCGGTGGCCGGATCAGCCGCAGGCACGGCAGGTTCAGCGGCGACGGCTGCGGGGGCAACCGCCAGCACCGCGGCTACTGTGGGATCAATGGCTTACGGTGCGACAGCTTCCGGCATGGCGGCGCTGGCCTCTCAGGCGGCGGTCACTCTGGTGGATAATCAGGGTGACCTGTCCAAAACCTTAAAGGCCATGGGCAGCAGCGATACGGTTAAATCCATCTTCACATCCATGGCAATGGGCGGCGCACTGGCGGGTTTTGACACGGTGATGGGATGGGATAACGCGGCGAATGGCGCAAAACTGGATCCATCAAAGGCAACATTACCTTCCCTGAGCAACGGCGATTGGAGCAAAGTGGCTCAACGGGTTGCGGGCCAGTCCATTATAGGTGCCAGTCTGGGGACAACGATTAATGGCGGCAGTTTTAAAGACAATTTCACCACGGCTTTGCTGTCTAATATTGGCAGCCAGATGAATGCGGAAGGGGCCAATCTGATTGGCAATAACGGCCAAATTCTTGGTGTGCCGGGTAAAGCGATTAGCCATGCTGCGGTATCCGCTCTGGCCGCCGAGATAGGTGGAGGCAATGCCAAAGGGGCTGCGGCGGGTGCGTTGGCAGCAGAACTGGCAGCAATCACGCTGGATAAAACGTTCAGCGACCCAATGAGCATTCAGGCTGGCGGTAAAATTATCGGCGGCGTGGCCGGTGCGATTGCAACTAATAGCGCAGAAGGTGCTAACAGTGGTGCTAGTGCCGGGGAAATCGTTATTGTCTATAATTCGCTGGCACACCTTCTGTCTGCGGCTGAGAAAGAAAGACGGGGTACAATCAAAGCTTACGAGGAGAAAAAGAGAGCCTTTTGTCAGCAGTCACCGGAGGCGTGTAAGCAAGCCGGAGAGATTATCAGCTTTGGTACTGACTTCGTGCCGGTTATCGGTGATATTAAAGGCTTTGTAGAGGCTGAAAGCGCATTAGATTATCTGGTAGCCGCGATAGCCATTATTCCCGGTGCAGGTGATGCCGCTGGGAAGACGATTAAAGCGGCAGAGAAAGCACTAAAGAATGGGGATGTTGGAAAAGCGTCTAAACTGATTAATAAAGTCAGTGATGAAATCTCTGCATATAACTCGGCAACTTATCCAAAATTGAAACATAACTTGGCAAAACAAAATTTGCACAACATTGCTTCGCAGGATTCAAGGCTAGCAGCTGCGATTAAAGGGGACAATGGTAAGGTTAACTTTGGTATAGGAAATGGAAGTCGTGAAGAAGCTGATCGGTTGGGTAAAATTTGGGTTGGTGATGGTGCGAGGCCAATCAGTGATGGAACTGGATTAGTTAGTGCTGATGGTACTCGTATATATCGTTTCCCGACAGAGAAGAAAAATAGCAAGCATGCCTCAACAGGAACTCAAGCTAATTTTGAAACCTTTAAAATAAACCCATCTACAAGCGATAAAATTAAGATAGGAAACGGTCATTTGGATATCCAATAGGATGAATTTTTATGAAAGCGGAACTAAAAAGCATATCTAGTGATGATTATGATCTAGATTCATATTTTCCTGATAACGAAGATGAATTCTTATTAAGAGTCATATTGCGCATTGGAGAAAAAGATAGTGAAGGGGCAGATAATTTTGATTTATTTATCTGCACTCCAGATTGGCTATTAAAACATCACTGGACCCCAGAATTAATCAGGCATATGTTACTTATACGAAAATATGATCTGGCTGAAATCACCAAAACCATAACAGATTATATAGATAAGTGTGAATGTAAAGGCTGGGAGGAAATAGCTGAAAAGCTCTCCCGTGTCTTTGCCTGGGAATATGAGGATTACCAAAGCTGATATTGATAGCCCCAGCCCTATACTTGCCTCTCAATTCAATCTCTTGGTTACGAGGCAGAATTTGGCTGGGGTTTCTTTATCCTCTGGTTACTACTTACCTACTCAGCAAAAATTGGTCACAAATCTGGCGTCGCTAACAGTAGTGCTATTACCGAGGAAATCGTTATTGTCTATAATTCGCTGGCACACCTTCTGTCTGCGGCTGAGAAAGAAAGACGGGGTACAATCAAAGCTTACGAGGAGAAAAAGAGAGCCTTTTGTCAGCAGTCACCGCAGGCGTGTAAGCAAGCCGGAGAGATTATCAGCTTTGGTACTGACTTCGTGCCGGTTATCGGGGATATTAAAGGTTTTGTAGAGGCTGAGAGCGCATTAGATTATCTGGTAGCCGCGATAGCCATTATCCCCGGTGCAGGTGATGCCGCAGGGAAGACGATTAAAGCGGCAGAGAAAGCGTTAGTTAAAAGTGATGTAGCAGAAGCTTCCAGACTGATTAATAAGGCCAGTGATGAAGTTAATACAGCGAAATATTTTGGGCAGGAAAGAAAATACTGGTCAGCTAATCCAATTGAATTTCAAGGGAATAAGGTTTATCAGAGAAATGATATATTCGATCTAAAATATATTGACCCAAAATCAGGAAAAACGAACGTAGAGCTAATGTCGTCTGGTCGCGCACCAATCGGTACAGATGGTAAACCAGTGAATCTTCACCACATGTTACAGAAACAAGATGGCGCAATTGCAGAAATCACACAGTCTTTTCATAAAGAAAATCATGGAGTTATACATATTAATGATAATAGTATTCCTTCAGGCATAAATAGAGCAGAATTTAACAAATGGCGCATTAGCTATTGGAAAGACAGGGCCAAAAGCTATAAATAGGTGAAAAAAATGAACAATGATTTAGATAAAGTTATTGATCAGATAAAACTTCTATCTGGTGGAGAAAAAAACAATATAGACCTTCCAGACGATGAGTTACTAACACAATATGAACATGATATTGGTTTCACTTTTCCAGCTGATTATAAAAAAGTCTTAAAGGAAATAGGAAATGTTTTCTATGGAACCATAGAATTATTGTCAGTAACTAAAGATAAAAAAAATTATGGGGAGCTGTCTCAATCTCTTGATGATGCAAGAAAGTTAGGGGTACCTAAAGACTGGTTGCCTATTTGTGAAGATAACGGAAACTATTACTGTCTGCTTGCTGATGGTCAAGTTAGATACTGGTCCCATGATGGCTATAGTGACGAGATGTGGTCAGATATCACCGATTGGATCCAACAAGTATGGATAAATAGTTATTAATAAATACTCACCCCAGCTACAACTGGGGTTTCTTTAATGCGCTGGTTACTACTTTATCAGTAAAAATTATTAAAAAAACCGGTAGCAATCACGCTGGATAAAACGTTCAGCGACCCAATGAGCATTCAGGCTGGCGGTAAAATTATCGGCGGCGTGGCCGGTGCGATTGCAACTAATAGCGCAGAAGGTGCTAACAGTGGTGCTAGTGCCGGGGAAATCGTTATTGTCTATAATTCGCTGGCACACCTTCTGTCTGCGGCTGAGAAAGAAAGACGGGGTACAATCAAAGCTTACGAGGAGAAAAAGAGAGCCTTTTGTCAGCAGTCACCGGAGGCGTGTAAGCAAGCCGGAGAGATTATCAGCTTTGGTACTGACTTCGTGCCGGTTATCGGTGATATTAAAGGCTTTGTAGAGGCTGAAAGCGCATTAGATTATCTGGTAGCCGCGATAGCCATTATTCCCGGTGCAGGTGATGCCGCTGGGAAGACGATTAAAGCGGCAGAGAAAGCACTAAAGAATGGGGATGTTGGAAAAGCGTCTAAACTGATTAATAAAGTCAGTGATGAAATCTCTGCATATAACTCGGCAACTTATCCAAAATTGAAACATAACTTGGCAAAACAAAATTTGCACAACATTGCTTCGCAGGATTCAAGGCTAGCAGCTGCGATTAAAGGGGACAATGGTAAGGTTAACTTTGGTATAGGAAATGGAAGTCGTGAAGAAGCTGATCGGTTGGGTAAAATTTGGGTTGGTGATGGTGCGAGGCCAATCAGTGATGGAACTGGATTAGTTAGTGCTGATGGTACTCGTGTTTACCGTTTTCCCAAAGAAAAACCAAATACTCCGGCAGAGTTTACTAATACTGGTGTACAGGCTAACTTTGAAATATTAAAAGATGGTAAAAGAGTAAGTAATGGGCATCTGGATGTAACAAAATGAAAGGTCAATTAAAATTAATGGGAGTTAATTCGGCTGATTTTAGTTTGGATAATTATCAGCCTGAAGAAGACTCTTTTGGGTTATGGGTAAACCTTTGTATTGGGCCAGATGATAACTCAGGCGGGCATGATTATCAGGTTCTTATCTGCACCCCCGAATGGCTGTGTAAGCATAAATGGGAACCTGAGTTGATACGTCATACACTTCTGGTACGTGAGTATAATTTGGATGAAATTAAAAAGACCATTACAAACTATATCGATCAGTGCAAGGGGCAAGATTGGATGGAGATAGCACAAAAACTATCTCGTGTCTTTGCCTGGGAATATGAGGATTACCAAAGCTAATATTTATAGCCCCAGCCCTATACTTGCCTCTCAATCCAATCTCTTGGTTAAGAGGCAGAATTTGGCTGGGGTTTCTTTATCCTCTGGTTACTACTTACCTACTCAGCAAAAATTGGTCACAAATCTGGCGGCGATAACAGTGGTGCTAATGTTGGGGGAATCGTTATCCTCTTCAATTACCTGCATTTCATGAGTGTTTACAATCTGACCAAAGAGCTTCAAGAGGCCAATAAGCAGGGTGCCTCTACCGAAGCCATCTGGAACAAATACGGGGCACTGAGCGCTGTACAACGGGCAGAAATGTTGTCTGACTGTGCCGGGAGTGGTGGGTTATGTACGCTAACCTACCAAGCTGAAATGGAAGGGGGGATAAAAACAGCCGATGCCGTTAGTGGCCTGAGATGGATGTTTAGCTTGTCGGAAGAAGATGCTCATCGTCTTAGCCAGTTTGTGACGACAGAAAACCAGAACGATTTAGGGCTGTTATATAACTCATTGCCCGCCTGGGAAAAAGGTGCACTAATAGCCAAAGAAGCGATAGAATCTGCCGGTATCGGTGGTAAGGTTTCAGTTGCTTCCATTATTGGAAAGAATAAACAACCTAATCAGAGCACAGAGAGGAAACCTGAGGCTGGGAAGGGAGTAACTACTTACCCATAAGGAATTCATTTTAATATTAACCAGTAAAATCACTCGATATAGAACAGGTATTGTTATAACTAATTGACTGACTGTATCCTATTTGAAATTCATTAAGAAATGGAATCGATAAAAGACGAGATTAAGCAGTCTCTTTTTAACATTATGCACCTTCTCCTTTGACTTGTTTTCCCTTTTTAGGCGATCGGCAAGTTGCTTTTTTTGGTGAAATGCTATCCTCCGATTATTTTACATTTAACAGTCTTGGCATGACCATTTAAAAGCATAAAAACAGAGATATTAAAGCTTTTATATAAAAGTCGGATTTAACTATAAGTGCCGTTTTAAAAAGAACGTTAATTAAATTTAATTGAATTCCATTAACCATTAACCATTAACAGAAAATCGAAAATAAATCAGCGAGAAGAACTATCATCCTAAAAAACATAAAATAGTATCTTTATACCATCAGGCTATTTACGCGTTGATTTATGAAGATAAAGAATTTATAAAAACCACTTGGAATTGCCAGTAAAATAGCGATAAAAAATGAGAAAAGAATTGGCTTTACTAAAGCTTATGCTTCACTTCCAACCAGCCCTTGTGTACCAAGACATACAGCCTTTTCATCTAAACGGCCCGTGGAAACAGTAATATTGTTTAAGAAGAAAACAGAATGCGTAGGTGTATCGGTATTATGGAAAGCTATTTAATAACGTTTTCAACTGGAGATTAAACTTTTTTATCAGCCAGTTAAATAATCGTTTATAAAAAATCCGAATAACAAAAGCCGCAAATAAATCATTTAGAGACTGTAATTTAAACTTGTTTTATACTACTTTACCTCGCCCAACAGCATTGCTTTTCTACGGTTTCATTTAAATCATGCCTCTTTTTATACCATGAATGTGATTTAACGCTTAAATACCCGTTTAATCATTATAACCTTTCTGATAAATGAATTAGCCAGAATTTTCAATATTGTTGATATAATAAAACGTTATTAAATGAATTAACCGATTTATTTAAGCATAATTTAAATAGATACGGGTGAGTGAGGTTAAGTGAAAATCTAAAATAAGATGGTGAGTCTATTTTAACAAATAAACGATTTTATTCTGATAACCCTAATCATTTTCAAAATGATTTTAACTAAATCACATGCCATTTATTATGCTAAAAATAACTCTTTTATTGAAGGCAAGAAAATAACCATAAAACAAAATATCTCAAATGTAAAATAAATCTCTTTTTAAAAAGTTAAAAACTTTCTATTTAAACACACCACTAAACAATCAAATCACGTTTGAAAACTGACGCAGGTAAATATCAAAGCATACAGATAATGCGGATTTCAGCAGGCTACGATCTGGATCTCGTCGGTACTCAGTTAATGTCTAGCTCAAAGCCCTAACTATAAAGTTAGAGCTTTGCCCTTAATCGTGATCGGATTTTGTTATTATTTTTTCAACTGGCTTTGGAAATCACGTTGAGTGTAGCCGGTATAGAGTTGACGAGGACGGGCGATTTTCACACCGTCATCATGCATTTCGTTCCAATGGGCTATCCAGCCGATGGTGCGGGCAATGGCAAAAATAACAGTGAACATGGTGGATGGAATACCCATGGCTTTCAGAATAATGCCTGAGTAGAAATCTACGTTCGGATACAGTTTCTTCTCAATAAAATATGGGTCGTGCAGAGCAATTCTCTCAAGCTCCATTGCAACTTCCAGCAGGCTATCATTCAGGCCGAGTTCATCCAGTACTTCATGGCAGGTTTCACGCATGACTGTTGCGCGCGGATCATAGTTTTTGTAAACACGATGACCAAATCCCATCAGGCGGAAAGCGTCGTTCTTATCTTTAGCGCGTTCAATAAATTCAGGAATATGTTCAACTGACTGAATTTCTTCCAGCATACGCAGACAAGCTTCGTTTGCACCGCCATGCGCAGGCCCCCAAAGGGAAGCGATACCTGCGGCGATACAGGCAAATGGGTTAGCCCCGGAAGAACCTGCGGTACGTACTGTTGAGGTAGAGGCGTTCTGTTCGTGGTCGGCATGCAGGATCAGGATGCGATCCATGGCACGTTCCAGCACTGGGTTCACTCTATATTCTTCGCATGGGGTGGAGAACATCATATGCAGGAAATTGCCGGCATAGGAGAGGTCATTGCGGGGATAAACGAACGGTTGACCAATAGAATATTTGTAGCACATTGCAGCCACTGTCGGCATTTTGGACAGCAGGCGGTACGCAGTAATATCACGATGAAGCGGGTTGTTCACATCAAGGGCATCGTGGTAGAAAGCCGCCAGAGCACCGGTGACACCACACAGTACTGCCATTGGATGAGAATCACGGCGGAAGCCGTTGAACAGACGATGGATCTGTTCATGGATCATGGTATGGCGGGTAACGGTTTTTTTGAATTTATCAAACTGCTCTTGTGCTGGTGTTTCGCCATAAAGCAGGATATAGCAAACTTCCAGATAAGTGGATTTTGTCGCTAGCTGGTTGATAGGGAAACCTCGGTGAAGCAATACGCCTTCATTACCATCAATATAGGTGATCTTGGATTCACAAGATGCTGTGGAAGTAAAACCAGGGTCGTAGGTATAAAAACCTTTGGAGCCAAGAGTACGAACGTCGATGACTTGAGACCCAAGGGTCGGGGTTAGCACGTCCAATTCAATAGCAACTGTACCATTTGGGGGGGTTAGAGTTGCTTTGTTATCTGCCATTACAGTCTCCTTAGCGCTTTCATTTTTATAACTCTTAACAACCACGGCGGAAAGATACAGTATAGGGTCTATCTCATCAGGCTATTTTATTGACCATTCTTTAGTGGTCATAAACGGGCCTGGAGAGTGCTCTGACAAAAGCGATAACTTTTGAACGCACTTTGTATGGCCCGCGCCGGTGAGCGATTTGTTAGTGAATCGCTTGTTACAGACTGCGTGCATATTCCGGTTGCTGCGCGCGATCTGTGCCCTCCATTTATTGACAAGAATGGCCTACACCAATAATGCCCAGTGGAATAGGTTTTTATACTGTGCTCCCTGGCACTGTGTTCCCGGAGACAATTTGAAATCAGGCCAATATCACATTTAAGGCTGAAATCTTACCCCGGACGACAATGGTTTTCAGATTGTTAGCGAGTTTTTGAGTGTTATGTTTTATGCATGACTACAAAAAAAATTATGATTTGTGTGGACTACACAGTTACATAACTTTAGCTTTTAGTGAAGTTTTTCCTCTTATCAGAAATCAATCTCAAAAGTACTTTCAAGCATATATGTAAGATAAATGTTTAAAGTTTGTCAAACAAGATAATTAATTTTGTGCAATATGTTTGAATCGTGATCTCAATCACTGTTCAGTGGAAATGTAGCTAATCATATTGTGTTGGAATTGTAATAATAATGTGAAGCACCTATACTGCCGCCAGGTCTCCGGATTATCCTGCTGTAGGAGCACCCAGCGTAACTAAAAAATCACGACATTTTTTAACATGAGGATCTCTCATTTGATTAAATGTTGTGTCTTTGTATCCCATTATCGCTGTCTGATTTCCGCCCAGGTCCGGAGGAAGGAAAATAATAAAAGAGCTGTGTGGGCAAAATTGTGAAAAAACAAAGACCTGTCAACCTTGATTTGCAGACGATACATTTTCCAGTCTCTGCAATAGCCTCGATCTTGCACCGTGTCTCTGGCGTCATTACTTTCATAGCAGTAGGAATTCTCCTCTGGTTGTTAGGGATGTCTCTCTCCTCGCAAGAAGGGTTTCAGCAAGCCGCCGATATTATGACGGGATTTTTCGCCAAGTTTATCGTGTGGGGTATTCTGACCGCACTGGCTTACCATATCAGTGGTGGTATCCGTCATATGTTGATGGATTTCGGCTACTTGGAGGAAAACTTGGTGGTCGGTAGTCTCTCTGCCAAAGTGGCAATCGGGATTGCTGTGATTCTGTCGATTCTGGCTGGAGTACTGGTATGGTAAGTAACGCTTCTGCATTGGGTCGCACGGGTATCCATGATTGGTTATTATTGCGTGCGTCCGCAATCATTATTGTTTTATATGTTCTCTATATGTTGGGCTTTGTCGCGATAACGTCGGATATCACTTATGAAGTCTGGCGGGGTTTCTTCTCCTCATCCATCACTAAAGTCTTCACCGTGCTGGCACTGTTTTCCATCCTGGCTCACGCCTGGATTGGGATGTGGCAAGTACTGACTGACTATGTAAAGCCACTGGCGCTGCGCTTGGTGTTGCAATTGGCGATTATCGTTACACTGATGGCTTATTTGATTTACGGAACAATTGTGGTGTGGGGTGTATAGATGAAACTGCCAGTAAGAGAGTTTGACGCGGTCGTTATTGGCGCGGGGGGGGCGGGTATGCGTGCCGCGCTGCAAATTTCACAAATGGGATTATCCTGTGCTTTGATTTCCAAAGTATTCCCAACCCGTTCTCATACTGTATCTGCGCAAGGTGGTATCACCGTTGCACTGGGCAACTCTCATGAAGATAACTGGGAGTGGCACATGTATGACACGGTAAAAGGTTCCGACTATATCGGTGACCAGGATGCGATTGAATACATGTGTAAAACTGGCCCGGAAGCGATTCTGGAGCTGGAACACATGGGATTGCCATTTTCTCGTTTGGATGACGGCCGTGTTTATCAGCGCCCATTCGGTGGCCAGTCAAAAAACTTTGGTGGTGAACAGGCCGCTCGTACTGCCGCAGCCGCAGACCGTACCGGTCATGCATTGTTGCATACCCTGTATCAGCAGAACTTAAAAAATCACACCACTATTTTTTCTGAATGGTATTCGTTGGACCTGGTTAAAAACCAGGATGGCAGCATTGTGGGTTGTACGGCTATCTCGATTGAAACCGGTGAAGTTGTTTATTTCAAAGCGAAGGCGACGATTTTGGCGACCGGTGGTGCAGGCCGTATTTATCAATCCACAACCAACGCCCACATTAATACCGGTGACGGTGTAGGTATGGCACTACGTGCTGGTGTACCTGTGCAGGATATGGAAATGTGGCAATTCCACCCGACCGGTATCGCGGGAGCTGGGGTTTTGGTAACCGAAGGTTGCCGTGGTGAAGGCGGTTATTTGCTGAATAAAGATGGCGAGCGCTTTATGGAGCGTTACGCGCCAAATGCCAAAGACCTGGCTGGTCGTGATGTGGTGGCCCGTTCCATCATGATAGAAATCCGCGAAGGCCGTGGTTGTGATGGTCCTTGGGGGCCACATGCCAAGTTGAAACTGGATCATTTGGGTAAAGAGGTGTTGGAATCTCGTCTGCCGGGCATTCTTGAACTGTCCCGTACTTTTGCCCACGTTGATCCGGTAAAAGAGCCGATTCCGGTTATTCCAACCTGCCACTATATGATGGGCGGTATCCCAACGAAAGTGACCGGTCAGGCGCTGGCTGTGAACGAGAAAGGTGAAGATGTGGTTATTCCGGGCTTGTTCGCTGTTGGTGAAATTGCCTGCGTATCGGTTCACGGTGCAAACCGTCTGGGGGGGAACTCTCTGCTGGATTTGGTGGTGTTTGGCCGTTCTGCCGGTTTACATCTGAAAGAGTCGCTGATGGAGCAGGGTACCAGCCGCGAAGCCAGTGAATCTGATATTGAGCAATCACTGCAACGTCTGAACCGTTGGGATAGCACGCGTACTGGCGAAGATCCGGTGGAAATTCGTAAAGATTTGCAGGCGTGTATGCAGAATAACTTCTCGGTATTCCGTGAAGGTGATGCCATGGCGAAGGGCCTGGAAGAGCTGAAAGTTATCCGTGAACGTCTAAAAAGTGCGCGTTTGGATGATACTTCCTCAGAGTTCAATACCCAGAGAATTGAGTGTCTGGAACTTGATAACCTGATGGAAACGGCGTTTTCTACGGCGGTTGCCGCTAACTTCCGTACTGAGAGCCGTGGTGCTCATAGCCGTTTCGACTATCCTGATCGTGATGATGCAAACTGGTTATGCCATACCCTCTATCTGCCGCAAACTGAGACCATGACGCGTCGTGATGTCAACATGCAGCCAAAACTGCGTGAAGCATTCCCGCCGAAAGCGCGTACTTACTAATGAGTTGCTGATGATCCAGTTGCGAAGGAATAGATTATGAAACTTGAATTTTCGATTTATCGTTACAACCCGGATGTTGACAGCGCGCCTCATATGCAGGATTACACGCTGGAAGCAAAAGATGGGCGTGACATGATGTTGCTGGATGCGTTAATTCAGCTTAAAGAGCAGGATCCAACACTCTCTTTCCGTCGTTCTTGCCGTGAAGGGGTTTGTGGTTCAGACGGCCTCAACATGAATGGTAAAAATGGCCTGGCCTGTATTACACCGGTTTCGGCTTTGCGGCGTGGCAGCAAGAAGATTGTGATCCGTCCGCTACCGGGTTTGCCGGTTATCCGTGATTTGGTTGTGGATATGGGGCAATTCTATGCGCAATATGAGAAGATCCGCCCATATTTGCTGAATGATGGTAAAAACCCACCGGCGCGTGAGCATTTACAGTCACCGGCACAAAGGGAAAAACTGGATGGCCTGTACGAATGTATTCTGTGTGCATGTTGTTCAACCTCTTGTCCGTCATTCTGGTGGAATCCAGACAAATTTATCGGGCCTGCGGGTTTGCTGGCAGCATATCGCTTCCTGATCGACAGTCGAGATACGGAAACCGATGCACGGTTAGATAAGCTGAATGATGCTTTCAGTGTTTTCCGCTGCCATAGCATCATGAATTGCGTTAGTGTGTGCCCTAAAGGGTTAAATCCAACAAAAGCGATTGGTCATATTAAGTCTATGTTGTTAAAACATAGCGCGTAATTGGCCTGCCCTCCGCGCAGTTTTCGCTGCGGAGGGCACAAAGAATTGAGAATGATGAGTTGCCAACTGCTAATGATGACAAAAGCTTTGAGGCAAGGAATTTTTAAAAACCATTTAACGGTTTTTAAAGGTTCCTTGAAGGGTTCCGAAACCCAAAGAGAACATGCATAAAGCACGTCCAAATGAACCTTTTATCGACACCGCATTTAAGCGGTGATAGTTAACCACGGCGAAAACTAAAGCTTTTAAAGCTTAAGGGATCACAATGCAGAACGGCGCAATGAAGGACTGGCTGGATTCAAGCTTCCTGGCTGGTTCAAACCAGTCTTACATAGAGCAAGTCTATGAAGACTATATAACCAATCCAAACTCTGTTGATGCAAGTTGGAGAGAAATTTTCCAACAATTGCCGGATGCGGGATTAAGCGGTGAACAACTCCACTCGCAGACGCGTGATTACTTCCGCCGCCTTGCGAAAGATACTACGCGTTATCACTCCTCTGTCAGCGATCCGGCAATGGATGCAAAACAAGTCAAGGTTTTGCAGCTCATCAACGCATTCCGTTTCCGCGGCCATCAAAATGCCAATCTTGATCCGTTGGGATTATGGAAGCAGGATAGTGTTCCTGATTTAGATCCTGCTTTCCATAATCTGACGGAAGCCGATTTTGCCGAGACATTTAATGTCGGTTCTTTTGCTCTCGGTAAAGAAACGATGAAATTGGCGGATTTGTATGAAGCACTGAACCACACTTATTGCGGTTCTATTGGCGCTGAATACATGCATATCACCAATACGGAAGAAAAACGTTGGATTCAGCAGCGTCTGGAATCTGTTACCGTTAGCTCCCAGTTCAGCGCAGAGGAAAAACAGCGTTTTCTGGCGGAACTGACGGCGGCTGAAGGTTTGGAACGTTATCTGGGCGCGAAGTTTCCGGGAGCGAAACGTTTCTCTCTTGAAGGTGGTGATGCATTGATCCCCATGTTGAAGGATCTTATCCGTCATGCGGGTAAGAACGATACACGGGAAGTTGTGATGGGGATGGCTCATCGTGGTCGCCTCAACGTTCTGGTTAATATCTTGGGCAAAAAACCGGCGGATCTGTTCGATGAGTTTGCCGGTAAGCATAAAGAGCACCTTGGTACCGGCGACGTGAAATACCATCAAGGTTTCTCATCTGATTTTGCCACCGAGGGTGCCAAGGTTCATTTGGCATTGGCATTTAATCCATCTCATCTTGAGATTGTCAGCCCTGTGGTTATTGGTTCAGTACGTGCCCGCCGTGATCGTCTGGATGAAGGCCGCAGCAATATGGTGTTGCCAATCACTATCCACGGTGATGCTGCCGTTACCGGTCAGGGCGTTGTGCAGGAAACCCTGAATATGTCTCAGGCCCGTGGTTATGAGGTGGGAGGTACGATTCGTATTGTTATCAACAACCAGATTGGTTTCACCACGTCTAATCCGAAAGATGCCCGTTCAACACAATACTGTACCGATATCATCAAAATGGTACAAACGCCGATTTTCCACGTTAATGCAGACGATCCCGAAGCGGTGGCATTTGTTACCCGTCTGGCTCTGGATTTCCGTAATGCCTTTAAACGTGACGTGATGATCGATCTGGTATGTTATCGCCGTCATGGTCATAACGAAGCTGATGAGCCAAGTGCGACTCAGCCAATGATGTATCAGAAAATTAAGAAACACCCAACGCCACGTCAAATCTACGCTGACAAGCTGGTTGCTGAGAAGTTGATATCAGCCGATGATGTGACTGAGATGGTGAATCTGTATCGTGATGCCCTCGACCGTGGTGATTGTGTAGTTGAAGAGTGGCGCTCAATGGGGCTGCACTCATTTACATGGGAGCCTTATCTTAATCACGATTGGGATGAAGAATATCCACATATAGTCGATATTAAGCGTTTGCAGGATCTGGGCAGACGTATCAGCTCTGTCCCGGCAGAAGTAGTAATGCACTCCCGCGTAGCGAAAATTTATAATGACCGTGCAGAGATGGCTAACGGTGATAAATTGTTTGATTGGGGTGGTGCAGAAACTTTAGCCTATGCGACTTTAGTTGATGAAGGTGTTGCGGTGCGTTTGTCTGGTGAGGATGCGGGCCGTGGTACTTTCTTCCATCGTCATGCTGTTATTCATAATCAGACTAATGGTTCTGTTTATGTGCCTCTGGCGAACGTTCATAACGGTCAGGGTGTGTTCGATGTATGGGATTCTGTTCTATCGGAAGAAGCTGTTCTGGCGTTTGAATATGGTTATGCAACAACAGAACCCCGTGCTCTGACCATCTGGGAAGCGCAGTTTGGTGATTTCGCTAACGGCGCACAGGTTGTTATTGACCAGTTCATCAGCTCTGGGGAGCAGAAATGGGGCCGTATGTGTGGTCTGGTTATGCTGTTGCCGCACGGTTATGAAGGTCAGGGGCCTGAACATTCTTCAGCCCGCCTGGAACGCTATCTGCAACTGTGCGCAGAACAGAACATGCAGGTTTGCGTACCGTCAACGCCGGCTCAGGTCTACCACATGCTTCGCCGTCAGGCTCTGCGCGGTATGCGCCGTCCATTGATTGTTATGTCACCAAAATCACTGTTACGTCATCCGTTAGCGGTTTCCAGCCTGGATGAACTGGCTAACGGTAAATTCCAGACAGTTATTGGTGAAGTTGATACGCTGGATCCTAAAGGTGTTAAACGGGTTGTGCTTTGTTCAGGTAAAGTTTACTACGACCTGTTGGATCAACGTCGTAAGAACGAACAAACTAATGTTGCTATCGTCCGTATTGAGCAACTGTATCCGTTCCCTCATCAAGATGTTCAATCAGCATTGGAACAGTATGCCCATGTACACGATTTTGTCTGGTGCCAGGAAGAGCCGTTAAACCAAGGAGCCTGGTATTGCAGTCAGCATAACTTCCGTGAAGTGATCCCGTTCGGGGCTTCTTTACGTTATGCAGGTCGTCCTGCGTCTGCTTCCCCGGCAGTTGGATATACGTCAGTTCACCAGCAGCAGCAGCAAGAGCTGGTTAATGACGCACTGAACGTTGAATAAATAAGGATTGAAAATGAGTAGCGTAGATATTCTGGTTCCTGTTTTGCCCGAGTCTGTTGCTGATGCCACTGTTGCAGTCTGGCACAAAAAAGAGGGTGACCGTGTTGAACGTGATGAAGTGCTGGTTGAAATCGAAACGGATAAAGTGGTACTGGAAGTGCCTGCCAGTGAAGCCGGTGTTTTAGAAGCCATTTTAGAAGTGAAAGATGCAACCGTTCTGTCCAGTCAGCTTCTTGGTCGTATCCGTTTGGGCGATAGCACCGGTAAGCCAACAGAAGTAAAAGAAAAAACGGAAGCAACTTTGGCTAAACGCCAGACGGCGGGTTTGGAAGAAGAGAGCAACGATGCACTCAGCCCGGCGGTTCGCCGTCTGATTGCAGAGCATGATCTTGATGCCAAAGCGATTAAAGGCAGTGGTGTCGGTGGGCGTATTGTTCGTGAAGACGTGGAAAAACACATGGCTGATAACGAAAAAACGGGTAATAAACCAGCAGCAGTCTCTGCTTCTGCCCAGGATTCTTTGTTGCCGCACCGCAGCGAAAAACGTGTTCCAATGACTCGCCTGCGTAAGCGCGTGGCTGAACGTCTGCTGGAAGCGAAAAACAACACGGCGATGTTGACAACGTTTAACGAAGTTAACATGAAGCCAATTCAGGAAATGCGTAAGCTGTACGGCGAAGCGTTTGAAAAACGCCACGGTGTGCGTCTGGGCTTTATGTCTTTCTATGTGAAAGCTGTGGTTGAAGCACTGAAACGCTATCCGGAAGTGAATGCTTCTATTGATGGCACTGATGTGGTTTACCACAACTATTTCGATATCAGTATTGCGGTATCGACACCGCGTGGTCTGGTCACGCCGGTACTGCGTGATGCGGATGCACTCAGCATGGCTGAACTCGAAAAACGTATTAAAGAGCTGGCTATCAAAGGCCGTGACGGTAAATTGACCGTCGAAGAGTTGACCGGCGGTAATTTCACGATCACCAATGGCGGTGTATTTGGCTCTTTAATGTCTACGCCGATCATTAACCCGCCACAGAGCGCGATTCTTGGTATGCACGCCATTAAAGATCGTCCGATGGCGGTGAATGGTCAGGTAGAGATCCTTCCGATGATGTATCTGGCACTGTCTTATGACCACCGTCTGATCGATGGACGCGAATCTGTAGGCTTCCTGGTGACCATTAAAGAAATGCTGGAAGATCCGGCACGTTTGCTGCTGGACGTATAGCAACATAATAAGGGCAGATACGCGCTAATATCTGCCCGGTCTGAAGTAAACCAATGTACATGCACAGCCGGTCTTTGGACTGGCTATATCCAAAGCAACAAAAAAATTAAGAGAGCAACTTGCTCCTCTCAGACTAGATTATGGATAGAACATCATGAATTTACACGAGTATCAGGCAAAACAGCTTTTTGCACGGTATGGTTTACCCGCTCCGGCTGGTTATGCCTGCACTACACCGCGTGAAGCAGAAGAAGCGGCATCTAAAATTGGTGCTGGCCCTTGGGTGGTTAAGTGCCAGGTTCACGCTGGCGGTCGCGGTAAAGCGGGTGGCGTGAAATTGGTTAACAGTAAAGAAGAAATTCGCGCTTTCGCTGAACAATGGTTGGGCAAACGTCTGGTCACTTACCAAACAGATGCGCAAGGGCAGCCTGTTCACCAGATTTTGGTCGAAGGGGCAACTGATATTGCGAAGGAGTTGTATCTCGGTGCTGTAGTTGATCGTGGTACGCGTCGTGTAGTGTTCATGGCCTCTACTGAAGGTGGCGTTGAAATTGAAAAAGTTGCGGAAGAAACTCCGGAACTGATTCATAAAGCGATTATTGACCCACTGGTTGGCCCTATGCCTTATCAGGGGCGTGAACTGGCATTTAAACTGGGATTAACCGGTAAACAAATCAGCCAGTTCACTAAAATTTTCTTAGGATTGGCAAATCTGTTCCTGGAGCGCGATCTGGCTCTGGTTGAAATTAATCCGCTGGTTATCACGACTCAGGGTGATCTGATTTGTCTGGATGGCAAACTGGGCGCTGATGGTAACGCCCTGTTCCGTCAGGCTGAACTGCGTGAAATGCATGATCCATCTCAGGAAGATCCGCGTGAAGCGCAGGCGGCACAGTGGGAACTGAATTATGTCGCGCTGGATGGCAACATTGGTTGCATGGTAAATGGCGCAGGTCTGGCAATGGGGACGATGGATATCGTTAAATTGCATGGTGGGGCACCGGCAAACTTCCTTGATGTGGGTGGTGGTGCAACCAAAGAACGTGTTACAGAAGCGTTTAAAATCATCCTGTCAGATGAAAATGTGAAAGCAGTATTAGTTAACATCTTTGGTGGTATTGTCCGTTGTGACCTGATTGCTGACGGTATTATTGGTGCGGTGGAGGAAGTGGGTGTTCACGTACCGGTTGTTGTTCGTTTGGAAGGGAACAATGCTGAACTGGGTGCGAAAAAACTGGCTGACAGTGGTTTGAATATCATTGCCGCAACCAGCCTGACAGACGCCGCGAAGCAAGCAGTAGCCGCAGTGGAGGCCAAATAATGTCTATTTTAATCGATAAAAACACCAAAGTTATCTGTCAAGGTTTTACCGGTAGTCAGGGGACTTTCCATTCAGAACAAGCGATTGCTTATGGCACCCAAATGGTGGGTGGTGTTACGCCAGGTAAAGGTGGTACTGAGCATCTGGGATTGCCTGTTTTCAATACGGTTCGTGAAGCGGTAGAAGCGACCGGGGCAACGGCCTCCGTTATCTATGTTCCGGCTCCATTCTGTAAAGACTCTATTCTGGAAGCTATCGACGCTGGCATCAAACTGATCATCACGATTACTGAGGGTATCCCGACTCTGGATATGCTGGCGGTTAAAGTGAAACTGGATGAAGCCGGTGTTCGTATGATCGGCCCTAACTGCCCGGGTGTTATTACACCGGGTGAATGTAAGATCGGCATTATGCCGGGCCACATTCATCTGGCAGGGAAAGTCGGTATCGTTTCCCGTTCAGGCACACTGACTTATGAAGCAGTAAAACAGACCACTGATGCAGGTTTAGGACAATCTACTTGTGTTGGTATCGGTGGTGACCCAATTCCAGGTTCTAACTTCATTGATATCCTGAAATTGTTCCAGCAAGATCCACAAACAGAAGCCATCGTCATGATTGGTGAAATTGGTGGTAATGCGGAAGAAGAAGCGGCGGCTTATATTAAACAGCACGTCACTAAGCCTGTTGTTGGCTACATCGCAGGTGTGACTGCACCGAAAGGTAAGCGTATGGGCCATGCCGGTGCCATTATTGCCGGTGGTAAAGGAACTGCTGACGAAAAATTTGCTGCTCTGGAAGCTGCGGGTGTGAAGACGGTTCGTAGCTTGGCAGACATCGGTGATGCAGTGAAAGAGTTACTTGCTGGCAAGTAAGCGCTGATAAGTAATATTTATCTATAAGGCCACTGTAAAGTGGCCTTATACTGTTAAAAAAGCCTGTTAAAAATAGGTTTTTTTAACCATCAAAAATTTCGAATCCCATCTTTAGCCGATTGGTTTTCTCCATCGGGCTTCAACATTCTGTAATTACTGTTTTTCGTTAACCGGATTTCATTCTCAACCATAAAAATAATACAAATGCGCTATTTTAGATTTTAGTGCTGACTAAAGAGTCAGCACTTTGTTATTAATCTGAGAGATTAATTTGATATCGACACTTTTCTTTGCAGATTATTATCACCGACCAAAATGCCACCGGCAAAAAGCACAGCATCTTCAGGTAACAATTCACTTTGGCTATCTGTCTTTTCTAAGACAAAATTATACACGTTTGATGGCTCTGATTTTCTCTGTTTAACTGAGGTAAGAGTAGTTTGTCCATCACGTGTATGTATCGTATCACCGATCTTAAGTTCATCGGCTTTGACTATTCCTCGTAATGTTGAGACAGGATGTGTTGGCGTCAGTGAAACTTGCTCACCATTATTGTAAATTAAATCAATAAATTCAGTATCATGACCTGTAATACGCTCTTTTACTTGTAAGATGCCTCCTTGTTTTGTTAAAACTTTATCGCCTCTGCGTATATTTTCAACTTTCCGTTTTGAACCGTCAGCCATATCTATTAATGTGCCTTCTGCAATACAGCCATATTGGATTTGAATGGGTGGATAGATGAATTGTGAGGGGTGCTTATTACCTTCCGTACCATCATTGGGATCATTGGTATAACTAAACGGGACAAAAAATATTTGATCACCTTTAGTCGTTATAATAGTAGCCATTAAGTTTAGTACATATCTTTCGTTATTTTTCCAGCATATTGGTCCAAAATCAGCGTAACCTGTGTTTTTAGAAAATTCCCATGATAAATTTGTATTATTGCCGCTGATAGGATGATTATTGACTTTTGTATGTCTCCAAAATCCATCGTTATCTATTGTTCTTACTTTACATGCACCTCCAGTATCAAGACCGACCAGCGTCAGATTTGCCGCTGGTGATGCTTGTCCAACTGATGTAGGCTTCCCTTTTTTATCAATAGCGATAGGGTTTCTGAATGTAACATGACCTGCTATTTCCAGCTTGATTGTTGACTCATGATTTGGTTTGCCAGGTGATGTTGGGCCATAATCGCATTCACTAGTAGCCCGTGGTTCAGGGTTTTCTCTATTTAAGCAAACGATTAATGGATTACGTTTGTCTAAATTCTTTATACGAACTGGTGCTTTATTATGCATACCATTCTCAATAGGCATAGACTGCTTAAGAATGTCGTCATTGTTTATCAGTATATTTGTCTTTTCTAATATTGGTCCATACGTCCCATTAACAGATAACGAACGCCCGTTTTTTGTCCCGTGGAAAAGAACAACAGACCATATTTCAGCATCTGGTTTAAGATTAGTACGGTGAAGTTTACTGGATTGTATAGAAAGGCTCCGTACTTCCTTGCCTGCTGCTTTTTTTGTCTCAGTCATAACCTGCTTGTTGTTCTCATACATTGATAAACCGCTGTATAACCATGTTTGATCTTCATTGGCAGTTTTAATTTCATTTTTGTTTGAAATATAAGAACCAGGAAAATATAAGGAACTAAAAGTTTCAGTTGAAATTAGTTTTAGATCTTTAGAAACTAACATCTGAGGTGAGGCATAATAATCTTGTGGTTCTGTAGTCGAGTTAAGTTCAGTCTGTTTTCTGTTCTTAGGTGTTTCTTTTTGGAGTTTTTTTATCTCATTGATATTAATAAAAATATCAGGATGTGTTTGCTCTGTAATATTATGGGATTTTAATAATGCAATATATCCTTTCTCATTTTGCGGTTGAGTTAAGTCGAGCGTTATAGGTTTATTAGGTTCAAGACTCTTTATGAGCTGAAACATAGCCTGACTTTCCTCGTCAGATAACTTAGTTTTGGTATCCGCAAAGCTGGATATTATCGGGGCAAACATCATGATGAAAAAAATAAATATTCTGTTATATAGAGTCATATTTTATCCCATGAAATAATAGAGGTTTGTAAACCATGAATCATACATGTTTTATATGATATCCATGGTATATTAATATAATATTGAAGCTGCACTATCCACTGAATCTTAAACGGATAGCGTGATAATACCGTAAGTTAATCTTGAAAGTTATGGGTCAAGATAATAATAAAACAGCATAATAATTCCCCCAATTAAATAGTTGTAAAAAAATATATATAACATTCAGGTATTACAGGAAAAAAAGGACATTAAAGATGGTATTATAATTAATAGTCATTTGTAAGAAATTGTCAAGTTCATCATGTTAAATGGTTAACAAATCCCGCTATTTTTCTTACAGGGATTTGTTAACTTCATTCTCCACAGAAACCTGCGATAAGCTGGATATTACGCTGTTATGAAAAGAATATGGCGTGATGCTGGGTTTTAGCTACCGATTTTTAATTTAAATACAGGGCCATATGGCCCCGTATTACTACAATTTATCGTCAGAAACGCGGGTGCTCTCGATTTCTTCCTGTAACTTGTTTCGTTTCAAGTTCCAGAGTGAATCTTCTGGCATTTGGACACGAATATCTAAACGGCAATATTCAGGAATATCACAGGGTTCCCCATCCTGGTAGAACACTTGTTTGCCATTATCATCAACAAATTTGAGTTGCCAGTTCTGAAATTTCTCAGGTAAATGCGAATGTTGGCGGTGACAGACTTCAATGATAATAGAACCATCAGGTTGAATATGATCATCAACAAAAATTAGTTCAAGATTATTATTATTTTGCGGAACAGAAATACCGCCATGTACACCCCAGGCTCCATCAGTGTTATAGCCTGAGATATTTGATATGCGGTATATGCCTATTCCTTCTTTCGTCACTTCTGCACCCGCTGATTCTTCGTTAGTTGAGAATGTTCCATCAGGATAAATTTCTATTATCGGGGAGGATATTTTTAGGTATCCATTAAAATCGGGTTTGGCATTAATATTGTCCCAAAATTTACGTGTGAGTTTATAATACTCATTTATATGATCTGTACGATATGTATCGCCAAAATGCGTAAAAATCAGTCTGTGGCTCCATACATTTTCTTCCCCCTCGCTTGATTCACCATTCATGTTGCTAATTCTTAACTGAACGCCACCATTGCCACGTGGCAGTCCATATTTAGTCAGGAACGACGCGGAAGGGTTAAACCCAGAACAACCATTACGTAGGTTTTCCAATTCATCCAGATGACCGTGTTTCATTGAATGTATTACATTATCTGTTGATATCGCTCCTACATCCTCAGCATTAATATTAATATCCCCAGTCAACACTTTTCCATTTATTTTCAGTGTGTTGCGGACTCTGTCATTAATATTTTCACGCAATGAATTTATGATTTCTTGAATAAATTTCTGTGTCACAGCCAATGTGTCATTATTGCCAATTTCATTTGTCAGTTGAACAATACCCTTTTGTGTTAATGAGGCATTGGGGATTTTTGCTGTGGTTATTTTTTCTAACGCTCTATTTAACTGATCAGTAAGCTTAACTATATCACGATCATCCAGAACATTCTCGCCAGATTGTGTCTTGATAAAATCAGCCACTACAGATGCTATTATTGATGATTGGCGTAATGCCTTATTTAACAAGTGAATGTGAATTTTAATGTCATTTGGTGGAATCCCAGTTTGCAAATACGTATTTTTTTCATACTCTTCTTGGCTCGGCACATTAGCATTATCACCGATAGAAAAAGCTTTAAAATCATTTTTTAGATTCATATACATTCCTTAAATTAAATAACATTTTTTTATAATCAACATATTGAATTATTGAAAAATATCTCCATAATTCACATCAATCATAGTCTAGTTCAGTTAATTAATAATTAAATTCTCTTATACCTTAAAGGATTAACTATTTTTAGTTAATTGGTGAAAATAAAAAATTCAACATCTGAAAGCTATTTTTTCTCTCTCAATTTATTATTGTAAGCCATCCTCAATAATATCCGTGTTATCTAATAATTAATTTACAGTGAAAAATTTGATTTTGTATTAAATAACCAGAAAAAATAGTTATTCATTTAATGTTTGGTGCCAATGAAACATCAACCAAACTCAATAATACCAAATACTTTTTCCAGTTCAGCAACAACACTTTTTCAGCTTCCGACTGCATCTCAGTTTCAACAGCGTATTATGGTGGTGATTAGCGCGAACCTGAAAAAGCCAGCCTGTGGGAGTCGGTTCGGCCATTACTTGCTGGTACGCGCAGTTTTTCTGTTGTGTAAAATATTTTTACATAATTATTGTTGAGCTGTGTAACTTAAAATACTAAGTCATTTCACTTAGTTTGAAGAGAGCTGTCGTTAAGAGGGAAGTGTAGTTCTCGAGTGGCGTGTCATTATGCTATCTGAATGACAGCCAAATGGTGGTGATCTCACTGTTAATGCAA
Source organism: Photorhabdus tasmaniensis (assembly GCF_011189505.1). Lineage (GTDB taxonomy): Bacteria > Pseudomonadota > Gammaproteobacteria > Enterobacterales > Enterobacteriaceae > Photorhabdus > Photorhabdus tasmaniensis. The sequence continues at coordinate 44,689 of NZ_PUJU01000002.1, forward strand.
AGTTAATAATAATATTTTCTTAAGAATGAAAATAAAAAATTAATTTCATAAATCATTTCACAGCAATATAGAAATCAATAATTATTTAAATAAACAAATAATTAACAATTTGCCAACCAAAATGAAATAATAGACAGAGTAGTTAACACTAACCAGAAAAAAATTAATAAAATCAATTTATTACTATAGCATTATTTTTCTAATTTGCTTAAATTGATCCTGATCAATGAGTTTCCATTAAACAATAACTGCAATTATTGACTTATATTCAGAATTCTAATCTGAATCACGTAAAACGTATTTATTGTATGGGAATATAAGCGTACTATACTATTAGTCTAATTAGGTTTTTAATTTACTTGATAATGAGTTGTTATTTTAGAGGCATTTATTGCTGGTAGTTATAAGGCTTCCGTTTTAGAGCCCTGAATAGGTTCTTATACGAAGCCAGGTTGCCGCAAGTCGGTGCTTTCCTGCTAGGAGCAAGGAGTTAAGATGTTTGATATTGTCGAACTGTCACGATTACAGTTTGCCTTAACAGCAATGTATCACTTCCTGTTCGTTCCGCTAACGCTTGGTATGGCGTTTTTGCTGGCGATTATGGAAACGGTATATGTGCTCTCCGGTAAACAAATTTACAAAGATATGACAAAATTCTGGGGCAAGTTATTTGGTATTAACTTTGCACTGGGTGTCGCAACAGGGTTGACTATGGAGTTCCAGTTCGGGACTAACTGGTCATACTTCTCTCACTACGTCGGTGATATTTTCGGCGCGCCTCTGGCGATCGAAGGTCTGATGGCGTTTTTTCTGGAGTCCACATTCGTCGGTTTGTTCTTCTTCGGTTGGGATCGTCTCAGTAAAAAGCAGCACTTGGCGGTAACTTGGCTGGTTGCGTTAGGATCTAACTTCTCCGCACTTTGGATTCTGGTTGCTAATGGCTGGATGCAAAACCCGATTGCGTCTGACTTCAACTTTGAAACCATGCGGATGGAAATGGTGAGTTTTGCCGAATTGGTACTGAACCCGGTTGCTCAGGTGAAATTTGTTCATACCGTTGCGGCAGGCTATGTGACAGGAGCGATTTTTGTTCTTGGTATCAGCTCTTACTACCTGCTTAAAGGCCGTGATATTCCATTTGCTAAACGTTCGTTTGCGATTGCTTCAAGTTTTGGTATCGCCGCTGTGCTATCCGTTATTGTTCTGGGTGACGAATCCGGTTACGAAATGGGGGATGTACAGAAGACTAAATTGGCCGCAATTGAAGCTGAATGGGAAACGCAGCCACCGCCGGCAGCCTTTACACTGATAGGTATCCCGGATCAGGATAAAATGGAAAACAAATATGCCATTCAGATCCCTTATCTCATGGGCCTGATTGCAACCCGTTCTGTCGATACCCCGGTCATTGGTCTGCGTGATTTGATGGACCAGCATGAGCTGCGTATCCGTAATGGTATGAAAGCTTATCAACTGTTGGAGGAATTGCGTGCAGGTAACACGGATCCGACGGTTCGTACTGCATTCAATGAAAGTAAACAAGATCTTGGTTATGGCATGTTGCTGAAACGTTATACCAGCAAAGTGACTGATGCCAGCGAAGAGCAAATCAAAGCCGCTGCGAAAGATTCCATTCCTCGCGTTGCTCCGCTCTATTTTGCGTTCCGTATCATGGTTGCAGCTGGCTTCCTGATGTTACTGTTGATTGGTCTGGCGTTTTGGAGTGTGATCCGTGGCCGTATTGGTGAGCAAAAATGGTTACTGCGCGCAGCATTGTACAGCATTCCATTGCCGTGGATTGCTATAGAATCAGGTTGGTTTGTCGCTGAATATGGGCGTCAGCCGTGGGCGATTGGTGAAGTTTTGCCAACGGCAGTGGCGAGTTCCAATTTGGCAGCCAGCGATATCCTGTTCTCGATGGCGCTGATTTGTGGTCTTTACACCTTGTTCCTGATCGCAGAAATGTTTTTGATGTTCAAATTCGCCCGTCGTGGTCCAAGCAGTCTGAATACTGGCCGCTACCATTTTGAACAGAAAACAACTTCAGCGCACGATGCTCAGTAATAAACGGGAGTCCACTTATGTTTGATTATGAAGTACTACGGTTTATATGGTGGCTGCTGATTGGTGTGTTGCTAATCGGTTTCGCGGTAACTGATGGTTTTGACATGGGCGTGGGTGTTCTGTTACGCATCATTGGTAAAAACGATACTGAACGCCGCATCATGATTAACTCAATAGCACCTCACTGGGATGGTAATCAGGTTTGGCTAATTACTGCTGGTGGGGCATTGTTCGCCGCATGGCCAATGGTTTATGCCGCCGCATTCTCTGGTTTCTATGTCGCTATGATCCTGGTGTTATCCGCATTGTTTTTCCGTCCGGTTGGTTTTGACTACCGCTCCAAACTGGAAAGCCGTAAGTGGCGTAACATGTGGGATTGGGGGATATTTGTCGGTAGTTTTGTTCCTCCATTAGTTATCGGTGTGGCATTCGGTAATCTGTTACAAGGGGTGCCGTTCAACGTTGATTCTCAACTGCGCCTGTTCTATAGCGGTTCGTTCTTCGGGTTGCTCAATCCATACGGTTTGCTGGCGGGGGTGATCAGCCTGATGATGATTGTGACTCAGGGGGCAACTTATCTGCAAATGCGTACTACTGGTGAACTGCGTCTGCGTTCCCGTGCCGCAACTTATCTCTGTGCGCTGGTGACTATGGTTGCTTTCCTGCTGGCCGGTGTATGGCTGATTTATGGTATTGATGGCTATATTGTGGCGGGTGGCCTGGATACTATGGGGCAGTCTAACCCATTGCATAAAGAAGTTGTTCATCAGGCGGGTGCCTGGATGACCAACTTTAATCACTATCCGTGGTTGTGGGCGTTACCGGCTCTGGGTGTTGTTTCTCCTCTGCTGACGATATTGATGACACGTATGAATAAAGCAGGATGGGCATTTCTGTACTCTTCACTGACCATTGCTTGTATCATTCTGACCTGTGGCGTGACGATGTTCCCCTTTGTTATGCCATCAATCACTCATCCAAATGTCAGCCTGACAATGTGGGATGCGACTTCAAGTTTATTGACACTGCGCGTTATGTTTGTAGTTGCGCTGATTTTTGTTCCAATTGTTCTGGGATACACCATTTGGTGTTATTACAAAATGTTTGGACGTTTGGACAAAAGCTTTATTGAAAATAACAAACATTCACTGTACTAAGGAGCACAGAGCATGTGGTATTTTGCTTGGATTCTCGGAACACTCTTGGCTTGTAGTTTCGCTATAATCGCTGCCTTGGCACTTGAGCATAATGAAGCGGAAAAAATCGCTGAAAATAGTGAGAAATAATGTTGATAGATAAATGCTATCAGCTAATGGATAAAGGTCCTGTAAGGGGCCTTATCCTCATTATGGCGTTGGTGCTTGCTTCTTGTGTCTTCTGGGATCCCGCTCGTTTTGCGGCTAACACCAGTTCATTGCACCTATGGCAAGGCATTTTACTCATTTGACATCCTCCCCCACTTTCGCACTTAGTGACTCAAGAGGGGGATCCCCGTTAGTGGGCGACGGCTGATCGCTCTGCGTCTGGTTCCTGCTTCAACGGGCGGCCTGATTGCTCCGTCCCTCCACAGGCAAGCACGGCATGTCCTGCCGCTAACATGTTACGAGCGCCGTTTACAGTAGCATTTTTGATTTTGCCGTTCACCTCCTGCGATTGCCGGAACTTTATTCATCCGAGCCCAGAAGGAAGTCTGACTCTGCGATTTTCAAGGAGACAATATTTTTCAAAATTGACGAACCGGATTGAATCCCTGCCGTCATTTTTTCGTTTCCATACAGGCGCTTTCGCTGCCAGTGTTTTATCGAAGCAACGCCTCCATGCCCCATGTAAGTCTTTCAGTTTTTGTTGAAGGTTATCGGTGTAAGCTTCCTGTAAGAAGGCGTATTCCGGTGTTTTTTTCCACCCCGTGAGCATTCGGTTTAGTTCAAACGCGGAGGGAAGTTTTCCGCCAGAATCCAGAATGTGTTTTGTTACCTCAAGTCCGTGATTCCAGACAAAACGAGCACACCCGCATAACTGCCGCAAACGCGGCAACTGTTCTTCAGTTGGCTCTAGTCTGAACTTGTAGGCTTTCAGTACTAGCATTATCATTCAGTGTGTAGTCGGTTTATTCTCTTCCTACCTGATGTCGGCGGGAGTACCCTTTGGAGGTTAAAGATGGGCTGTGTGCACAGGTGTAACTTTCGGAACGGGTTTTCACCCAAGGAGTATCGTCTGGCGTATCTTTTTCTTTCCTTTGCCTGCGTTCTTAATGTTGATTTGGGGCTTGTGCCACTTCTTCTATTAGTTAATTCTGTATGTTATGGGCTTTTCAGCTAATAAATTTTTTATTTGCACATTATTCCAAAGCTGCATGGTCTTGAGTATAGTGGCAGCGTTAATTCGCCTTACTTAGGATTGAAAGTGAGTAATACGTTGTTCCGTTGGCCGGTCCGTGTTTATTACGAAGATACAGATGCTGGTGGGGTAGTTTATAACGCCCGTTATGTCGCCTTTTATGAAAGAGCCCGTACAGAGATGTTGCGTCAGCATGGCATTCATCAGCAGCATTTACTTGATGAGCAAATTGCATTTGTTGTTCGGCGTATAGTGGTTGATTACCGAGCCCCAGCCCGGCTTGATGATATGTTGCAGGTGGAGAGCGAAATTACGGATATTCGTAAAGCATCTTTGACATTTATTCAACGCATTGTTGATGTTAACGGAACAATTCTTAACAGCGCAGAAGTTTTAATCGCCTGCGTGAATACATCTCAAATGAAGCCGATTGCGCTTCCTAAGTCTATTGTCGCGGAGTTTAAGTAGTGACTGACATGAACATTCTTGATTTATTCCTAAAGGCGGGCCTTTTGGTGCAGCTGATCATGCTTATTTTGATCTGCTTTTCCATTGCTTCATGGGCAATCATTATTCAAAGGACCAAAATTCTCAATGCGGCAACCCGTGAAGCGGAAGCGTTTGAGGACAAATTCTGGTCAGGCATTGAATTATCACGCTTGTATAAGGAAAGTCAGTCTCGCCGTGATTCCTTGGGAGGAACGGAACAAATTTTTTATTCTGGGTTCAAAGAATTTGCCCGGTTGCACCATGCAAATAACCATGTGCCGGAAGCGGTGGTAACAGGTGCTTCACGTGCAATGCGTATATCTATGAACCGTGAATTGGAAACACTGGAAAGCCATATTCCATTCCTGGGTACTGTAGGTTCAATCAGCCCGTATATTGGCCTGTTTGGTACAGTTTGGGGAATTATGCATGCATTTATCGCATTAGGGGCGGTAAAACAGGCAACGCTTCAAATGGTAGCACCGGGTATTGCGGAAGCGTTGATTGCAACGGCGATTGGCTTATTTGCAGCTATTCCGGCTGTTATGGCATACAACCGCCTGAATCAGCGTGTGAATAAGCTGGAGCAAAATTACGATAACTTTATGGAAGAGTTTTTGGCTATTTTGCATCGTCAGGCTTTCTCTGCTGAAAATAAAGCTGAAAACAAATAGTAAGGGAGGAGAGGCTATGGCACGCACTCGTAGTCGCAAGCGTGAGCTGAAATCCGAAATCAATATCGTTCCCTTACTGGACGTGTTGTTGGTTTTGTTGCTTATTTTTATGGCAACAGCACCGATTATCACCCAGAGCGTAGAAGTTGATTTGCCGGATGCAGTCGATTCCAAAACGGTTTCCAGCTCCGATAACCCGCCGGTAATCGTAGAAGTTTCTGGTGTTGGTCAATACACCATGGTAATTAACCATGAACGGCTGGAGTTATTACCTGAGCCGCAGATTATTGCTGAGGCGCAGGCCCGAATAAAAGAGAACCCGAAAACCGTTTTCTTGATCGGTGGTTCGAAAGAAGTACCTTATGATGAAATTATTAAAGCACTGAACATGTTACATCAGGCCGGTGTGAAATCCGTTGGTTTAATGACTCAGCCTATCTGAGTCTGGCCGGCAGTTGCTGTTATTTAAAGATTTTGGATATTGAGCGTGGGAAAGACAAACGGGCAAAACAATAAACTAAATCGCGCCGTTATCGTTTCGGTTGTGTTGCATATTATTTTGATAGGATTACTTATTTGGGGTTCCCTGACGCAAAAAACTGAAATGGGTGGTGGCGGACAGGATGGTTCTGTTATTGACGCTGTTATGATCGATCCGAATGCGGTAGTACAACAGTACAATCAACACCAGCAACAGCAAGCTGACGCTAAACGTGCAGAACAGTTACGTAACAAGAAAGCGGAGCAGCAAGCAGCCGAATTGAGAGAAAAACAGGCTGAGGAGCAGGAGCGCCTGAAAGCGGTAGAAGAAGAACGGATTAAAGCGCAACAGGTTGCGGAAGAGCAGAAAAAGCAAGCTGTAGAATCAGCAGCAAAAGCCCGTGAAGAGCAAAAACAGGCCGAAGAAGCTGCGGCAAAGGCTAAGGCTGAAAAAGAAAAATTGATTAAAGAGCAGGCTGAGGCGCAGAAAAAAGCAGAAGCTGAAGCGAAGAAAGAAGCTGACGCCGCTGCGGCTAAACAAAAGGCGGCGGAAGAAGCGAAAGCCAAAGCAGAAGTTGAGGCTAAAGCAAAAGCCAAGGTTGAAGCGGATGCTAAAGCCAAAGCTGAGGCAGATGCAAAAGCTAAGGCTAAGGCAAAAGCTGAAGCTGATGCCAAGAAAAAAGCGGCGGCACAAGCCGCCAAACAAGCAAGTGAAGTTGATGATTTACTGGGTGGTTTAACTTCTAATGCGCCAAAGCAGGGTGGTGCTTCTGCTGCGGGTAAAGGTGGCGGTAAGAAAAGTGGTGCTTCAAATTCTGATATTAATAACTATCTTGGGCAGATTCAGATAGCAATACAGAATAAGTTTTATGATCCAAGTATGTATCGTGGGCGTATGTGTACATTACGGATTAAGCTTGCTCCTGATGGTTTGCTAATTGATATAAAACCAGAAGGGGGGGATCAGGCACTGTGTCAGGCAGCGGTAGCCGCAGCTAAACAAGCGAAAATCCCTAAACCACCAAGTAAAGAGGTTTACGAAGTGTTTAAGAATGCGCCGATTTATTTCAAACCTCAATAAGATTGTTATTTATAGAGATTATTAATAATAAACAAAACCATTCAATGTTATTAAGCTATCTGGTTTTGTTTGTTGACGTTTGTTAATATTCTGCGAATTATTGCGGCATTCCATCTGCGATAAGGGAGAGATGATGAAGCAGGCTTTTAAAGTAGTGCTGGGCATTTTGATGTTGTGGGCTGCTGTTGCTCACGCAGAAGTTCGTATTGAAATCACCCAGGGTGTTGATTCTGCACGTCCTATTGGTGTTGTGCCATTTAAATGGACTGGGGCGAGTGGTGCTCCTGAAGAGATAGGAGCGATCGTTGGAGCGGATCTTCGCAACAGCGGTAAATTTAATCCTATTGACGCCAGCCGTATGCCACAGCAACCGACGACTGCATCTGAGGTGACGCCTGCTGCTTGGTCGGCCCTTGGGATTGATGCGGTTATTGTCGGGCAGATTCAGCCAAGTGCGGATGGTGGTTTCCTGATTTCTTATCAGTTGGTTGATACCGCTGGCGCTCCGGGAACTATTCTTGCTCAGAATCAGCTTAAAGTGACTAAGCAGTGGTTGCGTTATGCGGCGCATACCGTCAGTGATGAAGCGTTTGAAAAGCTAACTGGCATTAAAGGCGCATTCCGTACTCGCTTGGCTTATGTTGTGAAAACGAATGGCGGCAAATATCCATATGAGCTGCGTGTATCCGATTACGATGGTTACAACCAGTTCACGGTTCACCGTTCACCAGAACCATTGATGTCACCGGCATGGTCTCCTGATGGCGCTAAACTGGCTTATGTGACCTTTGAGAGTGGCCGTTCCGCCTTAGTTATTCAGACCTTGGCCAGCGGTGAAGTACGTCAGATTGCTTCTTTTCCTCGTCATAACGGGGCGCCTGCATTTTCCCCTGATGGCAGTAAATTGGCGTTTGCCCTGTCCAAATCGGGTAGTTTAAATCTTTACGTGATGGACTTGGCTTCAGCTCAAATCCATCAGGTCACAGATGGCCGCAGTAACAATACTGAGCCAAGTTGGATGCCGGATAACCAGACTTTGGTCTATACCTCCGATCAGGGTGGTCGTCCGCAGTTATATAAAGTTGATATTAATGGCGGTGCTCCGCAACGCCTCACTTGGGAAGGCACACAAAACCAGGATGTTGATGTTAGCTCCGATGGTAGTTTTGTGGTGATGGTCAGCTCAGGGAGTGGTAAGCAGCACATTGCTAAACAAGATCTGGCAACGGGAGCCGTTCAAATTTTGACGGATACGTTCCTGGATGAAACGCCAAGTATCGCACCTAACGGCACTATGGTGATTTATAGCTCCACTCAAGGGTTGGGGACTATATTGCAGCTAGTTTCGACTGACGGGCGTTTCAAAGCGCGTCTTCCGGCGACTGATGGACAGGTAAAATTCCCTGCCTGGTCGCCGTATCTGTGATGCATAATAATATGTGTGGCAAATTTTAAAAGGATCAAAGAGATGCAACTGAACAAAGTGCTAAAAGGGCTGATGTTAGCTTTACCAGTTATGGCGGTAGCAGCGTGTAGTTCTAATAAAAATGCTGATAACGATCAGTCTGGTGTAGGCACTGTTAACGAAACTAATGCGGGCCTGTCAGCGGAAGAATTAGCTCGTCAGCAAATGCAAGAGCTGCAAAACAACAACATTGTATATTTTGGTTTCGATAAATTCGATATCAGCTCAGATTTTTCTCAGCTGTTAGACGCTCACGCAGCATTCCTGCGTAGCAACCCATCTTATAAAGTTGTTGTAGAAGGTCATGCTGACGAACGTGGTACTCCTGAGTACAACATCGCATTAGGTGAACGCCGTGCTAACGCAGTGAAAATGTACCTGCAAGGTAAAGGTGTTTCCGGTGATCAGATCTCTATCGTCTCTTACGGTAAAGAAAAACCAGCTGTACTGGGCCACGAAGAAGCAGCATATGCTAAAAACCGTCGCGCAGTATTGGCATACTAAGAGTAATTCATGAACAGTAACTTCAGACGTCATTTTTTGGGTCTGTCGTTATTGGTTGGCGTAGCGGCTCCTTGGGCCGCTATTGCCCAAGCGCCAATCAGTAATGTCGGCTCGGGTTCTCCCGATGAGCGCCTCACCCAATTAGAGCGTATTTCCAACGCTCACAGTCAGCTGTTAACCCAGCTCCAGCAACAACTCGCCGATTCTCAACGTGATATCGACATGCTCCGTGGGCAGATTCAAGAGAATCAGTATCAGCTTAATCAGGTTATAGAGCGGCAGAAGGATATTTATCAGCAACTGGAAGGCGCTACTAGTTCTGCGGAGAGTCAATCTGCTACCAATACAGCATCTTCAACTGCAAGTCATCGTGGTAATCAGGCGTCTTCAACTACAAGTACGGGTAGCGAGAAGGGTGATTATGATGCTGCCGTTTCTTTGGCGGTGAATACCAAAGAATATGATAAAGCGATTACTGCCTTTCAGAGCTTTGTGAAGGCTTACCCAAAGTCGAGTTATATGCCTAATGCGAATTACTGGTTAGGTCAACTTCATTACAACAAGGGTAAGAAAGACGAAGCTGCTTACTACTTTGCTACGGTGGTGAAAAATTATCCCAAGTCTCAAAAGAGTGGTGAGTCGTTGTATAAAGTTGGCTTGATCATGCAGGACAAGGGCCAGAAGGATAAAGCTAAATCTGTTTATCAGCAGGTTGTAAAACAATATCCTGGTTCGAATGCGGCTAAATTGGCTGAGAAAAAGCTTTCTGCGTTGTAATTATCGGCCCCGGAAGGCAGTATTAATATATTTTCGGGGTTTTTGAGTATTTAATAGGCATCTAAACGTAATTTGAAAAAATAATCATTGCGTTGCGCGGAGAAATCAGTAATATATGCCGCCGTTGCCGAGAGAAGTCACAAGATGGGTCGTTAGCTCAGTCGGTAGAGCAGTTGACTTTTAATCAATTGGTCGCAGGTTCGAATCCTGCACGACCCACCATCTTGAAGCTTCACTCAAAAACGAATTCCTTAGATGGGTCGTTAGCTCAGTCGGTAGAGCAGTTGACTTTTAATCAATTGGTCGCAGGTTCGAATCCTGCACGACCCACCATTTTGAAGCTTCATTCAAAAGCGAATTCCTTAGATGGGTCGTTAGCTCAGTCGGTAGAGCAGTTGACTTTTAATCAATTGGTCGCCGGTTCGAGCCGAGCGAAGCGAGACAACAACGCGCAAGCGTTGGCCCGAAGGGCGAGGCCGTAGGCCGAGTCATCCTGCACGACCCACCATTTTGAAGCTTCACTCAAAAACGAATTCCTTAGATGGGTCGTTAGCTCAGTCGGTAGAGCAGTTGACTTTTAATCAATTGGTCGCAGGTTCGAGCCGAGCGAAGCGAGACAACAACGCGCAAGCGTTGGCCCGAAGGGCGAGGCCGTAGGCCGAGTCATCCTGCACGACCCACCATTTTGAAGCTTCATTCAAAAACGAATTCCTTAGATGCGTCGTTAGCTCAGTCGGTAGAGCAGTTGACTTTTAATCAATTGGTCGCCGGTTCGAGCCGAGCGAAGCGAGACAACAACCGCGCTCAGTAGTTCTATATTCTTTACTACCTTAAAACTTACCTCCCAATAACTTGCATAATATGCTTCTTAACCTTACCAGGTAGCTCACTATCGAACTCAAATCCCTTCATTTCCGCCATTTCAGCAGAAATTGCCGTATAAAGCTCTGTGGTTTCCAGTAATGCTCGTATCGCTTCTTCTTTGCCATAACTGCCAAAAATCCCTTGAATACGCTTGCTGAACTTCTCAGGCAGCCATTCATGCAAATGATGGCCGTTGTACCAGATATCCGTCTTTCCATCACTTTTTATCGAGACGTACCACTCCATCATTGCCAGCAATAATTCTTTCATCTCATTATCCCTCATTCTTGCAGGCCATAAATCACCACGAGCGATATAAATAGGCACTTGTGTTGCCTCGAACCAGAACTCGCGCAGGTTTTCATTAAATTCTGCTGATGATGGAATATGTGATTGAGTCAATTGGTGAGTGATTTCAGGAAGCCCGTTCGTAAGGCTCGTCTTATCAAGGAGGATCTTATAGCCGCGTTGATAGAGTTTATCCAAACCTCTCTGTTTCATATCTTTCAGGCGTTCAACACTTGCCAGTGTGAAATCCACCTTACGACCGCCTCTAAAAACGACCAGACAAGTTGGCCAATCTGGTTCACCCTCTTTTTCATTAGCCAGATGCAATGCAACCATAACGTCACCCAACTGTTTAAACCATAAATCGTTGCCTATTAATTCATCTGTTCCCGAACCAATCAGTTCTATATCCAGATCTGAGAATTTATCTACCCGTGTGTTTCTGGCACGGGAACCTGTTTGGATAACTATATCAATACGGGGATCGTTATGGGCAAAAGTCAGGATTTTTTCCAGAAGGATTTCCGGGTCTTCCATATATATGAAGTTCCTATTTAACTTTAGTGATGATTGATGAATAAGCCTAATCTCATAAATTAGCAGGTAATGTAATAACTTATAACAGGTAAAATACTCCGCGACAAATTGTTATAAATTGGTTATTTTGTTTAGTATATAAAACAAAATTGCGTGAATTTTTTGATAAGCAGCCGGTTCCATGGGGCCTTTTTTACCTCATTAACCAAGCCTTTAGTGGTTGTTTTGCATCTGGATGTTTTTCCCAGAATGTTTTCAATGATGCGACGGATATTAGTATCGATAATAACAATGCGCGTGTCTTCTACAAAGATGGGAAATCCTGTGATATTCCTGAACATTGTTGCTTAGATATTTGTGTCCAGATGCCAGAATATTCTATCTGGGATTTAAAACAGAAGAGGTTACAGGAAGGGATGGAAGGAATAAGATAAAAATGATTAACCTTATAAGTAATAAGAACACTCTATTGTTATTTTTCTGAACTAGACTGTGATTGATATGAATTGTTGAAGTATTTTTTCAATAATTCAATATGTTTATTATGAAAGAATATTATTTAATTTAAGGGTTAGATAAATATGTAAAATAAACAAAGGATAATAGCGCCGAAAAATGGATTAAACATAACGGTGGATAGGCGGTTTTTACTGATACTTGGTGCTTTCTCGTTTTACCTTTAAGTTAGCGATAACAGACAAAATATTCCACGATAAATTGCTATAAATTGATTATTTTGTTTAGTATATTAAACAAATATGCGCAAATTTTCGGACCAAAAACCAAAATTATCGCTTTTTAAAACCATATACTAAACAGAGAATCAGCGTAATGAGCGAGTATATTGATTTTAATTCAACCATTTACCCATTCCCACCGAAACCGGCTTTTCTCCGTAAGGATGAAAAGAAACATTGCCGTGAAAAAATCAAACACCTCCTGAAACAGCAGGATGCCGTTATGGTTGCACATTATTACACCGATCCAGAGATCCAGGCTTTGGCTGAGGAGACGGGAGGGTGTGTAGCAGATTCACTGGAAATGGCACGTTTTGGCAGCAATCATCCAGCTTCTACTCTATTAGTGGCCGGAGTGCGATTTATGGGAGAAACCGCTAAAATTCTCAACCCGGAAAAGCGTGTTTTAATGCCAACGTTGGAAGCGGAGTGTTCGCTGGATCTGGGGTGTCCTGAAAAAGAATTTACTGAGTTTTGTGATAATAATCCAGATCGTACAGTCGTGGTTTATGCAAATACATCAGCAGCGGTTAAAGCACGGGCTGATTGGGTTGTGACTTCAAGTATTGCTGTTGAGCTGATCGATCATCTGGATAGCCAGGGGCAAAAGATAATTTGGGCACCGGATCGCCATTTGGGAAATTATGTCCGTAAACAGACCGTAGCCGATATTCTTTGTTGGCAAGGTGCTTGTATTGTCCATGATGAATTTAAAACACAGGCTTTGATAAGAATGCAAGGTCTGCATCCCGATGCTGCGGTATTGGTTCATCCTGAATCACCACAAGCAGTTATTGATCTGGCTGATGCCGTTGGCTCAACCAGTCAGTTAATCAAAGCAGCGCAGTCTTTGCCGCATCAGAAGCTGATTGTGGCAACAGATAAAGGCATCTTTTATAAAATGCAGCAAACATGCCCAGGGAAGCAGTTATTTGAAGCGCCTACGGCTGGAGAAGGTGCGAGCTGCCGTAGTTGCGCCCATTGTCCGTGGATGGCAATGAATGGCTTACAGGCTATCGTTCAGGGATTAGAGCAGGGCGGGGTTCAGCATGAAATATTTGTTAAAGAAGAGTTACGTGAAAAGGCGCTTATTCCTTTAAACCGGATGCTTGATTTTGCAACTCGGTTAAAATGAAAAAACAAATAATGGGTGTCATTCTTTGTTGTCGATAATAATAGGGTATAACAGATGGATTTTTTCAGTATTAACAATATATTAGTAAATATCCCACTGGGAAAAGGCGGTTATGATTTATCGTGGATTGAAGCAGTAGGTACGATTGCTGGTTTGCTATGTATTTGGTTTGCCAGTCAGGAAAAAATAATTAACTATCTGTTTGGGCTGATTAATGTCACATTATTTGCTGTGATTTTTTTTCAAATTCAACTTTATGCTAGTTTATTGCTGCAATTATTCTTTTTTGCTGCAAATATTTATGGCTGGTATGCCTGGAGCAGGGTTAATGAGCAGCAGCAGATTGAACTTAAAATACGCTGGTTGAGCCTGAATAAGGTGGTAATAATTAGTCTGATTTCTATCCTATTGATTGTTATTATGACTTTTAATATCGATCGGATCTTTGGCTCTCTGACTCAGATTGCCGTTACGATTATGCAAAAGTTTGATTTTAATGTTCAAATGCCGGTATTGGCACCTGATGCATTCCCCTTCTGGGATTCGACAATGACGGTGCTATCTATTGTGGCAATGATTCTGATGACTCGCAAATATGTTGAAAACTGGCTGGTATGGATGATTATCAATGTGATAAGCGTTGTTATCTATTTCCATCAAGGTGTTTTGGCGATGTCATTGCAGTATGTGATTCTCTTTGGCATTGCACTTAATGGTTCCCGTTTGTGGATTCAGGTGGCTAAGAAAAATCATTCGCAGCCTTTATCCCGTATCGAATAATTTTTTAATGTGCCAGAGAATTGATTTGTCGATCTCTGGCATATTTTTAGGGATTTACTCTGATAATTCTCATTTCTAAAGATATTTCAATTATAAAAAACAGCTCAAATCACGTTTGACTATATTTTTCTATGTCTTTAGGTTAAACACTGATTTATTATCTACAAAGAATATTTACAGTTTGTCTTCTAACAGTTAGATTAAAATCACAAGATTGTTTTAAACAAATATACAAAGATGTGGATGAGAGAGGGTTATGAATTATCAGAATGACGATATAAGAATTAAAGAGATAAAAGAATTATTACCGCCTGTAGCACTACTTGAAAAATTTCCAGCAACTGAAAAGGCTGCATCTACAGTACGTAATGCCCGCAAAATTATTCATCAAATTCTGACGGGTGAAGATGATCGTCTGTTGGTTGTGATTGGGCCATGTTCTATTCACGATCCTAAAGCAGCAATGGAATATGCTGGACGGTTGAATAAGTTGCGTGAAGAACTAAAAGATGATTTGGAAATTGTCATGCGGGTTTATTTTGAAAAACCGCGTACAACTATTGGTTGGAAAGGGCTAATTAATGACCCTCATATGAATCACAGCTTTGATATTAATGATGGCTTACGTCTGGCTCGTGAATTGTTGCGGGATATTAATGACATGGGGCTACCGGCTGCGGGGGAATATCTGGATATGATTTCTCCACAGTATTTGGCAGATTTGATGAGTTGGGGAGCAATCGGCGCTCGTACAACGGAATCGCAGGTTCATCGTGAGTTGGCTTCTGGTCTCTCGTGTCCGGTTGGTTTCAAAAATGGCACCGACGGCGGGATAAAAGTTGCAATTGATGCTATTAATGCTGCGGGTTCACCGCACAGTTTCCTTTCTGTCACTAAGTGGGGACATTCTGCGATTGTAAATACCAGTGGAAATTCTGATTGCCATATTATCCTGCGTGGTGGTAGAGAACCAAACTATAGCTCTGAACATGTTATTGCCGTGAAGCAAAGTTTGGAAAAAGCAAGTTTGCCGGCAAGAATTATGATTGATTTCAGTCATGCCAATAGCGCCAAGCAATTTAAAAAGCAGATGGATGTGTGCGAAGATGTCAGTGGGCAAATTGCTGCCGGAGAGAAGGCGATTATTGGTGTTATGGTGGAAAGTCATTTGCAAGAAGGGAACCAAGACCCAGAGAGTGATCAACCATTGGTATACGGTAAAAGTATTACCGATGCTTGCATTGGTTGGGCTGATACTGAAATCTTGTTACGTCAATTATCGTTGGCAGTGAAAGCACGTTGTGGCCGATAACCTTTTTCGGATGTAAAAAAACCGGAATTAATGATTCCGGTTTTTCATATTGGCTGAAAAAGTACGATATCAGCAATTTTATCGATAATGAATTATTTCGCTTTACCTTGGTTTGCTACAGCGGCGGCTTTTGCAGCGATTTCATCAGCGTTACCCAGATAGTAATGCTTAATTGGTTTCATGTTTTCGTCGAATTCATAAACCAAAGGTACTGCTGTTGGAATATTCAGTTCAAGGATGGCTTCTTCGCTCATGTTGTCCAGATATTTAACCATTGCGCGCAAAGAGTTACCGTGAGCCGCGATAATCACTTTTTCTCCTTTAGCAACACGAGGTTTGATAACGTCTTCCCAGTAAGGGATCACGCGCTCAATAGTTGTTGCCAGGCTTTCAGTCACGGGTAGTTCTTCTGGTTGCAGATTTGCGTAACGTGGATCATGACCTGGAAAACGCTCATCATCTTGAGTTAAATCGGGTGGGGTGATAGCAAATCCACGACGCCACAGTTTAACTTGATCATCACCGTATTTAGCGGCGGTTTCTGATTTGTCCAGACCTTGCAGAGCACCATAATGGCGTTCATTCAGTTTCCAGCTTTTCTCAACAGGTAACCACTGTTGATCAACTTGATCCAGAATGTTCCATAGCGTGTGAATAGCGCGTTTCAGAACAGAGGTGTATGCGAAATCAAAAACAAAGCCTTCTTCTTTCAGTAGCTGGCCTGCTTGTTGAGCTTCGGCGCGACCTTTTTCAGAGAGAGCGACGTCAGTCCAGCCAGTGAAGCGGTTTTCTTTGTTCCACTCGCTTTCACCATGTCTTACCAGAACCAGTTTAGTTACAGCCATAGCGTAAACTCCTTAAAAACCAAACTTAATGATAACTGAGCGCATTATATTGCCCTATACACCAGAACAGCAATCAATAGTCGGGTTCCATAGCGTTATTTGCCTGAAAACCTTAATTTTTTGCAGATTACTGAATAGATGCCGGGAAAGTTTGACATGTTATAGTGCTGTTACCAACTTGATTGGATAAGTAAAGAACAGCAAATGAACCAAATTAAGGACGAAATGAAACCCAACAGCGACCCACAGCCGGCCACTCCACATCCAAGCCAGACCATATATTAATCCTGCGAGTGTAGCGAAAATCACCAGTAATAGACCTCCAGCGAAGTGTGCGCCGCCAAAAATCAAGGCGGTGATGATCAGGGCAAAATAGGGGTTAATCCACTGACTCAACCTTTGTTGGATATAGCCACGAAACAGCGCTTCTTCTGCCAGAGAAACAAAGAAAATATTTGCCAAAATAAACATTGGCAACCATGGTGGCATATGCAGTTCAAGCGCAAGTCCGCCTAAGGCTGTTGCAATACTGAGTAGTACCGGAATGGCAACAGTCAAGATTATCCACGCATAAAGGCGAACTTTTGCCAGTGGTTTTGTTGTAAATAATCCAGGCATGCAACATAGCAGAAGGAAAGGGATAAGTGCCTTATCAAAGTTGAAATACATTGAGAATGGCGCACTATGAGGACCAACTTGAACGTTATCGAGAAATTTCAAGTTATGAAAACCTGGGATCAGATGCAGGAATAACGCGATACCAAAAGCGAGCAATAGCAGCTCAGTTGTTATTTTGATGATGTTATTTTGCTGAAAATAGAGACGTAGTGCACCTAACACGAAAATAATTACAATAGTTGCAATTGCTGGATAAATTATAACTTGCGTTATACATCCGGTGACAACGGCAGCCAGTAGAACAATAAGTGCAGTCGTGCGGTGTATAGCTAATAATGCCAGTGATGTGGCAAGTAAACCCCAAATCATATATGCCCTGTTGTTTTCAATAAGTTAGAAGATAATATCTGAGAAGCAAACCAAAGATTGATGATAACTATTATTAAATGAGCAAAAAATAGTAACGCAAGATGATTAAATTGCGATGTTTTTTTCACTGGTCGGAGAAGTGATGTTGTTGGTGACAATTGTCCTTCGACCAAAATTTGTGTAGAAGAGGTTGCATTATTGGCGGGCTTAATCACTTACATGCATCATAGATCTGAGCTCAGTTTCAGATAGAGATTGGAACTCAGCTTCATAACGTTTGATGACATCATGAATATCAATACTGATGCCGTTCTCCCGTATCTCAGTAAGAATTTCAACCCCTTTTATATGTCACTCTACAAAATAATGGGGAACTACAGGTAATCAATTGAAAATTTTCTCCGTTTTATAGCGGTATATGTCGCCATCGGGAATAAATATCAGCCGGTGAGTAATACATTGCGGGGCATCTTCCTGATGATGAGAAACAAACAGTAGCTGAGTATCACCGTCAGTAATCATGATATCAATAAAACGTAATATTAACTGACGGTTGAGTGGATCAAGCCCTTGCAGAGGTTCATCAAGGATCAATAAAGCCGGATGTTTAACCAGAGCACGAGCTATCAGAACCAGCCGTTGTTGCCCCCATGAAAGGCTGTGAAACGGGCCGTTGGCAATCTGAGCAGATAATCCCAGCAAAGCCAGCCATTCATCGGCAAGTTGTTGCTGACGATCTGATACTGCCTGGTAAAGACCGATTGAATCGAAGAATCCGGACAGAATCACATGACGAACACTGGTACTGACACGGTATTGCAGATGAATACTGTGACTGATATAGCCAATATGGCGTTTGATATCCCAAATCGTTTCACCACTACCGCGCTGGCGACCAAACAATATCAACTCATTATTGTAGCCTTGGGGATGATCTCCGGTAATCAGATTCAGGAGGGTTGATTTTCCGGCACCGTTTTGACCCATAATCTGCCAGTGTTCACCCGGATTTACCTGCCAGTCCAGCCCGTGCAAAATGGGTTGTTCGTTATACTGAACCACACCATTACGCAAGATAATCAAAGGTTGGTCAGGAGGTAACTGATCATCAATACGACATTCATCCGCTTCTGGTAAATGGATACCATCAAGTTTTTCGCTGTGCACCAGTTGAGCAACCAGTGGATCCGCCATCACTTTTTCTTTTATGCCAGCAGATGTCAGATGGCAATCTGCCAGTACACCAATTTGATCAACAAAACTTGGGATTTCACTGAACCGGTTAAGGATAAGCACCAAAACGATGCCTTTTGCTGACAATGTTTTTAATAATTCAGCGAGCTGACCACGGGCAAATGCATCAAGGCCATCAAAAGGTTCATCAAGGATCAGTAAATCAGGTGAAACCATCAGTGCCTGGCAAAGCAAGGTTTTTCGGGTTTCACCGGTAGAAAGGTATTTAAAGCGGCGGGAAAGTAAATCCATAATACCGAACTGTTTTGCCAGTTCCAGACAAAATTCGTTGTCTTTATGATGAAGCTGAATAATTTCCGCCGCAGTGCGGCCAGTGTCATCCTCATCGTCGCTCAACATATCAGTATTATTGCGTTGCCACTCTTTCTCAGTCAGTTTTTGTAATTGTTCTAAAGAAACGCGGATACATGTGCGAAATGAGCAATTTCGTTCGCCGGAAAGTTGTACTAATTCATTTGACAACGCACGGGCCAATGATGATTTACCACTACCGTTAGCACCAACAAAAGCCCAGTTTTCACCAGAGGTAATTTTTAGTGACGGCAACTGCAAGGTTTGGGTATCACTTAGACGGAAACAGCCTTGCGTTATTTGCAATTCAGACATCTTTTATTCCTTTTTAAGCAACGCAAATATCCTCTCACAAATAAGCGGAATGACATTGAATGTCAATATTAACTTTTGATTAACATTTAATGTCAGATATCAGGGAATGTGTGAGGTACATAACTTCATAATATCCCCTGATACTCCGAATTATTCAGTGATAATAGTGCAATTTTTAACAAAGAGTTGCAATAATTACCTGATCGGCATTAAAAAGAGCGGTGATTTTATCTTTAGGATGCAGTTTCAGCTTATCAGCATCTTGATTGGTGAGAGTAGAACAGAGGGTTTCACCACCATCAAGAACGATAAGAACTTCTGTGCTCTTTTCGCCAGTGTCGATTTTACTCACTTGTCCTGTCAGGGCATTGTCAAAATGGCTGATGGGAAGTTGTTCTTTAGTCAATGTTATCCAGGGTGCTTTAATCAGAGCCAATACCTCCTTACCTTTTATCAGCCCAAGACGGTCAGCACTCTGTTCTGTCAATGCCGCATCCAGTGATGTTTGACCATCTGCCAGCAATATGCGGACATGTTGCTGCACCTGATTATGGTCACGGTCAGTAATTGTGCCAAAGAATTGATTACGGGCACTGGTTTGCAGAGAAAAACGGGAAATTGCCGCCAGCAGGCTGTCGAGGGGAAGAGGATCATCTTTCAGCACATCAAAGGCTTTTTGTTGAATTTGTGCGATTAAATCATAAAGTTGTAACAAACGTTCACCATAATGGGTAAGATTCGTCCCGCCTCCTCCTTTACCACCAGTAGCACGATCCACCAGTATTTCATCTGCTAACTGGTTCATTTCATTGATGGCATCCCAGGCGCTTTTATAACTGATGCCAGCCAGCTTTGCCCCCTGGCTGATAGAACCCGTTGCTTTAATCTGTTTCAGTAATAATATTCGCCGTGGATCTGCGAATAACCGTTGCTGTAATTTCAGTGTTAATAGAATTTCGGCTTGCATAATTGCTTTTTTCAGGAAATAAAATCGTGAATTTTTGTTGGCTAACCCGGAAAAACGCACGTTTAGCCGGTTATAGTTGTTTGTCTTTGTTTAGAATGGTACTAATTATAGCGCTATTACGCGCTATGGTTAAAAATGTGTTATGTTGCCGGCTCATTTAATGAGCCACTATGTGAGGCTACCATGTTTGAGTTGATTAAAAGTATGGCCTTCTCCCTGGTCATGGTACCGGTAGTAATGGTCGGGATCTTAGGTTTAATTTATGCCCTTGGGGAATTGTTTAATATCATTTCCCGTATTGGTCATTCTGAAAAGTAGAACTAATATTTCTTTATACATCAGGTGCTATTCTGATTACCCGGTGATTCGCCGGGTAATTTGTCTTAACTGATCACAATCAGTTTGTTCTGTTTATCCTGTTTTTCTATTACAGCATTTTACTTCAAATTAAATCAGATAGTAAAAGTTGCTCACAATTTGCCGATTATTAATGGGATAGTCTTCCATTTAGCGCTATATCTTGTTATATACAGCGAACCAATTGGATAATAAGCAGGTGTAAAACAAATGAAAAAGAATTTTATCAAACTGTTAGCGGGAGTTATCGTTTCTTTTACTTTGACGTGGCAAGCATGGGCTACGGAGAAAGTTACCGTATTTGCTGCTGCCTCACTAACCAATGCACTTGACGAGATTTCGATACAATATAAGCAAGAGGAAAAAGGTGACGTGGTGGCTTCCTATGCATCATCTTCTACTTTGGCTCGCCAGATTGAACAAGGTGCTCCGGCAGATATTTTTATTTCCGCTGACCAACAGTGGATGGATTACGTTGCCGGGAAGAAACTGATTATTGATAAAACTCGCTTTACTATTCTGGGAAATCAACTGGTTCTGATTGCACCGAAAGAGAGTAAATTCAATAAAATTGACATTAATAAAGAGACCAAATGGAAATCTTTATTGGCTGATGGCCGTCTTGCTGTCGGTGATCCAGATCATGTTCCGGTAGGTATCTACGCTAAACAATCGCTGCAATATTTGGGGGCATGGGAGACGGTTAATCCTCTGCTGGCTCGTACCAGTAATGTGCGCAGTGGTATGGCGCTGGTGGAACGTGCTGAAGCTCCATTGGGTATTGTTTATGCTTCAGATGCCGTTGCCAGTGATAAAGTTAAAGTTGTGGGGATTTTCCCGGCAGAGAGCCACAAGCCTGTTGAATATCCTATGGCGATCATCAAAGATCATAATAATCCCGCAGTTCTTAGTTTTTATGACTATCTGAAAACCCCAGAGGCCGCTGCGATTTTTAAACGTTACGGTTTTCGCCCACTTTAGGAATAGATTTTTGGAGATGTTAAGTGAATACGAATGGCAAGCTATCATCCTGAGTCTGAAAGTTTCAGGTATGGCGGTGTTAATCAGTTTGCCATTTGGGATCTTGATGGCATGGATTCTGGTTCGTTTCCGGTTTCCGGGTAAATCATTACTTGACAGCATTATTCATCTGCCATTGGTGTTACCACCAGTGGTAGTGGGATATCTGCTGCTGATCAGTATGGGACGTCGTGGATTTATTGGTGAATGGTTATATGACTGGTTTGGGGTAAGCGTTGCATTCAGTTGGCGTGGTGCTGCATTGGCTTCTGCTGTTGTTGCTTTTCCGCTGATGGTCAGGGCGATACGTTTGGCACTGGAAAATGTTGACCGGCGGTTGGAACAGGCTGCCCGTACCTTGGGAGCGAATCCATTCAGAGTATTTTTTACGATTACATTGCCGCTCTCTTTGCCCGGGATTATTGTTGGTACTATTCTGGCATTTGCCCGTTCATTGGGTGAATTTGGTGCAACCATCACCTTTGTATCTAATATTCCAGGTGAAACGCGGACAATCCCTTTGGCGATGTATACCCTGATTGAGACGCCAGGCGCAGAAACTGCCGCCGCTCGTTTATGTATTATCGCCATTATTCTTGCGTTGATATCATTGATGATTTCTGAATGGTTAACCCGTTGGGGAAGGAAACGTTTGGGAGCAACATGTTAGAGCTGGATTTTGAACAACAACTGGGTGATCTTCATTTACAGGTTGACACACAGTTACCCACTGAGGGAATTACGGCTGTTTTTGGCCTTTCAGGTGCAGGAAAGACTTCACTGATAAATGTGATTGCGGGTTTGCTACGTCCACAGAAAGGGCGGGTTGGTCTCAATGATCATGTGTTGGTGGATATTGAACAAGGGATTTGCTTGCCACCGGAGCAGCGCCGGATAGGTTATGTCTTTCAGGATGCTCGGCTGTTTCCTCATTACCGGGTAAAAGGCAATCTTCAATACGGAATGTCTCCGGTGATGAAACCGGAGTTTGACAGCATTATTAATTTGCTGGGAATTGAGCACCTGCTATCGCGTTTTCCTCTTACCTTGTCCGGTGGTGAAAAACAGCGGGTTGCTATTGGTCGCGCTTTGTTGGCTGCACCTGAATTGCTGTTAATGGATGAACCATTGGCATCTTTGGATCTCCCACGTAAACGAGAACTCTTGCCTTATCTTGAAAAGCTTTCTCAAGATGTCAAAATCCCGATTTTATATGTTAGCCATAACTTGGATGAAATTCTTCGGCTGGCGGAAAACGTGATCGTAATGGATAACGGGAAAGTCAGGGCGACAGGGAAATTGGCAGAGGTTTGGGCCAGCAGCGCACTGCGTCCCTGGTTACAAAAAGAGACGCTCAGTAGCATTCTGAACGTTTCAATGGTCGAACATCATAATCGTTATGAAATGACAGCGGTAGCCTTTGCTGATCAGGCTTTATGGTTGCCTAAAATTGATGTTCAACCGGGAACTAATTTACGTATCAGGATAGACGCTTCCGATGTTTCATTAGTACTGGAACCACCTCGTGGTAGTAGTATCCGTAATATTTTAGCCGCGAAAGTGGTTGAATTTTTTGATGATGATGACCAGGTCGATGTCAAATTGGCGCTGAGTGGTCATTATTTATGGGCAAGAATTACTCCGTGGGCAAGGGATGAACTTAATTTGCGGCAAGGGCAATGGCTTTATGCCCAGATAAAGAGCATTTCTCTTAATCGGCAGTTATAGAATCTGATTTTTCATAAATGAATAAACAGGTTGTCAGTTGGAAGAAAGAAGATTGTCTGGAATAACAAGGGGTTCCCATGTGGGGTTGCCCCTGAGTGTGATTTATGGGTATTGCTAATCAGACGAGAAACTAAAGAACATACTTGCGAATAATTTTGGCAATACCTGGTTGAGTATTATCCAACGTCACCAGATCGGCCCGTTCTTTGACAGCATCGACACTGTTACCCATAGCAACACCGAGCCCAGAGGTTTCCAACATGCTCAGGTCATTAAAATTGTCACCAAAGGCGATAACATCCTGCATATTCATTCCTTGTGATTCAACCCATTGTTTCAAACGCATACCTTTACTGTTGCCTTTCTTGGTAATATCCACTTGATCAAACCATGACCATTCACACGCAAGATCGATCTCATTCTCGATCTGTTCAGTTACTTCACGCAATTTTGCTAAATCAGGGGAACAGGTAGCGAACTTCCAGATAGACCGCACTTCACCAATAGCGTGCTGAAAACTACTGACATGCTGCATAGTTGGGCGTTGAGATTCAGGCAGGGTCTCAGACCATGTCATGGTGCGGACAATTGTGTCATGCAGTTCTTCATATAACATGGCATCATCCACATACATCAGACGGTGAATATCTGTGTTGCTTAAGTGGGCGAGAACTTTTATCGCTTCCTGAGATGACAGTGGATCTGAGGCTAATACTTTCTTCTGATGGTAATCATACAGATAAGTTCCATTACAGCAGATGACAGGTGTATCGAGTTGCAAAGCCTGATAAAAAGGGTGGATAGCGACATGATGGCGGCCAGTCGCAATCAGCACCTTAACACCGGCTTTACGGGCTTCATTTAGTACAGCGAGTGATTCTGGCAGGATATTCTTTTGAGGACTCAGTAACGTACCGTCCAGATCCAAAGCAATAACGCGATATGACATAGATTAGCCTCATAACTATATATAATGTAAAAGATATTACATTGGAACTGAATAAAATTAAACCAATTGTTCGGTGAATTTAGCCGATAAAATTAAAATTGAGTCGTTACAGATCAATAAAATGGTAACGGATAACTAAGGAGTGAAGATGAAACAGGTGGTTTATACTGCGAGTCCAAACAGTCGTCAGATTCATGTTTGGAACCTGAATAATGAAGGTGAATTATCATTAATTCAGACAATTGATGTTCCGGGAGAAGTACAGCCAATGGTAGTTAATCCGGATCGTAAGCATCTTTATGTTGGGGTCCGGCCACAATTCAGTATTATCACGTATCAAATTGGCGCTGATGGCAGGCTGGTACAGCAGGGAGTTTCACCAATACCGGGTAGCCCGACACATATCGCTACTGACAGGCAAGGCCGTTTTCTATTCTCTGCTTCCTACAGTTATAACAATCTGAGTGTCAGCCTAATTGACGATCAAGGTATTGCAGGCGCGCCGGTTCAGATTATTGAAGGCTTGCAAGCACCGCATTCAGCCAATATGGATTGGGATAATAAACAGCTATTAGTACCTTGTCTGAAAGAAGATCACCTCCGAATTTTTGAGATGACAGAAGAGGGTTATCTGACAGAGAAGCATGCGGAAGAAGTTACTACAGCAGCAGGGGCGGGTCCTCGTCATATGGCATTCCATCCGAATCAGCAGGTGATTTACTGCATTAATGAACTGGATTCTACCGTGGATGTTTATCGCAAATGGGAGAAATACCGGATTGTTCAGACCATTGATTCATTGCCAAAAGATTTAGCGGGTGTTCGTTGGTCGGCGGATATTCATATTACACCGGATGGTCGTCACCTTTATACCTGTGAGCGTACTGCAAGTTTGATCAGCCATTTTGTTATTTCACAAGATGGTTTTAATCTGACTTTGGCAGGGCACTATAAAACTGAAACACAGCCGCGTGGCTTTGCTATCGATCATAGCGGAAAATATTTGATTGCATCCGGTCAGAAGTCTGACCATATTTCGGTTTCTGCTATTGATAAATATACCGGTAAATTGACTGAATTAGCGCGTTATCCCGTTGGTAAAGCGCCGATGTGGGTGACAGTGTTAGCTCTTTGAGTTTGAGAAGATTGCTGTGTGTTACGGCGATAATAGATAGATGTAAATACATCTCAGATTAATGACAAAGTGCCGGTCTTTTGGTCAGCACTTTGAACTGATGAAGATGAGTACAAAAATGATCTGACCATTTTTTGAGTAAAACCCGCCCACCCTTGCTGAAAAATTGTATTAAAAATGTTAATAAACATGATGAATTACTAAAATCAATCAAGCTAATTTCTCCAATTTTCGGAATATTCCTATATCTTTTTAAGTTAAATTCATTGCACTATCGATCATCTATTAACCTATAAGTGGTAAGAATATGATGACGATTTCAGTTAGACCCACTCTTCGTACTGTAAACCAATGGGGAAGTCAATAGAATGGCAAAAGGCTATTATCTGCTTGTTGGTGACAAAACGACCTGTGGTGGAGTTATTATCACCGGTGATCAGACCATCACATTTAACGGGCGGGCAACCGCGCGTGAAGGGGATCACGTCACCTGTGGTAAACATTCTGGTACTTACATGATTATCGGGGGCGTACCTAGCATGTTTAGCATGGGACGGCGATGGGCGGGCACATTAGATAGTGTCAGCGCTTGCCCCTGTCGGGCCCGGCTGATCAATTCCGTGATGGACAGCTATGAGAAGCAGGAGGAGGTTGCTGATCGGGCTGTTGCTCCCACGAATATGGCGGCGGGAAGCGTTCAGCCCGATCCACCGCCTGTAACGCAGGCTCCCCCACCACCGATACCGGTGTTTACCAAATCCTGCCAGCGGGGCAAAGGCTGTACGGATGCGGGAACCGAGGCTGAACCTGCGGATAACTTCGGGCGAATGGCGGTATATCAGGTGTCGTCATCTCCCGCTCCGGTAGCGGCGCAAAAGCCTGAACCGCCTCCCCAGAGCAAGAAACACCCGTCAGAGCCGGATAAACCGCAGGATAAAAAATTACCGTGGTATAAACGCTGGTTTAGTGGTGGAAAAGATAAGGCTGAGGCGGCTGCTACGGCAGTGGCGGCCACCACCCGCAGCGTGGCAGCGGATGGGGAAGCGCTGGTGATGCGTTACATTGGCGGTGGTGCTGCCAGCTCTGGGCGCTGGCTGGCGGCACCAAATCCGTTGACGGTCGGGTTAATGGGATTGTTTTATTCACCGAAACTGAATGAAGGCGAAGAGGACTACTTAAACCGCTATTGCCTTAGTGAGATTGCTGAACAGTTTGGTCATGCCCCGACTCGTGTGCGTTTCCGCTGGATAAGAGATGAAAAAAGCGGCAGGATGACGGTTCAGGGGTATCACGTCAGCGCGGAAAGTGGTCTGGATAAAGTGCCGGTTCGTATGATGACACTGAATCGGACCACGGGTAACTATGAATTCTGGGAGCCGGGAGAAACCCGGCCAACGATATTATGGACGCCGAACGAACAGGAGTTTCAGGTTCCGGCCCATACCGGGAATGAAGAACGACCATTTATTCCGTCGCAAATCACCGTATTGCCAATCCCGGAAAAAGTGGGCAGCGATATTGAATCGTTGCCGATGCCGGAAGAGAAAGATTTTCGCGATTATATTCTGATCTTCCCGATCCCGAATATGCCGCCGGTGTATGTGTATTTGAGTAAACCGCCGGTGAAACTATTTGAGGTGGATTTGTACAGTAATTTTGCGGGCAGGCCAAGGAATGGGACACATGCTGATCATATGCCTTCGGCGGCGGCTGTTAGGGCTTATTTTAAACGGTTATATCCATTATTAGATGAACGTGAATTCAAGGAATTATCTGAAGATGTCGCTTCTATCATTATACCCGCAGAGGTACATCAAAAGCTCAGTGCTACCTATGGAGGGAGAAATACGCCTACTCAGATAGAACAGGATTCGAAGAATTTACGGGCAGCGCTTGATCGGGACTTTAATACGATAAAACCAGTACTGAAGGAATATGGCGCAACAGAAGCACAACTTGAAGATGCCAGAGCCAAAATGCATAAGCTGAACCAAGAACAGGGGTTATACAAGTAATGACAGTCAATGTTGAAGTGTTAATAAATAGTTTAGGGAAATCTTATCAGGAGATTTTTGATGAAGGGTTAATCCCTTATAAAACCAAGCCAACAGGCTTTTCTGGTGACGAGGTGGTCTGCCTGGATATGGTAAAAGAGGGGATATTTCTAGCGTTTTACCGAGAAGAAAAACGCTTAAAAGAGATTACATTGACCTTGCTAAATGAAAAGAAGCCTCTATACCAATTTCCTAATGAGCTACCATCTCCTTTGGTGTCTCAGATGTCACGACAGTGGGTTCATGAACAGTTTGGTAAGCCTGAGAAATTACAGCAACCACAAATAATAATGAAACGTCAGTTTGGATGGAAAGAGTTATACACATTGCTTGATTTCCGCATTCCTACCAGTATGAAGATCTCTTATGACATGATGGAACGAGTAAAATCAGTGACGTTTTTACCCACTACAGAAGTGCGTTGGTAGTCAATAGAAAGGAGGAAGTTTTTTCTCAAAAGCTTTTTCATTCGCGGTTTGAAAAGCCAAACCGCAGATGAATTGACTTAATAAAAATAGGAATTATATAAATAATGGGCGGATTCGACTAATAAGTGCAATTTTTCAAAAGGAGAATAAATTGCATTTAATCGAAAAATTATAAACCATTAATAGAGAGTTAAAAAGAAATCAGAGCGTAAAATAATACCATCCGAACAGATGGGTATTAAAGCGCTTTCTCGCTGGTTATTTTACGCAGAAAACCCTAAAAATAATGCAATAAAAAAGGGATAAAACGGTTAATCTGACAGGATTTAAGTGCTGAAAAAGGCAGGTAAAACAGCGTTGGTAAAGATAAAAAGTGGAGAGATTTAAGGTTTGTTAAACGTAAAACATGATATTTTATGGTGATTAAATGTAATAAAAATCCCGTATTAAAAGGGGTGAAAACAAGGATTAAAATTTTACACACGATTTATTTTACATTTACCTAACCTGCCATGAGTATTTAAAAATGCAAGTGAAAAGGTATTAAAGCTTTTGGCTTCTATATCAAGGGCAGATTTAATTCAGTAAATGCGGATTTTTAGCGGGGATTTAATGGCATTTAAGCGAAAATCATTAACCGTTAAAAGAGAGTTGAAAAGAAATTCACATATAAAAGAATATTATCTGAACGGAACAGGTATTAAAGCGTTTCATCGACGGTTATTTTACGGATAAAACCCTAAAAACAATGCAATAAAAAAGGGATAAAACGGTTAATGTGGCAGGATTTAAGTTCTGAAAAAGGTGGGTAAAACAGCGTTGGTAAAGATAAAAAGTGGAGATATTTAGGGTTTGTTAAACGTAAAACATGATATTTTATGATGATTAAATGTAATAAAAAGCCCGTATTAAAAGGGGTGAAAACAAGGATTAAAACTGTATACCGATTAAACCCATAAGTTTAAAAAATGACTTTTCATAACAGTTTAAAGCCTGCCTATCAAGTAAATGCAACTTTTCAAAAGGAGAGTGAATTGCATTTAATCGAGAATCATAAACCATTAATAGAGAGTTGAAAAGAAATCCTCGCGTAAAATAATACTATCCGAACAGATGGGTATTAAAGCGCTTTCTCACTGGTTATTTTATGAAGAAAACGATAAAAATAACTCAATAAAAAAAGGGATAAAACGGTTAATGTAGCAGGATTTAAGTGCTGAAAAAGATTAAATGTAAGGCTGATTCGACTAATAAAAAGCCCATATTAAAAGGGGTGAAAACAAGGGCGGATTAAAATTTTATGCGCGATTTATTTTACATTTACCTAACCTGTCATGAGTATTTAAAAATGCAAGTGAAAAGCAATTAAAGATTTTGGCTTTTTTATCAAGGGCGGATTTAACTCGGTAAATGCAACTTTTTAGCTGCGGATTTAATGGTATTTAATCGAAAATTATTAACCGTTAAAAGAGAGTTGAAAAGAAACCCGAATCCGCATGTGAAAGAATATTATCCAAACAAAGAGGTATTTAAGTGTTTTATCACTGGTTATTTAACAGCGTTGGTAAAGATAAAAAGTGGAAATATTTAGGATTTATTAAACGTAAAACATGATATTTTATGATGATTAAATGTAATAAAAAGCCCGTGTTAAAAGGGGTGAAAACAAGGATTAAAATTTTATACGCGATTTGTTTTACATTTACCTAACCTGCCATGATTATTTGAAAATGCAAGTGAAAAGGCATTAAAGCTTTTGGCTTTTTTATCAAGGTCGGATTTAACTTGGTAAATGCAACTTTTCAGCTGCGGATTTAATGGTATTTAATCGGAAATGATTAACCGTTAAAAGAGAGTTGAAAAGAAATTCACATATAAAAGAATATTATCCGAACGGAATAGGTATTAAAGCGTTTTATCAACGGTTATTTTACGGATAAAACCTTAAAAACAATGCAATAAAAAAGGGATAAAACGGTTAATGTGACAGGATTTAAGTGCTGAAAAAGGCGGGTAAAACAGCGTTGGTAAAGATAAAAAGAGGAGAGATTTAAGGTTTGTTAAACGTAAAACATGATATTTTATGGTGATTAAATGTAATAAAAATCCCGTATTAAAAGGGGTGAAAACAAGGATTAAAATTTTATGCACGATTTATTTTACATTTACCTAACCTGTCATGAGTATTTAAAAATGCAAGTGAAAAGGTATTAAAGATTTTGGCTTTTTTATCAAGGTCGGATTTAACTCGGTAAATGCGAGTTTTTAGCTGCGGATTTAATGGTATTTAATCGGAAATGATTAACCGTTAAAAGAGAGTTGAAAAGAAATCCACATATAAAAGAATATTATCCGAAAGGAATAGGTATTAAAGCGTTTTATCAACGGTTATTTTACGGATAAAACCTTAAAAACAATGCAATAAAAAAGGGATAAAACGGTTAATGTGGCAGGATTTAAGTGCTGAAAAAGACGGGTAAAACAGCGTTGGTAAAGATAAAAAGTGGAGAGGTTTAAGGTTTGTTAAACGTAAAATATGATATTTCATGATGATTAAATGTAATAAAAATCCCGTGTTAAAAGGGTGAAAACAAGGATTAAAATTTTACGCGCGATTTATTTTACATTTACCTAACCTGTCATGATTATTTAAAAATGCAAATGAAAAGGTATTAAAGCTTTTGGCTTTTTTATCAAGGTCGGATTTAACTCGGTAAATGCGAGTTTTTAGCGGGGGATTTAATGGTATTTAATCGGAAATGATTAATCGTTAAAAGAGAGTTGAAAAGAAATCCACATATAAAAGGATATTATCCGAACGGAATAAATATTAAAGCGTTTTATCGACGGTTATTTTACGGATAAAACCCTAAAAATAATGCAATAAAAAAGGGATAAAACGGTTAATGTGGCAGGATTTAAGTTCTGAAAAAGACGGGTAAAACAGCGTTGGTAAAGATAAAAAGTGGAGAGGTTTAAGGTTTGTTAAACGTAAAATATGATATTTTATGGTGATTAAATGTAATAAAAATCCCGTGTTAAAAGGGGTGAAAACAAGGATTAAAATTTTATGCGCGATTTATTTTACATTTACCTAACCTGCCATGAGTATTTAAAAATGCAAGTGAAAAGGTATTAAAGCTTTTGGCTTTTGTATCAAGGTCGGATTTAACTTGGTAAATGCGAGTTTTTAGCGGGGGATTTAATGGTATTTAATCGTAAATGATTAACCGTTAAAAGAGAGTTGAAAAGAAATCCACATATAAAAGAATATTATCCGAACGGAATAGGTATTAAAGCGTTTTATCGACGGTTGTTTTACGGATAACACTCTAAAAATAATGCAATAAAAAAGGGATAAAACGGTTAATGTGGCAGGATTTAAGTTCTGAAAAAGGCGGCTAAAACAGCGTTGGTAAAGATAAAAAGTGGAGGTGTTTAGGGTTTGTTAAACGTAAAACATGATAGCGGATGATGATTAAACTTAATAAAAAGCAGGCGTTAAAAGGGGTAAAAAAACGGTTAAAACTTTATACCGATTAAAATCATCAGTTTAAAAAATGACGTTTAATAACAGTTTAAAGCCTGCCCTGATTTTATGGGTATTTTAATTAATGGCTTTGGCGTTTGATATTTATGACTGTACCTTTAATCGACAGGCTCCGGTCGGGCAACCACAATTAACAAGGTGTCCCGCCAGTGCGACAGGTATTCCCTGTATATTGAACAAGTTAGAACCTTCCGCAATAGCACCGGTTTGTTTACATTTTCTTTCCACTACACTTCGCATTATTTACTCCGCTCTATTTTCCGCTGCTCGTATTAAATGCCAAATCGTTGTGCCTGACTCCGCACCCTGAACATCAAAAGCCATCGCGCCCTGAGCAAAGAAATACTGTTTGTCAGGGATGCTGTCTGTTTGCCAGATCCCGCTGACCAGGGCGGGTTCGCCGCCTCTAATCGGCGTTATATGCAGAGGGCCACAGTCATAGCGGGCATACCAGGCCAGCGTGGAAGTTGAATTAAAATGTCCTTCACCATAAAAATGCAGAGAATGGCCTTCACGGGGGATCACCCGTATCGGGCGTATCAGCTGGTTAATGGCAAAATAACTCATCGGGACATTGCCCGGCTGTGGTGTTAAGTCCGGGTATTGACCTGCCCGGATTATCAGACCATTGGGGTAAGAGCTAATCGCCACATCCGTGTAGCGCGCCAGCGTCTTGCGTATCCAATGTTCCCCACCCAGTCGGTTAACAAAGCGTTTGGACAGCAGGGTGATCCAGTTAATGCCCCGGATGGAATGTTCATACTGTAATACCGCAGTGTGAACCGCTGAATTGACTTGCAGGGAAGGGTAACGTTGCGCTAGCTGGTACTCCAGGGGAAAATAGTCATGGTAATCTCTGGGTAAAACCAGACAGTAACCACAGTCCCCACTGTCAGGCTCAAGCTGTTCACACAGAAAGTCCAGCCAGGCCATAAAGCGAGCCATACCCTCTTGTTCCTTTAGATAATCCCAGGGCAGCACCAGACTCAGGTAGGAGCTGTCATCGTCACCATCAATTTCTCGGGAATCCAGATAATGCATCAGATAGCGCGGGGCTTCATAGATATTTTTTGCGTCACTAATATCCCAAGTAGAAGGCTGATTCTTTTTCTGATTAAGAATACCTTCTTCCACTTTGGCAATATTTTCGGGTGAATACTTTTTTAGCCCTTTCAGTGCATGACGGTGAAAACGCAGGTGAGTGCTGAACTCTTCGCGAAAGCGGCGATAGCAGGCCAGAATGCGCTGCTTTTTCTCCTGAGTGTAACCCTGTTTAAAAAACAGGGTTATCGAGATACCCAGACGGGAAACAGTCAGCCCATCGCCATTGAGGAAGGTAAACGCAGCCAGTTGTGATCTTAACTGGGCAAAATAATCCAAAGTTTTCATCTTCTCTCCTTTCATGATGAGGCGGTGGATAATCCGTTATTCCCACATATTTGCCGCTTCCCGTATCAGATGCCATACGGTTGTGCCCGATGCTGCGCCCTGAGTATCGAAGGCTGTAGCCCCCTGAGCAAAAAAGTACTGCTCGCCCGGCAGGCTATCGGTTCGCCAGATCCCGCTGACCAGGGCGGGTTCGCCGCCTCTAATCGGCGTTATATGCAGAGGGCCACGGTCATAGCGGGCATACCAGGCTAGTGTGGAAGTTGAATTAAAATGTCCTTCACCATAAAAATGCAGAGAATGGCCTTCACGAGGAATAACCCGTATCGGGCGTATCAGCTGGTTAATGGCAAAATAACTCGTCGGGACATTGCCCGGTAGTGGTGTTAAGTCCGGGTATTGACCGGCTCGGATCATCAGACCATTGGGGTAAGAGCTAATCACCACATCCGAATAACGAGCCAGCGTTTTACGTATCCAATGTTCCCCACCCAGTCGGTTGACAAAGCGTTTGGACAGCAGGGTGATCCAGTTAATGCCCCGGATGGAATGTCCATACTGTAATTTGGCTGTATGAACCGCAGAATTAACCTGCAATGCAGGGTAACGCTGTGCTAGCTGGTACTCCAGGGGAAAGTAATCATGGTAATCTCTGGGCAGGACCAGACAATAACCGCAGTCTCCACTGTCAGGTTCAAGCTGTTCACACAGAAAGTCCAGCCAGGCCATAAAGCGAGCCATGCCCTCCTGCTCTTTTAGATAATCCCAGGGCAGCACCAGACTCAGGTAGGAGCTACTGTTGTCACCACTTATTTCCCGGGAGTCCATGTAGTGCATCAGATAGTGAGGGGCTTCATAGAGATTTTTTGCATCACTAACATCCCAACTAGAAAGCTGGTTTTTTTTCTGATTAAGAATGCCTTCTTCCACTTTGGCAGTATTTTCCGGTGAGTATTTTTTTAACCCCCTGAGTTCATGAGTATGAAAACGTAGATGAGCGCCAAACTCTTCGCGAAAGCGGTGATAGCAGGCCAGAATGTGCTGTTTTTTCTCCGGGGTGTAACCCTGTTTAAAAAACAGAGTAATAGAAATCCCAAGACGAGAAACGGTCAGCCCATCGCCATTGAGGAAGGTAAACGCGGCCAGTTGTGATCTCAACTGGGCAAAGTAATCTGAAGTTTCCATTATTTTCTCCATATAATTATGAAGCACTGGCGAATGTCACACTCGCCAATATTGCCAGGACAGCGGCTAATGCGGCGGCGCTGACCGCTGCGGCAGCAGTTAAAATTTCCACCAGTGCAATCAGCGCCGCAGCGACGGCAAGGGTGGCGAGAATAACAACGGCAACACCGGCAATAATTACCACGACTTCCAACATGCCTTCACCGACCACTTTAAATATTTGCATCCAGCTAATACTTTTTAGCTCTTCCAGGGTGATATCCGAACCCTGTTGCACGGTCTGCCATTGGACTTTTATCTCACCCTCAGTCCAGGTCACAATTTTCCCCGTCTGTTCATTGACCCAGGAAAACGCGTAACTGACCTGATGGCTTATCGGGTCAATAATTTCTTCACACACCCACTTGCCGGTTTCACTGAACCATGATCCAAACTGAGCAAGGAGTTCGCGGGTACTGTTACGGATATAATCCAACCCCTGTTCTGTCAGGCCAGCCACCTCCTGCCCGAGGACAACCCAGTCTTCATAGCTGGGTAAAAAAGACCAGGGGGAGGTACTGATAAGTGGGAGTTTTTTGGTCAGGGGTTGCGGAATGGTCCCCGGTACACCCTCTTCGGGAGGTATGGGAGGAGGTAAGGCGTCATCATCAGGCGGTGAACCGGATGGTAGCGGGGCCAGTGGGATCGGATTTTTATAGTGTTGGGAACCGGGTTGGTAATGTTTTCGCCACGCTTCATCATACTGTTTTTGTTCTTCTGTACGGTTATCGATGATACGCATCACACCAAAGCGGTCTTCGGTCGCAATTTGGATATAATCTATTTCTTGTCCTTTACTAAGGGAATCCCCCGGAAATTTCACCTCAATCAACATTTTTAGATTATCAGGGTGCACAGAACCGTCAAAATAGGTGGCATTTCTGCCCGGCCAGCGAAGAGCCTCATCTTTAACCAGAATAATATCGGGGCGGCGAATACCAACAATTCCAAATTTCTCCGCGTCTTCGGCAGAAGGCCGGGCAAACGGATTACTGGATTGCGGTAAATTATCACCATAACGCTGTTTCGATATTTGACTGGTTGCCAACATGGGTAAGGGAACATCTTCCTCCCGGATAGCAAACACCACTTCTGCTTTATAAGGCCACAGGAAATCGTGCTTATACTCTTCAACTTTGATTAATCCGCTCATGACAATCTGTTTAAGAAAGCGAATCGCCCCCAGTTTAGTGATAATCATTGCCGGTAGGCGCAGAGCATATTCGGCTTTCTTCGCCAGGTAGCAGGGATCTTCATCGGCGGGAAAAAAACCTATTTCCATGGTGCAGGTGATTGAGGTGACGGCTGGACACATCTTGCCGCTGTTGGGTATTGCCATACTTATTTCTCCTCATCGTGTTTAATTATCGCCGTGCGGTTATGCGCAACGTCTGTTTTCTGGTCTTGCCTATCTGCGTGGTTTTATCCCGGAGGATCTGAGTTTTCATATCCCGTTGAGCATGAATAAATACTTCCTCGCTGCCTTTGACATTCTCAAAGCGCAGCTCATTAAATCCCTGTCCTCTGTGAGATACCTGAAAAGTTGTTTGGGATAGTGCGCCAATGTGGCAGGTGAAAACTAATCCATCCATATTTGAAACCTTATATCATTGAACCTTAATCGTGAAACCCGGATAACACCGGAGGCCATTAAACGCATCATTCGCTTCTGCCCTTTTAAATAGCGCCGTGCAGCGTTTTTTCATATTACCGAGCCGCTGTTTCAACTTGATGGCCCTGAATACAAAAATAGTTCCGGCCTGTTCCGCAGTAAAAAATGAAAGCGGGAAATATCCGTCACTGAATATGTGGCGTTTGAAAGCACACTAAAACAGTTTCCAGCTGAGTCGCGGGGAAATAAATAACAGAGAATTTCGGCCTCTGAATTTTATGACCATAAGATCACGATATTTATCCTATGAACATGATAAAAATGTGACGCACATCACAAAAATAGCCTGTTAATTACTCCCTGCGGTATGGAATGAATAAACATCGCCGGATGTTTTCGCCTAATTCGGGGGAAATTTGAAACGCCGAAAGCGTCAGGATATTAATCCGGTGTATTGGGGCTGATGATATATAGCTTTGAGTGTTTCTATTTGAATTCGTTGACCATTTTAACGTAAGCCACGTAGAGATTAATAATATTTTATTCAGTTCTCCACAATAGACGATTTCCATAATTTCAGCCCTTAGACTGCCTGGCTCAATAACAGAAAAAGCCGTATTCATTATTTCCTCACTGGGCTATCAATATCAGTTCTTTGTTAATTACCCAGTGAAGAAAAATAGATAACCAATTACAAAGGACAATTATTCATGCTATTTCGGAAAAAACATTTAGCAATATTATCTCTCACATTATCACCCGCTGCCGCTAATACTGTTAGTTCCACCAATTCCGGCGATCTTTGAACGATAACCCCGTTTTTTTCAGTATGTATGCCAGATAGGCATACGTAACAATGGAGAAAGCACGTAATGTGATTGAACGGACCGAAACATTACACCTCTTAATTAACGGAATTAAATCAGTTTCTACAACAACAAGCCCATTAGTATTCGTTAATATGAGCCATAACAAGCTCCCGCCATATCCGAAGAATGGGTGGCGGGGAGTAAGTCATTGACAGTGAGTTACAAATTAATTGCACTGGAAACAGCCTTTGTCAGACATGAAAGCTGCTCTGGTTGAATAATATAAGGTGGCATGAGATAAATCAGTTTACCAAATGGCCTTATCCAGACACCTTTAGACACAAAATAGTGTTGTAACACCGCCATATTCACCGGTTGTTTCATCTCCACCACCCCGATGGCACCTAATACCCGAACATCAGCCACTTTTGCATGTAATTTTAATGGCATCAACTCAGTGCTTAGTTGGGCTTCAATCGATTTAATACGCTGTTGCCAAGGGCTTTCTAACAACAATTTCAAACTGGCCTCTGCTACGGCACAAGCTAACGGATTTCCCATAAACGTTGGACCGTGCATAAAACAGCCAGCTTCACCATTACTGATCGTTTCGGCGACTTTACGGGTTGTCAGCGTTGCTGATAGCGTCATATAGCCTCCAGTCAGCGCTTTACCCACACATAAAATATCCGGTTCAATTTCAGCGTGTTCACAGGCAAACAATTTTCCTGTACGACCGAAACCGGTGGCAATTTCATCGGCAATTAACAGAATCTGATGTTGATCGCAGAGCATTCTGACCTGACGCAGATATTCAGGATGATAAATCCGCATTCCTCCGGCACCTTGTACAATAGGTTCCAGGATAACCGCGGCAATATCACTGGAATGCTGCTCCAGCAAAGTACGCAATGGAATGATATCCCGTTCATCCCACAGAGAATTAAATCCACATTCAGGTGATTCGGCAAACAAATGTGCTGGCAGATAACCTTTGTAGAGATTATGCATCGAATTGTCGGGATCACAGACAGACATAGCACCAAACGTATCACCATGATAACCATGACGTAATGTCAGGATACGCTGACGTTTCTCACCTTTTGCCTGCCAGTATTGCAACGCCATTTTCAGGGCCACTTCCACCGCAACAGAACCTGAATCAGCCAGAAAGACGCACTCAAGCGATGGTGGCGTAATGTCCACTAATTGCCGGCAAAGTGCGATTGCGGATGGATGGGTAATTCCACCAAACATGACATGAGACATCTTGTCAATCTGGATCTTGGCTGCTTGATTTAGTACCGGATGGTTATATCCATGAATGGCAGACCACCATGAGGACATGCCATCTATTAGCTTACGGCCATCAGAGAGTTCCAGTTCCACACCAGAGGCACTGATAACAGGATAAACCGGAAGGGGCTTGGTCATAGAGGTATAAGGATGCCAGATATGGCGCAGATCAAATTCAATATCAGAAGAAGTCATATGGCTTAATGTAAACTAATTTATTTAAAATTGGTTGACAGTATAACGACATTATTTAAACTGACGAGACTTTTTTCACACTGGAGATGTCATTGTGACTGAACGTAAGCAATGGACAATTAAGCAGGCACAAGAACTGTTTGATAAACCTTTTTTCGAATTATTGTTTGAAGCACAACAGATTCACCGTATGTATTTTGACCCACAGCAGGTACAGGTCAGTACATTACTTTCCATCAAAACCGGCGCTTGTCCGGAGGATTGCAAATATTGCCCGCAAAGCTCCCGCTATAAAACGGGCCTTGAAAAAGAGCGGTTGATGGAAGTGGAGAAAGTGATTGATTCTGCCCGTAAGGCTAAAAACGCAGGTTCAACACGTTTTTGTATGGGTGCCGCGTGGAAAAACCCTCATGAACGGGATATGCCTTATCTGGAAAAGATGGTTAAGGAAGTCAAAGCATTAGGGATGGAAACCTGCATGACGCTTGGCATGCTTGAGGGTTCACAAGCGCAACGGTTGGCGGAAGCGGGATTAGATTACTACAACCACAACCTTGATACCTCACCGGAATTTTATGGCAACATCATTACAACCCGGACCTATCAGGACCGGTTGGATACGCTCGATAAGGTGCGGGATGCGGGAATAAAAGTTTGCTCTGGCGGTATTGTCGGCTTGGGTGAAGAGATCCGTGATCGGGCTGCGTTGCTGGTACAACTGGCAAACCTGCCAAAACCACCGGAAAGTGTCCCCATTAACATGCTGGTAAAAGTCAAAGGCACGCCGTTGGCTGATAACAAAGATGTGGATGCTTTTGATTTTATCCGCACCATTGCGGTTGCCAGGATCATGATGCCAGCTTCTCATGTCCGGTTATCCGCCGGTCGTGAACAGATGAATGAGCAGACGCAGGCAATGTGTTTTATGGCGGGCGCTAATTCTATTTTCTATGGCTGTAAGTTGCTGACCACACCTAATCCTGGTGAAGATAAAGATTTACAACTGTTCCGGAAATTGGGCATTAACCCTCAGCAGACTCAAACGGCATTTGGTGATAATCAGCAGCAACAGCATCTGGCAGAAGCTATCATCAATGCGGATAACGAACAATTTTATAATGCGGCATTGTAATGGATTGGTCAGTGTATCTTTCCCGGCAATTGTCCGAGCGTCGGGACTCTTCTCTATGGCGTCAGCGGCAGGTTAATCAGAAATCAGATGGGCGTTTCCTGTATACCACTAAAGGCAAATATCTTAATTTTTCCAGTAATGATTACTTGGGGTTAAGCGCAAATCCCGCCGTCATTTCCGCATGGCAGCAGGGGGCTGAACAATATGGTGTGGGCAGTGGGGGTTCAGGCCATATGACGGGTTATACAAAAGCTCATCAGCGACTGGAACAACAATTGGCTGACTGGCTGGGTTATCCAAAAGCATTGCTCTTTATTTCAGGATATTCTGCTAATCAGGGGGTAATTGCAGCGTTAATG
This sequence comes from Photorhabdus tasmaniensis, assembly GCF_011189505.1. Taxonomy (GTDB): domain Bacteria; phylum Pseudomonadota; class Gammaproteobacteria; order Enterobacterales; family Enterobacteriaceae; genus Photorhabdus; species Photorhabdus tasmaniensis. Next base: position 84,106 of record NZ_PUJU01000002.1, read on the forward strand.
ACGAAAACGGATCGGATTATTGCCGATCGCTTGAGTCATGCTTCATTAATGGAAGCTGCCATGCATTCATCCGCTCAATTACGTCGTTTTCGCCATAATCAACCTGCATCACTTGCGGATTTACTGGCAAAACCCTGTGTTGGGAAAACACTGGTGGTGACCGAAGGGGTGTTCAGTATGGATGGTGATTGCGCGCCGCTGGCCGATATTTATCAGCAAACTCGCGTTTCAGGTAGCTGGTTAATGGTGGATGATGCACATGGTATTGGTGTTTGTGGAGAACAGGGACGGGGAAGCTGTTGGCAACAGAAAGTAAAACCGGAAATTTTGATTGTCACTTTTGGCAAAGCGTTTGGGTTGAGTGGTGCGGCGGTACTTTGCGATGAGCAGACGGCGGAATATTTGATTCAGTATGCCCGTCATCTTATTTACAGCACTTCTATGCCTCCGGCGCAGGCGCAGGCGATTTCTGAAGCGATCCGGCAGATCCAATTGGGTGATGAGTTGCGCCAACGGTTACAGCAAAATATTGATGACTTCCGCCGGCAGGTACAGAAATTGCCATTCAACCTGACAGATTCAACTACGGCGATTCAGCCATTGATTGTGAGTGATAATGCGTTGAGTGTGTCTTTATCTCAATATTTGCAACAAAAAGGAATTTGGGTTAAAGCGATTCGTCCTCCGACAGTACCGCCAGGCAGTGCCAGGTTACGTATTACTCTGACTGCCAGCCATACGCAGCAAGATATTGATATATTGACGGAGGCACTATATGAGTTCTGTCGCTGAATGTGTTGATAAACGGGCTATTGCCGGCGCATTTGGGCGTGCCGCCGCCAATTATGATGTGGTAGCAAAATTACAGCAACAAACCGGCGAATTCCTCATGCAACAAATCAGTGGGCATCCTGGCAGAGTCGTCTTGGATGCTGGTTGCGGTACCGGTTTTTTTAGTCATCGCTGGCGGCAACTGGGGAGGCAGGTTATCGCGTTGGATTTGGCATCGGGAATGTTGGCTCATGCCCGTGGAAGGCAGGCAGCAGATTATTACCTGCAAGGGGATATTGAACATTTAGGGCTTGCTGACAGCAGTGTTGATATCTGTTTCAGTAATTTGGTTGTTCAATGGTGCGATAATTTATCTGGTGTTTTAACCGAGCTTTATCGGGTAACCCGCCCCGGTGGATTGATTCTGTTTTCCACATTGGCTCAAGGTTCATTACATGAATTGCAGCAAGCCTGGAGTGAGGTTGATAATTATCAGCATATTAATCACTTTCTGCCACAGCAGATGATTAAAGATGCCTGTCAGGATTTCCGGCACCGTCTTATCAGTCAGGTTTATCGCCAACAATATCCGCATATATTGCCACTATTAGGTTCCCTGAAAGGGATTGGAGCGACTCATCTTCATTGTGGGCGCCAGCAGGGACTGATGACCCGTGGACGGCTGACTGCTTTGGAGCAGGCTTACCCTCGGGAAGATAAACATTTACCTCTGAGTTATCAGGTTGTTTTTGGAGTAATTTATCGTGACTAAGCGCTGGTTTTTAACGGGTACAGATACCGAAGTAGGTAAAACCGTTGTAAGTTGTGCTTTGCTACAGGCTGCGACTAAAGCAGGATATAAAACAGCAGGTTATAAACCCGTTGCTTCCGGCAGTGAAATAACACCGGAAGGCGTCCGTAATGCGGATGCATTGGCATTATTAGCAAACAGTTCTTTACCTTTACAATATGAGGAAGTGAATCCGCTGGTATTTGTTGAAGCGACATCACCGCATATTGTTAGCGCTGATTTAAATCAACCTATTGATTTTTCCGTGATGTCTGCGGGATTACATCATCTGGAAAAGAAAGCCGACTGGGTTTTAGTCGAAGGGGCTGGCGGTTGGTATACGCCTTTATCGGAATCGGCGACTTTTGCTGACTGGGTGATTAAAGAACAATTACCGGTTATTCTGACCGTGGGTGTGAAACTGGGCTGTATTAATCACGCGATGCTCACCGCAGAAGCTATCAGAGGTTCAGGATTAGACCTCGCAGGTTGGATAGCGAATGAAGTTGAACCCGCAAGCAAGCGTCAGAAAGAGTATCTGGCGACATTAGAACGCATGTTACCTACGCCTTTATTGGGTATTATTCCCCATTTAACGCAAGAATATCTTAATTATTCAGGTGAATATATAGATCTTAACTTACTGGTTAATTGAATTATTCGGAGAGCATAAAAAAGGGTTCTGTCGCATTAGCGTAGAGAAGTTAGCCAAAGTGGGGCTGCAGGTTATTTAGGCAGCCAACAGATAAAATTGTTCTGCCGGTGACAATCCGTCGCCAGCAGGATGATGAAGTTGTCCTTTACGTATCATCTGTATAAGCTCAATGCCTGCTAGCAGGGTCTGGGCCCGTTGAAAGGATTTGAATCCCAGCATCGGTCGAATCCGTCGTTTGATGTTCCGATGGTCTTGCTCAATCAAATGGCGAGGTACCAGCGTACACATTGCGCGATAACATCAATGGGGTAATGCAGGCGTTTGAAGGCTTTTCGGGTCAGTGACATAGTCAGACAACATTATAAAAAAAACAGCATGTTATCCGACCACACCTTAATGCGACAGAACCGTATTATCTGGCCGGTGGTGAAAAGTTTGCCGTTGTTTCTTCATATGGTATAATTGAAATACCAAATGGGAGGGCTAGTTATGACGATGAAAGTATTTTCTCCAGACGTTACCAAAATGAACCAGCACTGCCTATGGCAGGTCGCGGGTCTGGATAATGACGGTATTGCGTTGATGGACAAAATCAATCACGGTCTCGATGGTAAAGTCGCTAAGCACATTTCTGAATGGGCTAAAATCACGCCGACCGAACTGCGAAAAATGTCCGGTATCCCGAATACAACGTTTAACCGCAGCATTAAAGACCGTTTCACAGCGGATCAGAGCGAACGTCTGGTGCGCATTATCCGAGTCATTGAACGTGCTGTAGAGCTGTTCGAAGGTGACAAAGAAGCTGCACACAAATGGATGAACGAAGCGAACCGAGGATTGAGCTGGAAAACCCCGGCAGAAGTTGTTTCTTCTGAAACCGGTGCGCTCGAAGTCATGCGCCTGATTACGCGCATTGAGCATGGGGTATATTCGTGATCCTTTACCGGATGACCAAGACTCGTTACCTGATGACAGCATGGTCAGGTCTGGGTGCAAAAGAGGCGGGAGGCCGCTGGAACAGCGTAGGCACTGCAATGGTCTATCTGTCCGAAACGGCCTCCCTGACTATGCTTGAAACGCTGGTTCACATCCATGCGCCGCAGCTGATGGACGACTTTACACTGTTGAGCATTGATGTACCGGATGAACAGATCCAGACCTTTAACCTGAAACTGCTCCCTCCTGATTGGGCTAGTGAGGATGCGCTTGCTGAACTCGCGCTTTACGGCGATAACTGGGCAGAAAGCGGTTCGTCCATCGCGCTGCGTATTCCAAGCGCGTTGTCTCCGGTGGAATTTAACTACCTGCTGAATCCGGCTCACCCGGATCTATTTGACCTGATGAAAACCGTTAAGAAAATCCCGTACCGGTTTGATACCCGTCTGAAATAAAATCAGGCGTTAACTATCACTGTTAATGCGAGATATTTTTGTGCTCAAGATAGCAAAAATCTATAAAGTTATTATCTCTGCTGTTGCATTATTTTACTTTGTTTACTGGGGACTTGATCCGGTTCTATCGCATTAAGGTGTGGTCGGATAACATGCTGTTTTTTTATAATGTTGTCTGACTATGTCACTGACCCGAAAAGCCTTCAAACGCCTGCATTACCCCATTAATGTTATCGCGCAATGTGTACGCTGGTACCTCGCCATTTGATTGAGCAAGACCATCGGAACATCAAACGACGGATTCGACCGATGCTGGGATTCAAATCCTTTCAACGGGCCCAGACCCTGCTAGCAGGCATTGAGCTTATACAGATGATACGTAAAGGACAACTTCATCATCCTGCTGGCGACGGATTGTCACCGGCAGAACAATTTTATCTGTTGGCTGCCTAAATAACCTGCAGCCCCACTTTGGCTAACTTCTCTACGCTAATGCGACAGAACCGGCACAAGTGCTTATCCTACAATATCATGATATATATGTATTTTATCGCTTTGCCTTATATGGTGTACGACCTTTCGCAAAGACCTTGGATTTTGACCCCAGCTTAAGCTGGGGTTTTTCATTTATACGACGAGAGCATAGAAAAGTGTAGGGCATTATTCTCAATATTATACTTCGGCAAGTTTTTTATTAACTGTGGCCTCTGCGGGTTGGTTTATATAACGTCTGAATATCTTTCTTACCAGGTATATAGGGCCTACACCCAGAATAGAATAAACGACTTTAATTATAAATTGGGCAATAATCATTTCCTTTATGATATCGATACCGAGAACACCATAAAAAGCAATTGAACAGAATATTATACTGTCGAATGCTGAGGCGATGACAGTACTGGTTATCACTCTGAGGAAAAGATACTTTGAATTTGTGAGAGATTTTATTTTGCAAAGAAGATACGAATTTATGTTCTCAGAGATAAAATAAGCAAGAGATGATGCCAGTAATACCGAGACGATACTATTAATTATGCCGCTATAAGTTGCACCAAACTCCCATCCGGGAACACCCGGCATCAGTGCAGTTGCCCAAAGCCCCAGAACAAACAGTAAGTTCGCTGCAAAGGAGATAATAATCGTTCTTCTTGCCAGGCGTAACCCATAGAATTCGTTTAGAATATCGACCAGAAGGAAAGTGATTGGGTAAATAAAAACGCCGGGCGGAGTGACGATATTAATAATAGGGATATGTATGGGCTTCACGCCACATATTGTGGAGAAAATATAAATAACACTGAGTGCGACACTGATGAGCAAATACGCTTGCCATGAACGCTCATGACGATCCCCGAGTTCATAAGCTGTGACAATGTTGCTGTGGCTGTATAATTTTCGATATAGCGTACTGAGTTCATGCCTGCTCAAATCTTCTGAAATATCACTATCGACCAGCTCTTTCAGCCCCATAGTAATGGTTTTGCCCGTCGCAAGTACCATGATATTTGCTGATAATTTACCGTACCTTGTAAATCCCAATAACTTAAATTTCTGGTTTGCGGTCATTTATAGCCTTTCTCCTACGATATACCCTAAAAATTGAGCGTATTTAGGGTATCTTCTGTCTATGTTGTCATCATCTTTCTCTTGTCGGATAAAGAACCCGATGTCTTTAGAGTAGTACAGTAATGGGGTGTTAGTGACTAACGCGGGAGGGCGTTTTATGATGATCACCTCACCGGGTATAAAGGTATCCCCTATTTCCGATTCGACTTTAATCGCTAGCATATTTGATTCATCGCCAAAGAAATAGGTCAGCGGGTACTCGGTAACAAGCTGGCCTATTTTTTTCCCGGAAACAGATAAAAATTCAGATTGTGGAATGATGGGGATGGCTGACGGATTTTTATTACCTTCAGTTGAAAGCGTTTCATTGAGACGTTCTAGTTGTTCAAGGTCATAATTTTCTATTTCTTCACAGGAAACACCAAAAAAATCGGAGATCCGGAGGACGGTAGATTGTTGAACGTTATTAACTTGCCCCTCCAGAATTTTATAAATGGTCGTACGGGTTAATCCTGTTCGATTGGAAAAGGAACTCTTGGTTTCGCCACGGGTACGTATCAAATACTCTATATTCTTAATGATATTTGTTTTTCGCTGTGCATTAGACGTTTTCATAAAAATCCTTTATGTAAAAATGACTGCATAACTATATATTACTCAATGATATTGTCCAGTATGAGAAAGCCACTCATTGTAATAGTTTATTGATTTTACTTTAATATGTTATCTTTATGGCTATTTATATTAGCACATCTTGTGTCTGAAAATGCGCATGGAGTTACATTTATATTTTAAAAATAAAAGTTAAATCATAGTATTAAGTTGGATGCATTATAAAGTTTACATAAAAATGAACTTTATGTTTCTTTTTATGTTGACTTTATGGGCTATATTACAATAATGTTAAGTTGTGTTGATGTGTTTTTTGGTAGTTAGATAGCGTCAACCAAAATATTATTCCTATTATAGATCCCTCGGGGAAGAGCTACTTCAACCTTCGAGTTTAAAGACTGGTTATTTCTTTTAGCACTAGGGAACCACTGTAAAATAAGGAAGTGAAATAAACATTAGGACGTAAATTAGTAAATTGATTAAATGGTAACACAGTTAAATCACCAGGAAATGGTAATATAAAAATGCTTGGGAACAGCAATAGATTGAAATTGTGGATGATAGATACAAAGTAGGTCTTTCGATCGAAAATAGCCAGCAGAATATTGGACATTTTGTCAGGGCAGTGTAGATCTGATATTTTTGTATCTATCGTTTTTTTTAAAGCTCTCTATGGAGTTCATCTTGTAAAATAGGGGAATACTGATGTGAATTAATCTACTTATTAAGGATATACTGTATATCCTGGTTAAAAGATGAGTTTTACTCATGTCAATAAGGTGGTTTTATTTTTCTGGCGAATGCTTATTAGTATAGCCAAAAATGTTATTGATGATATTGAATCTACTGTTGCTGAAAACAGAAAAAACAGTGATAAACCTTATTATCGAAATGAAAATATTCATTTTATTTCTCCTCAGGTGAAAAACTATCACCCTCTCTTCTGGTGTAAACAGGTTTGATACTGGAAAACTGTTTACCGGTTATTTCCTATTGAATGAAAATTCTGCTGCGAAGTCGGTATGGTTTGTTGCTGGTTAAAAAAACAGTAAAAATTTTTACTGGTAGAGGATACCTCTTTTGTGGAATGATGTTGCAACCTCGTACAGCTAATAGGGTTTGTAGAGTTATCCACTATTCCTGTGGATAACCTTGTGTATTAGGCTAAGAAAAGTTGCGTAACGCAAGAAAATACGCGGCTTTCATTAAGGTTGATGTTATTCTCGTCTTTGTTTTAATTTTATTTTATATCAATAAGATAACTAAAATCAAGCCTTGTTTGACCGGTGATGACGCCTTGTGTTGTCACCTTTCAGTCGATCATATAAAAAATGAAAAAATCAAGGTGATTTTGGGGATAACGTGGTATTTATTTTGATGTCAACTAATTTTTAATTAATAGGGAAATGGCCCAAATTGAGGCGGTTTTTACAAAACCGACTTGAAGCTGGTTTTTTATCCAGTATTATAGGCGAATTAATGCTAGGAAAGTGAGATATCTATGAGTAAGGTGTTCAAATTACGTTCTGACTTCCAACCTGGTGGTGATCAACCAGAGGCTATTCACCGATTGCAGGAAGGGCTGGAGGACGGGCTTGCCCACCAGACTCTGTTGGGCGTAACGGGGTCAGGTAAAACATTCACTATTGCTAATGTGATAGCGAATTTAAACCGGCCAACAATGGTACTTGCGCCAAACAAAACACTAGCAGCTCAACTTTACAGTGAAATGAAGGCGTTTTTTCCAGAGAATGCGGTGGAGTACTTTGTTTCTTACTACGATTATTATCAACCTGAAGCCTATGTTCCCAGTTCTGATACTTTTATCGAAAAAGATGCTTCCGTAAACGAGCACATTGAACAAATGCGTTTGTCTGCTACGAAGGCTTTGCTGGAGCGGCGGGATGTCATCGTGGTGGCATCTGTATCGGCTATTTATGGTTTGGGTGATCCGGACAGTTACCTGAAAATGATGCTCCACCTGACCAATGGGATGATTATCGATCAACGTTCCATTCTGCGGCGTTTAGCTGAATTGCAATACACCCGTAATGATCAGGCATTTCAGCGGGGGACATTCAGAGTACGCGGTGAAGTGATTGATATCTTCCCGGCTGAATCTGATGAGTATGCCTTGCGTGTTGAATTATTTGATGATGAGGTGGAACGGTTATCCCTGTTTGATCCGCTAACGGGACAGATTGAATATCATGTTCCACGCTATACTGTTTATCCGAAAACTCACTATGTGACTCCTCGTGAGCGTATTATTCAGGCAATGGAAGAGATTAAAGTTGAGCTTGAGGAGCGGCGCAAGGTACTGCTGGCAAACGGTAAATTGCTGGAAGAACAGCGTATTACTCAGCGTACTCAGTTTGATTTGGAAATGATGAATGAATTGGGTTATTGCTCCGGCATTGAAAACTACTCCCGTTACCTCTCCGGACGTGCAGAAGGAGAGCCGCCTCCGACACTGTTTGATTATCTCTCTGCTGATGGTCTGTTAGTGGTGGATGAATCACACGTGACAATCCCGCAAATCGGTGGGATGTACCGAGGGGATCGTTCCCGTAAAGAGACACTGGTGGAATATGGTTTCCGTATGCCTTCCGCATTGGATAACCGTCCGCTGAGATTTGAAGAATTTGAAGCGCTGGCTCCACAGACAATTTATGTTTCGGCTACACCGGGTAAATATGAATTGGAAAAATCCGGTGGGGATGTCGTGGAACAGGTGGTACGTCCTACCGGTTTGCTTGATCCTGAAATAGAAGTTCGCCCAGTCACCACTCAGGTTGATGACTTACTGTCTGAAATCCGCATTCGGGCGGTGAAAAATGAGCGGGTGCTGGTCACTACGCTGACCAAGCGAATGGCGGAGGATTTAACGGAATATTTGGAAGAACACGGTGAGCGGGTTCGCTATTTGCACTCAGATATTGATACTGTCGAACGTGTGGAAATTATTCGGGATCTTCGTTTAGGTGAATTTGATGTTTTAGTGGGGATTAACTTGCTGAGGGAAGGGCTGGACATGCCAGAAGTTTCTCTGGTGGCAATTCTTGATGCTGATAAAGAAGGTTTCCTGCGTTCTGAGCGTTCGTTAATTCAAACTATTGGGCGTGCAGCCCGCAACTTGCAGGGTAAAGCGATTCTTTATGGCGATAAGATCACCGATTCAATGGCGAAAGCGATTGGGGAGACGGAACGCCGTCGTGCTAAACAACAAGTATTTAATCAAGAGCACGGCATTGTTCCAACAGGTTTGAATAAGAAGATCAGTGATATTCTGCAAATTGGTCAGCCTGCGGGTAGCAAAGGGAAGGGCAGAAGTAAGCTGGTGGTTGCGCCGGAAGAATTCAGCAAGCTGTCCGCCAAAGAGCTGGAAAACAAAATCCGCGAGCTGGAAACGAAAATGTACCAGCATGCGCAGGATCTTGAATTCGAGCAGGCGGCGAATGTTCGGGATCAGGTTCAGGCATTGCGTGAGCAATTTATTGCCAATTCTTAATTAACCAAGGTTTTGCAGGGTATTTTCTAACGCCTGATGCAGTAATTCACGGTCGTGGCGATAGGGAATATCCTGTGCTTCCAGTATTTGTTGAGTAATAATCCGGTCGCTAAGTTCGCTGATATCTGTGCAGGGGCCAACAATGACCGCGTTAATCATCCGGCAGCCAATTTTGTTTTCCATTATTTCTAGTTTATCTTTCAGTGTTAACCCAGCGGCGGCGGTACTTAATTCTTTCCCAAGATTACCGATATAAATCATACTGGCGTTGCTGCGGCGTAGTGCTTGGGTTAAATCTTCAAGTAAAAGCAATGGCATCAGACTGGTAAAGAAGCTTCCGGGGCCGATGATAATCAGATCCGCCTGAGTGATGGCCTCCAGCGCTTCTTTTGTCGCTGTAGCGGGAGGGTAAAGCATCAACTCCTGTGGAATACAATGCAACTGATCAATATTGACTTCGCCATAGATGGTATTGCCTTGATCATCCACCGCCATCAGGTCAACGGGTTGCTCAGACATGGGAATAAGATGAGAATTTACTTTCAGCAGGCTGCGGACTAAATTAATCGCTTCAAGTGGTCTGACACTCAAATGATCCAACGCCTTAAGCATCAGATTACCCAGATTATGACCTGCCAGTTCTCCGTTCCCACCGAAACGGTATTCAAACATTGCTGATGCAACGCTGGGCTCGGTAATGAGCTGATTTAAACAATTGCGGGTATCTCCCCAGGCAATCCCGCCTTCGGAGCGCCGGATCCTGCCGGTTGAGCCGCCATTATCTGTTGTGGTGACAATACCGGTCAGGCGGGAGCCTAATGATGAAAGAGAGGACATAACGCGCCCAAGGCCATGACCTCCACCGAGGGCAACTACTCGATCTAAATCGGCTAATGTGCGGTTTCGCATAGAATTCCTGTTGCTGACTGAACTTATATTTACCGAGTAATTTTAGCGTAATTTATTATAAAACACGATTAACCGAAAAAGTGCCGTGATTTGGCGCAATATTTTAATTAATCAACACTAATAGAACTGTCTGCTATTTGTTCTCGTACTGGCTAAGTCATTGTATATTAAATTATATAACGAAAGTGGATGTTCGCATTTTTCTTGCTTAAGCGCTAGAATTGACATTGAGAATGTCGTTTTGCATTAAACCATAGATATTGAAATTAACTCCTAGCCTCTGCGTCTAAGTCACCGTTTTACACAGCGATATGATGCTTTGGCCGTGGCCACTGAGTCACCAGGATGTAGGGTAGAAATGCCCACGTCTCCCATATTTGGAAAGGTGTTATTGTGGAACAACTCGTAGATGCTTTTGCCCGAAAATTTTATTATTTGAGACTGTCTATTACCGATGTCTGTAATTTCCGGTGTACGTATTGCTTGCCGGATGGTTATAAACCCCGTGGGCATCACGCCTTTTTGACATTACCTGAAATCCGTCTTGTTGGCCGGGCGTTTGCCGATCTGGGTACAGAGAAAATCCGTTTAACAGGGGGTGAACCGACCATGCGCCGTGATTTCACGGATATCATTTCTGTCATCCGTGAAAATAAGTTAATCAGAACCCTTGCGGTAACGACCAATGGTTATCGGATGGAACAGAATGTTGCCGGGTGGAAAGAGGCGGGTTTAACTGCGGTGAATGTCAGTATGGATTCGCTTGATCCCCGTCAGTTTCATGCGATTACCGGACAAGACAAATTCTTTCAGGTGATGCGTGGTATTGATGCGGCATTTGAAGCGGGCTTCCGTAAAGTGAAAGTCAACGTGGTGCTGATGAAAAACGTCAATGACATCAGCCTGCCAGCTTTTTTGCATTGGATAAAAGATCGCCCTATCCAGTTAAGATTTATTGAATTGATGGAAACCGGTGATGGTGGCGAAATGTTTCGCAAATACCACATTTCTGGCGAAACTATCCGGGAACGCTTGCTGCACGATGGCTGGTATCAGCTTCAACGCTCACGCAGTGATGGCCCGGCACAGGTTTTTAGCCATCCTGATTATCAGGGGGAAATCGGTCTGATTATGCCTTATGAGAAAGATTTCTGCCGAAGCTGTAATCGCTTGCGTGTTTCCGCAATAGGTCATCTTCACTTATGCCTGTTTGGTGAACAGGGGATACCACTGCGTGATTTGTTATCGAGTGAAGAGCAACTCGATGATTTAAAATTGCGTATTCAAGGGGGACTGCGCCATAAACGGGAAACTCATTTCCTTCATCAGGGCGACAGCGGAATCACCCCAAATCTTTCTGTCATCGGCGGTTAATTTACTGCCGGGTATTGTTGTTTTTTCAGGAGCAAAGAATGTCTCAATTGACCCACATTAATTCTACTGGTGAAGCCCATATGGTTGATATCTCTGCTAAAGCCGAAACAGAGCGTGAGGCGCGGGCAGAGGCGTTTATTGAAATGACGCCGGAAACACTGGCAATGATTATTGACGGCAGCCATCACAAGGGGGATGTGTTTGCAACAGCCCGGATTGCGGGGATCCAGGCGGCGAAGCGCACATGGGAATTAATTCCGCTTTGTCATCCATTACAGCTAACGAAAGTCGAAATTCAGTTGGCAGCGCAGACAGAATATAACCGGGTGAGGATTGAATCTTGTTGCCGTCTGACAGGAAGAACTGGCGTTGAAATGGAGGCATTGACAGCGGCATCCGTCGCGGCGCTGACGATTTATGATATGTGTAAAGCTGTACAGAAGGATATGGTCATCGGGCCAGTTCGTCTGCTGGAGAAACGGGGCGGGCGATTAGGGCATTTTAAGGTGGAATAATGATTAAAGTACTCTTTTTTGCTCAAGTACGTGAGCTGGTAGGGACTGATTCACTGGAGCTGGATAATAATTATCCAACCGTTGATGGTTTGAGAAAAGCATTAATATCACAAGGTGAGCGTTGGGCTATGGCGCTGGAAGATGGAAAACTCCTGTCAGCAGTCAACCAAACTTTTGTTCATGGCGGGCATCCATTACAGGATGGTGATGAAGTGGCTTTTTTCCCACCGGTGACTGGGGGGTGATCAATGGAAAACACGCGTATTCTTGTTGGCCCGGAAAATTTCAGTGTAGGGGATGAATACCAATGGCTTTCTCAATGTGATGAGGATGGGGCTGTCGTCACTTTCACAGGCAAAGTTCGTCATCATAATCTGGGTGACCGAGTGAGTGTACTGAGACTGGAACACTATCCCGGAATGACGGAAAAAGCGTTACAAAATATTGTTGCTAAAGCACGGGATCGCTGGTCATTGCAACGTATTAGCGTTATCCACCGGATTGGTACGCTTTACCCTGGTGATGAAATTGTGTTTGTTGGCGTGACAAGCGCTCATCGTCATATGGCTTTTGAAGCTGCTGAATTTATTATGGATTATTTGAAAACAAAGGCACCTTTCTGGAAAAAAGAGTCCTTGTCTAATGGTGAACGTTGGGTTGAATCCCGCGAGAGCGATCAAGAAGCCGCGAGACGCTGGTTATGAAGCATTTTCTATTTCTGCGAAACGCTTCGAAAACTGATCAGATAGATGAACTGCTGTACAAGTAATTATTGAATGGTTAATTGTTTTGATTATATTCTGTGATAATGTATAAAACTTGAGTGGGTTGTTGATATTAAAACAGCCCGAATTTTTAAACACTGTCATAGAAGGTAAGCGCCATGGATCGTTATCCACGCTCAAATGGTTCTATAATCCAGCAGGCTGGGACCGGCTTGCAAACTTATATGGCCCAAGTTTATGGTTGGATGACTTGTGGCCTGTTGTTAACAGCATTTGTGGCTTGGTATGCGTCACAAAGTCAGGTTGTTGTTACATTTATTTTCTCAAACTCAATTGTTTTCTATGGGCTGATTATTGCTCAATTGGGGCTGGTTTTCGTTCTTTCTGGTTTGATTAACCGTATGAACGGTTCATTAGCGACAGGGTTGTTTATGCTGTATTCAGCTCTGACCGGGCTGACGCTTTCCAGTATTTTCATCGTATATACCGGTGGTTCCATTGCCACCACTTTTGTCGTGACTGCGGGCATGTTTGGTGCGTTGAGCGTTTACGGCTATACCACCAAGCGTAGTCTGAGTGGCCTTGGCAGCTTCCTGTTTATGGGGCTTATTGGCATCATTCTGGCTTCTCTGGTTAACTATTGGTTGAAGAGTGAAACGTTGATGTGGGCGATAACCTACATTGGTGTGGTTGTTTTTGCGGGTCTGACCGCTTACGACACTCAGAAACTGAAAGAGATGGGTGAAGATCTGGATGTGAATGATAAAGAGAGTCTGCGTAAATTCTCTATTGTCGGCGCACTGACCCTGTATCTGGACTTCATTAATATGTTCTTGATGCTGCTGCGTATTTTTGGCGATCGCCGTTAATTGATATTTTCAGTGTAGTTAAAATAACTTTGGCTACACTGATGCTCATTCTTATATGACGAAACTTATACCTGTATCTATTGGTCAGAATAAAAAGACCACAACCGTATCTTTATTGATTGAGCCAATTACTCATATCAAGAAGACTATTCGTGGAAAAATGAGTTACCATTATTATTGGAATAATAGAACCAAGGAAGTCATTTTCGGCTCAGGAACATTGAAAACAAAAGAATTTATGTTTTCAGTCGCTCATATATTAAGATATAAAGAGCCTACAGAACAGATACGGAATAGAGATATACAGTTAGGTGATTCTGTTGGTGTGTTGTTTAATAAGAAATCTTCATTGCTATTATTTGGTTCAGTAGTCGGTGTAGATTTGGGTGTTAAGAATGAAAATTATTTTCATATCTTACCTCATCATAATGATTTTCCCTTTGGGAAAGGAAAATTCATTAAAATAAAGAATGAAAAAGATAAAATTTATATTTTAAGTGATGGAGTTAATGAAAGATATGAGTATTTGGCGACTAAAAATAAGATATATGCTAAATATCAGTATCAACTTGATTGGGCTGAAATAATTTTATCTAGAGTAAAAGTGGGAAAGTTTATTCGAGAATATATAGTAAATAGAGCGTTACCTATTGGTGAATTGGCGTTTGTAGATTGTCATAAGATGTTATTTGGCAATATATACAGTTGGGCCGGTCAATATAGAAAAGATGTTATTGTAGTCGGTGATAGAGAGAGGCCAACTATGGAGCATTGTTATGTATCGCAATCAATGAAAGCTTGTTTACGAACATGTAATCGTAATGAGATGGATAAAATATTAACAAAACGTGAACTTGTAGCCAAGTTGGTTATTATCCATAGAGAATTAGCATGGATACATCCATTCCAAGATGGGAATGGTAGAACTATTAGATTGTATTTACAAATATTATGTTTATCTAAGGGATTTGATTTTAACTCAGAAATACTGGATAGTTCTGTAAAAAACAAACGTATTTATCATTATGCAGTAAGAAGAGCTATTGATGGAAAGAGTAGAAATCTAACCGCCTTATTTAACAAGGCAGTTAGTGAGATTAGTTGATTTTCGTCAGGAATTGAGCTGCTTTGCTCATTTTCTTCCATGATTCATCACTGACTTTATTACCTTCGAGAGAAAAAGATGCGCGCAAAGAACGACAAATCCGTTCTTCCAGGTTAGCATCAGAGATATGTTTGGTTGTATTTTCCTTATCCCTAATTTGTATGGCAATTTGTGAGTGTGATTTTTTCATAATCTTACCCTAATCAAGAGTCGTATTGCCGATATTATACACATTTTTTCTTTCTGGATATAACGACTTTTCATATAAGTTTATACATGTGTATTATCACATCAGGCAATTTTCCGCCGGAACAACCAATAGGCAAGATTACCGGTTGTAACAGTGATTGCCAGAAGGGGCCACAGGCTTCTCCAGATAACAGCGAAATCGGCATCTTTGAGATAAATCTGCTTGGTTATGTCATTAAAATGCCAGATAGGATTAACCCAGGTGAGATCTTGTAACCATCCAGGCATATTTTCAACCGGAGAAATATAACCGGAGATTAAGATGGCGGGCATAATAAAGACAAATACGCCAATAAACGCCTGTTGCTGAGTGTAACAAAGAGAAGAGATTAACAAGCCAAATCCCACCAGCGATAAGCTGTATATCAACATGGATAAATAGAACAGCGGTAGTGAGCCGGAAAATGGGATTTGATAGCAAAAGATACCAATAGCCAGTACTAAAGTTGCCTGAAAAGTAGCCACGACTACAGCAGGAACCGCTTTGCCAATGAAGATCTGCCAGGTGGTCATGGGTGAAACCAGTAACTGGTCCAGCGTTCCTTGCTCTCTTTCCCGGGCAATTGACAATGCAGTGACCGTTAATATCCCAACCGTGGTAATCAGTGCAACCAGAGAAGGCACGACAAACCATTTATAATCCAGATTGGGGTTATACCAGTTGCGGATCACTAATTCACTGTTATTGGCTTTCGGTATATTACCCATGAGCTCTTGTTGATAGTTCAGGACAATTTCCTGGATATAGCCGGCAGCAATTTGAGCACTGTTAGAATTACGGCCATCCAGCAGTACTTGAAGAGAAACGGGATCACGGCTGGCAATTTTAGCACTGAAATCTTGTGGGAAACGAACCAGCAGTAAGGCTTTTTGGTGATCGATTATTGGTTGTATTTCTTGTGAATGGGTCAACAATATCACGTCAGGAAATGCTTTTGATTTTGCCAGCCGTTGCGTCAGCTCGATAGAAGCTTGGCCTTTGTCCTCATCAAAAATAGCAATAGTAGCGTTAGTGACATCAAGCGTTGCTGATAGTGGAAATAGGATCATTTGAAAGATAACCGGCATAACCAATATGGCCCGTGTCTGTGGATCTCTGAGCAGAGACTGTAATTCTTTAATAATCAGTGTGTAAAGACGATAAAACATGGTAATTCCTTCTTAATCCAGGCGCCGTGGGGTTTTCCATGCCGTCAGACCAATAAACAAAATCGCGGAAGCAATCAGCAGTAACAGGTTTACCATCAATACCGTACCGATATTTCCAGCCAGAAAGAGCGTGTGTAGACTACTGACAAAATAACGGGCAGGAATGAAATAGGTCACTGCCTGAATAAACGCAGGCATACTGTTTATTTCAAAAATAAAGCCGGAAAGCATAATTGCAGGCAGAAAGGCGACATTCAACGCTATCATTGCCGCATTAAATTGGTTGCGTGTCACTGTGGAGATTAACAGCCCGATACCAAGGGCCGTAGCCAGGTAGAGACTGGTGATCGCAGACAATATCCATAGCGAGCCTCGATAGGGGACATCCAGCACAAATACAGCCACCAGCATACAGAGCGTCATGGCGAGCGATCCAAGCACTTGATAGGGCAAAAGCTTGGAAAGCAGTAATTCGGTGCGGGTAATTTGGGTGGAAAGTAGAGCTTCCATCGTACCGCGCTCCCATTCGCGAGCAACAACCAATGATGTCAGGATTGCCCCAACGACGGTGATGATAATGGTTATTGCGCCAGGAATGATGAAATGCTGGCTGATGGTTGCCGGATTGAACCAGTAACGGACTTGCATATCAATTAATGGATTAGCCGAGTTTCCCTGATCCTGCCCCCTTTGTTGCAACCAAATCTGCCATACTCCTTTGGCATAACTTTGCACAAAGCTTGCGGTATTCGGTTCACTGCCGTCAGTAATGACTTGAATTTGCGCTTTACCATCAGAGCGGGCAAGTTGAGCATCGAAATTTACAGGAATGACAATCAGCCCACGTATTTCGCCTGATTGCATCATATTAATTAATTGCTGACGGTTATCGCTGATTTTAGGCTCAATATAGGGCGAACCGGCAAAAGCCTGTATTAACTCGCGGGCATCTTCACTTTGTTGCTCCGCCAGAATACCAATGCGGACGGTGCTGGAATCGAGATTAATGCCATATCCGAAAATAAACAGCAGAATCAGTGGAATGACAATAGAAATTAACCCGCTGGTGGGATCACGTAAGATCTGTTTTGTCTCTTTGATACAAAGTGCTTTCAGTCGCCACCAGGAGAAGTGGACAGCCTTTTGTGGAGCATGTTGCTTTGGATTGCTCATTGCGGCTCCTCATCGTAATTAACGACCAAATCAATAAATGCCTGTTCCATCGATGGATCAGGGTTTTCATCGGTAGCGACCAACTGTTTCAAATCGTCCGGTGTGCCGGCAGCAATCAGTTTACCGCGAAATACCAGCCCTATCCGGTCACAATATTCTGCTTCATCCATAAAGTGGGTGGTCACCATAACGGTGACGCCTTTATCTACCATGCCATTGATATGTAACCAGAATTCACGTCGTATTTGCGGATCGACACCCGAAGTCGGTTCGTCCAGAAACAGAATATCCGGTTCATGCATCAGTGAGCAGGAAAGAGCAAGGCGTTGTTTATATCCCAATGGCAATTCGTCGGTTGTCTGACGTAAAACAGATTTGAGATTGAAGGCTTCGACCATCCCGTCAATTTTCGCTTTTTGTTTGCGCCCTTGCAGGCCATAAATGCCTGAAAAGAATTTCAGGTTCTGTTCAACTGTCAAGTTACCGTACAGTGAAAATTTTTGCGCCATATAACCCAGATGCTGACGGGCTTTGCCGGAACTGGTCTTCAAATCCATCCCCAATACCAGCGCTTTACCCCCAGTCGGCACCATGAGTCCGCACATCATTTTGAACGTCGTGGATTTACCAGCTCCGTTCGGGCCTAGCAGGCCAAAAATTTCTCCGCGTTTCACCTGAAAATCAACATGATCAGTGGCCGCAAAATCACCAAATTTCTTGGTTAAATCCTGTGCTTCAATCACCGTTTCTGTAGGGTTAGCTGCAATCTGTGGCATGATTTCTGCCAGTTCCGAGTGGCGGGCAGGATCACCGCCAAGTAAATCAATAAAAGCATCTTCAAAGCGAGGGGCCGCTTTAATGATTTCAGCATCAGGCAGTGCAAGCTGATTAAGCAGCTCTTGCGGCGAGACATCAGGTTTAAGAATAAGCCGAACATATTTTCCCTGAATCACGCCATCGGTCACCTGTGGCAAAGTCAGGGCGCGTTGCAGCGTTTTTCTGCGGGAATTCTGTTTGGCACCAAGCAGGAAAGAACGTCCGGACATCGTTTGGGTCAGTTTCTGTGGTTGCCCGCTATAAAGCAACTTTCCCTGGTTGAGTAACAGGACCTCGCGGCACCGTTCAGCTTCATCCAGATAGGAAGTACTCCAGAGGATCAGCATGCCATCATCTGCCAGCTCGTGAACCATCCGCCAGAGTTCGCGGCGGGCTATCGGGTCAACGCCAACTCCGGGTTCGTCCAGTAGCAGCACTTTGGGCTTGCCGAGCAGAGTACAGGCCAGCCCCAGTTTTTGCTTCATGCCGCCTGAAAGCTTGCCCGCCAGTCGTCCGGTAAAATGGGTCAGGTCAGTAAAAGTGAGTAATTGCTCATAGGTTTTTTTACGTTCATCACCCAATACACCGCGCAAATCCGCATACAGATTCAGGTTTTCTAAAACCGTCAAATCTTCATACAGGCCAAATTTCTGGGGCATATAGCCCAGTTCAAAGCGGACTTGTACACCATGTTTAATCGGATCAAGCCCCATGATTTCAATAGAACCACTATCTGGTTTCAGTAAACCCGCCAACATGCGTATCAGCGTGGTTTTTCCTGCCCCATCCGGCCCCACAAGCCCAGTAACAGAGCCACCGTAGATCTCTGCGGTCAAGCTGGATACCGCAGGATTACTCAGGCCAGGAAAAGTCTTCTCTACTTTTTCTAACCTTATCGTATATGCAGAGCTGTTCATCACAGCCCCTTATGCGTCTGAATCAGAAAAATGCAGGGTAACCGGCATACCTTGACGCAGGGAATCATCCGGGTCAGTAACGATAATGCGTAACCGATAGACCAAATCGGTGCGCAGATCCGGTGTCTCTACATTCTTTGGTGTAAATTCGGCTGTTGGTGAAATAAAGCCAATTTTACCGTGATAGGGCTGATCTTTACGGCTGTCAGTGTAGAGTAAAATTTCACGTCCTGGTGTTGCTTGTCCAAGATGGCTTTCACTGATATAGGCTCTTACCCAAACGGGATGGGTCAGCGAAAGCGTAAACACGGTATTGCCTGCTGCCAGCATGGTGCCCGGTTCAATGGCGCGGGTCAGGATAGTTCCGGATGAGGGGGAAGCCAGGTGAGTATCTTGTAAGTCCAGTTCAGACTGAGCAACAGCCGCTTCGGCTTGAGCAAGTTGGCCTTTGGCTTCTGCAATTTCTTCTTTTCGGTAACCGGTTTCGAACTGGTTCAGTTTATCTTTTGCCGCTTGTAAAGCAGCCAGCGCTTGATTGCGGTTAGTTTTGGCATTGTCCAGCTCGTTGGCCGAAATCATTTTACTTTGCCACAAACCTTGCTGGCGTTTGAAGAAACTGTCAGCAAAATGCCAGGCGGCTTCACGTTGTGTCACTTCTGAACGTACTTGGGCAACTTCTTCTGTGCGATAACCCTCTTCCATCATAGCCAGGCGTGCTTTAGCGCTATCGCGTGTGGCTTTCGCTTTATGGAGCGCGTTAATAAATGGCGCATTGTCCAGCTGGCCGATCACCTGATTAGCATTGATAACATCACCTTCATCAACTTGCAGGCTGGCAAGTTTACCGCCAACCCGGAAGCTAAGATTGACAGTGCGTATATCTACGTTGCCGTAGAGGGTCAGCGTTTTATCATTTTTATCTTGATAATAGTAACTTCCCAAAATTGCGCCAAGAATAACAGCAACGACCAATATTGCGAGGGCGAGTTTCTTGTTGTACATGATATTCCTTGTTCTTTTATTTATTTGAGTTATGTTTTTTCAGTCCATTCAGTAATAAATCGATATGCTGGATGAGGATCTGATCAATTAATTTATATTCTTCTGGCCCGATATTATTCCAGCCTGTCTGACGTAATAAGGTTTCCCGTGCCATGCGGAAAGAGATAATTTCACCCATCAAAGCGTGTGTATGGAGCATAGTAGAAAGTTGACGTTCATCAGCGTCGATATAGCAGGCGATCAGTTTATTTAATCTGTTGTGGAGCGGTGCCAGTGCCTGCTCATGGATGAGGGTATAAGCATCAGTGGGTGCGAGTTGTTCTCTGGCCATTATCCGGCTGATATTAATGCTCTCTTTTTCAATCATCAGGCGGTTAACGCCGAGAAATCCGTCATGAATCATCCGCAATATATTGTCTGGGGAGTCAGGTACTGATGATGAAAAAAAATCATCAATTTCTTTAAAAAGATGAGTAAATTCAGTCTTGATTGTATCAGTAATATATTGGGCAACTGCCTGATAAAGCCCCTCCTTAGAGCCAAAATAGTAAGCTATGGCAGCAATGTTCTGTTGAGCGCGTAATGCGATTTCTCGGGTTGTCGCGCCGGTTAATCCTGATTCACCGAAAATTTCAAGAGCGGCTTCGAGTAGCTGTTGTTTGGCTTGCCCGCCTCTAGAGGTTTGGATGTTGTTGACTGACATGGACATGAATCCTATTGGAAATAATCAAAAGACTTAAACAAAATATCAATCAAATGGCTAACTCTATACTTATAGTAAATCAATGTAAATTGCATAAAAATGTCATGGATCATGAAAACTACGGGGCAAATACCTGTCATTTTAGTTGCATTATCAGAAAGTATATCTGGTATAATAGCTAAGATATGGAGCATTGCAGTTTGTGTTTTTTCCTTTTGTGGTATTTACCGCGTCTGATTTTCTTCCCATAAAACTGCCCCTGAATGTAGTTTCAGGAATGGTGAAGTCTGGAGTATTTCTTATTTATGAGTTTTGAATCACTTGGCTTAAGTGCTGATATTTTGCGTGCCATTGAAGAACAAGGTTATTCAGCGCCAACGCCAATTCAACAGCAGGCGATCCCTGTTGTATTAGCAGGTAAAGATTTATTGGCGAGCGCTCAGACAGGCACAGGTAAAACCGCAGGTTTTACTTTACCCATGCTGCAACGGCTTAATGACTCCCCTGTTCAGATGAAAGGGCGCAGGCTGGTCAGAGCGTTGGTCCTGACACCAACCCGTGAATTGGCTGCTCAGGTTGGTGAAAGTGTACGTGACTACAGCAAACACCTCAGACTTCGTTCGCTGGTGGTTTTTGGTGGTGTCAGTATTAACCCTCAGATGATGAAATTGCGTGGTGGTGTTGATATTTTGGTCGCGACACCGGGGCGTTTACTGGATCTTGAACACCAGAATGCGGTTGATTTATCGCGGGTGGAAATTCTGGTATTGGATGAAGCCGACCGTATGCTGGACATGGGCTTTATTCATGATATCCGCCGCGTACTGAATAAGTTGCCTCCGAAACGGCAAAATTTGCTGTTTTCTGCCACCTTCTCTGACGATATCAAAAATTTAGCCAATAAATTATTGCATGAGCCTGTCAGTGTCGAGGTTGCACGCCGTAACTCCGCGTCTGAACAGATTGAACAATTTGTCCATTTTGTCGATAAAAAACGTAAAGGTGAGCTGCTTTCTTTCCTGATCGGCAGCCGTAACTGGCAACAGGTTTTGGTCTTTACCCGTACCAAACACGGGGCAAATCGTCTGGCAGAACAGTTGAATAAGGATGGCGTAACCGCCTCGGCCATTCATGGCAACAAAAGCCAGGGTGCCAGAACCCGTGCGCTGGCTGATTTCAAAGATGGCTGCATCAGGGTGCTGGTCGCGACAGATATTGCTGCCCGTGGTTTGGACATTGATCAATTGCCTCATGTCGTGAATTTTGAATTGCCTAATGTCTCTGAGGATTATGTCCACCGTATTGGTCGTACCGGTCGGGCAGATGCGACAGGGCAGGCACTTTCTCTGGTCTGTGTTGATGAGCACAAGTTGCTGAAAGATATTGAACGTCTGTTGAAACGGGAGATTCCCCGTATGGCGATCCCCGGATATGAACCCGATCCAACCATCAAGGCTGAACCTATTCAGAATGGTCGTCAGGGGCAGGGGCGTGGCGATAATCGGCAGAAAAATAGCCATCGCCGTTCTGGAGCACCTTCGCGTCAGCGCAGCCGTAATCATGCGGATGCATCAAATAAAGCGTCTAGTGCCAGAGGTTAGTTAATGCGGGTTTTGCTGGCTCCGATGGAGGGGGTGCTGGATTCGTTGGTCAGAGAGCTTCTGAGTGAAATCAATGAATATGATTTGTGCATTACGGAGTTCTTGCGGGTTGTCGATAGCCTATTGCCGGTAAAATCGTTTTATAAGCTTTGTCCTGAATTACGTAACCAAAGCCGGACACCGTCCGGCACTTTGGTACGGGTTCAACTCTTGGGCCAATATCCGCAATGGTTGGCAGAAAATGCAGCACGAGCCGTTGAATTAGGGTCTTATGGCGTCGATTTGAATTGTGGTTGTCCATCAAAAACGGTCAATGGCAGTGGCGGCGGAGCAACGTTGCTAAAAGATCCTGAACTGATTTATCAGGGAGCAAAAGCGATGCGTGAAGCGGTGCCTTCTCATTTGCCTGTGACGGTTAAGGTTCGCCTGGGTTGGGATAGTGGTGATCGGCAATGCGAAATTGCTGATGCAGTACAACAGGCGGGCGCAACGGAAATCACTATTCATGGGCGAACCAAAGAGGATGGTTATAAAGCGGAACGCATTAACTGGCAAGCGATTGGTGAAATTCGTCAGCGCCTTGCTATTCCGGTGATTGCCAATGGTGAGATTTGGGATTGGCAAAGTGCGCGGAATTGTATGAATGTGACCGGTTGTGATGCTGTCATGATTGGCCGGGGTGCGCTTAATGTTCCCAATTTGAGTCGAGTTGTGAAATATAACGAACCAAAAATGGCCTGGCGGGAAGTGGTTCAATTATTGCAAAAATATATCCGGTTGGAAAAGCAGGGTGATACCGGACAATACCATGTTGCCCGCATTAAACAGTGGCTCGGTTATTTACGGAAAGAGTATCAGGAAGCGATAGTGCTTTTTGAAGAAATAAGGCGGCTGAGAACGTCTGCTGATATTGCATATGCGATTTCTTTAGTGTAATCAGTGATTAAAAACAGCTTATTGACGAATGGAACCTTTAATTAAAGGTTCCATTTTTACTTAATCGGATGAAGATGCGATACAGTGCAAGTTATTTAGTGTCTTCGCTACTTTGGACTATAAATGAAAAAAGATTATTCATATTACGATACAGGCCATCATTAATCACCACAATGTCATAATCAGTCGGTGGATTAGCACCGTCATTAACTGCAATGAAACTCATACCATACTCTTTGGCATATGCCTCAATATGTTGAAATACGAGTTGTTCAATAAATCCTGGAGAAGGGTTTAAAGCAGGTGGAGTAAAAGGTAAATCTGGGCTAAGTTGGGTGTAATTTTTATCCTTTACTTGTGAAATAAGACTATCAATTAGCAAGAAAAATATTGGGTAGAGAGACTTAATTTCTTCTAACCCTTTTGTATGCCAGGCTAGGGTAACGATATCCTTACGATTATGGATCCTTAAAAAATTGCTTTCATAGCTAGATATTGAGGCCCCGTTAAAAATAGATTCCGAGTAGGATGCAAAAATATCGTTACCGGCAGTTGGGGCAGCAAACGAGGAAACGTGAATACGAATATTATTATTTCCTTTATCAATGTACCGTCTCTTTAAATACAGGCCAATAGTAGAAGCCAGTAAACCACCTAAACTGTGTCCTGTAAGTGTAATATTTTGGATCCCCTCTTCCAGAGCAATTTTATCAATTGCATCAATCAGTGATTCTCCATAGCCAGGAATGTTATTGCTTTTTATTTGGTTAATAACATAGTCTAACGCAATGTGTGTTCCCTTGGAAATTTTAGCTCCTTCCGGGGCTTTGGAGTCCCAAATTGACCAGTTTTCGGTTATACCTACTTTTAGGTTCTCAATACACCAGTTAACATCAGACCAGGATCCACGAATAACGATTCGATAGTCGTTTGGAGTTGTGAGATTTTTTACAATAAATAAAACGTGGTCATCTTTTTTATCTATAACACTTTTCTTTTTATCAAAATCCAAACTGTCAGCGCGAAAAACAGCAGGCCCCCAAACGATGGAAAACTTATTTGCTGTTGCTTTGCTGCTTTCTAACGATTTTTTAATATTTTCTGAAACGATAACCGGTTCTGGATTGTTCGTTATTATACTTCCAGAGCTACAAATAAATCCTAACGCAAGATTTATTTTTTGATCTTCAAGAGAAATCGTCATTTTTACTTCCAAATTTTTAATATGATAAATATTGATCTGATGTTTCAACTTAAACATCAATAACCAATGCTTTTGGTATTTCATTCAAATAAAAACAGAATTAAAGTTAATAATAATCTCTAAATCTGTCGGATGGGAGTATATAATTTTTTAATGTTATTTTATTTAACAAAATAAATTATCTGTTATGAATTTTAAAATAATTGATAAAAATTATGTTATGTTTTTGTAATGTTATATTCGTCCTTAAGAAGGATAATATGGAAAACAGGGTTGTAATATTATCTATATAAAATAGTTTATAGGGATATCTACAAAGGTGAGTGATAATGAATTGGCGTTATTTATTGCAATTAATGGAACCTATAATATAAGGTCCCATTGCGGATAAATTATCAAGATATACATGATAAGATAAAATTATTTTATGTTGATTTTACCTTTAGTTAAAAATGAAAAAAGGTCAATAATACTTTGAGATAAACTATCGTTAATCACCACAATATCGTAGTCAGTGGGTGGGTTAGTGCTATCATTAGTGACAATGAAACTCATTCTATATTCTCTGTGATATGCGTGAATATGTTGATTTCCTATGTTAATAAATAAATCTTCTAGGGACTTTATCGGTATCGTCGGAATTTCTGAATGAAAAGGTAAATCTGGGAAAATTTGGGTGTATTTTTTATCTTGGACAAGAAGGATAAGAGCATTAACTGCTGCTGTTAATATCGGATAGATAGCTTTAACTTTCTCCAACCCATTGATATACCAAGCCAGGGGAACGACATCTATACTATTATGAATCCTTATAAAATCACTTTCATAACCAGTCGATAGTGCTGCATTAAAAACAGATTCGGAATAGGAGGCGAAAATATCATTACCAGCAGTTGGGCCGGCAAAGGCACAAACATTAATGCGAATATTATCGTTTCCTTTATCAAGGTACTGTCTTTTTAGATATAAACCAAGGGTAGAAGCTAGTATGCCTCCTAAACTGTGTCCTGTGATGGTAATATTTTGTATCCCTTCTTTCAGAGCAATTTTATCGATGGCGTCAGTTAACGATTCTCCATAACCTGGAGGAGTGTTGCTTTTTATTTGGTTGATAATATAATCTAATGCTAAATTTGTTCCGTAAGCAATCTTAGCATTTTCAGGCGCTTTTGGATCCCATTTTGACCAGTCTTTAGTTTTACAGACAATTAGGTCTTCATTAATCCAGTTAATATCAGACCATGATCCCCGAATGACAACGCGATAGTCATTTTGATCATGGAGACTTTGTACAATGAATAAAACGTGATCATCCTTTTTATCTATAGCACTTTTTTCTTTATCAGCACTGTCAACACGAAACACTGCTGGTCCCCAAACAATAGAAAATTTATTTGCTGTAGCTTGACTGCTCTCCAATGATTTTTGAATATTTGCTGAAACGATACCCGGCTCTGGTTTTGGTGTTTTTATCCCTCCAGAATTAATAATAAAGCTCAGTGCGAGATTTAACTTTTGATCTTCACGAGAAATAGACATTTTCACTCCCTATTTTTTCATATGATAAGTGTTAATTCGAGCTATCAGTTTAAAATTTAAGATTTAATTCTTTTAGTTTTCCATTCAGATAAAAAACAGGATTAAACTTAAAGTTAATAATAACTTTTAAATCTGTCAAATAGGTACATGGAATTTTCTTATATTATTTTGTTTGGTCGAAATGTGAATTATTTATTGTGAAATTAAAAACAAACTATAAGAGTTATATATTGAATAATTATACGTAAATATTATTATAGATTATTAAAGAAATAAATGATAATGAATTAATAGTGTTTTAATGATATGTGAATAATAACAATTTTATTTATATATTTAAGTGACGATTATTTTAATTAATGGAGCCTTTAATAAAGGCTCCATTGTTGTTAAGTAAAACACAGATCTAATATAACCAAATTATACACTATTATTAGTGTTATCTTAAGGAAGTGGTATCAGCAAGAAGTAGGCGACAATATCTTGAGATAGATTACTGTTAATAACGACAATATCATCAATAGGTGGTTGAGTGCCGTCATTCACTTCAACCAGATTCATGCCGTATTTATATGCATATGCTTTAATATGTTGAAAGATGACCTGATGATTTAAATCTGGTGATGATTCTAAAATCGGTGCTGTAAACGGTAGATCTGGCGTGAGTTTTGTGTAACCTTTATCTTTCACAATCAGGACGATCTTATTAAATTTATTAATTAACTTCTCATCTATTTTAATTAATGGTTCATAGATAGTTGGTATCTTTTCTAATCCGTCTAGGTGCCAAATTAAGGAAATAATATCCTTACGGTTATGGATCCTTAAAAAGTGACTCTTATAATTCGTTGTTGATATGCGGTTAAAAACAGATTCAATGTAAGATGCAAAAGTACCATTACTGATAATTGGGCTGGCAAAAGCACAAACATTAATACGAATATTCCTTTTTTCCTTATTAATATATAATCGTTTTAAATATACGCCAAGAGTAGAAGCCAATGCACCTCCCAAACTGTGTCCGGTGATGGTAATATTATGTATTCCTTTTTCCAGGGCAATTTTATCAATGGCATCAATGAGTGATTCTCCATAGCCGGGTGTATTGTTACTTTTTGCTTGATTAACAATATAATCTAATGCTAAGTGTGTTCCATAAGAAATCTTAGCGTCTTTGAATTCTTCAGGAATATTAGGATCCCAGAGTGACCAATTTACTGTTTCATGCACCGCAAAGTTTTCAACCTGCCAGTTAACATCAGACCATGATCCCCGGATAACGATTCGATAGTCATAAGGGAATCTGCGATTTCGCACGATAAATAAAACATGATCATCTTTGTTATCTGTAGAGTTTTTCCCATTATTAACCCGGAAAACCGCCGGCCCCCAAACGAGAGAGAATCTGTTGGCGGTAACTTTACTTTTTTCCAATGATTCTTTAATATTTTCCGAAACGATAGCTGGTTCAGATTTTTCTGTTATTATACTGCCTGCACCACTGATAAAGCTGAGTGCGAGATTTATTTTTTGGTCTCTAAGAGAAATAGTCATTTTTACTCTCCATTTTTATTATATAGATTCTGATATGATACTCTGATTAAAGTATCAATATTCAACCCTTTTAATTTTCTGTTTAGATAAATTCAGAGTTGAATTTTAAATTAATAATAATATTTAAATTTGTCAAATATATGCGTTGTATTATTTTATATCAATTTGTCTGATAAAAAAGAGTGTTGATTAATAAATTAAAAGCAAATTGGATAAGCGGAATTGTGGGGTGTAACGATAAGGAAATTATATTTTAGATTTTTGTGGTTTCCAAAAAATATATTAATTTATTTATTGAAGGGCATAGGGTAAATATGCCCTTGGGTATTTAATTACTGCTCAAGTGGCAGGGTATCATCTGCGCCCCATTCAGCCCATGAGCCATCATATAAATAAGTCTCTTTTTTGCCGATGATATCTAAACCCAATATTAAAACAGCGGCTGTCATACCAGAGCCACAACTGGCAATAACCGGTTTGTTTAAATCAATACCTTGTTTAAGGAAGATATCTGCAATTTCAGTTTCTGATTTAAAGTGGCCATTCTCTACTAACATAGTCCATGGAACGTTTTTACTGCCGGGAATATGGCCCATTCTTAACCCAGGGCGGGGCTCTGGTGCTTTTGCCTGAAAACGGTCCATTGCTCTGGCATCAATAATCTCAGCTTGTGGATCATTTAACGAATCCAGAATTTGTTTCAGTGATTTAACTTTTTCGGCATTGAAATTGGTATTAAAAACCTGAGAATTACATGTTACTTCACCTGATTCTGTCGGAAATCCTGCCTGTTGCCAGCCTTGTAAACCGCCAGCAAGAATACGGACATTACGGCTGCCGAATACCTTGAATGTCCACCATGCGCGGGGAGCGGAGAACATATTTCCCTGGTCATAAATCACGACTAAATGATTTTCGCTGATCCCCATTTCACCAACAGCCTGACTGAAAGTTTGCGGATCTGGCAGCATATGGGGTAGCCCACTTTGATGATTGGCAATTTTATCCAAATCAAAAAATTGGGCACCGGGAATATGTGTATTCAGCCAAAGCTGATGACAATCAATTTGCTGAGGTGGCGGCGGTGCCGTCGCATCAAGGATGACGAGGTTTTCATCATCAAGATGATCTTGTAGCCATTGTGGACTGACAAAGTATGCATTATTCATGGGATCCCTCACTTGATACAAAAGTATAAATAGTGTTGCGCCCCGTTATTGTTGCTGTACCGGCGCTATGGTTGTCTCTTGCTGTTGACTGGCGGGTGATTCTATCGGTGTGGTTGAGCGGGTATACATATTAAGACCCGCCAAGAATACGCCACCGATTGAACCGAATGCAAAGAGCGCGATGAAAGTGATAAGTAGTTTTTTCATTTTTGTTCTCAACTGCCATAGAAAATAGGCAGTATATAGGGTTCTGAATAGCTGACAAGGCAATAACCGATTTACTTTACGGGTAATGAATAATTCTTTGAACTGATTAAGTAAATGGAATTAGCTTACTGTTATTACTGATAAAGTTTTTCGCTAAGTTTTTATTGGCATCATAATTGACAGAAATTGGGATTAAATTATCAATTTGATTTTGTTTCTCGATATACAGCTGATTTCGTTCTTGCTCTGTGGGACAATGGCGCTCCGGTTTTATGGCAGCAGAGTTCAATGGCACTTTCCAGTTCAATAAAAAATCAGATAAGCCAGTGGTATAAGGCATTACCTCAGCATATCAATGGCTTTATTCCCCGCACTCCACAGAGGCAGATGATTGCTGAAGTTGCAAAAACGCTCGCTGATCAGGAAGGGCGCCATTTGGTTATTGAAGCGCCGACCGGCATCGGTAAAACCCTTTCTTATCTGCTCCCTGGCATTGCGATCAGCCGGGCGGAAAGTAAGCCACTGGTCGTCAGTACCGCTAATGTCGCTTTACAGGATCAGATTTACAGTAAAGATCTTCCTCTGTTGCGCAAAATCATTCCTGACCTGAAATTTACCGGTGCTTTTGGGCGTGGTCGTTATGTTTGCCCACGTAATCTCGAAGCCATCTGTGCAACCGACGGTGAACAGATAGATTTAATGCTTTTGGTTGAGGACAAAACAGAACTTGCCAGTAGCGAAGAAAGGGAACTTTGTCGCCGGTTGCGCAGTGATTACACAACGTTTGCTTGGGATGGATTGCGTGATCACCATAAATTGGCTTTATCCGATACTTTGTGGACGAAAGTTAGCACAGATAAAGCGAATTGCCTGGGCCGTAACTGTCAGTATTATCATCGCTGCCCGTTTTTTGTCGCTCGCCGTGAGATCGAAAATGCAGATGTGGTGGTCGCTAATCATGCGTTAGTGATAGCGGCATTAGAGAGTGAATCGGTACTCCCTGATGCTAAAAATTTGTTATTGGTACTTGATGAAGGACATCATATACCGGATGTCGCCAGGGATTCTCTGGAAGTTGAAGGGGAAATCACCCTGTTTCAGCTAAATGGTCAGCTAGATACTTTTATCCGTCATGTTGAGCAATATCTAGTGCAATTCCACCCGGCAAAGCCACCACGTCTGGCTAATGCCAGTCGTCTCAATGAACACAGTGAAAAACTACGGGGATGCTTTAAAGAGCTTGCCACTATCGCGCAGGCACTTTTACCTGAAAATAATGAAGTAGATCAATACCTGTTTGAGATGGGGAAACTACCGGATAACTTGCGACTTTGCTGCCAGCAACTGTTTAAACTGACCGATGGTTTACGAGGATTAGCAGAAGCGATACTAAATGATCTGACTGAGCAAACGGCTAAACAGGATATTGTCCGGTTGCATCGGTCTATTTTGCATACCAGCCGCACACTGGGATATTTCGAAAATATGACTAAACTGTGGCGCTTGGCTGCGCTGGAAGAGTCATCCAATGCGCCGGTGTCAAAATGGCTGAGACGCCGTTATGAAAGAAATCAGTCACACCTCTACTTCCATTGTGCCGGTATCAGAGTCAGTGAGCAGCTCAATCAGCTGCTGTGGCGTAATGTTCCCCATGTGGTTGTGACATCGGCAACG
This sequence comes from Photorhabdus tasmaniensis, assembly GCF_011189505.1. GTDB lineage: Bacteria > Pseudomonadota > Gammaproteobacteria > Enterobacterales > Enterobacteriaceae > Photorhabdus > Photorhabdus tasmaniensis. Next base: position 114,792 of record NZ_PUJU01000002.1, read on the forward strand.
CTTCGTTCCCTGAACAGTTTTTCCCGTATTCAGGAATTAACCGGGTTAACTGAAACAATGGCTGACCGTTTTGTGACGCTGTCATCACCTTTTGATCATGTGAGTCAGGGGAGACTGGTCATTCCCAAAATGTCATTGGAGCCGACACTTGATAATGAAACCGCGCATTTGGCGGAAATGGCGCGTTATTTCAGGACACAATTGCTGAGTCAGCAACATAAAGGCATGTTGATTTTGTTCAGTAGCCAAAGGGCGATGGATATCTTCCTCTCTTATGTGACGGATTTACGCCTGATGTTGCTGGTACAGGGTGATCAGCCACGTTATCGGTTAGTCGAAACACATTGTCAGCGTATAAATGAAGGGCAATGCAGCGTACTGATTGGATTACAATCTTTTGCTGAGGGGCTGGATTTAAAGGGGGATTATTTGTCCCAGGTTCATATTCATAAAATCTCTTTCCCCCCAGTCAATAATCCGGTAATTATCACTGAAAGCGAGTGGTTGAAATCACTCAAACGCTATCCTTTTGAAGTACAGAGCTTGCCAAGTGCTTCTTTCAGTCTTATTCAGCAAGTAGGAAGACTTATCCGTAGTCATGAGTGTTATGGTGATGTGGTTATTTATGACCGGCGTTTATTGAGCAAAAGATATGGTGCGAGGTTGTTGAAGGCACTGCCGGTTTTCCCTATTGAGCAGCCGGAAATTCTTTCAGACGCGGAGATTAGACAAATGAAAAAGGATAAATAACTTACCACTAAAAACTGTAATTTATTTATCCTTTACAAATAAAATCGATATAGAAGGCTATTTACCCTACTTTTTTCAGAAAACAGGTTTTCAATACCAAGCCTTTGAGTTTATCTGCGTTACATTCAATTTCATCTTCGCGATGGTTTAGACGAATATTTTTGATGATAGTGCCGCGTTTTAACGTCGCTGATGTGCCTTTTACTTTCAGATCCTTGATGACCTGTACAGAATCGCCATCATTGAGCACAGTACCATTGCTGTCTTTTACTTCGGCATCCATTTTATTATTTCCTCAAGTTATTTATGAAAATAAACCTGGATTATAGACAATTAATGCTGGTTTTTAAAGGATATGGTGATGTTTGTCTGTATGGAGGGTATTTTATGATATTTCTCTGTGCCGGAGTTGGGTGATAAAGGGGCGAAATAAACAACCCCCGTTGTTGTTAATGGGGGTTGTGAGTAATGCAGAGCTCTTAATGTAACGGCTCTTTATATTTTATTGCTCAACGCTTGCTTCAATAAACCATAAGAATTTGTCGAGGTCCCGGGAGGCTGCGGTGAACATGTCTGCGGTATTTTCATCCTCAACTTCACCAATTGCTTCGCGGATATCATTAGCGACAATAGCATAACGGTCAGCCAGTGCTTTTAGATGATCTTGCACGTCATGAATATTTGTTGGGTAGCTTTTCAGTAAAGTGCCTTTATTAACTTCTTGTACTGTTCCGAGAGCTATTCCACCAAGTTGTACCACTCTTTCTGCAAAAATATCCAGATGTTCAATAATAGTGGCACGAAAGTTATCCAGCATTTCATGGATGGAAATGAAATTTTTACCGCGCATGTTCCAATGTGCCTGTTTGGTCAGCAGGGAAAGATCAATAAATTGAATCACCATATGGTTTAAAATTTCAATTGTTTCTTGCTTAACGCTATCATCGACATCATTACGAGTATAAAGCAGTGTGGATGGTGCTGTTTTGACTAATTTGGCAGTACTCATAATAATTTTCCCCTAGTATTAATAATGAGCTTCTCATTTATTGGGATGAATGTAACTCAATATTAGTCTTAAGTCATATAGCTTATTCCTATTAAATCAATAGTTCATTCTTATAAAGTTTACGGAGAATGTTAAAAATATAATTATTATTCAAATAAATATGTGTGATTTATTTTCTGATGAATAATAATGGTTATACTTATAAATAACCGGAGAATTATTTTATTAATTACTCCGGTTTTAGTTTTATTTCGATTAGATAAGGCGATTAATCGACCTCAGTGATTTTAGGTTTTCCTTTAATCGTTGACGTAGAACCGATAGAGGCAAAAATAATACAGAACAGTGCCAGCCATTGAATCATGGTCAGGTGTTCATTGAGGAAAACAATACCGGATAGAGCGCCAAGGGCTGGCTCAAGGCTCATCAGAGTACCAAATGTTTGTGCAGGTAAACGGGTCAGGGCAATCATTTCCAGTGTATATGGGAATGCGGTGGACAGAATCGCTATTGCCAGTGCCAGGGGCATAATTGACATATCAAATAATAATTCTGGCCCTGTTTGTATCAGCCCCACAGGGAAAAATATCAGGGCTGCGATCAATGAACCGATAGAAACCGTTGCCGCACCATGACCTGCTCCAGCGCGTTGACCAAAAATAATGTACAGTGCCCAGCAAACACCCGCACTGAGTGCATATATAATACCTACAGGATCCAAGCCATCAATATTACTGCCAATAGGTAGCAGGAAAGCCAGACCGGCGATAACCAGTATGACCCAGAGAAAATCTATTGGCCTGCGCGATGAAAACATGGCTACGGCCAGTGGGCCGGTAAATTCAAGCGCCACGGCAATACCTAAAGGGATCGTTGTCAGTGCCATATAAAACGTATAATTCATTGCCCCAAGGGCAATACCATAGGTAAGCAGTGGCATAGCTGAATTTCGGCGAAAGCGCAGACGCCAGGGTTTAAAAATAATGAACAGAATGAGAGTTCCAAGACCTAGCCGCAAAGCGGTAACGCCAGGTGCACCGATAACCGGAAACAGCGTTTTGGCAAGAGAAGCACCGCCTTGAATTGATGTCATGGCAAGTAGTAACAATATTACCGGTATTAATGGAAGGGCACTCTTTTGGCGCTTGGAAGAAAACATCCGGGCAAAACCTCAATAAAAATCAAGTGATCTGGCCGATAATCTTCGCAGTGAAATGCAGATAACTCAATAGGTTTAGAGAATATAATTTTAGAGAAATATTCTTCATTTATTAGACTATATTATATATGAATAGTAAAATTATATTTTACTATTGAAGTATGCTCCTGAAAAAATTATATTTTATTTTGAAATAATGATAATTTAGGCGTTAAGATGGTTAAAGTGTTTATAATAATCTGAATTATGCTTTAATGATTAAGCATAAATTACGATTATTACTGATAGAGTATCATGATCGGCATTCTTTTTTTCTTTTTCATTTGTTGGATGACTATAATATTAACGTATAATCATATCCTTTACCGTAAAGATGTAGTAACAGGAGTTTAGAGAATGAAAAGTATTGCCGTTTATTGTGGTTCAAGCTTGGGGCTATCTGAAATCTATAAAGAAAATGTCATTATTTTCGCAAAAGAGTTAGTTAGGCGTGATATTACTCTGATTTATGGTGGGGCCAGTGTGGGTATTATGGGAACTGTTGCTAATACTGTTCTGGAAGAGGGCGGCAAAGTCATTGGTGTTATTCCCACATTATTGGAAGAGCGCGAAATATCACATAAAAATCTGACCGAATTATACGTTGTTGAAACTATGCATCAGCGTAAAAATAAGATGATTGAGTTAGCTGAGGGTTTTGTTGCTTTACCTGGCGGTTTTGGTACGTTAGAAGAGTTCAGTGAAGTATTTACCTGGAGCCAGATTGGGCTACATACTAAGCCTTGCGGTATCCTGAATATCAATAATTTTTACGGGCCGTTGATTGCTATGATTAATAAAATGGTGGATGAACAATTCTTGCATGAAAAATATCGTCATATGGCAATAATCGAGCAAGATCCGGCCTGCTTGCTTGATCGTTTTAATACTTATCAGGCACCATCTGTAAAAACGTATTAAATTATAAAGAAATGAGTAGAGTAATGATAATTAATCTTTGATTAAGATGTCTCTTTAAATATATAAACCATTCCTGTCGGATAAATATTAATTTAAATATTTCCTACAGGAATGGTCGTTAATATTAATGATTAAGCATTAGCTTACAATAGTATATTCTACGATTGGATTATTACCGTTATCAGCCAAGTAGGATAAATGTAAATCATCACCTTCATAGTCTGTTGATATTGAGTAACTGCTGCTTCCGATCAGAGGATTACTCCATGTAATATAGATACTGTAAATTTCACCTTTACTGTCCACAAATACATAAGTACAGCGCCCTGCAACACCACCCAGTAGACTGTTTGAATCACTTCTCCAAATGCCTTTTCCAGGGGTGTTATCACTGCTTTTATTAATTACTTGCGGAGGAAGAGTTGTCCACTCACCCTGATCCAAACGAATAGAATCCTGAATAAGTTTAAGTTTATATACTGATTTGTTAGTTACTTTTGCAATAACACTGATTGGTGCTTTTAACGAAATCGCTTCAATCTCTGACATAATATTACCTCTTATAAAAAGTTTAAAAAATAATTATTAATTACCAAGGTCTTAATTTAACCTGCTGTGGTTAGATTAAATATTTTGGTGTGGAACCGAACTTTTTAGTCATATTTTATGACTGGTTTTTTTACCTTTCATTAGAATTCCATTTCATAACGCTTCCTAAAAGTTAATTTATTTATATTTTGGTTTTTCATCCAAGATTACAAATGTCAGTGTTGATTTTTATCTTTTTAACAAGTTAAAATTGACAACCAATCATTTGTTAAAATAAATCTTCTGTAATTTCGGTGTTTTTCAACAATACCTTTTCTCTCAGATAAATGTCAATTTTTTTACCCTCTGAGTTTTGTTATAAAATAATAAGAGATTAATTATATTTTTATACTCAAAAACATAGATGTAGATGATAAAATATATCTGTGTTTTTAATGGTTGATATGTAAAGTCATTGTAATAACAAACAAAAATGGATTGTCAGGGTTATAATTAACTAATAGTAACTTCATTATTTATTGAACGTTAATTCATCGTTGGGTCGATGAGATGTTAATGCATTGTAATGTTGGATGGGGAAATTTGGTGATGGGTTGTATTTGTTCAGTATAATTGTAATCGTCTATCCTAATTCAATAACCTTGATTATTGTTCAGAAGTTTATTGATTTATTTACCTATTTACCTATTGATTAACAGATATTTGTATAATGAGCTAACATTATATTCACTATAGGTATTATTACATTATTGATGAGAATATCATAATAAAAGGGAATTTATTGTAAACGCAATGTCATTAATACCTAATGCCTAATATGTTTATTTGTGGTGTAATACATCACTATTGATTTTTTTATTTCCTGTTTGTGTCCAATTTGAAAGTGCATTTTGCATTAAATAAAACCACATAACGATATCGTGTTATAATTCAACGTGGTCAACAGAATAAGAACCTTCTTTCTATCTTATTAAAAGTGGGTAACTAGAGCAGTTCATGGCGCATTATTAATAATCGATCTATAAATCACTATTCATCCGTGTTTTTTTATACTTAATGATTAGACGACCGGTCTACTTTTTGGGTATTCCGATGATACTGACCTTGAATGTTGAAGGAGAATATCAATGTTGCAAACGCAACAAATAAATTGCTGTATCGTACTGGCTTCACGTCCGCATGGTTTCCCGATATCCACTGATTTTCGTCTGGAACAGCAACCTATCCCTGAGATTAAGCAAGGAGAAGGGCTGTTATGCACCGCCTTTAGAAAGTGCTCCTGAGGCATTTATTGGCCTGTTGCAAGGTTATAACTTCTGATCTAGCGAGGTAATTATGCAAAATTTTGACTATTACAACCCAACTAAAATCGTTTTCGGTAAAGATACGATTAAACGTCTTGACAACCTGGTACCACGGGATGCGCGGTTACTGATCCTCTACGGTGGTAGCAGCGCTGAAAAAAACGGGACGTTGGATGAAGTCAGGTGTGCGTTGGCTAATCGGACTATCCATGAGTTTGGCGGTATTGAACCTAACCCGACCTACGAAACGTTGATAAAAGCGGTTGAATGGGTACGCAGTAATGAGGTGGATTTCCTGCTTGCTGTCGGTGGGGGTTCTGTGATTGATGGTACTAAATTTGTCGCTGCCGCTGTGCATTTTGATGGCGATCCCTGGTGTATTTTGGAAGAGCGTGGTCGCAATATTCGAAGTGCCCTGCCGTTTGGTGTCGTTTTGACTTTACCGGCAACAGGTTCAGAGATGAACAACGTTGCCGTTATCACCAATAAAGCGAAACAAGCTAAACGAGACCTAATAAACTCATCTGTTTTTCCCCGGTTTTCTATTACGGATCCAACGAAAACCTATACGCTTCCGTTACGTCAGGTGGCTAACGGGGTGGCTGATGCTTTTGCACATATTATGGAGCAATATCTGACTTATCCTGCCAAGGGTATGCTACAGGATCGGTTTGCTGAAGGGGTGTTGCAGACACTGATTGAAATTGGTTCTCAGGCGATAAACTCCCCGGATAACTACGATATTCGTGCAAATTTGATGTGGGCAGCGACGTCGGCTCTCAACGGCTTGATTGGTGCAGGAATGCCGCAGGACTGGGCCTCACACATGATCGGACATGAATTAACCGCGCTTTATGGTATTGATCATGCGCGAACACTCGCGATTATCCTGCCGGCGAATCTGCAAATTCGTCGGGAAAGCAAACGGGGTAAATTGTTGCAGTACGGTGAACGTGTTTGGGGCATCACCAGCGGCAATGAGGAACAACGTATTGATCAAGCCATTGCACATACCCGCAGTTTCTTCGAGAATCTGGGGCTCCAGACCCACTTGTCTGATTACAATCTTGGTGTTGATGACATTGAGTGTCTGATAAAACAATTGGAAGCTCATGGTATGACTCAATTGGGTGAAAACAGCGATGTTACGTTAGATATTAGCCGCCAGATCTTGCACGCAAGTCTTTGAGCTGGACAAATGCCCTGGATGCCCAGGGCTTCTCCCCACAACATCATTATATAGGAAAGAAATGCCTGAACCAAAAATGAACAATAAATATCAGCAATCATCATATATTCAGTCTGAAAATGATCTTTCCCGGATTGTCGTGAGCGGCAGACATCATTTTAACGAGTGGTTGTATTTGCGAAGTGCATTATGGCCTGCGACATCAGAAGAAAAACACCGCGAAGAAATGGACTCGATTTTAGATTCTGATAAAAAAATCGCTTTTATAATTCAATCTAATACAGATAATTTCTGGGGTTTTGCCGAGGCTTCACTTCGCTTTGAATATGTCAATGGATGCTGCTCTTCACCTGTTGCTTATCTTGAAGGTATTTATATTTCCCCGGAACTAAGAAGAAAAGGTTTAGCAACTCGACTTATCACTTGTATTAAGAACTGGGGTAATGATCATGGATGTACTGAAATGGCGTCAGATACGGATATAAATAATAGCGAATCACAGGCTCTTCATTTGTCTCTTGGGTTTGTCGAAGCAGAGAGGGTGGTGTTTTTCAGGAGATCAATTAAATAGGGATAAGAGAAAGAAGCAAAAGAATTTGGCATGAAAGATATTTCATCTAAAATTAAAAATCGCCTTTTATTTAGGAAAGTCAATATACGGGCAAGAAATGTAAATCATGGATCGCCAGACATGAAAAATTTTGATATTAGCAACTATAGGCGATCCTGTTGTTTTATTGTGGCATAATGCGCCACTATCGATTTTTTCCAATTTCCTTTTTGTTTCTAAATTTAAGAGCGAATGCAGTGTTAAGTACAAACAACATCACCATGCAATTTGGCAGTAAGCCCCTGTTTGAAAACATTTCTGTCAAGTTTGGCAACGGTAACCGTTATGGTCTGATTGGCGCTAATGGTTCTGGTAAATCCACGTTTATGAAAATCTTGGGTGGCGATTTGACACCCTCTGCCGGTAACGTCAGCACGGATCCCAATGAGCGTATTGGTAAACTGCGTCAGGATCAGTTTGCCTTTGAAGAGTTCACTGTACTGGATACAGTGATTATGGGGCACACGGAACTGTGGCAAGTGAAACAGGAGCGTGACCGTATTTATGCGATGGCAGAAATGAGCGAAGAAGATGGCTATCGTGTTGCGGATCTGGAAGTGTCCTACGGCGAGATGGATGGTTATAGTGCCGAAGCGCGTGCCGGCGAGTTGCTGCTGGGGGTGGGTATTCCGGTAGAACAACATTATGGCCTGATGAGCGAAGTTGCACCGGGCTGGAAATTGCGTGTTTTGCTGGCTCAGGCTCTGTTTTCTAATCCTGATGTTCTGTTATTGGATGAGCCAACCAACAACCTGGATATTGATACCATTCGCTGGTTGGAGCAGGTGTTAAATGATCGGGACAGCACCATGATCATTATTTCCCATGATCGCCATTTCCTGAATACAGTCTGTACTCACATGGCAGATCTTGATTATGGTGAATTACGTCTGTTCCCCGGTAATTATGATGAATATATGGTTGCTGCAACTCAGGCACGTGAACGTCTGATGGCTGATAATGCGAAGAAGAAAGCACAGATTGCGGAATTACAATCTTTTGTCAGCCGTTTTAGTGCCAATGCTTCCAAATCAAAACAGGCGACTTCTCGTGCTCGCCAGATTGATAAAATCCAGTTGGATGAAGTTAAAGCATCCAGCCGTCAGAACCCTTATATCCGCTTTGAACAGGATAAGAAATTATTCCGTAATGCTCTGGAACTGGAAGGTTTGACGAAAGGTTATGACAATGGCCCGCTGTTTAAAAATCTCAATATGTTGCTGGAGGTCGGCGAAAAAATGGCGGTTATCGGTGCTAACGGTATCGGTAAAACGACTTTCCTGAAAACACTGGTGGGTGAAGCAGAGCCAAACAGTGGTACGGTTAAATGGTCTGAAAACAGCAGCATTGGTTATTATGCTCAGGATCATGCCAGCGATTTTGATTGCGATCTGACGGTTTTCGATTGGATGAGCCAGTGGAAGAGAGAAGGGGACGATGAGCAAGCTGTCCGCAGCGTGCTGGGGCGTTTATTATTCGGTCAGGATGATATTAAGAAGAAAGTCAAGGTGTTATCTGGTGGTGAAAAAGGCCGGATGCTATTTGGCAAGTTGATGATGAAACAGCCAAATATTCTGATAATGGATGAACCAACAAACCACCTGGATATGGAATCCATTGAATCTCTAAACCTGGCGCTTGAAATGTATCAAGGGACTTTGGTATTTGTTTCCCATGATCGGCAATTTGTTAGCTCATTGGCAAGCCGTGTTCTGGAAATCAAATCTAATACCGTCATTGATTTTAAAGGGACTTATGATGAATACCTGAGAAGTCAGGGGATTACTGAGTAAGCGTTTTTTGGCATAAGTTGCCCTAGTTTAGCTCACTGGGGCAACTTGTTTTCATCAGTTGCACACTTCGCAATTGGGATCTTTAAGTAATTTAATATCACGAAATTGCATCGTCATGGCATCAAACAGTAAAACCTTTCCGCTGTTTACCTTGCCATATCCGGTGAGTAATTTGATGGTTTCCATGGCTTGTAATGTCCCGATGGTACCGACCAATGGCGCCATGACGCCCGTTTCTACACAAGTCAGGTTATTTTCACCAAACAGCCGGCTCAAACAGTGGTAGCAGGGGGCATCCGGCTGATAAGTAAATACGGTCAATTGCCCTTCCATGCGAATAGCCGCACCGGAAACCAGAGGCATTTTCCTTACCAGGCACAGACGGTTCAATTGTTCGCGGATCGCAACATTATCAGTGCAATCTAATACAGCATCATTTTCACTAATAAGCTGATCCAGCACCTGATCTTCCAGCAATGCATCGACGGTTTTGATGGTGGCATACGGGTTTATTGCTTGAAGCGTTATCTGGGCTGAGTGTACTTTGGTCATCCCGATGCGTTCATCCCGATGCAAGATCTGTCGTTGTAGGTTTGAGAGAGAAACGGTATCAAAATCTAACAGTGTTATTGTTCCCACGCCTGCTGCTGTCAGATACTGGGATGCAGCACAACCTAAGCCACCCACACCGACTATCAGGATCTTCGAGGATTTCAGTTTTTCCTGTCCATCAAAATCAAACCCGTGTAGGACAATCTGACGGTTATAGCGCAGGGTTTCTGCGTCTGTCAGTTCAATAGTCATTATTCATTTTTCAATAGATGATTGAACAATTCGATCTTAACAATTTCGCCAGCTTCTACCCGACCACGTTCGCGCTCCAGAACGATAAAGCAGTTACCCAGGCTGAATGAACTGAATATATGGGAGCCTTGATGCCCTGTAGTGCGAACTTCCAGCTCACCTTGTTCATTCACAGAGACAATACCGCGTTGAAAATCTGTTCTTCCCGGTGTTTTTTTCAATGGCGTAGTCACTTTAGCATGGAGGCGCATTGGGGGTTGCCATGCTGTAAAACCGGACAAACGGGCAATTAAAGGTTGCACCAGTTGATAGAAGGTGAGGACAGCTGAAACTGGATTACCCGGCAAACCACAGAACCAGGCGTTTTTCAATTTGCCAAAAGCAAAAGGTTTACCCGGTTTAATTGCCAGTTTCCAGAAACTGATTTCTCCCAGCTCATCCAACATCTGCTTGGTGTAGTCTGCTTCACCCACAGAGACGCCGCCACTGCTGATGACTAAATCAGCTTTCTTATCTGCTTCTTCGAAAGCATTGCGTAAAGCTTCGGGGTTATCTGCGATAACGCCTAAATCAATAACGTCGCAGTCCAGTTTTTCCAACATCAGGCGAACAGCAAAGCGGTTGGTATCATAAATCTGGCCTTCTTTAAGTGGCTGATCGATGGCTTGCAGTTCATCACCGGTGGAGAAAATGGCAACGTTTAATTTGCGAACCACTTCGATTTCAGCGATTCCCAGAGAGGCAATCAGTGGTAATTGAGCGGTGGATAATTTACTGCCTGCCGGCAATGCTACCGCTCCTTTGGAGATATCTTCGCCTGCCAGACGGATATTCTGGCCCCGTTTGGCGGGTTGAGAGAAAACAACGCCATCATCAGTAACTTCTGTGTGCTCTTGCATAATGACAGTATCAGCATCTGCGGGAACAGGAGCGCCGGTCATCATCCGGATGCAGGTTGTCGCAGGCCATTCTCCCTGAAAAGGCGCGCCAGCCAGTGCTTTTCCTGCCAGAGGAAGAGGAATGTTTCCATGCAAATCGGCATAGCGAACGGCATAGCCATCCATGGCTGAGTTAGCAAAAGGCGGGACATTGATAGGAGAAATAATATTTGCTGCGGTAATCCGCTCGGATGATTGGGTGAGATTGACGGTTTCTGTGTCAGTCAGTGGTGCAACTTGCGTCAGAAGTTTTTCCAGCGCTTGTTCCAAAGAGATCAATTCAGAGGTGTGGCAGTGATCCATAATGGTGCTCCCAGATAGTATTTTGTAATAGCACCATTATGGCAGAGATCATCATATGTGTTAGTTATATTAAACTTTAATCATTGCCAACATGTCTTCACCATCTTCATCCATACCGACTTCAACAAAACCAAAGCTGGAGTAAAAATTTCGCGCTATAGGATTATTCGGTTTGTAACAGATTTCGATCTCTTCCAATCCATCTGTTCGCCTAATTTCATCAAGGGCCAACAGCATTGCTTTGCGTCCAATACCTTTGTTTTGATAGTGTCGATCCACCATAAATCGCCAAATCGATACTCTCCGGTCCGTCTCAGGTACCCACATAAAGAATCCAACAGGTTTGTCGTCTAAGCAAATGGTACGTGTTTGGTATGAGGGATTGAATTTTGATTCAACCAGTGACCACGTATTGTCTGCGACATATTCGTACTGGTAATCGGCTACGGTTAGATCACAGACATCTTCATAATTATCCTGATTCACATCAGTAAGGGTTATATGCATGTAATATCCTTTGAGAATTAGCTCATTTTGGCAAAGATGAACATGTGAATTATCTAACGTTTACTTAGAGTAAATAGCTGGCTGCTGTAGTAGGTCCGATCGAATCTGAAGTCAACCAGCTATCAATATTTACTATGCTATCAGATAAATTTTATAAAGTTTGACCGCTGTCAATCTTGATGATCTGCCCTGTCATTGCTTCTGCTTTTAGTAACATCAAGGTTATTTCTGCGACATCTTCTGGTGTCGAGATGCGTTCTAAAGGCAAATTTGCACAGAGGGTTCGCATTTTCTCCTCCAATCCTTTCCACCACCGGGTTTCGACCGCGCCTGGTGCCACGCAGTTAACCCTTATTGATGGAGCCAACGCACGGGCCAATGATCTGGTGAGCCCGTGAATAGCTGATTTGGAAACCGCATAGGGAATAGAAGAACCATAGCCGGTTTCGCCAGAGATACTACCGACATTCACAATAGCACTACCCGCTCTTTTCCTAAGATAAGGTGCTGCATACCGGCAACAATGAAATGTGCCTTTCACGTTAACATCAAGAATGGTATCCCAAATATTGTCGGATAGAGATTCGAGATCATCAAATTGAAGTTGCTTTGTTGTCCCGGCATTATTAATCAGGTAGTCGATGCCGTTAAATTTTTCGGCAACAGTGTTGATCATTGCCTGCACAGCGGATTCGTCGGTAACATCGGCTTTTATTGCTATGGCTTGCCCTCCGTCCCGGATAATAGATTCGGTTGTTTCCTGAGCGTCAAGTTCACTTTGTGAATAGATAACGGCCACAGCAGCACCTTGTTTCGCCAGCATGATACTGATAGCCCGTCCTATACCGGTTCCACCTCCGGTAACAATGGCTGTCTTACCTTGGAATTCTTTATACATAAAAAGCTCCTTATTAATAATATTGGTACACACAACATGATAAATCATACATTTCTGGCAGCGGCTTGACAGTATCATTATGGCATTATTGAGAGCAGGCTCAGTTTATGTTGCGCGGTAACAGCTTGATTTAACCTTCGGAAAGGTGAATGAATAGAGCGGAGCACGAGATTTCAAATACTGTGTCGTTCCGGATACTGTAACTCAAGGCTTACTGAATACTTTATTAAGGGGAAGAAATAATTTACGTTTTTATGTAAATTTTATTAACAAGAAGAGTGTATTGCATTTGATTTTTGTTATAACTTGTGAAAAACAAATTAAAAAATGATGTTTTCATGACAATGAATAATTCAATTTCTTCCCAGACGAACCATCGCTATCAGGCTTTTCATATCGCAATGAGTGGTTTTTTGGCACTGGTTGTTGCTATGGGAATTGGACGTTTTACCTTCACTCCTCAAGTTCCCTTAATGATCGCAGAATCCCAGCTTAGTCTGACTGGTGCGGGTATCGTCGCAGCTTTTAACTATCTGGGATATTTGGCGGGTTCCTATGATGCGATGCAGGCGCGCCGTTTTATTGAATATCGGCTCTGGGCAGGATTATGGGGGACGGTAATTATCACGTTGCTTTCTGCGCTACTGGATGGACCGATATTACACAGTGTCGCCCGTTTTGTTATTGGCTGGGCAAGTGGTTTGACATTAGTGCTGGTGGCGGCATGGGTAAATGAACAGTTAGCCAGCTTGAACCGTCCTGCGTTGGGTGTCGCCATATTTGCGGGACCCGGCGTCGGGATATTCGTTACTGGTATTCTTGCTGTCGGGATTCAGGCATGGCAACTGAGTGCTGCCGAAGCATGGCTGTTGTATGGTATTGTGGCGCTGATTTTTAGTATCTATATTAGTCGGCATCTGCCCCGTAGCGGTAAACTGCACCGTTCACAAATTGAGGTGAAGAAGCTGATTTGGACACCCGCAATTAAGCGGTTGGTATGGAGCTACAGTTTAGCGGGATTTGGTTATATTTTACCTGCCACTTTTCTTTCGCAAATGGCCAGTGATCGTTTCCCTGGCAGCTTGTTTGCTCAGTTTGTCTGGCCGATATTTGGTGGTGCCGCAGTTATCGGCATCGGTTTTGCTGTTCTGACCCGTCATATGCTGACAACTCAAATCCGGCTGGCAATCACTTTATGGATCCAGGCGGTGGGGATTCTTATCGCTGAGATTGTCCCGGGAATAAGTGGCTTGGCATTAAGCGCTTTATTGATTGGGGGTGGTTTTATGTGCGCGGTGCAAATGACGTTTCAGTATGGGCGTGAGCTGGCACCAGAACATAGCCGTTATATGGCGGGGTTGCTGACGACGGGATATGCTATCGGGCAGCTTGTTGGGCCAGCGTTGTCAGCGCTTTCCACCGCGATAACCGGGAAACTGGAGCCTGCGCTGTATGTGGCATTTATTACATTGATGATTGCCGGGTTGTTGGTTTGTCACAGGAAGAAACCTGTTGTTGAAATTCGTGTGTAAAAAATCCATCTGATTGCCCTCGGAAAAGCTTGGTTTTCAGGGCTGGGAGGAGGGGCTGCGACTTTCCCACTCACTGATTCTTTTTGCATTCTCACATTGTCCTTTGTATCTTGTTAATCTATGAAACGTGCATACCAGTATCAATTCTACCTAACACCGGAACAAGCCGAGTTTTTAGCCCGGACGTTCGGTGGTGTGCGTTTCATCTATCATTCAATTTTACTACCCGCCAGATAATGGAAAGTAATCCCTTTGGAGAAAATAATGTCATCCCTAAGTAAAGAAGCCGAGCTTGTGCATTCGGCGCTGGAAGCTCGAGGTCTTGAAACGCCTCTTCGTGGTCAGGCATTGGCACCGGAAGTGCGCAAAGTGCGGATTGAGGAGCATATGACGGAAATTATGCAGCTGTTGAATCTTGATCTAAATGATGACAGTTTGGCGGAAACCCCCAGTCGTATTGCGAAAATGTATGTTGATGAAATTTTTTCAGGGTTGGACTACAGTAATTTCCCGAAAATCACATTGATAGAAAATAAAATGAAGGTGGATGAAATGGTGACGGTGCGTGATATCACGTTAACCAGCACCTGTGAACATCATTTTGTGACTATTGATGGTAAGGCGACTGTTTCCTATATCCCGAAAGATAAAGTGATTGGGTTATCTAAAATTAACCGCATTGTGCAGTTTTTTTCGCAGCGCCCACAGGTACAGGAACGTCTGACCCAACAGATCCTGATTGCATTACAGACACTGCTTGGTACCAATAATGTTGCCGTATCTATTGATGCGGTCCATTACTGTGTGAAAGCCAGGGGCATCCGTGATGCAACCAGTACCACGACAACGACATCCTTGGGTGGGTTGTTTAAATCCAGTCAAAATACCCGTCAGGAGTTTTTACGCACGACACGCCATTTGTAATTTTTACATCGGGATATAAAAATGACCCGCCAGAGAATTGATTCACTGGACAGTATTCGTGGTCTGGCGATTCTGGGGATATTGTTGCTCAATATCTCCGGTTTTGCTTTGCCATCCGCGGCTTATTTGAACCCGGCATATAATGGTTCAGCCTCTGCAACAGATTTGATTATCTGGTTTGTACTCAATATCTTTGCTCAGGGAAAATTCTTGTGTATTTTTGCCTTCTTATTTGGTGCAACACTGGAGCTACTATTACCAAGGGGCAAAGTCTGGAACCACCCACGATTAATCATACTTGCCCTGATTGGCGGGATACATGGCATCCTGTTCTGGGATGGTGATATTTTACTCTCTTACAGTTTGACTGGTTTTTTTAGTTTTCATCTGATCAGTCAAAATAGCGCTAGCAGCCGGTTATTGATGAAAGGCGCTGTTTTTTATCTGATCGGATTAGTGCTGTTATTTATTCTTGGTTTTTCTTCCAGAGGTGAATCTAACGATGTCTGGCGACCGACTGAATTCCATGTGTTATACGAAACATTCTGGAAAACAGGTGGTGGATGGCTGGCAGTAGAAGAACGTTTTAATCAGGTCATGTTGATGATGATTATGCTGTTTGTTCAGCATGGCTGGCAATTGATCGGCATTATGTTATGTGGTGCCGGATTAATGCGTAATGGCTGGCTAAAAGGTGAATTTCCGGTGAGCTATTATCGAAATGTGGCGCTATTGCTGATACCACTCAGTGTTGCTGTCCAGATATTCTCTGTGGCGCTCCAATATGCGCATGACTGGGATTACTTTTGGTCAGGTATTGTTGGCTATATCCTTTCTGGATTGGTAATTCCATTTCAGGCACTGGGTTATATGGCACTGATATATGGTTTCTGGCCGGTAATTTCATGCTGGCGGATTAATCGCTGGCTCAGGCAGGTTGGACGAATGGCGATGAGTAATTATTTACTGCAAACTTTAATCTGTACTGCATTGTTTTATCACTTTGGATTATTTGCTCAACTCAATCGCCTGGAGCTACTGGTATTGATTCCATTTATTTGGACAGTGAATATTCTTTTTTCATGCTGGTGGTTACGCCGTCATCAGCAAGGGCCATTGGAACAGCAGTGGCGAAATACTACCGCAGCATTGGCACGCTCCGTTTAGGCTGAGTTTTGTCCATTTCCTGTAATTCTTCCGGGGTGACAGCCGGATAATCAGTTATACCTGCTGGTACTTTATGCGGCGCAGGAATTGGGATCAAAGGACCGAGGAAACGCGGTTCGCGTTTCAAAATATAAAGATCGGTTAGCGCGCCAAGGCGGGCAATTATTTCACGTAACCGAACAGTGATCATATTTTTAGGCGTGGAAACGGCATAACACTGAGCGTCAATGCCCATATGTATAGCGATAAACAGCGCCCGTTCGCAATGGAATCGTTGAGTGATAATCGTAAAATCATTAGTGTTGAAAACCTTACGGGTTCTGACTATTGAATCAAGCGTCCTGAAACCCGCAAAATCCAGCACAATGTTTGTGGCCGGAATACCTGCTTTCACTAAATCCCTGCGCATGGTGACAGGTTCGTTATAACTTTGTTGGGCATTGTCGCCACTCAGTAATAGATATTTGATTTTGTCGCTGTTATAAGCATTAACTGCACCCTGAATGCGGTACATATAATACTGATTGGGGGCACCAGAATGGTAGTATTTAGACGTCCCAAGCACCATACCCACTTCACGTTCAGGGAGTTTTTTGAGGTCGTCAAAAATATAAGGGGCCGTTTTCCAGCTAATCCAGCGGTCAAGTGCAATAGCGGTGAGCGTCAGCGTCCCTGCGATGAATAACAGACCAATTATCAGGCGCTTCCACATGCTTTTGCCTTTAATATGTATCAATGACTAATATTGACTAAAGGCTACTTTACCTGAAATTCCGAAGCAAGTTTTCTCTATAAGAAAAAAGGCTGACAGTGGTTTTTTGTTGTCTGTTTCTTGCTATTTTGCCCCACCGCAGTCGGCAGGCATCGTGTCAGGGAGGTCGGATGGTGGCCTTGATTCACATTTCCTGTCTTTAAGGCGTTGTAGTGGCTACGGATATACCGTAAGATCCGATTCTTGACGTAAGGGCGCTGTCAAATGTTGAGATTGAAAAAATATCGGAAGATTAAGGCATTAAAATAAACTCGATAACAATACTCAGGTTGAGAATATATATATTCTTTTTGTGAACTCTGACATGTTATTTTTGATTTTTATATGTTTTACTTTATGCTAAATATTGATGTTAAATAATAATATATTGCCGGATCTGTTTCTGCGATAGATATGCCTATTCTAATCTGCCAGGGATTTATGGGAGGTTATGTTGTCTATTTATCATTGCTATTGAATATTAAATTGATTATTTTTGAAGTTATAGTAAAGCTTGTAAAATAAAATTATTGTCATCAGATCTTTCTCTATTGTTAAATGTAGAATTAGTTAAATAACTTAAATATATATCTATATCTATTTTGGTGATTAATATCGTGTTGATTAAAAGTGCTTTTACTGGATAGAATATTGGAATTAACATTTTCTGGTGTATTTTTATGTAGGAGATTTTTCCAAAATCATGTTAAGTATAACAAGGTGACTTTTATGAAAAATGAAGTGATTTTATCTAATTCTTTGCAAGAAAGAGATCTCGATAAGTTATTTAATGATGAAGTGTTGGCTATCCATGTAAAAAAGTATGTAGATAGTCATATTTCAGATAAACTTTCTGATTTCTTCCTCTCTCATGAAAATCTAGAACATTATCTTCATGATTTAAAAAAAGGAGATGAAATTGTTTTAGTCGATTATGGCGTTGATAGAGTTGGTGTGCCTTATAACTCAACTTTTGGCAAACCCAAAGATAGTGATAGTTATAAAAGATATTTTGAGAATGCATTACCCGCAATAAGAAACGTTAGAAATTTCTGTGCTCCAATGCTGGCACCTTTCGATAAATTTCGTTTAGAACTGGATGAAGTATGGTCTGCGGGTGCCAGTATTGCAAATTTTGAAAGTAAAAAGATGCATGCAGGGATTGCCAGGGTCATGAGAAGACCAGAACTCTCTATCATGTCTGAAATACAACCTCACTTTGATGGCCTTCAACAACAATCTGTCAATTTGCTAGGGCAATTTTCTGTAAATATATATATAAAAGTACCTGTAAGTGGAGGGGAATTAGAGTTGTGGGATGTTCCAGCTATTCCTATTACCGAGTTGATTGAAGATAGTTCAGAACATGATTGGCGGGGCTCTCTTCCTCCCTCTATTTGTATTAAGCCGGAATTGGGAGATTTAATAATAATAAACACCAGGAAACCCCATGCAATTCGTAGCTTTTCTGAGGGAAGCAGAATATCATTGCAAAGTTTCATCGGCGTATCACCAAATAAACATCTAATGTTATGGGATTAATGATATTGTTGGTGTAATTAGCATATTGGGAATATTTTTTCTTTTAGGGGTTGGGAGTGTCATATCCCAATCCTATAAATATGAAAATTATGTCAAAATACCTGAATGTAAATTATCTTCATACTGTTTTTTGGTTTTTTTGCCGGCATTGTTTATTTGTTATTTTTGGGATGATTATTAACTAATGTTATTTTATACTTGTTATGATTTTTTAGCTACATTTATGGTAATTTGGTTTTGTGTTATTAGTTTCGTGAATAAGAGAAGTGAATAAAATAAAATTATCATATTAAATTCGTAAAATATTTTTTTGGGCTGTGAGTGTGCAACTCAATAATACTATATCAGTTAAGTATAATTTGGTAAAAATTGCGATAAACCTTCGGCCAATGTGGGCGGAAATATAAGACAAAAATCTTGAAGGGTTTTCAGATAGTAAAATGCCGCAATGAATATGCGGCATAGAGGTATAGTGGTTTTAAAGGCTGCGGTGCTCGTCGTTTCTGTCTTTTGGGCTTGTGTCTGACTCGCCAGGGACGAGTAACAGCCGCTGATGTGGGGAGCACCTTGCCCGATCCGGGCGGATAATAGTCACAATGAAGTCCGTTTATATATGCGATATTCCGGTTTCCAAAAGTTACGTTCAATCGCTTCATCCAATGCACCGTCTGACGTGACAGTCGCAACACCTTGTATTTGCGCTTCTTTTGCAACTTGTTTTGCAATTTTGCGAGAAACTTCCTGAATATCATCAATGAGTGGCAGTAACGGACCTGTACCCTTTTTCGCCAATGGTGAACAATCAGCCAGTATTCGACTTGCCGTCATCAACATACCATCAGTGACGAGTTTGGCCCCAGAGGCAATAACACCTAAGCCAATTCCAGGGAAGATATAGGCGTTGTTACATTGAGCGATCGGATACTCTTGATCTTTGTATTTTACCGGATTGAATGGGCTACCTGTTGCAACCAGGGCTGCGCCATCTGTCCAGTTGATAATATCTTCAGGACGGGCTTCAACACGGGAAGTTGGGTTGGATAATGGCATAACGATTGGACGTTCACAGTGTTTATGCATCTCACGGATGATCTCCTCTGTGAACAGCCCCGCTTGACCTGAAACGCCAATTAATACCGTAGGTTTAGCATTACGAACAACGTCAAGCAGAGAGATAGAATCGCTGTTTACATCCCATTTAGCTAAGGGGTCGATTTTTTGTACCAGCTTGTTCTGGAAATCCAATAAATTTGGCAGTTTATCTGTCAGTAAACCGAAACGATCAACCATGAAAATACGGGCGCGAGCTTGTTCTTCATTTAAACCTTCAGATTTCATCTGGGCGACAATCTGCTCTGCGATACCGCAACCGGCGGAACCGGCTCCCAGGAAAGTGACAGTTTGATCTTTCAATTGACGACCGGCAGCACGGCTGGCTGCAATCAGGCTACCCAGTGTGACAGCAGCGGTTCCCTGAATGTCATCATTAAAGCAACAAATCTCATGGCGATAGCGGTTGAGCAGGGGCATGGCATTTTTTTGCGCGAAATCTTCAAACTGTAGCAGCACATTTGGCCAGCGGCGTTTAACGGCCTGAATAAATTCATCAACAAATTCATCATATTCTGCGCCGGTAATACGCGGATGGCACCAGCCCATATATAACGGGTCATTCAGGCGCTGGGGGTTATTCGTTCCCACATCCAGAACTACCGGCAGTGTATACGCCGGGCTGATGCCACCACAGGCGGTATACAGGGAAAGTTTACCAATAGGAATACCCATACCGCCGATACCTTGGTCACCCAGACCAAGAATACGTTCACCATCGGTGACAACGATAACTTTTACATTTTGTTTAGTCGCATTTTGCAGCATGTCATCAATATGCGTTTTATTTGGATATGAGATGAACAAGCCACGGGCGCGGCGGTAAATATCAGAAAAATGTTCACAAGCTTCACCAACCGTTGGGGTATAAATGATTGGCATCATTTCGCTCAAATGTGCATCCAGCAGGCGGTAGAACAGAGTTTCGTTAGTGTCTTGAATATTTCGCAGATAAATGTGTTTATCTGCATCATTTTTGAAATCAAGATACTGCCGATAGGCGCGTTCAGCTTGTTCTTCAATGGTTTCAACCGCTTCCGGTAATAAGCCATGAAGGTTAAAGTTGCCGCGTTCTGCTTCGGTAAAGGCACTGCCTTTATTCAGCAAGGGAAATTCCAACAGGATGGGGCCCGAATAGGGAATATATAATGGACGTTTACTTTCGTGTTCCAGTTCCATGAATCTTACTCTTTGAACTAAATGGATAATAAGGTCAGTTATAGATCCTAAAAGATAGGAAAAATATGTACAGCAAATGTTACTTAATTAGAGGTATTATGAGTAAAAATGAGAGATAACATCCAGATTTAGCTAATAAATAAAATGTTACGTTACCCAATTTTGTAGGAGAAAATCCTCCATTAGGGTCATTTCTTCGACACTTAAGCGACGAGAATTATTGACAATTTGGCCGATAACTTTACGTGATACGCTCATAGCGTCAGCCAATTGCTGCTGAGTAATATTCATCGGCTTTAAAAATTCTTCGTTAAGCATCTCGCCAACGGTAGTCGGTTCTGCCGCAAGAGTATCCATTGTGTCCCCCATTAATATTTGCGCGGACCTAGATAAACATCATATGCGGCACTATCAAGCCAGAGAAAAATGAGCCGCCACTGGAAAAACGCATTTTTCACTGAATTCAGAACGTGTGGTAATCAAATTTACCGCATCCTAGTGCAGCAAGTGTGGATTGCGTTGCACTGTGTTGGGACAAATGGCTGTTTTTTCCCTCAATTAATACTGCTGTTTCGATGGACAGACAATCACCACCAGAAATATTCATCAGGATCAGAGCTGCTTGTAATGGGGGTAAGCTTGGGTTAAAAGCGGCATTTTCTGCATAACGCCCAGGATAGATTTTTCCATCTTTTCCCAGCAGTGCTATACCACTGTATGAATTGCTGTATGGGGCATGGCTTCGGTTTGCCGCATCCAGTGCGGTTAGTACCAGTTCATCAGTGGTTTCTATTTGATAACCATGATTAACCGGATCCATCAACAGGGTAGTGATACCCAGATCGTTTGGACCAAAGGAATATGGCAAATAGTCACCTAATGTCAAAGATTCTTGTTTTGGCAAGTGGATCTCTAATTGTGTGCCACTATTAAGTTCATTCATAAACTGGCGACAGTGACCGCATGGAGAGTAATTAACCGTGATAGAGGTTAGTTTTTTCTCACCGCGTAACCAGGCGTGAGTAATAGCACATTGTTCAGCATGAATAGTTTGCTGTAATGGCACATTGGTAAATTCCATATTGGTGCCGAAGTAGAGATTTCCGCTTTCGCCACGGGCAATTGCGCCGACATTAAAATGTGATATCGGGGCTAAGGAGTATGCCGCTGCGAGTGGCAGTAGGGCGATAGCCAATGTGTTATCGTCAAAGCCGCAGGTTTTCTTGACAGATTCAGCTTGTTCAGCCGTGAACATGGCAGGAAAGTCGTCGTTTCCTGCATAGGGAGAAAGCGCATCCTGTAGTTTAGATGGCAACTGTGCCCAGATAGAGCGAAAGCGAGCTTGCATAGAATGATCTCCAAATTAACTTAAGGTCATTCTAGGCGCTCTGATCAGATTTATAATGTGATTAATGTCACATAAATAATGAAAACTATGTAATTAAATCCGGTAATTGAAGGATTTATATCAAATTTTTCAACTGGTAACTAACCAAATAGATATAACAGCACTGGAAATATAAAAGGGGCGGTCAATGAAGTAATGATACCGCAGGTCATCAGTGCTAACGAACTGTATGCGCCTTCAACAAAATTGACTTCTGCACAACGGGCGGTGCCCAAAGCATGTGATGCCGTTCCCATTGCCAAGCCACGGGATGCTTTAGTTTTCACTTGCAAAATATCGAACAGGTTATGACCAAAAATTGCCCCAAGAATGCCGACAAAAATGACGCAAGCGGCACTGATTGCCGGAATACCGCCGATAGCATCTGCTACTGCCATTGCTATTGGTGTAGTGACTGATTTAGGCAGTATCGAGGCGGCCATTTCAGGTGTTGCGCCCATCCACAATGCAATAGCAGTACCTGTAACCATAGCGACAATACTGCCGATAAAACAGATACTGATAATGGATTTCCATTGGGCGCGGATTTGGTGCAACTGTTCATATAAAGGAAATGCCAGCGCAACCACGGCGGGCTGGAGCAGATCATTAAGAATTCGGCTGCCGGCGAAATAGTGTTCATAAGGGGTATTGGTTATTAACAATATTGGAATAAGTACAGCAATAGAAACCAATAAGGGATTCAAAATAGGAATTTTGAATCTTAGTGAGAGTTTTCTTGCGGCGTAGAATACAGTCAATGTTAATGGCAGTGACCACCAAATGTGACTTAACATATTTATTTCTCTTGTTTTTCTTGTTCAGTCTTAACTTCTGATGCGGAACCGATAATTGGACGTTCGCGGAGAACATAATGGGAACTGTAAGCAACAATAATCATAACAACTGCGGTGCTGATCAGGCATGAAAGGACAATCGGTAGTATCTGTTGGCTGAGTTGATCGTAATAGTTCATCACGCCTACACCGATAGGCAGAAACAGCAGGGTCATATTTCTCAATAACAGACTGCAACCGGGTTTTGCCCAGTGGGCAGGGATCAATTGGAAAGCCAATAAGACGAACAATATCAACATACCGATAATACTGCCGGGAACAACGATGGGTAACAGGGCAGAGATGGCATTGCCTGCCAACAAACACAGATAAATCAGTACAAATGCTCGCAGGTACTGCCAACCTATAATCAGTACTTCACGAAACGACATAACAAAATTCCTAATTCCAGTGAGGAATTCATCATACAATTAACCCTGGGAATGTGCCATAGATCACATTCAAAAAAGCGGGGACCATTGCTGATCCCCGCTAATAAGATATATTTGCAATAAATTGATTGTTATTTCACCAGCATACCCGGTAGTGCGCCACTGTCAGGACTGAGCAGGAAGATATCTTTTCCGCCAGGCCCAGCTGCCATCACCATTCCTTCAGAAATACCGAAGCGCATTTTACGTGGAGCCAGGTTGGCAACCATTATGGTTAAACGGCCTTCCAGTGCTTTCGGATCAGGATAACTGGAGCGGATACCGGAAAATACCTGGCGAGTTTCACCACCAAGATCCAGCGTCAGTTTCAGCAGTTTATCTGAGCCTTCTACAAAATCAGCCTGTTTGATAAGGGCGACGCGCATATCAACTTTGGCGAAATCATCAAAAGTGATTGTACCCTGAATTGGCTCTTCTGCCAGTGGACCGCTGACTTTTTGTGGTGCGCTGATGCTTTCTTTAGACGCAGTAACCATCGCATCCACTTTATCCATATCAATGCGGTTAAACAGGGCCTTAAAGGTGGAAACCTGATGATCCAGCAGCGGTTGTTCAATACCATTCAAGGTCAGTTCGGTATTCAGGAAAGCTTCTGCGCGTTCTGCCAGACTGGGTAAAACGGGTTTCAGGAAAGTCATCAGAACGCGGAACAGGTTGATGCCCATTGAACAGATAGCTTGAAGATCCGCATCACGGCCTTCTTCTTTTGCCACAACCCACGGAGCCTGCTCATCCACATAACGGTTTGCCAAATCAGCCAATGCCATGATTTCACGGATTGCTTTACTGAATTCGCGGTTGCTGAACTCTTCTTCAATCACTTTCGCGCTATCAATAAACTTCTGGTAAAGCGCCGGATCAGCGAGTTTATCCGCCAGCTTGCCATTAAAGCGTTTATTAATGAAACCTGCGTTACGGGAGGCCAGATTCACCACTTTGTTAACGATATCGCTGTTAACACGCTGAACAAAATCTTCCAGATTCAGGTCGATATCATCAATACGGGAAGAGAGTTTGGCCGCATAGTAATAACGCAGGCAGTCTGCATCCAGATGATCCAGATAAGTGCTGGCCTTGATAAACGTACCACGGGATTTGGACATTTTCGTGCCGTTGACGGTGACGTAGCCGTGAACAAACAGATTTGTTGGCTTGCGGTAACCGCTGCCTTCCAGCATGGCAGGCCAGAACAGGCTGTGGAAATAGACAATGTCTTTACCAATAAAGTGATAAAGGTCGGCGGTGGAATCTTTTGCCCAGAACTCATCAAAGCTCAGGTTTCCGCGTTTGTCACACAGATTTTGGAAAGAACCCATATAACCAATAGGTGCATCCAGCCAGACATAGAAATATTTGCCGGGTGCATCAGGAATTTCAAAACCAAAATAAGGTGCATCACGGGTGATATCCCACTGCTGTAAGCCGGATTCAAACCATTCCTGCATCTTGTTAGCAACTTGTTCCTGCAATGCGCCGGAACGGGTCCATGCTTGTAACATGTCACTGAATACAGGTAAATCGAAGAAAAAGTGCTCGGATTCACGCATTTCTGGCGTTGCGCCGGAGACAACAGAACGTGGGTTAGCCAGTTCTGTTGGGCTGTAAGTTGAACCGCAAACTTCACAGTTATCGCCATACTGATCTTCTGCCTTACATTTTGGGCAGGAGCCTTTTACAAAGCGATCAGGCAGAAACATCCCTTTCTCAGGATCGTATAACTGAGAAATAGTGCGGTTCTTAATATGGCCGTTCTTTTTCAGTTCCAGATAGATTTCAGTTGATAATTCCTGGTTCTCTCTGCTGTGCGTAGAGTGATAGTTATCATAGCTGATTGAAAAGCCAGTAAAATCCTGATGATGCTCTAGGTTCACGGCGGCGATCATCTCTTCGGGAGCAATACCCATTTGCTGTGCTTTCAGCATGATTGGTGTTCCGTGAGCGTCATCGGCGCAGATAAAGTGAACCTCTTTGCCGCGCATTCGCTGAAAACGGACCCAAATATCTGCCTGGATATGTTCCAGCATGTGACCGAGATGGATTGGACCGTTAGCATATGGCAACGCACACGTCACCAATAATTTTTTTGCGACTTGAGACATAGTAGGGATCTGACTTCCAATAAATGAAAAGGGAGTTTGATGTTACCTGATCAAAAAAATTGTCGCTAGGGTAACTCTTGATCTTCGCGAGTTTTATTGGATAAAAATTGAATCAGTGAGTTGGAAGTGGGTTTTTGTCGTGGATCTTATCTGAACGCATTGGGTTCTGTTATGATGAAAAGATGGCTTTTATAGTTAATCATGATAATCAAAGGAGCCGGGATGAACGCAAAATCCCCTGAGCAGACCAATCCTGACCTGCTGAAATCTCAGGTAACAACAATACTTGCTACCTTTACCCATCTGACACTGGAACGCGATCTGACAGCTCTGAAAGTACTGCATCACTGTACGATGCTTGATGATGTTCTACACATTGAATTGATCATGCCGTTTGTCTGGCGGCGTGGCTTTGAAGCCTTGAAAGAGGCGACAACGAAAAAGTTGCAGTCAGTGACTGGCGCAAAATCTGTTGCGTGGAAACTGAACCATGATATCAGCACATTACGCCGCGCTAACGATTTGCCGGGAATTAATGGTGTTCGTAATATTTTGGCTGTCAGCTCAGGTAAAGGTGGCGTGGGTAAATCCAGCACCGCAGTAAACCTGGCGTTGGCGTTGGCGCAGGAAGGGGCAAAAGTCGGTATTCTGGATGCGGATATCTACGGTCCTTCGGTTCCGAGCATGTTGGGAACCACCAAAGAACGCCCAACTTCCCCGGATGGGCAGCATATGGCACCAATTATGACTCATGGTCTTGCCACTAACTCTATTGGTTATCTGGTGACGGATGACAATGCCATGGTATGGCGTGGCCCGATGGCCAGTAAGGCATTGATGCAGATGCTACAGGATACATTATGGCCGGATCTTGATTATCTGGTTATTGATATGCCACCGGGAACCGGTGATATTCAGCTTACGTTGTCACAAAACATCCCGGTCACGGGGGCGCTGGTGGTGACAACGCCGCAGGATATCGCCTTAATTGATGCGATGAAAGGCATTGTCATGTTCCAAAAAGTGAAAGTTCCTGTACTTGGGATCGTTGAAAACATGAGTGCGCATATTTGCGGCAACTGTGGTCACCTGGAGCCTATTTTTGGTACCGGCGGGGCGGAAAAACTGGCCGCTAAATATCATTGCCAACTGTTGGGACAAATTCCTCTGCATATTTCGTTACGTGAAGATCTTGACCGTGGAGAGCCTACTGTTATCAGCAATCCTGATAGTGAATTCACGGATATTTACCGGGAAATTGCCGCGAATATTTCTGCACAGATGTACTGGCAGGGTGAGAAGATACCGACGGAGATTTCGTTCCGCGCTGTTTAATACCCATATTCGATTAATAGCAACGGGTTATGATATTTTCATTACCCGTTTTTTGCGTATAGAAGAAAGAATTCTTTTCAGATTCATCTCTGTTGCAGGGTTTTTATGCGAAACGCTTCGAAAAAAATGAGACTTAATCTTGTTTACACTGGAACAGATACCATTAACTCCCTATAATCTCGCCCGACTCAGCACTCTTAAGTGTTTTGTTCCCCATTTTTTCTAGAATCAGGTTAATCTCTATTATGGCTGACGAAGCACATCAGTGCACAATTGTAGGAATCTCCGGTGCATCTGCCTCAGGTAAAAGTCTCATTGCGAATACACTTTACCGTGAATTACGCGCTCAGGTTGGTGATCACAACATCGGTATTATCCCAGAAGATTGTTACTATAAAGACCAAAGCGATCTATTAATGGAAGAGCGTTATAAGACCAATTATGACCACCCAAGCTCTATGGATCACAGTCTGCTCTTTTCTCACCTGCAAGATTTGAAAGCCGGTAAATCAATTGAATTACCACAGTATGATTATGTCGCGCATACCCGCAAGTCAGAAGCGATTCATTTTGCGCCGAAAAGAGTTATTATTCTGGAAGGTATTCTGCTATTGACGGATAAGCGCTTGCGCCAGGAGATGGACTTCTCTATTTTCATTGATACACCGTTGGATATTTGCCTTATGCGGCGTATTAAACGGGATGTTAATGAACGAGGGCGTTCTCTGGATTCTGTGATTGAGCAATATCATAAAACTGTACGTCCAATGTTTCTGCAATTTATTGAGCCATCAAAACAATATGCAGATATTATTGTGCCTCGCGGGGGTAAAAACCGCGTAGCGATTGATGTGCTGAAAGCCAAAATTGGTCAGTTCTGCGAATAATAAAACGTTGCTTGTCAGGCATTGATAAGCATCATCGTATTTGAGTTTAAGAGGGAAATAATGCGACTCTGTGACCGTGACATTATTAAATGGCTTGATGAAGGTAAACTGGTCATTTCTCCACGTCCGCCGATTGAGCGAATTAACGGAGCAACGGCTGATGTGCGCCTTGGAAATCAGTTTCGTGTTTTCCGTGGTCATACTGCCGCGTATATTGATTTGAGTGGCCCAAAAGATGAAGTGGGCGCTGCCCTTGATCGCGTGATGAGCGATGAAATTATCCTGCCTGACGGTGAGGTTTTTTTCCTCCACCCCGGAGAGTTGGCACTGGCTGTCACGTTGGAATCCGTCACGTTGCCTGATGATTTGGTGGGCTGGCTTGATGGACGTTCTTCTCTTGCCCGTCTTGGATTGATGGTGCACGTGACGGCGCACCGCATCGATCCGGGCTGGCATGGTCAGATTGTTCTCGAATTCTATAATTCGGGTAAATTGCCTCTGGCGCTGCGTCCGGGTATGGTGATCGGCGCTTTGAGTTTTGAACCGTTATCTGGCTCGGCTGATCGTCCATATAATCGTCGTCAGGATGCAAAATATAAAAATCAGCAAGGTGCGGTGGGTAGCCGTATTGATGAAGATTAATGTTTTTATCGGTTACTGAGTCGCATTTACCGCTTTAATAAAGCTGAGGAAGTCATGAAAAGATTACTGACGACACTGGTTATTTTGCTGGTCGTGATTATTACCGGTTTGGCGGCATTAGTCATGTTAGTGAACCCGAATGACTTTCGTGCTTATATGGTTAAACAGGTGCAAAAGAAGAGTGGCTATCAGCTTGTTCTGCAAGACAGTATGCGCTGGCATGTCTGGCCAAAACTTAGCATTATTACCGGGCGTATATCATTGACTGCACCGGGAGCGGCGCAGCCAGCAGTGACGGCAGAAAATATGCGCCTGGATGTGGAGTTGTGGTCACTTCTTTCCCATCATCTTGCAGTTAAAGAGGTGATGTTAAAAGGGGCGGTGTTACGATTAACCCCGGAAAGCAAACCGCAGAAAAATGAAAATGCCCCTGTTGCACCGAAAGGGAATACAGCAAATCCTGTCGCTAAAGGGGAACGCTGGAAACTTGATATTGCCAGAATTAAAGTCGCTGACAGTTTGCTTATCTGGCAAAGCGATGATCACGCTCAGTTGAATGTCCGCGATATTAATCTGCTAATGAAACGGGGTGATCAAAACTATATCAGTGTGGAGTTGAGCAGTAAGGTCAGTAAGAATCAGCAAGAACTGGCTTTTAATCTTAATGCAAATGTAGACATTTCTGGTTATCCATATCGTGTGGCCGGTAATATTGGTTCTTTCGATTATCAGCTTCAAGGGGTAGGTATACCCACGGGGGGGATTAGTGGTTCGGGAAAAGTGAATGCGGTTTATCAGGAAAAAACGACAGATGAACCACAAACAATCTCTCTACAGGCCCTGAATTTCACTGCTAATGAGAGTGAGTTGCATGGCAGTATAAAGGCAATATTGGGTTCTCACCCTGATTATCAGATAAATTTATCTTCCCAAAAATTGAATTTGGATAATCTGGTGGGATGGGATTTGCTTCCTGAAGATAATTCAAAAGTTAAACGCCATTACCGCATAGAAAATAGTTCAGCTAAACCGGTGATTGCAGTTTCTAGTCCGGCACAGCCTGATTATGGTGCTGCATTTCTGAATGATTTTGATGCCGATGTGACGGTTAATGCGAACAAATTTATTTATCGGGGAATGGAGATCGATGACCTGATATTTAAAGCCACGAGTAATGAGGGTATTGCCAAAATTTCTGTTCTGAGTGGGAAATTATTTGGTGGCCATTTCTCCATTCCAACCACTCTGGATGCAACAGGTAATCAACTTAAATTACATACCAAGCCTTTACTGCAAGATATAGAACTGGAACCGGTACTCAAAGCCTTTTCTTTACCACAGACATTTAGTGGTAAATTCAATCTGAATGGCGATTTTTCGGGTAAAGGATATGATGGTTATGCTATTTCGCATATATGGCATGGTGATCTTGATTTCAGTTTAGTTAATGCCAAAATGCATGGATTGAATATCTCCCAATTGATCCAGCAATCCGTTGCCCGTGCAACGAATAAAGTGAATATCCCTGATGATATGGATAACTTTACCCGTGCCAAAAGGCTTGATATTAAAGCAGTACTTAATCGGGGTGATGTAAAAATCAGTCAGCTTCGTGCTGAATCCGAGCTGCTAAATATTGACGGTCAGGGTGAGGCCAACCTGCTTAAACAAGATGTTGATGTCTCCTTAAAAGTGCAGGTAACACAAGGGTGGAATGCAGATGATGAATGGGTGCGCCGTTTGCGCAAACTGAAAGTGCCGCTGCGGGTTTATGGTAATTGGAGCAATCTGAAATACAACCTTGATATTGAGCAATTGCTGCGTAATGAGCTGGAGGACAAAGCAAAGCAGGCTATCAATGATTGGGTTGAACGTAACAGCAATAAGTAATAAAGAACAATAGGACGCCCTGGTGCATTCGGAGCGCTTTGTTGAACCATTGAAGTTTGCTGGGGTAAACTGCGAAGTTATAATGAATGCCGTCAGGGGACTCAACGCCCGGTACAGTTCATCAGAACTGACCGGGCTTTTCTTTTATTCCCGGAGGAAAATAAGAACTTGGTGATGCTGGTGAAATAGCACCGGGTTATTCTTTATCTTCTTCCTCTGAAACCAATGGTGTAATTTTTACCTTATTAATTCGGTGACTAGTGACTTCCAATGGCTCAAACAGATAATTATCAATCTGCAATTGCTCACCTTGTTGTGGAATATGTTGTGAATGCTCCATCAATAAGCCTGCTAAGGTTTGATATTCACGCTTTTCATCCAGTTGCAAAGGAACATAAAGGATCAAATCATCCAGCGGCATATAACCATTGGCAATCCAGCAGCCATTTTCAGTCGTTTGAATATCATGACGGGCATCCGTTTCTTCGCCATCTACCGGCAGATTACCCGCGATAGTTTCCATGACATCGGTCAGTGTAACGACACCTTCTACAGAGCCAAATTCATCGACGACAAACGCGAAGTGAGTCTGTGCCTGGCGAAACTGCTCCAACGCTTGCAGCAGGGAAAGTTGCTCAGGGAAAATCAGCGGTTGTTTTATCAACGAATGCAAATCAAAAGGCTGTTGATTGAGTTGTTGATTCAGTAAATCAATGACATGGACAACACCTAATGGTTCGTCACTGACATTTTCATCTGTCACGACAATCCGTGTGTGAGGGTTTTTACTCAGGACTTGTGTCAGATTTTCTGCCGGCGCATTGATATCAAGGTATTCCACGTCGTGGCGTGAGGTCATGATACTGTTGACGTTACGTTGCGCCATACCCAGAACTCTGGCAATCATCTGGCGTTCTTGTGGATCAAACACTTCCTGATTATCAGAAATCAGATTGGATGTATGGTTATCTAATTCTGCCTTTTCATGTTTCCCGCTGAGGATACGCAAAACGGCTTCTGCTGTTCTTTCACGCAGTGAGCGGGAAGCAGTAAGAAATCTGCGGCGGTTAAACTGAGCAAACTGGTTCAGGGATTCAATCATAATTGAGAAACCGATAGCGGCGTACAAATAGCCTTTTGGTATGTGATAACCAAAACCTTCGGCAACCAGACTGAAACCGATCATCAGCAAGAAGCTCAGACAGAGAATAACGATGGTGGGATGAGCATTGACGAAGGTTGTTAACGGCTTACTTGCCAGTATCATCAGGAACATTGCGATGGTTACCGCTGCGATCATGATACCGATATTATCAACCATACCGACAGCAGTAATCACTGAGTCCAGAGAGAAGACGGCATCAAGGACAATGATCTGCGCGACAACCGTCCAAAATTTAGACGTTTTGCGTTGTTGCCCTGAGTGTACATCTTTGCCTTCCAGTCGTTCGTTTAGCTCCATAGTCGCTTTGAATAGCAAGAAAAGGCCACCCACCAGCATAATCAAGTCACGGGCACTGAATGGATGTTGCCAAAGCGTAATTAATGGATTCGTTAGCGTTATCAGCCAGGAGAGACTAAAAAGCAACACGACACGCATCAGTAGTGCACAGGTCAACCCTGTGATACGCGCTTTGTCTCTTAGTTTTTCAGGAAGTTTATCTGCCAGAATGGCAATAAAGACCAGGTTGTCGATTCCGAGGACGATTTCTAGAACGATAAGAGTAACCAGTCCAGCCCATATCGTCGGATCTGCGATCCATTCCATACAGTTTGTTTTACCTTCTTAATATGACGGCTTATGCCGAATAATGAATAATGGGCATTGACTCATCAAATTTCAATAGTTGATTTTTCATCTGAGGAAGTTTTTTTCAAAAAATAAGTTATGGCGGGATTGATAGCACCAATAACTATCCACTGAGCCTAATCCTGAGTTAACATGTGATCACATTAACAAATTGCATACTAATGATAATTAATGTGCAAGTATTATCATCAGACAGGAGTTATTCATGTCCAAGCAGCAGATTGGTGTTGTCGGTATGGCGGTGATGGGGCGTAACCTGGCACTGAATATTGAAAGCCGTGGTTATTCCGTATCTATATTTAATCGTTCAAGTGATAAAACTGACGAAGTGATTGCCGAAAACCCAGGGAAAAAATTAGTTCCAAGTTACACTATTGAAGAATTTGTTGATTCACTGGAAAAACCGCGCCGTATTCTGCTTATGGTTAAGGCTGGCGAAGCAACCGATAAAACTATCGCTTCACTGACTCCGCATCTGGATAAAGGTGACATTTTGATTGATGGTGGTAATACCTATTTTCAGGATACTATCCGCCGTAACCGGGAGCTTTCTGCTCAGGGCTTTAATTTTATCGGTACAGGCGTTTCCGGTGGTGAAGAGGGAGCATTGAAGGGGCCATCGATCATGCCTGGTGGTCAGAAAGAGGCGTATGAACTGGTTGCGCCAATTTTGCAAGAGATCGCGGCTAAAGCGGAAGGTGAGCCTTGCGTGGCATATATTGGCCCGGATGGTGCCGGTCATTATGTGAAGATGGTCCACAATGGGATTGAATACGGTGATATGCAGCTCATTGCAGAAGCTTATTCTTTACTGAAAAATGCCCTGAATCTGAGCAACGAAGAGTTATATGAGATTTTCACTGATTGGAATAATGGTGAACTGAGCAGCTATTTGATTGAAATCACGGCTGATATTTTCCGCAAGAAAGATGAAGCAGGCCAATATCTGGTTGATGTGATTGTGGACGAAGCAGCAAATAAAGGGACTGGTAAGTGGACCAGCCAGAGCTCTCTGGATTTGGGTATTCCATTGACGCTGATCACTGAATCTGTATTTGCACGTTATATCTCTTCTCTGAAAGATCAGCGAGTTGCCGCCGCTAAAGTTTTGAGTGGGCCGCAAGCACAGTTGTTCAAAGGTGATAAAGCTGAATTTGTTGAGAAAGTGCGTCGTGCACTCTATTTGGGTAAAATCGTTTCATATGCTCAGGGCTTTCAGCAATTGAAAGCGGCATCTGATGAGTACCAATGGAAGCTGAATTACGGTGAGATTGCTGGAATTTTTCGCGCCGGTTGCATCATTCGCGCGCAATTCCTGCAAAAAATCACTGATGCATATAACGAAAATGCAGATATTGCTAACCTGTTGCTGGCACCTTACTTTAAGAAAATTGCTGATGAATATCAGCAGGCGTTGCGTGATGTCGTCTCTTATGGTGTGCAGAATGGTATCCCGACTCCGACTTTTTCCGCCGCTATTTCTTACTACGATAGCTACCGTTCAGCCGTATTGCCAGCAAACCTGATTCAGGCACAACGTGACTACTTCGGGGCTCATACTTATAAACGTACTGATAAAGAGGGTGTTTTCCATACTGAATGGATGGAGTAGATCCTGTTATTACCGATTGACCAGAAGAGTGAAGCGTTTGTATTAGGTATGATGTAGTTTTAGCTTCCTCGATAATTCTGGATGCGCCGTTGCGGTTTTTTTATCGTGTGCTGCAACGGTGTGGCTTAAATTAATTTTCAGAATATGATTTATCTGAGAGTGATGATTGTCACATTAATCCCGAATGACGAAATGGCGGCAGTACTAATGCAGTACTAATAATGTGAAAATCAGAACGGCTATTTCCTGCATGAACCAGTCTCAGATTCTCAGGGAAATTGAGACCTTTATCAATGATTGCAATGCCATGTGCATCATAAGAAAAATAGAGTGATCCGTTATCAATATATTCTCTGATATTGACATCTCTTATGTATATTACCTTGATAGTTTTTTCTTTGAAAAACGTTACACCTGTGATTAATTCTTTTTTCATTTTTTCTACTCTTCAAAGTTGATGTGAGTAATATATAGATGGTAGATTTACATAATAAATGCAATATATTGTTATAAATATGAAAGCTTGATATTTACAGTAAGGTTTTTACCGTAATTTTAGTATTCTCATTTAATATGGATGTTTTTCATTAATAATATTACGTAAATATCTATAAATAGATATATAATAATGGAATGGTTGGGTTTTTTGATAATTCATAAGATAATCGTTAGATAAGTATTTTTCTGAAAAGAGGAATAGATAAAAATGAATTATCGATTATCGATTATTGAAAAATTTACTGTTTTGGCAGAAGAGATTACGACCTGTTTTTTATCATTATTTACTACAAGTTATTTATTACATATTGATAAATAAAAAATAATTTATGGTATCAAAGTCTTTGATGACCATGGAATACACCGTTGCGGTTGATGATATGCCGCAACGGTGGTACTTAAATTTTCAGAACGTAGCCTGTCTGAAAACAAAGATTAATTATTATTACATCATGCCCGAATTAGAACGAAAAATCGGTACTGATGATATGAATATCAAAACGGTTATTACCTGCGTTGACTATTCTCAGATTTTTAGGGAAATTAGCTTTCTCATCAATAGTAACAACACCATTTTCATCACGATGAAAATAGAATGAGCCGTTATTAATATATACTCCAGTCTGGGTATTCCTTATTGCAATAGCAGTGACTAACTCTATATTATATGGGAGTATGCCAACGAGCGCATAATCATCATCAGTCGTCGTCTCAACTGGGCCTACGCAAACTGTGTTTGTGAACATGGAGAATCTTATACCTGAATTGGTGTCATCAATGATTCTTAATGCAACCAGGCATGTATCTTTTGGTGCGACTTTAAATTTAGATAATCCTTTAATTTCTCTATCAATATCTGGATGATCATATTCCCATTCACGATAACGTTGGCCTGGTTCCCAATTACTATAATGACGCCACGCATAAACTTTTGATAGCGTTCCAATTTGCACTGAACGAAATCTATCGTTGAGATCGTAAGGCAGTGGAATAATGCTATCGTTTTCTGGATAATGATGCGCTTCTCCTCGATAGTACTTTCTATCGAAAAAAGTTGCACCTGTAACTAATTTATCAGTCATATTTCTTTACTCCTTGAAAAACTTATTTTGGGAAAATGTAATCTTTCTTTTTTAAAGCAAATTTAGAATACAATGAGTGTGGGGTTTTTGTATTTAATAAAATATAATGAACAGATGTATTAAATTGTTGTCAATATAACGTTAATATAATTGACATGTCATTTTGTGGTTAAAGGTTGAAATAAAGGTTCTGAAATTAAAATAATTGAAAATTCCTATCAAGAAATATCTTTATTTGGACAGGGAATTATTCCCTAATGTAATTGATAACTTTTTATATATGACTAAATAGTGAATAATTAGATATTCATGGTATTTGATAATTATATCTTCCCGTTAAATGTTTATATACTTTAAAAGTAATGATAATCATTATCTAATGATATGAATTTTCGGGGGGGGATAGTTACTGCTTTAAATGAAAAAAGCGTAAAGTATTATCTTAAATAGCCTATTGCCATAGGCTATTTAATTAATTTTTCGTCATTGAATTGAGAATTATTTGCTTACCTTAAGTTAGCAATGAAATTTACTCATGACATTTCTTCAACTTCAATTGGCCTATTATCACTTTAATTTTCCGTAATTGTATTTATTCGGTCCGCCGAAAATTCACCAGTTCAGGTTGTGCAATTCGGTGATAATCTTTGGTGTTGAGAATGACAGAGTATTCAAGGCTGCCGGCATTAAAGGCCAGTTCATCAAAACGTTCAAACAATAAAGGGTCTGCAACCAGTTTTAGATCTGGATGGAAACTGAAAGGAGGAATAGCCCCGAACACACATTGGGTTAGTTCGGAAACTTCTTTAGGACTTGCCAAGGATGCACGAGTGCCACCGAGCTGTTTTGCCAGTAACAAGAGATCAGCTTGTTGATCCGCAGGCAGTACAGCAAGTACATATTGACGGAATCCTTTCCCTTTGACGTGACAAACTAATCCTTTAGCTCCTTGCCCAAGTTGTGTACCACGGATTTTTGCAACGTCTTCAGAGCGCCCTGCGGTTGGATGTTTCATCACCCGATAATGGGCATGATGATCATCCAGTAACACAGTCAGACGGTTAAATATTTCGTTAGAGGACAAAATAAGCTCCTAAGCAATAGTGTAATGAATTGATATATGATCTTTTTCAATTATTGGATTTATTATATTTATATTAAGACATATTACCAACCAGAAAGGTTATAAAGCTGGCATTTGAATGGATATCATCTGATTCTATCGAGGTATATATTTATATTTTTTAAGTTATACGACTTAAATAGAGTTATTATTTATATTTGTTGCAAGAGAATTGTTTATGTTTTCATATTAAAACTATTTTAATATTAAGGAGTTGCTAATGATGACAACGAATTTTTTTATGCCATTGGTAAATATGATAGGGGTGGGCTGTCTGGTTGAAGCGGTAAATTCGATGAAAGATTATGGTTATAAGCAAGCATTTATTGTGACTGACCATGTTTTAAATGAAATTGGAATAGTAGCAAAAGTTCAATCTTTGCTGGCAGATGTGGGTATTGAGAGTGTGGTCTACGATGGTACACATCCGAATCCGACGACGGTTAACGTTTCTGAAGGTTTGGATATTCTGCGTCAGCATAACAGCGATTGCATTATTTCTTTAGGTGGTGGTTCTCCACATGATTGCGCAAAAGCTATCATGTTAGTGGCAGCTAACGGTGGAGATATTCGGGATTACGTAGGCACTGATCGTTCATCTAAGCCACATTTGCCATTAATTTCTATCAATACTACTGCGGGTACCGCATCAGAAATGACGCGTTTCTGTGTTATCACGGATGTGGAGCACCAGGTAAAGATGGTTATTGCGGATAAAAATATCACACCTGTTTTGTCCGTGAATGATCCGGAATTGATGGTGGGAATGCCGAAAAGTTTAACCGCAGCGACCGGAATGGATGCAATGGCTCATGCGGTTGAATCCTATGTCTCTCTTGGGGCTAATCCAATAACGGATGCTTGTGCGTTGAAAGCGATTACGATGATTAGCCAATCTCTGCGTCACGCAGTAGAAGATGGGAATAACATAGAAGCCCGTGAGAACATGGCTTATGCACAATTTTTGGCAGGTATGGCATTTAATAGTGCATTGCTTGGATATGTTCATGCCATGTCTCACCAGTTGGGTGGTTCCTATGATTTACCCCATGGTGTATGTAATGCTGTTTTATTGCCGCACGTTCAAGAGTTCAACGCCAAAGTGTCTGCTGGTCGTTTGAAAGACATTGCGGCTGCTATGGGGGTAGATGTAAGAACGATGAATGATCAGCAAGGGGCGGCGGCATGTATTGCTGAAATTCGTCAGTTGTCAAAAGATATTGGCATTCCGGCTGGTTTGGCTGAACTGAATGTCAAACCAGAAGATCTGCCAATGATGGCAACAAATGCCTTGGAAGATATCTGTTGTTTGACTAATCCCGTTCAGGCTACCCATGAGGAAATCGTTGCAATCTTCAAAGCAGCTATGTGATCGGGTTTATCCATAGAGACCTAGGCGGGAAACGGTCAGCTTATCGCCATTGTAGAGATCTTTTAAATCAATGGCGGTATCAGCTTTACGTATCAACCGCCAA
This sequence comes from Photorhabdus tasmaniensis, assembly GCF_011189505.1. GTDB lineage: Bacteria > Pseudomonadota > Gammaproteobacteria > Enterobacterales > Enterobacteriaceae > Photorhabdus > Photorhabdus tasmaniensis. The sequence goes on from NZ_PUJU01000002.1 coordinate 152,898, forward strand.
CTGCTTCACCTTTCCCGTAATCGGCGAATGACACAACTGAGATCCAGATTTTGGTCTTGGAGAAGAACCATCAGGTGGTACATCAGGTCTGCGGCTTCATTCGTTAGCTCTTCTCTGTTATTAACCGCCGCGGCCAAAGCGGTTTCTACACCTTCTTCACCCACTTTCTGGGCGATTCGTTTAGTACCGCTGGCATATAACTTTGCGGTGTATGAGTGGTCAGGGTCTGCGGTTTTACGGCCAGCCAGTAATTTTTCAAGCTGATAGAGAAATCCCCATTCAGTTTGTGCCGGAGCAAAGCAGCTGTTTGTACCAAAATGACAGGTAGGGCCGATCGGATCAGCGAGTGCTAACAGGGCATCATTGTCACAGTCAGGGTAGATATTGACCAAATTAAGAAAATGGCCGGAGTTTTCACCTTTGGTCCACAGACGCTGTTTGCTACGGGAAAAGAAAGTGATTTTACCCGAGTTGATAGTGGTATTAAGGGCTTCTTTATTCATATAACCCATCATGAGGACATCACCAGATACCGCATGTTGTACGATAACCGGCATCATGTAAGTGACTTTTTCCCAATCCAATTCTTCGATTTGTTGTTCGGTCAGCAAGTTCTTATCTCCACGTTTTGTTGTGCAAGGTACTGTTTCAATTCACCAATATTAATAATATGTTTATGAAATACTGATGCGGCGAGCGCACCATCGACATTTGCCTGTTTAAAAGCGTCGAGGAAGTGTTCTGGTGCCCCCGCACCACCGGAGGCAATGAGAGGGACATGGCAGACGTCGCGTATCTGTTTTAGTTGCGTCAGATCGTAGCCATTGCAGACACCATCCTGGTTCATCATATTCAGTACGATTTCGCCGGCACCACGGCGTTGTACTTCTTTTACCCAATCGAGGGTTTGCCATTGAGTCGCTGTGGTCTGTTTTTCATCCCCGGTAAACTGATAAACCTGATAGCAGCCTGTGCTTTCATTAAACCAGCTATCAATTCCTGCGACGATGCATTGAATGCCATAACGATCCGCCAAACGGGTAATTAAAGTGGGGTCAGCAAGTGCAGGGGAGTTGATAGAGATTTTATCTGCCCCAAACGAGAGGATTTTCCCCGCATCTTCGACGGTTTTAATGCCACCGGCGACACAGAAAGGGATATCAATCACTTTTGCCACTCTGGCTACCCAACTTTTGTCTACCACTCGTCCATCAGATGAAGCGGTAATATCGTAGAAAACCAGCTCGTCGGCACCTTCTTTTGCATAGCGTTGAGCCAGTGGAACAATATCACCGATGATCTCGTGGTTACGAAACTGAACACCTTTAACTACTTGCCCATCACGAACATCAAGACAAGGAATTATGCGTTTTGCCAGCATTGAATTGCCTCCGTTAGTGTAAATTTCCCATCGAGTAATGCACGACCAATAATCACTCCGGCGACACCGCTGGCAGGCAGAGAGGCGATATCATTTAACGTGCCAATACCCCCTGAGGCCTGAAATGCAATTTGCGGATAGCATTGGCAAATTTCTCGATAGAGTTCGATGTTCGAGCCATTTAGCGTGCCATCGCGGGAGATGTCGGTACACAGGACATATTTCAGTCCCAAAGGCAGATATTGTTCAACAACCTGTTCTAGCGTGACAGATGAATTTTCCTGCCAGCCATTGATAGCAACCTGTTTCATACCTGCGTCATTGATGCGTATATCCAGTGCCAGCACAATGTTTTCTGCACCATAACGTTCAAACCATTGCATAACTAATGCCGGTTGTTTTATGGCGGTGGAGCCAATGACAACCCGGTTGGCACCGGCATTAAGCAATGTTTTTACATCTTCTTCTGTACGGATGCCGCCACCGACCTGAACAGGCACGGAAACAGCCGAAAGTAACTTTCGCAGTAAAGGCGTTTGGCGGGCTGATGGATCTTTAGCGCCAGTCAGATCGACCAGATGGAGTAGTTTTGCTCCCTGTTGAGCATATTGCTGAAAATGGGACAGAGGATCATATTGATAATCCCGCTGTTGATCATAATTTCCCTGATGTAACCTTACGATCTGACCATCAATCAAATCTAATGCCGGTATAATCATTGCGTTTACATCTCCAGAAAATTCTTTAATAGCCTGGCTCCGGTGGCACCAGAACGTTCAGGGTGAAACTGCACACCAAAGAAGTTATCTTTAGCAATTGCACTGCTGAAACTATTGCCATATTCAGTCTGAGCGATTGTGTAGGTATTCACCGGGATCGCGTAACTATGAACGAAATAGAAATAGCTATTGTCTTCAATACCATGGAATAGAGGATGCCCGGCTTGTGGCAGAACTTGGTTCCAGCCCATATGAGGCAACGGAAGCCCATTGGTAGCCATTTTTTTGACCGGTGAGTCAAAAAGCTCAAGCAGGGTGACATTATCACCTATGACATGATTGCCTTCTTCGCTGGTGGCAGCGAATAACTGCATACCAAGGCAAATACCTAACACCGGTTGGCTCAGTAGTTTAATTAACGGGATAAGTTCCCGTTGTTTCAGTTGATCTATTGCTGCACCCGCTGTGCCGACGCCGGGCAGAAGTAATTTATCTGCGGCCAGGATCGTTGCTGCGTCCAGACTGATTTCAGGCTTATAGCCTAATTTTTGGATGGCATAAACTACTGATGACAAGTTAGCGCAGCCAGTATCAAGAATGACGACTTTCATCATAGGACCCCCTTGGAACTCGGCAGTGTATCGCCTTCTATCCGAATTGCCTGACGCAGTGTCCGGCCAAAGACTTTGAACAAGCTTTCCGCTCTGTGGTGATCATTGCTGCCTTTCGTTTCCAGGTGCAGTGTGCAGGCCATTGCATAAGAGAGTGAACGGAAGAAATGCTCAACCATTTCGGTACTCAGATCACCCACCTGCTGGTATTTGAATTCCGCTTTATATTCAAAATGAGGGCGACCGGAGATGTCCAGAGCACAGCGGGCAAGACATTCATCCATTGGCAACACAAAACCGAAGCGGCAGATGCCCCGTTTATCTCCCAGAGCCAGCTTTAACGCTTCGCCGAGAGCCAGACCGGTATCCTCAACAGTGTGGTGATCATCAATACAGAGATCGCCGTTAACCTGGACATGCATACGGAAACCACCGTGGGTAGCAATCTGATCCAGCATATGGTCGAAGAATCCGACACCGGTATTGATCATACTGTTACCTTCATGATCGAGCCAAACGTCAATATTGATGGAAGTCTCTTTTGTCACTCGCTGAACGTGAGCATGGCGATCTTTACGGGTTAGTTGCTCACTTATGGTTCGCCAGCCAAGATTTTTCGGATGGTAACGTAACCCCTGAATCCCTATATTTTCAGCCAGTTGCAGATCTGTTTCCCGGTCACCAATAACATAGCTGTTAGTCGTATCCATCAAGCCTTCCGTCAGATATTTTTCTACCAATTTTATTTTGGGCTTACGGCAATTGCAGTTATCTTCTGGTTTGTGCGGGCAAATTAACACTTCGTCAAAGTGGATCCCTTGAGAACTAAAAATCTGCATCATCAGGTTGTGTGGTGGTTCAAACTGTTCCAATGGAAAGCTATTGGTACCAAGACCATCCTGATTAGTGATCATAATCAGCTTGAAACCTGATTTTTGCAGGGCAAGCAGAGCAGGAATAACATCAGCTTCCAATGCCAGTTTGTCCAGGCGATCAACTTGAAAATCTGTTAATGGTTCAGTGATCAGTGTGCCATCCCGGTCAATAAAAAGGAGTTTCTGGTTCATCAGCGTGCGGTTTCCTTTTGTTGTTCATTTTTAGTGGAAAGGGTGCTGATGGCTGCAACCACCTGCTCACACTCTTTACGGGTGCCTATGGTGATCCGCAGGCAACCATCCAATCCGGGCTGTTTGCGCTGGTCGCGCAGGATAATGCCCTGATGCCATAATGTCCTGAAAATGGTCTCGGTGTCATAGAATTTCACCAGTATGTAGTTGGTTTCACTGGGAAATACTTTTTCAACGATGGCCAATTTATTCAGAGCTTGCTGCAAGTAGTCGCGGTTCTCCCTGATTTCTACGACCCGTTTTTGCATAACGGCAATACCTTCTGCTGTCAGTGCTTGTGCTGCAATATTCGCAACAGGCGTGGAAAGCGGATAAGGCGCAATGACTTTTAATAACAGAGTGATGATATCCACAGAGGCGAGAGTAAATCCACAGCGTAAGCCCGCTAAAGCAAAAGCTTTCGAGAGGGTTCGCAAAATGACTAAATTCGGATAGTTTTTTAGCCAGCTTGCGATACTATTTTCCGGACAGAACTCGATATAGGCTTCATCAATAGTGACAATTGCGCGATTTGCGGCCAGTTCGAGAACTTTACGCAGTGAATCAGGGTTAATCGCGTTCCCTGTTGGGTTATTAGGGCTACAGATATAGATAAGCTTTACCCGGTCGAGGTTATTTGCGATCGCTTCGATATCCAGTTGCCAATTTTCTAGTGCGGCAATTTTCTTTTGTTCGACACCAAAAGCTTCCGCGCTGACACTGTACATACCATAAGTCGGAGGGCAGAACAGCACAGCATCTTGTCCGGGTTCACAAAAGACACGGATCAGTAGCTCAATGGATTCATCTGCACCACGGCAGGCCAGCACCTGCTCAGGTTGTAAACCGGCATAGGTAGCATAACGGCGGATAACTGATGCAGGCTGGCAGTCAGGATAACGGTTCAGTGTTTGCCCGGTGAATTGGAAATCAGGTGCCAGTGGGTATTCATTGGCATTCAACCAAACATCGCCATTGCCACCGAGGCGACGGGCGGACATATAAGGTATTAAGTTGCGGATATTTTCGCGTGCCAATAGATTGGCATCAAAAACGTTATTCATGTTCACTTCCTATCTGCAATATTTAGTGCAGCCACGCGTAAAGTGACGGCGTTTTTGTGAGCAGTCAGTTGTTCTGCCTGCGCCAGTGTTTCAATAGTTTGGGATAAGTTCAGTAGCCCTTGCGGAGTGAGTTGCTGAATCGTCATCCGTTTTAGGAAATCAGCCAGACCAAGGCTGGAATAAGTTGAGGTGTAGCCATAGGTTGGTAAGACGTGATTGGTTCCTGAGGCGTAATCTCCCGCAGATTCCGGCGACCAGTCGCCAAGGAAAACCGAGCCGGCATTGGTGATTTTGTCAACCAGCTGTTCTGGTTGACAAGTTTGAATAATCAGGTGCTCAGGGCCGTAGCGGTTACTGATTTCCATACACTGTTGCAGGTTTTTTGTCACAATAATGCGGCTGTGTTCCAGTGCTTTGGCGGCAATCTGTTTGCGGGAAAGCTGGATAAGCTGTTTTTCGATTTCCGCTATCACTTTTTTGGCTAGATTCTCATTAGGAGTGACCAATATGACTTGTGAATCCGGGCCATGTTCTGCTTGTGAGAGTAAATCGGCAGCAGCAAATACAGGATTTGCCCCCTCATCAGCAATAATAAGCACTTCCGATGGTCCGGCAGGCATATCAATAGCGGCACCATCCATTCGCTGACTAATTTGTCTTTTAGCCTCAGTGACATAAGCGTTACCAGGACCAAAAACCTTATCTATTTTGGGTATGGATTCTGTTCCGAATGCCATAGCGGCAATGGCCTGCGCTCCGCCAATCTGGAATATTTCTGTAATTCCGCACAGTTTGGCGGCATAGAGAATTTCATCGGCAATCGGTGGCGGAGAACAGAGAACTACTTTACGGCAACCTGCTATTTTGGCAGGCGTTCCGAGCATTAAAACGGTAGAAGGTAATGGTGCGGAACCTCCGGGGATATACAACCCGACAGAATCAATGGGCCGTGTTATTTGTCGGCAATGGACTCCCGGCTGAGTTTCCACTTTAATCTCCACGGGTTTCTGCGCTTCGTGGAAAACGCGGATATTATTCATTGCTTGCTGCATCGCCTGTTTAATTTCATTATTCAGGCGGTTCTCTGCGACTTCTATCTCTTCCGGCGAGATACGGATATTTTTAATAGTGGTTTTATCGAAACGTTGGCTGAGTTCCCGCAGAGTGTTATCACCATCCGCTTTGACTGCATTCAGAATGTGTTCCACTGTGCGGGAAATTTCTTCTGAAGCCGCAACAGCAGGGCGTGTCAGCAAATTGCTTTGCTGTTCAGCATTACATTCCTGCCAACGAATCAAGGTTTCGAAACGGGTAGTCATCTTGTTTACTCCATCATTTTTTCAATCGGCAAAACTAAAATGGAACTGGCACCAAGGGATTTAAGTTTCTCCATTGTTTCCCAAAACAAAGTCTCACTGCTCACCATGTGCATGGCAACGCGGCTCTGATCGCCTGCCAGCGGCAAGATAGTTGGACGTTCTGCACCCGGTAGCAGAGAAATCACTTCTTCGAGTCTTTCACTTGGTGCGTGCAACATGATGTACTTGGATTCACGGGCCTGAATTACCCCCTGAATGCGGGTCATTAACTTGTCAATCAATTGCTGTTTTTCGGCGGGCATTTCGCCATCACGTTGGATTAGACAGGCTTTTGAACGGTAGATAACGTCTACTTCCCGCAGGCCGTTTGCTTCCAGAGTTGCACCGGTTGAAACCAGATCACAGATGGCATCTGCCAAACCGGCCCGGGGAGCAACTTCTACTGAGCCATTCAGCAGACAGGATTTAAAGTGGATTTTTTTCTGATCAAGATAGCGTTTTAGCAGGTGAGGATAAGAGGTTGCGATACGGGCATCTTGCAGACATTCAACGCCGGTATAGTTGTAATCCAGGGGTGTTGCCAGTGAAAGACGACAAGTGCCGAAATCAAGACGGCGTAAAGTGAAATAACGAGGATCTTCTCCCTGAGCACGACGATTTAGCAACTCTTCTTCCAGTACATTTTCACCAATCATGCCCAGATCAACGACGCCATCCATAACCAGCCCTGGGATATCGTCATCACGTACCCGCAGGATATCAATTGGCATATTCTCCGCGAATGCAATCAGGCGTTGTTGTTGCAGATTGATTTTAATCCCGCAGCGAGCCAGTAACTCGCGTGAATCTTCGCTTAATCGACCTGATTTTTGCATCGCTATACGTAAACGTGATTTATCTAACATTTTTATCCCTATTTAAAATTGGAGACATAAAAAAACCCCCGGAAGAATTCTTCCGAGGGTTTTGTATTGCATTCATGCCACCGGAAGACCCGCTAAACGTCTTCCAGCACACAACAGCCTGAAAGACTAATCAGGATGATGGTGATGATGGTAGTTGAATTGAATGCGGATCATAATGGGCTTCTCTTTTTTACATTGACTATTTTTAGTATTTACCATTTGCTGCTGGTTGCTTTGGTTGGCTAACCCACAGTGATTAAATTTTCTGCTTGCTATTCAACCTATACGATTTGGCAGGCTAAAAGCAATCAATTTTTTTAGCGATAAATTTTTATTGTAATAATATCTTGTTTTTACTTGAAATATTGTTTTTCATAAGAAAAATACAGGATTAATAATAACAGTGGCTTAATGTTCAGATTGTCAGCATAATCAAAGTAATATCAGGCATAAGAAGGGGTGATGATGAAAAAAGTTTCCATTATCGGTCTGGGTTGGTTGGGGATGCCATTAGCCAAAGCATTGAGCCGTAGCGGTATGCAGGTTGTTGGCAGTAAAACGACGTCAGATGGTGTAGAAGCAGCGCGCATGTCTGGTATCGAATGTTATTTGTTACAACTGGAACCCCAAATTAATTGTGCGCTTGATGATTTGGAACAGTTGATGGTCGCTGATGTGCTGATTATCACTTTACCAGCAAGCCACACGGCGGGTGGCAGTCATAACTATGTTAAGGCAGTTCAGTTAATTGTCGATACTGCCCTATCGTATTCTGTACCAAGGATTATTTTCACCAGTTCTACTTCTGTTTATGGTTTTATTGTCGGTAATCTGAATGAAGATGCCCCTTTTTGCCCTGAAACACCGTCAGCTCAGGCATTGGTTGAATTAGAGAATTGGTTGCACAAATTGCCAAATATTACCGTTGATATTTTGCGTTTGGCTGGGCTGGTGGGGAGTGGTCGTCATGCCGGGCGTTTTCTGGCGGGGAAAAAGGAACTAAAAGGTGGGGATCAGCCGGTAAATCTGGTTCATCAGGATGATGTTATTTCAGCCATTAATCTGTTAATTCAGCGAACTGGAGGGGGGCATATTTACAATTTATGTGCGCCTGTTCATCCAACCAAAGCTGAGTTTTATCCTAAAGCCAGCAATCAGCTTGATTTAATTCCACCTGAATTTGCTAGAGAAGTCACTCAGGTGGAGAGCAGGATTGTTGATGGCAGCCGTATTTGTAAGCAATTAGGGTTTGAGTATCAATATCCGGACCCTAGATGGATGCCAATGAGCTGATTTTTCTCAACTTAATTCAATCATGACGATCTCTTTGAACGCGGGTCTTGCTGCCATCAGTTGGTACCAGCGTTCAATATTTGGCAGAGATGGACGTTGGATGGGAACGTTAAGCCAAGGGTAAATCATGGGGCCGAATGCAATATCAGCTATGCCAAATTTGTCTCCGGAAAGAAATTCCTGTTCTGCCAAGGTGTTATCTACTATTTTTATCAGTTTTGCAATTTCAGCCAGTGTTTGTGCTATCTGTTTTTGATCCCGTTCGGTTTCAGGTGTGCGAACAAAGCCTAACACTAGCTGTTTGATACAGGGAAATAAATGTGAACCGACCCAATCCATCCATTTATCTGCATTTGCTCTTTCTTGTAGATCTTGCGGATAAAGCAGATGTTCACCAAATTTCGCGGCAAGATAACGAACAATTGCGTTAGATTCCCACAAGATAAAATCACCTTCTTGCAAACAGGGAATTTGTCCATTGGGGTTCATTTTCAGATATTGCGCGTCATTCAGTTTGCCAAATTTACCGCCAACATCTATCTGGTTGTATGGCACATTCAGCTCTTTCAGGCACCAGAGCACTTTTTTTACATTGGAAGAGTTTTTACGGCCCCAAATGGTCAACATGAGTTTCTCCTTGCATCAGATTAAATTAAAACCAATGATCAGAATAATCTTTGCACTATTACATTGGTTTCTTGTCATACAACATCTTATATTAATAGAAATCTGACATTTTTCTTGTAAATAAAAGGGGGAAGGGTGATGAAGAACAGTTTGGCTATGGTGATGAAATGTGTTAGTGCAGTGCTGTCAGCTATATTAGTTGTCAATACCAGTGCTTATGCATCGGATGAACCTGTTATTCCTCCAATGGAGGCTAAAGCGTATGTGTTGATGGATTATGCTAGCGGTAAAATTCTGGCTTCTGGTCATCCTGATGAGCGGCTTGATCCCGCCAGTCTGACAAAAATTATGACCAGCTATGTTGTCGGTCAGGCGATAAAAGCCGGAAAAATCACACCGGAAGATCTGGTTACGGTCGGAAAGGATGCCTGGGCGACAGGTAATCCGATACTAAAAGGTTCTTCTCTGATGTTTCTTAAACCCGGTGACAGGGTGAAAGTGATCGACCTAAATCGCGGTGTTGTTATTCAGTCTGGTAATGATGCCAGCATTGCTTTAGCTGATCATGTGGCGGGTAGTCAGGATGCATTTGTTAGTCTGATGAATAATTATGCAAAAGCACTTGGGTTGACTAATACCCATTTTCGTACTGTCCATGGATTGGATGCGGAAGATCAATTCAGTACCGCTCGTGATATGGCGGTATTGAGCCAAGCCATGATCCGTGATGTTCCTGATGAATACGCCCTTCATAAAGAGAAAGAGTTCACCTTTAATAACATTCGACAGCCTAATCGTAACCGATTGTTGTGGAATAAAAATATGAATGTGGATGGTGTGAAAACAGGCTATACCAGCGGTGCCGGTCATAATTTGGTTGCTTCAGCGACAGAGGGGCCAATGCGGCTTATTTCCGTTGTGCTAGGCGCACCAAGTGATCGGATTCGTTTCGCTGAAAGCGAAAAGTTACTTTTATGGGGATTTCGTTTTTATGAAACGGTGACACCAATTAAAGCCAGTGAACCGTTTGTTTCAGAAAAGGTTTGGTATGGTGATCGCTCAGATGTTGCTCTTGGTGTGGAAAAAGACGCAGCAATCACGATTCCACGCGGTCAGTTGAAAAATCTGAAAGCCAGTTACACGTTGAATCAAACACCATTGGAAGCGCCTTTGACGAAAAACCAGGTTGTCGGTGTGATTAATTTCCAATTAGGCGATAAAGTCATTGAGCAGCGACCTTTAGTTGTTAAAGACGTTGTTGAGAAAGGAGGGTTTTTCAGTCGTATTTGGGATTTGATTGTCATGAAAGTTAGCGGTTGGTTTAATGCTATTTTTGGTTGATTTAACTTAAACATGTGATTTATGTGGGAAGATGAGTTCGATCGTCAACATGCAGCAGATATCCTTCCTGGCTCAGGGCGCGGCATTTTTGCCGCGCACGTTTTACATTTATTTATCTTTTTCCAGAGAACAATCCCCGCTGCTTCTTACGGAAGAACCGTTATACCGGCCTTTGAATAATAAAACACCATTAGGTTTATCTTGCCAGTAAGCCCATAATTCGACTTCAGTTTTAACATGATGACCAATATTCTGATATCGAATATGCGTAGGTGATAAACCGCGATAATCGTGGGTTGATGTTCCTTCATATCTGAGTTCATAACTATCAGCAAATTCAGTCAAATCGCCACTTCTGAATAGAATACATGTCGCTACATCATGGAGCTCTACCCATCCATTAAGCGGTTTATTTTCACCTTCAGTATCTTTTTCAAAGACGGTGACATTTTTGCCAGTTTCAGTTTTACCAAATACGCGCAGCTTCCCAGTTTCCAGAGGGTGCAATAGTGATATTGAATTTCTCTGTGGATCTATAATCAAGCCGCCATATTCAAAGCCATTGACGCTGGCTGTGTAATTGGAAAAACGACTAACATTGCCTCCTTCGAAAATGACCAGTGGTTCATCAGGATTTGAAGTATCAAGTTCACCAGCAAAAGGTCGGACGGCATCACCATCAGAAAAAATTTTCTCACTTTCTCCAGTGCCAATAGCGCCATATATTTCTATTTTACTGTTCCATGCGACTTCATCTTTTTCTAAGGGAATAATAATAATATTCTCAGAAACTAATATCGGTGGGGATTGGTGAGTAATTCCTTCAAAAATAACATCGTAAACATCAAAAAATTCAACACTGCCCTCAACGAATTTGACGGCTCTGTGCCATGCTCCATTATAGAAATGATCCGTTGCATAACCTGAGGATGGTTTTTTAATACGCTGATTTTCTGTTGACATGTCATCACCTATTATTATAAAGGATAGTAAATAAAAGAAAAATAGATATTCATGCACTAAAAATAGTAGTAAGTGTTATTGATGCTTGTCAAGAAAATAGCTTTAAATTGTTTTTTTATTGTTTTATAGATAGTGTTAGATGTGAAATTAATTATTAATAAATTAAAACATTCTAACTGTAAAATAGAACTCATGAAATTACTTTAATACATGGTTGTTTTCGTTATTAAATATATGGTGAATAAATATATTGGAATTAGTTTTTTAGCTGTTATTGTTTTTATTTTACATAATATTTAAATTAAGTAAATGTTGAGCTGGGAAATTAAAATTAGTATTGTTGAAAATAAATTATTGTTTATTGCGATGGATTATAAGAAATAATATCAAAACAGGCGGAACCTTGAACTTTCGGTTCTGCCTGGAGAAAGGAGTATTTGGTAACAAGCTTATTTTGGCTTTAAATAAATATAAACCTTATTCTACCAAAGAAATACTGTGTCAAATTTTATAGTAACAATGTGGTATTTGACGCCGCTACCTAGTCGTTTATAACTTTATATTAAGCCAGTAATGTTGCGTTGTAGATATAATTGTAACCACCAGGAGAAACGACTGATGAAGAGGTTATATTCACACGTTTGTTACTACCGCAAGCATTCAAAAGAAGATGATAGAGTGCGTTACCTCTGTAGTCTTGCGCATTCCACCATAAGATATAGTTAAATTTGCCGTTAGGGAATTGCATAGTAACATTAATTTGCAATTGGTTTTGATCAGGTGCAGCTTGAACTGAAGTTACGGTGCCAACAGCGAAATAATAATTAGGAGCCTGAGAAGGAGAAGGTTGCTCGGTTTTACTCTCTGTTGCCACTTCACCAGTTACAGAAGGATGTGTAAAGTTCATTGTATTAATCCTATAGTTTAATGTAGTTAAAAATAAATTCTTATTACTCAAATGTGCGGGGAAATAATTTTGCCGCCGAAGAAATATAAGGTAATTGGTAATTGTAATCTATATTAAAAGTTTATCTGTGTTATATAATTATTGATGCTGTTAAAATGCCACCAATAATATATTTCCTCTAAATGGTTAGAATCATAATAAGCAAAGGTATAACGATAATCAAAAAATAATATTGGCGTTTATCTCTATCTCTTTGAATAGGTGAAATTAATAATCTATTTTCAGAGGCGTTATTGATTCTGGGTATTACTATTAATAAATCATTTGCATGGAAAGTAAGCTGAAATTGGCGAATAGGTATAGTGTGCGATAGATGATTTATCTCATTTTTTCTGGTTTGTATTTTTCAACGGACATTCTATTTAAATATTAGGTGATTATTTGTGTTCTATAATTTTCATGTGAATATATAATTGTAAATTTTGAAATTAATTTCATAAAATATATTTTGGTTTTAATAGTGTTAACATATATGATTTTATGTTAATAATTACAATGAAAACATATTATTTGAATAATTACATTTCGTTATGAAATATTAATGGTGAATAACAAGGTAAATGTTGTTATGCGTCTTTTTAAAGCTTGAGTTGATGATGTGTGTTCTTTTATAAATTATTTTAAAGGATATTATTTTGTTGGGGGGGTAAAGTAGACTTAAGTTTGGTTAATCATTATTTCTAATATTTTCTTCCGAGAAATAAATAAGGTTTCATAATTGTGCTACACCCATTTTTTGTCTTCCTGGCTTTTGTTGTGATGAAAACGATACCAAAAAGGCATCAACATAATTCAGTAACTGCCACATAAATTGACAACAATGATTTCGCGTTATTGTCTCATGGAGCGATTGCCATAACCGTTCTATTTTGTTTAGCCACGGTGAATAGACCGGTAAAAACAACAGGGTAAATTTGGGATGTCATGCCAGCCAGTCCTTTACCTTCTGACTTTTATGAATACCGTAGTTATCCAGGATTAATGTGAGGGTTTCCGCATGGGGATATTGATGATTCAGTTCATCTAACATTTTGATAAATAAGTCAGAGTTCTTTTTTATTCCTTTAACATAGGTGATTTGCTCTGTTT
>NZ_PUJU01000003.1 GCF_011189505.1 Photorhabdus tasmaniensis
GGGTTACTACCCATGCTGCCGATAAGTTTGCTAAAGTAGCGGTAAAAGCCCCACTTGAATATATAAAAGAACCAACATTTAATCCTTATAGCTCAATGGGTGCAGGGCAACTGTGGTCTATTAAGGGGCGGCTGAAATATGTCCAATTGCCAACAGAAGGTAAAATTAGATTTGTTCCACCAGAAGATTATATTCCTAATTCGCCTTTACGTAGAGGTATAAATAAAGGCTATATAGATAAGTTTGGTAACGAATGGACAAAAGGGCCTTCCAGAACTCAAGGACAACCTTTTGAATGGGATGTCCAACTTTCATCACAAGGTAAAGCTCAACTAGGCTGGGCGAGTAGAGATGGTAAACACTTAAATGTTTCACTTGATGGGAAAATTACACATAAATGATAAATAAAATAGATTTTTTTCAAGAAGTTAAAATAGTATCTTCTAAAGGTCGCCCAGAATTCATTGGTAGGAATGGTGTTATTGTTGGAATAAGCGAAGAAGACGGTATACTTTATGGTTATGCTGCCAGAGTTGATGGCTACGAATATGTTGTATGTTTTGAGCCTGATGAACTTGAACCAACAGGAAAGAAATTTAAACGCGAAGATTTTTATTAAGATTAAGTGTAATAGCCTGATGTATTAAGGACTAGCCGGTCACTCAATTGCTATTGAGTGACCGCTATTATAGTGCCTATCTTCCTAATACAGATTCCCTATCACAAGATAGGGAACTCTTTAGCACTTACTCTCAATCTTGGTTATATAACGCCCTGCCCGCCAGGGAAAAAGGTGCCCTGATAGCCAAAGAAGCGGTAGAATCTGCCGGTTTACTCATTCTTAACCAAAAGTCTCTTGGCACGATGGATACGGACGATTTATCAGTTAATTACAATGACCACCTAGATGAAAGGCTAAAAAAATATTTAACTTTATTGTGTGATACTACTGAGTTGCTAGCCAATACAACGAAAGTACAATGGACTGAAATAAACAGGGCCATTGAATACGGAAAGAATCAAGGTGTTAAGGTAATAGTGACACAGGTGAAACGATGATGTTTAACAAAGATCAAGATTATTGGGCTAGTTGCTACAGCACTAATGAATTTTTACTTATTGAGACTTACTCCGGTCTTGGTAAAACTCGTAGAGACCCAATTTATAATCTTTATATATTGTCTCTTGATGCCGATGATAAATGTATTGGTAAGGATGTTTTACGCGCGTTATTAAATAGTAGAACATTAACGTCTCTTGATGAACGTGTGACTTTTTTTGATCTCGAAAAAGGTAAACAACAATATGTTATCTGGATAGCAATGTTGATGGAAAAATATGGCTATATTTTTTTAAATAAAACAGGATGTGGGGAAAATGAAACTTATTGCGTTTTCCCAGATTTAAAAGATCCTGAATCCATCGGCTTTGAGTATGTAAAACTAGCAATACTTCTTGAACAATAGAATCGAGTAGATGTGAAATGTATTTTTTAATCTTAACTTAGTTTATTTACAATCATTTAAAATATACCATAATAATCTTAAAAATAAAGAAATTAACTACTTTCACTGCCAAGAATTATGGAAATAACTCACATCCAGCCAATAAGATGCCCAATTATTATGGGCACCTTATTGATAATATTAAGCCAGCTCTGTCATCACTAACTTAGCTATTTCGAAATAAATAATCAGACCGGTACCATCAATAAACGTGGCAATAAAAGGCGCAGATACAACAGCCGGATCAATAGAAAGCCTTTTCAATACCATCGGAATAATGGAAGAAACAATAGCACTCCAGACGGTAATCGCAATGATGGTCAAACTGACAACAATTGTTACCTCAATGCCTACACCTAATATCCAGGCACGGATAAGCGCGGCAAAACCAATTGTTACAGCCACTAAAAATGAAGCGGAAACCTCTTTACGTAACACTGCCCATAAATTACGTAAACTCACTTCCCCCAATGCCATCGCTCTGATTAATGTTGAGGTAATCTGTGTACCACTGTTGCCCCCGGTTCCGATTAATAACGGAATGAAAAATGCCAGAGAAATTGCTGCTTCCAGTTGATCTTCAAAAGCTTTAAGTACCGCGCTGGTGTAAGCTTCCGCAACAAATAACAGCAATAACCAACCAACCCGCTTACGCCATAATGTTATCGGGCTGGTGCTGAGATAAGGTTCATCCAAAGGTAAGGTTGCCCCTTGCAAATGAGCATCTAATGTATTTTCATCTTCGATCAATTCAGCAATATCCTGTGGTCGCAGTACTCCCACTAATTTGCCAAAATGAATAACCGGTACACTATCCATGCCACTGTGATTTATCAAACTATGAACATCATGACGCGGCTGTTCCGGTGATACGGAAAAATAACTTTGCCTCATAATATCTGATACAAATAAATCATCGGCTACCGTCAATAACACCTTCACCGGTAATATGCCATTCAGATAACCTTCATCATCAATAACATATAAATAGGTTGGGATCTGTTCTCCTTCAAGCTGATCAATCAGATTGCTTTTTACCGATAAAACAGAGTCAGCAACAGATACAGAAATAAAACATTGGCTCATATATGCACTGACAGTTGCATCTTCATTTTTCAATTGATGTTTCTGCTGTTGATCAGCGTTTTTTTCATTAATGGAATGATTAGCTATAGCTAATACATCCACTTTTTCATGGGATGTGACTTTCATGATGTTAGTCCCTATTACTGTTGTGAACTTCAAACAGTACTCACATAGGGGCGAAACCAGATGAGAGAATGCAACAGCTATCTCCACGTCTCAGTTTTAGCACTATACAACGTATCCTGAATTCTCAGAAAGTTACATGGGGATACACCTTGGTTCGATATATCCTGTCCTAATCTTGGGCGTCTCTCGACGTCGTCAGATCAGCAACCTGTGTTTGTATAGGAGCCTCGCCTAACGAGATACTGCACTTAGAATGCGGCACAGATTATAAGTAAAAATCAAAATAATTCAAGATTGATAGTTAGCTTGTTTAGGTTTCATTTAATTCACTGGCGATAATAAAAAACGGCATAGATTTTCACCTTTTGCCGTTTAATACAAATAATCCCATGAAGGAATTATTTATTTTCTGATTTTGATTTCTTAGCTTCAATTCCTTCAGCTTCAGTAATCAGTTGGTCAGCCGTTTTACCATCCAAGGATTTATAAAATTTTCGTTTCAATTCTTTTATGTCGCCATTAGCCCCTGATTTCGCCAAGTCATTAAAATCAATGCTATTAAACATAGCTGCCTGAATTGATTCATCAAACTTAGCTTTTTTATCACCTGGCAGCGCATCTCTTACCTTCTCAATGGACATTTTCAACGCAATTTCATTAGAAGCATCAATTCTAGGTTGGTTATCACAGCCCGCTAATACAAATCCGAACAAACAAATTGCTAACAACTTTTTCATATTCACCCCCGCAGAATATCAAACAAGGGAATAATAACAGAAGCCGAAACAATAAACCGTTTATAATTAGCTAAACGGATAAAGAATAGGAATAAAATGAAAATTTTTATTTATTCTATTCCAAAACAATTTCTCCTTGCCAGAACTCCCTGACAACGATTTATCAAGCTGTCAAAATATCTTGTAAGTCAGCGGCTTCAGCTGTTTTACCACACATCCCTTGCGCGTAAGCACACCCATTACCCGCAGGAGTTCGCTACAACTTAACCTTTGTTTGATCTGGCGCAACGTCGAAAAGCAGAGGTATTTTAAGGCAGGAGCATAAGTTGACCGGATAGAAAATATCACTTAATTGATTGTTATTATTGCAAAAATAAAATATTGTTTACCATAGATACTAAAACCATTTGATTAATATAAATTGTTATCATTATCATTCCGGGTTTAACATTAACAGATTTGGACCAATCAGATGAGATCATACCTGCGTTTATTGCCTTACTTAACTATTCTAATCAAAGGAGAAATAATGTCAGTCATCCACCGTACTGCAAAATATTTTCTGACGGCCATATTGATACTATTGCCTTTTTTTGCTCAGGCAAAAGAAATTATCGTCAAGGATGTCGCCGGCCGGGAGGTTAAGGTTGATGCACCGGTCAGTCGGGTTATGCTGGCTGACAGTCGGGTATTGATTGCTTTGAATATTCTTCATCCTGATAATCCGCTTAAAGGTATTATCGCTTGGGATAATGCACTAGAAATCAAATCGCCAGACTTGGCAACCGCTTATGAGAAAGACTTCCCGCAGTTACGAAATATTCCCGTCTTTCCTAACCCTTATCAAAGCGATTTCAGTGTTGAAAAAGCTCTGACTTATAAACCCGATCTGGTTATTTTTGATATTGGCCTCCAAGCCAAACTCAATGATAGCAGAACCATTACTTTACTTGAGAAAGCCGGTGTTCCCGTTATCTTTATCGATTTCCGGCAATATCCACTGGCAAATACTGTTCCCAGTATGACGTTACTTGGGAAAGTATTCGGCGAGGAAGAAAACGCACAAAAATTTATTGCTTTCTATCAGGAGAGGATGAAAACAATTAATGAACGAATTGGTACGCTGGGCAAAGAACAGCGGCCTCCTGTGTTTATCGAACGCCATGCAGGAATGTTTGGCGCGGAGCATTGCTGTAAAACTTTCGGTAATGGCAATTTTGGTGAATTTGTTACTGCCGCAGGGGGTGATAATCTCGGTGCCCGTTGGTTCCCAGCTATGGGTGGAGAGGTAAACGAAGAACAATTAATCGTCAGCAATCCTGAATTTTATCTGATGACCGCCGCAGATTGGGACCAAGTTCGCCCTGAAAGCCTTTCAGTGCCATTGGGTTATACCGGCAATCTAAAACAGTCACAGGAACGGCTGGAAAAACTGCTGATACGACCAAAACTGAACGTATTAAGAGCATTCCGCGAAAAGCGGGTAATCGCACTGTATCACCAATATTACGATACGCCGTTTAACATTATTGCCGTTGAAGTTATAGCGAAATTCCTGCACCCGAATCTATTCGAAGATATCGATCCACAAGCCGACAGTTTATATCTGCATAAAACCTTTACCGCCCTTGATGGTAGCGGAGTATTCTGGGTCACAGCAAAATAAGATTTCCTTTCAATCCGTTGGAGTATTCCAGCGGATATTTAATTTCACTGTTTATTTATAATTTCCGTTCGTGAATATGCATGATATTTTATATAACATGCTAATAGACATCCATTATTTTGTACTCTACTATACTGGTGCTAGAAATATAAAATATGACAAGATAAACTTGGTTAGACAATAAATATAAAGTACACGAATATTCACACACTGAAACCATATTAAGAGGCTATCTTAATAGCGTTATTAATAATCATGGTAAATAAAATAACCTAATGAAATAGATTCTAATTATCACTATATTCTTAAACCAAAGTAACCGGAGTATGTTAATGAAACGATTACATGATATTGAGAAAGAGATGTGGCCTGTTGAATCCTATAAAATGCTTATCGATGGGCAATGGGTCGATAGTGTATCCAAAGAAACAGCTAAAAGTTTTAACCCGTCAACAGGAGAATTGTTGGCTAAATATGTATCCGGTAATGCCGAGGATGTTGATCTTGCTGTCAGTGCCGCGAAAAAAGCGTTTCCCACTTGGAGTCAAACCTCCGCAATCGAAAGACAATCCGTTTTACTGAAAATAGCTGACTTGCTGGAAGCAGAACAAGAACGTTTTGCTATTCTTGAATCGCTAGATACCGGCAAGCCACTAAATGAGTCCCGGAATATGGATATCCCTGCCTCCATTGACCATTTCCGCTATTTTGCCGGTGTGATCCGTGCCCATACCGATGAAGCTTCAGTTCTCGATAGTAATACACTCAGCCTGGTGATCCGTGAACCCATTGGTGTTGTCGGACAGGTCATTCCCTGGAATTTCCCGTTATTGATGGCAGCATGGAAACTGGCTCCGGCTCTTGCGTCGGGTAACACCATTGTGATTAATCCAGCAACAATGACCCCCATCACACTGCTTGAACTGGGTCGGATACTGAATAAAGTCCTGCCAGCTGGGGTGGTCAATATTGTTACCGGTCGGGGATCTGTCGTCGGTCAAGCTATTCTGGACCATGAAGATGTCGAAAAAGTGGCATTCACGGGTTCCACCAGAGTAGGTTATACCGTAGCCGAAGCTGCGGCCAAAAAGCTTATCCCTGCCACATTGGAACTTGGTGGTAAATCAGCCAATATTATTTTCCCTGATGCCAATATGAAAAAAGCCGTAAAATATGCGGCCAAAGCTATTTTGCTAAATCAAGGGCAAGCGTGTGAATCAGGTTCCCGGTTATTCCTGCATAAAGATATTCATGATGAATTCCTCAACTCCCTAAAAGCAGAATTTGAATCTGTCCGGGTTGGTGACCCACTGGAAAAAGAAACACAGATGGGAAGCCAGGTCAGCCAGGAACAAATGGAAAAAATTCTCAGCTATGTCGATATTGCGAAAAAAGAGGGTGCAACTATCCTGACGGGTGGCAAACGGATTACTGGCGAAGGTTATGATGATGGTTTCTTTATTCAACCAACTATCATTACCGATGTGGCTAATGAAATGCAGGTAGCACGCGAAGAAATTTTTGGCCCTGTATTGACCGTCATTCCATTCAGTGAAGAAGAAGAGGTGATCAGAATGGCAAATGATTCTGATTATGGCTTGGCTGGCGCTGTCTGGACACAGGATATCGACCGCGCATTACGTGTAGCCAAAGCTGTCAGAACGGGTCGTATGTGGGTGAATACTTACCATGAGCTGCCAGCTCATGCGCCATTTGGCGGCTACAAAAAATCGGGTCTTGGAAGAGAGACACACAAAATGATGCTGGATTCTTACACTCAGGTTAAGAGCATCTACATCAAAACCAGTGAAGAATAATGTCAATCAGTGATTAGTGATTTAAAAAAGCTTTCCAATTTGGCAGGCTCAGACCGCCGACCAACCTCATTCAGAATAATGAGGTTGGTTTTTTTCATGACCTCACGGATAGTGGTGGTATATTATCTAATGATCACAGAAATCATTAGATAATGATTACCTACAATACCAATTGATGGATGTATCGTGTTCTTTTTATGTATCTCTATTACTATATTCGTTTCATATTTTTCCATAAATATATATAAATATCTCTATAAAATAGAGTCGGAAATTATTTCATAAAAAAGTAAAATGAAAAAAAAGGGCTGCCATGCAGCCCATAATTCTAATCATAAATATAGATTGCTGTAATGTTAGATCAATCTCCTTTACTTATAGATAACTTTAATCCTCCATCTGACGAATGCACAATGAGCCATCCTTTTAATCTATATCCTCAGCACTAGCCGCAACATTATCAATCGGAGATATTTGTAAAGGCAAAGAAATACCTGGATTTACAGTATGTAAATAAATACATTTTTCTTGTATGTCTTGGCCCAGTGATCTAACCCCGGTCTTTTTATTAGTTACGATGATGGCAACATTGGCCAGTCAATTTCCGATGCTTTTAATGTATCAACCCGGCTAAGTATCACCCGATATTTTTTCCATTCTTTAAGTAAGAACATTTCTTCATTTGTTGCCATATCAAGCTCTACCGCATCAACAAGCGGCGCTATTTTTTCATTTGCAAGGGATAACAATTGAGTTTTTTGGATTTCCGCTATAGATATTAATTCTTCTTTCGTTGCTGGAGGAATATCTGCCCAGCAAGGAAGGCCATCTTCCCCAGCGGAAAGTATTTTTCCTTCTGGTGGTGTTCCAGAAAATTGACTAAATGTGTTATCAGTGACAAAGATAGGATCGGTTGGCCATGAACCTGCTTCAATGTAATCCTGTTGTAATAGTATTGGATAAAATGTTTTATTTAATGCGCTAAATACATAGTTTTTATCATTCATAATAACCTGCCAATTGTAATTTTATAATTAAAATATTTTCTTAAATTAATATCCTATTGCCCTAAAATATGTATAAACATTAGGAGCATGATGGGTAGAACTTCTGTAACATTTGAACTGGCTCTGATTTACTACGGATGCCCCAAATATTCCTGCCGCTTGAGGGTCCCAATCATTGTGAGTTAACGTGATATTAAAACATTTATTTGGGAATGGTATTGGAAAGTTATTCAGGTATCCTCCATTAGGATTTCCACCTAAAGAAACCATTGCTATTCCCCACATTTCAATTAAACCCGAAGGCAATTTTTGCCAGCCGGACTGATTTAAGCTTGCGGTGAAAAATGACATATCTGGCAGCTGGTTAATTCTATTGTTAATGTTATTATTTATATCTGAGACAAGTTTCTGAGTTGCAGCCAGTGTATTACTATTGCCAACTACATCCGTAAGCTGAACGACACCTTTTTGTGTTAATGAGGCATCGGGATTTTTTGTTTTAATTTTTTGTTCTAATGCTCTATTGAATTGGGCGGTGAGCTTGGCTATATCTCCATCATCCAAAACATCATTACCAGATTGTGTCGCAATGAAATCAGCGACGACAGAGGATATTGTGGACGACTGACGTAATGCTTTATTTAACACATGAGTGGTAATACCCTCTGGTGGAAATCCAGTTTGTAAACTTGGACTTACTTCGTATAGTTGTTGACTCACTATATTCGCATTATTACTAATAGAAAACGCTTTAAAATCATTCTTGGAGCTCATATATTTCCCTTAAATAATAGTATTTTATGATCAACACATTGGATTATTGTAAAAATGATTTTTGGAAATTCAAATCAATCATAGTTTAGTTCGTAAGGAGAATAAGGAAATATTATTCTGGCTTATAAGGTTAACTCTTTTTATATGATTAGGGCGAATGGGTAGTTTAATATTTTAGAATTGAAAATATATCTAAGCCATTTGACAATATTTTTATTTTTATTCTTGTTTAATAAGAATAATATAATGCACTATTGATATTTTAGTGATTCTTGATGTTGAGTGGATAAAAAATGCCAGAATAAATAAAGTGATTAAGACTGGGCGTTACATTAATCCCAGTCTTTTTATTAGTTACGCTAATGGCAAAATCGGCCAGTCAATTTCGGATGCATTTGATGTATCAACCCGGCTAAGTATCACCCGATATTTTTTCCATTCTTTAAGTAAGAATATTTCTTCATTTGTTGCCATATCAAGCTCTACCGCATCAACAAGCGGCGCTATTTTTTCATTTGCAAGAGATAACAATTGAGTTTTTTGGATTTCCGCTATAGATATTAACTCCTTTTTCGTTGCTGGGGGAATATCTGCCCAGCAAGGAAGGTTATCTTCACCAGCGGAAAGTATTTTTCCTTCTGGTGGTGTTCTAGAAAATTGACTAAATGTGTTATCAGTAACGAAGATAGGATCGGTTGGCCATGAGTCTGCTTCACGGTAATCCTGTTGTAATGATATTGGATAAAATGCTTTATTTAATGCACTAAATACATAGTTTTTATCATTCATATTAATACCCTATTGCTCTATAAAATGCTGCTACAGGAATTTGTAAATTTGCAATACTGCTAAAACATTGGAATTGGGCATTATTGACCGTCATTATTGAAAATGTGCCAGCATGCTGAGGGGCGTTACCAACGTGAGTTAATGTGACGTTGAGACATTTATTCGGAAATGGGATTGGAAAGTTATTTAAAGCACCGGGTTCAGCATAAGCATTGCCTTTAACTGATGCTATTCCCCACATCTCAATTAAACCTGAAGGCAATTTTTGCCAGCCGACCTGATCCAGGCTGGCGGTGAAAAACGACATATCAGGTACCTGATTTTCTTTATTTCCTACCGTTATTTTTGTGGTATCTGTTAAACCAAGGTTCTTTACAAACGCAGCCTTATCTGGAATGTCTGCGCCGTTTTGGTCTTTTGCCAGTCGATTATTGGCATTATTATTTACATCGGAAACCAGTTTCTGAGTTGCTGCGAGTGTATTACTTTCGCCTGTTTGGTCAGTGAGTTGAATAATGCCTTTTTGTGTTAATGAGGCATCGGGAACTTCTGTTGTGTTATTTTGTTCCAAGGCTTCCTTGAATTGGGTGGTGAGTTTGTCTATATCCCCTGCTGGAAACTCAGTTTGCAAATTTTGCTCTTTTTCATATTTTTCTTGATTTACTACATTTGCATTATCATTAATAGAAAAAGCCTTAAAATCATTTTTTTGACTCATGTATTATCCTTAAAGTTTAGGGCTATTAACGTCAGTCATAGTTTAATTTGGAAAAATAATAATGAAATACTATTCTGACTTATAAGGTTAACTATTTTTATATAATTGGTGGTGTTGGTTGGTTGAATTTTTATCAATCTAAATTGATGGGGTATTGCATTACTTTTATGCAAATCTATAGCTATAATTATTTTAATGTTTTTTTTATAAATATATATAAATCCAACGATTAAGACCGGGTGTTATGCTAACCCCGGTCTCGTTATTAGTTACGATGATGGTAGAATCGGTCAATCAATTTCCGGCGCTTTTGAAATATCAACCCGGTTAAGTATTACTCGGTATTTTTTCCATTCTTTAAGCTATAGGATAAAATGCTTTATTTAATGCACTAAATATATAGTTTTTGTCATTCATAATTATTCACCAAATATATAATTAAACAATCACAATGTTTCGATTTTTTCAAATTAATATCCTATGGCCTTAAAATATGCTCCAATAGGTGGAACATGATTAGTAGGACTTCTATAACATCGGAACTGACTTTGATTTACGACATGTACTGAACATATTCCGGCATCTTGGGGATTATAACCAGCGTGAGTTAACGTAATATTAAAACATTCGTTCGGAAATGGTATTGGGAAATTATTTAGATACCCAGCCTCGATAGAGCCATTGCCGTCAACTAGTACAAATCCCCACATTTCAATTAAACCCGAAGGTAATTTTTGCCAACCGGTCTGTTTCAGGTTTACGCTGAAAGACGACATATCTGGAATTTGATTAACCCCAGTTCCCACCTCCCGTTTCGCTGCTTCTTTTAAGCCTATATTTTTCAAAAATACATTTTTATCAGGAATATCTGCACCGTTTTGTGCCTTTTCCAATGCGTAATTGGAAATTTTAGTTATAAATTTTTGTTCTAATGCTCTATTTAATTGAGCCGTGAGTTTTGCTATATCACCATCATCCAGAACATCATCGCCAGATTGTGTCGCAATAAAATTAGCCACAACAGAGGATATGGTTGATGATTGACGTAGCGCCTTATTTAAAACATGAATGATAATGCCTTCTGGTGGAAATCCATTATACAAACTCAGACTATCTTCATATCTTTCTTGACTCACTACATTCGCATTATTACCAGTAGAGAAAGCTTTAAAATCATTTTTTGGGCTCATATATACTCCTTAAATTAAGTAATGTACTTCATAAGAAACATATTAAATTATTGTGGAAATAATTTCTCACCACTAATGTCAATTATAGTCTGGTTTGGGGTAAATGATGAAATATTCTTTTGGCTTAGGAGGTTAACTATTTATGTGTGATTTGTAGTGATAAGTATTTTAATGTTTTTAAATTAAAAATATATCTAAATTAAATATTATCATTATGTTATGAATAATTTTATGTTTTAGTGTTGTGACAAGTTGTTTATTTTGACAAATGTGTTTTAGCTATTTTAGGTGTGTGATCTTGGGTGAGGATATTTTTGTTCCCAATCAGATAAATTAATTTCTTTAAGTAAGTATAATTTTCTATTGTGTTTTTTAATAGCATTATTATTAAAATTACTTTATTGAGTGTTTATATGATTGTGTTAATTTTGCACTTCGATATTTCTGCGTGAATAATGTTCTTAATAGTCGAATCCGCCAAATGTTATTTAAAGATAATATAAGATGCAGCTATGGCGAATATATCAAATAGTTTCGGGTATATGTTACCTGTATAATGATAAGAAAATATATCTGGAAAATAGGTAAAATAAATCGTTATAATTATCCCTGATGTAATCAAGTGAGATACGGCAGTGACTGAAATATATAGTGATGAATATTGGATGCGGAAGGCTATGGAACGAGCAATAAAAGCATGGGAGCAGGGGGAAATACCTGTTGGCGCTGTATTGGTCGCTGATAATCAAATCCTTGCGGAAGGTTGGAATCAATCTATTATTGCGCATGATCCTATTGCTCATGCAGAAATTATTGCATTACGAAAAGGGGGAGGGAAGTTACAAAATTATCGTCTGTTGAATACTACCTTATATGTCACCCTTGAGCCTTGTATTATGTGTGCTGGCGCTATGGTACATAGCCGTATCCAGCGACTGGTTTATGGTGCCAGCGATATGAAAACGGGTGCTGCCGGTTCTTTGATCGATATATTGCGTCATCCGGGTATGAATCATCAGATTGAAATTACAAGCGGCGTACTTGTTGAAGAGTGTTCCACGATGTTGAGTGCTTTTTTCAAACAACGTCGGGAACAACATAAAGCGTTAAAAGCCGCCAGAAAACAGCAGGAAGAAAATCAACAAAAATTGTTGATTAAGAGTCTATTGGGATAGCAGTTAATTGTTTATTTTTGTTTTTTCTTCCTGAGAAATTAATTTCTTCCGGTTTTCTTTGGCCTGTAAATAGCCGACTAAACTAAGCTGATAACGGCGGATATTTTCGACATAGCGATAAGCCTCATGCCCACGGGCGTATCCATAGGTGGTATTGGTGTAGTATTTTTTCTGGCTTAACAGGGGGATTCGGGCTTTGACATCAAGCCAGCTATTGGGATTCCCTTTCTGTGATGCCGTTAGTTTACGGGCATCCAGCATATGACCATAGCCCATATTATAAGCAGCCAGTGCAAACCAGATTCGCTCATCTTTAGGGATATTTTCAGGCAGTCGTTTCATTAGGTTTTGCAAATAGATTGCGCCTCCCCTAATACTTTCTTCTGGATCAAGGCGGTCAATAACACCTAATCCTTTAGCCGTCGGGCTGGTTAACATCATCAGGCCACGAACCCCGGTGGGAGAGGTTGCCTGCGGGTCCCAATGAGACTCTTGCCAGGCAATGGCAGCCAGGAGTTGCCAGCTGATTTCGCCGGAGTATTTCTCAAACAGAGGTTGATAAGTAGGCAGAATATGATCAATTGCACTGAGAAAAGAGAGTGTATCGAAATAATCAAATGAGCCGACATGACCAAAATATTTCTCTTCCAACCGTGGCATCACATCTTCTTCCGTCATCTGGCTGAAAAAATCCAGCATGGCGGCATAAAGGCTGTAATCATCAATACGCTTTAAATACCACGTCAGAGGATTATCTTCACTGATATCAAAAGCAATAGCTAAATTAGGGTGAGTACGCTGTTGCAACGCGACATTGATAGAGTCGCCCAAGGTGTAATCCAGTTTGCCTTCTGATACCAGTTCCAGTAATTCCCGAGTGTTGTATTGCTGTGTCTCATCCCATTCAAGTTCTGGGTAAGACTCTTCTTTTATCTTTTTCAGCGTATTGACATGAGCTGAACCGGAAGTGACCAGCAATTTTCCTTTCAAGTCCTTAAAAGAGCGGGGACGTGGAGTCCCTTTGCGGTAAATCAGTTGTTGAGAAACAGAATAGTAAGCTGGACCAGTGCGGGTTTGCTCCAGTCTCTCCTCATTATAGGTAAGACCGGCAGCCAAAAAATCAGCGTCACCCTTTTCCAGATCGTCAAATAACTGGTTGAAATTTTTTCTGAATTTGATTTCCAATTTAACGCCAAGATAATCAGCAAAGCGTTTCGCCAACTCGTAATCAAATCCATTTGGTTCTTTTTTACTTGTAAGATGAATCAGAGGTGAGCTGATTGTGCTGATCCGTAGCTCTCCCCTGGTCACGATCCTGTTAATCTGCTCCTGCTGTTTATTCGGCCAACTGATGTTCAGACTGATAATTGCGGCAGAAAAAAGAGCGATAACAATGATAACGAAATAATTTATTTTTATATTATTCAAATGGTTATCTCTGTATAGCGCGGTGTGGTGCGATGTAAAAACGCGTTATATTATCATGGCTAAATTTCCAGTGATTGAGCATTTTGCGGAACAAAAACTTGCGACGCAACTTAATTGATACCATTTGCATAACCTGGCGCTAAAATAATTAGCATTAATAATCGTCACGCAAACGGTTTCGTCACTGGTCGCAATCCTCTATAATGTGCCCGTTTCCCCCTGAGGCATCAGTCAGGCTTTGCTTCTAAGATGAGAGAATGTATTACTATGGAAATTCTGCGTGGTTCACCCGCTTTATCGGTATTTCGTATCACCAAGCTCCTTTCTGTGTGTCAGGAACAGCAACTTCCGATCAATGATATTTATGCGGAATATGTTCATTTCGCAGAAATTAATGCAACTTTGAGTGATGTTGATTTAGCAAAATTACAACGATTATTAAAATATGGACCTTCTCTGGCTGAACACGAACCACAAGGTACATTACTGTTAGTGACTCCTCGTCCGGGAACCATTTCCCCGTGGTCTTCGAAAGCAACCGATATTGCTCACAATTGTGGTCTGTCTCAGGTTGTACGTTTGGAGCGTGGTCTAGCTTACTACGTTCAGTGTGATGAAATGAGT
The DNA here is from genome assembly GCF_011189505.1 of Photorhabdus tasmaniensis. Lineage (GTDB taxonomy): Bacteria > Pseudomonadota > Gammaproteobacteria > Enterobacterales > Enterobacteriaceae > Photorhabdus > Photorhabdus tasmaniensis. The sequence continues at coordinate 14,643 of NZ_PUJU01000003.1, forward strand.
GAGGCACAATGGCAAACGTTATCGGCGTTGTTGCATGACCGGATGATGGAAGCGGTTTTTACGCAACTGCAACAGGCGGAGAAATTATTTTCTCATCAGCAACCCGCTCCGTTAAAACGCATTGATATTCTGCAAACAGGGCGTAGTGCGTTAGAGAAAGCCAATATTGAACTTGGGTTGGCGTTGGCCCCGGATGAGATTGATTATCTGATGGAGGCTTTCCAGAAACTGGAGCGTAATCCAACCGATATTGAGCTTTATATGTTTGCTCAGGCTAATTCAGAGCATTGTCGCCATAAAATATTTAATGCTGACTGGATTATTGATGGTCAGGAGCAGCCAAAATCACTGTTCAAAATGATTAAAAATACCTATGAGCAGACACCTGATTATGTCCTGTCAGCTTATAAAGATAACGCCGCTGTCATGGAAGGGTCTGCTGTTGGCCGTTTCTTTCCCCGTGCGGAAGACGGTTCATATGATTATCATCAGGAGCAGGCCCATATTCTGATGAAAGTTGAAACTCATAATCACCCAACTGCAATTTCCCCGTGGCCGGGGGCATCGACAGGTTCTGGTGGAGAAATCCGTGATGAAGGCGCGACGGGTCGTGGGGCCAAGCCAAAAGCCGGGCTGGTAGGATTTTCGGTATCTAATCTGCGGATACCGGGTTTTGAACAGCCGTGGGAAGAGGATTTCGGTAAACCGGATCGTATCGTCAGCGCTTTGGATATCATGACTGAAGGCCCTCTGGGCGGCGCTGCATTTAATAACGAATTTGGCCGTCCGGCGCTGTTGGGTTATTTTCGTACCTATGAAGAAAAAGTAAGCAGCCATAACGGCAGTGAATTACGTGGCTACCACAAACCCATCATGCTGGCGGGTGGGATGGGGAATATCCGTGATGAGCACGTCAAAAAGGGTGAAATTTCTGTTGGCGCTAAATTAATTGTACTTGGCGGCCCGTCTATGAATATTGGTTTGGGCGGTGGTGCGGCATCTTCTATGGCATCTGGTCAATCTGATGCTGATCTGGATTTTGCTTCTGTTCAACGCGATAACCCGGAAATGGAACGTCGTTGTCAGGAGGTGATTGATCGCTGTTGGCAATTGGGTGAAAACAATCCGATTCTGTTCATTCATGATGTCGGTGCGGGTGGGCTCTCTAATGCTATGCCTGAGCTGGTCAGTGATGGGGGTCGCGGTGGACGGTTTGAACTACGTAAAATTCTTAATGATGAACCGGGAATGAGTCCACTGGAAGTTTGGTGTAATGAATCTCAGGAGCGTTATGTACTGGCTGTTGCGCCAGAACAGCTTCCTCTGTTTGAAGAGATTTGCCGGCGTGAGCGGGCACCTTATGCCGTTATCGGCGAGGCAACAGAAGAGCGTCATTTACTGCTGAATGATGAACACTTTGATAACCAGCCAATTAATATGCCGCTGGATGTGCTGCTGGGTAAAACGCCAAAAATGTTGCGTAATGTCAGTACATTAAAAGCCAGTGGTGAAAACCTTGAGCGCCGGGATATCAATCTGGCGGAAGCTGTTAAGCGCATTATGCACTTGCCAGCTGTGGCGGAAAAAACATTCCTGATAACGATAGGCGATCGCACAGTGACTGGCATGGTTTCCCGTGATCAGATGGTTGGTCCGTGGCAGATCCCGGTGGCAGATTGTGCTGTTACTACTGCCAGCCTTGATAGCTACTATGGCGAAGCAATGTCTATGGGTGAACGAGCGCCAATCGCTCTGCTGGATTTTTCCGCTTCTGCCCGTATGGCTGTTGGTGAAGCGCTAACGAATATCGCTTCTGCTTATGTTCAGGATTTGAAACGTATCAAGCTTTCAGCTAACTGGATGTCTGCTGCGGGTCATCCTGGCGAGGATGCCGGTTTGTATGCGGCAGTTAAAGCTGTGGGTGAAGAGCTGTGTCCTGCTCTGGGGTTGACTATTCCAGTGGGTAAAGATTCCATGTCGATGAAAACCTGCTGGAATGATCAAGGTGAAGAGCATGAAATGACGTCACCTTTGTCGCTGGTGATTACCGCCTTCGCCAGAGTGGAAGATGTGCGTCGTACAGTCACGCCAGAGCTTGCCACTGATGACGATAATGCGTTGTTGTTAATCGATTTGGGACAAGGGAAGAACACCTTGGGTGGCACCGCGTTGGCACAGGTTTACCGCCAGCTTGGTAACAAGACTGCTGATGTACGTAGTGCCGAACAATTGGCTGGATTTTTCAATGCGGTTCAGCAACTGATTGCAGAACAGAAATTACTGGCCTATCACGACCGTTCTGATGGTGGCTTGCTGGTAACCCTAGCTGAAATGGCTTTTGCCGGTCATTGTGGCATTGAAGCTGATATCAGTGTGTTTGATGAAGATATTCTGGCTGCACTGTTTACGGAAGAGTTGGGTGCTGTAGTTCAGATCCGTTCATCTGATAGAGCATTTGTTGAAAACCTGCTGGCAGAACATGGATTGGCTGATTGCGTGCATTATTTGGGTAAGGCCAAAGTGGGTGATGATTTTGTCATCTTTAGCGGCAATACCGAAGTATATCGTCAGAATCGCAGTACTCTGCGTCTATGGTGGGCCGAAACTACATGGCAAATGCAGCGTCTGCGTGATAATCCGGAGTGTGCAGATCAGGAGCATCAGGCTAAACGGGATAATCAAGATCCTGGACTGAATATAAAACTGACTTTTGATATTTCAGAAGATATTGCCGCGCCTTACATTTTGCAGCGGGTAAGGCCGAAAGTGGCTGTTCTGCGTGAGCAGGGTGTTAACTCCCATGTTGAAATGGCCGCTGCCTTCCACCGGGCGGGTTTTGCAGCTATTGATGTACATATGAGTGATTTGCTGTCTGGACGTATCGGATTGGAACAGTTCCAGACATTGGTCGCTTGTGGCGGCTTCTCTTATGGTGACGTGCTGGGTGCTGGTGAAGGTTGGGCGAAATCAATTCTGTTCAATGAACGTGTTCGTGATAAGTTTGCGGCTTTCTTTACACGGCCTGATACTCTGGCGCTTGGTGTTTGTAATGGTTGCCAGATGATGTCTAACCTGCGGGAGTTAATCCCAGGTGCGGAACATTGGCCGCGTTTTGTCCGTAACCGCTCAGAACGTTTTGAGGCTCGTTTCAGTTTGGTGGAAATTACGGACAGTCCGTCACTCTTCCTGAAAGATATGGTGGGTTCACGTATGCCGATTGCTGTTTCTCATGGTGAAGGGCAAGTGGAATTCCGCGATAGCCAGCATCTTAAGATGCTTGAAAGTAACCGGTTAGTGGCTTTGCGTTACGTGAATAACTATGGTCAGGTCACGGAAAATTATCCAGCTAACCCAAATGGTTCAGTGAATGGTATTACCGCAGTCACCAGCGTTGATGGGCGGGCAACTGTGATGATGCCGCATCCAGAAAGGGTATCCCGCACTGTGAATAACTCTTGGCATCCAGAGGAGTGGAGCGAAGATGGTCCGTGGATGCGGATTTTCCGTAATGCCCGTAAGCAGTTAGGGTAGTATTGCTGTGTAAGTAAATTGTGTCCGGCGGTTTTTAACAAAAACCGCCATAAATCTTAGCTTTTTGCCAAGCTTTGCAGACCATCTCGCAGCTCATTAGATGACACTATCCGCCCAGCTTTCACGTCTTTTTCAGCAAAGGATAGCAAGCGCAGCAATGCCATTTGTTCTTGCTGCATTTCAAACTTTTTTTTAAACGCAGGAATTGTTGTAATCCGCGAATTTTGAATTTGATACATATTTTCTTCCGATATAGAGACTTTTTTGTTTTTGTCCGCAATGACATGATACTAGTGCTAATTATTCAAATGTGAAAGTCTTGTACCGGAAATTCTTAGGAATTCAGGCCCTGTTTCGCCATTGTCTCAATTAGCCGACAAACGCCCATTATGAGCGTCTCAAAAAGGAGACATTTAATTATATGATTTATATCTATTTTTATTTTCATGATTTCAGGTGTCTGTAATTGGCGACAGAAAACAAATTTTATTTATGCCAGAAACAAGGTATTTTGTAGCTGAAACGTTAAGTTTTTTATTTTTAATAATAAAATCAATTTATTATGATTTTAATTTTAATGTTGGCACGGAGACTGCATTAGGTTAGCGCAGTTGCTCATTCAACTTCTTATGTCGGTCCACAACAAGGTGGAGATATCCACATAAACTATCGAATGATGCCAGAGTAAGGTGCCTACCGTCCAACTCAGTGATATCGCTTTCGGGCCTTATCAAACATCGGGCGACACGTGGAGTGAGGCACCAACCTATGTTTGACTGTAGATAAACAGCAGGCATGCGTTATCCTCACTGGCGGGGTAGTAGCAAAAACGACTATCCCGCCATCATAATTCCAGGTTTCTGCCTGCGCCATTGTTGATCGTTTGCATCTTAACTATTTATCAGTAGCAGCAAAATTTACCCGCCGATGGGTTTTTCTATCTGCCCTTTGTCGGTTAGCATAAGTGTACTGGCAGGTTGTGAGATGATTTCCTTGAAAAAATGGCGTTTGTTTCCGCGCTCATTGCGCCAATTAGTTGTCATGGCCTTCTGGCTGGTGTTATTGCCGCTATTGGTTTTGGCTTATCAGGCTTACCAAAGTCTTGATCAGCTCAGTGAAAAAGCGGCTGATATAAACCGTACCACGTTGGCAGATGCCCGCCGCAGTGAGGCGATGACGGGGATTGCGCTGGAGATGGAACGCAGTTACCGTCAATATTGTGTGTTGGGGGATAAAACGCTGGAAAATCTCTACCAAAGGCAATATCGGCAATACGCTAAGATGTTGAAAGAGCAGATGGCGATACTTGATGATCAGCAACATATCAAGACGCTTGACAACTTACTGCTGCAATTAACAAAAATCACTTGTCTCAATAGTGAACCCACCGAACCCGCCGCCCAGCTGCTTGAACAATTCTCTGATGCCAATAGTCAGATGGTACAGGCCACCCGTGATGTTATTTTCAGCCGGGGAGAACAGCTACAGAGAGATATTGCTGATAAAGGCCAATTTTTTGGCTGGCAGAGCCTCATTTTGTTTCTACTTAGCGCGTTACTGGTTGCGTTATTTACCCGCATGATTATCGGGCCGGTTAAAGGTATTGAACGAATGATTAACCGACTGGGCGAAGGGCAATCATTGGGGGTTCGTATAGATTCTTTTCCTGGGCCAAGAGAGCTTCGTTCCCTGGCGCAGCGGATTGTCTGGCTCAGTGAACGCTTGGCCTGGCTGGAATCACAGCGCCATGAGTTTTTACGTCATATCTCTCATGAGCTGAAAACGCCGCTGGCAAGTATGCGGGAAGGGACAGAATTATTGGCGGATGAAGTTGCAGGCCCATTAACGGCTGATCAGCAAGAAGTGGTTGCGATTCTTGATAATAGTAGTAAACATTTACAGCAATTGATCGAGCAATTACTGGATTATAACCGTAAACTGGCAGATAGCCCGACGGAACAACAGCAGGTTTCTTTACGGGAAATTGTTGATGAAGTGGTTTTATCACACAGTTTACCGGCGAGATCAAAGAATATTCAGACAGGAATTCAGCTTAATATTGATATTTGTTGGGCAGAGCCGACGCTATTAATGCGGGTTATTGATAATCTCTACTCCAATGCGGTGCACTATGGCGCTGAATCCGGTAACATCTGGGTTTCAGGTCGTCAGATTGGCAAATGTGTTCAAATTGATGTTGCCAATACAGGTACACCAATTCCTGAATCAGAACGTAGTATGATTTTTGAACCGTTCTACCAGGGAACGCTCCAGCGCAAAGGCGCAGTGAAAGGCAGCGGTCTTGGGCTCAGTATTGCGCAGGATTGTATTAAGCGTATGGGGGGCGAACTGTTATTAATTCAGAGCGAATTTGCTGACGTCTGTTTTCGTATTGAATTGCCATTAACTGCTGAGAATGAATAAATAATGCATAACAGGTCTACTTACCGTTTTGTACAAAAGACGGATCGGCAGAATATTGCAGTGCAGCCTGGGAAAAACGCTTTTATCGCCAGACTCTTGTTACCGCGAGTTTCAGTTTGGGGTTTCAGAATAATTCCGCTGATCTTTGCCCCTTTTTTGTTGACGGGTTGCGTCAAGGCTCCGGTTAATCACGATTTAACCACAGTTGCCCAGATGGTAATCCCAGAACAGCGGGTGACAGATTATCGTGCCGCAGATTGTGATTTGATGTGGGATATAGAGACGCCACAGTCGGTTGAGAACGCGCTTTACTGGCTGCGATTGATCGACTGTTCAGATCTCCTGACGTCAGCCAGAGCCCGTAATATAGCGAAATACATCATTCCGGTTACTTGGGATCTGACTTTCAGGCAAAGTATTTTACTTAACAGTGCCGGGCCAACGTTGGCTGAACGTCGGAAAATGGTTGAAAATCTGAATAAATACCGACTGAAATTCCCAGAACCATTGAGACCATTATTAAAATTGTGGCGCGAACAGCAGATTCAGCAAATTGCAGTTGCGGAGGAGCGGGCAAAATTCCAAAAATTACAGGCGGATACGGATAATAAAATTGATCGCCTGCGCGAAAGCCGTGCACAGCTGGAATTTGAACTACAGGAAACGTCCCGTAAATTGGAAAACCTGACAGATATTGAGCGTCAGCTCTCTTCCCGTAAGCAAAATCAGGGTAGTACTGGTTCAGGCAGCTCAAATGGACATACTGAGACGCCAGCAATAGCATCACCTAGCGAAAATAGTAAGCCAGGTAATACATCTGAATCAGATAAAGGAGCAGCACAATGACAGCGCGTAAGCCAGCCCATCTTCTTCTGGTTGATGACGATCCGGGTTTGTTGAAATTATTGGGAATGCGTCTTACCAGCGAAGGTTTTCGTGTCACAACCGCAGAAAGCGGCTGTGAAGCACTGAAATTGTTAGCGAAAGAAAAGATCGATTTGGTGATCAGCGATTTGCGTATGGATGAAATGGATGGTATGGCGTTGTTTGCTGAAATCCAGAAACAGCAACCCGGTATGCCGGTCATTATTCTGACCGCTCATGGCTCCATTCCGGACGCAGTAGCGGCAACTCAGCAAGGCGTCTTTAGTTTTCTGACCAAACCTGTTGACCGGGATGCGCTTTATAAAGCGATTGATGGCGCATTGGCGTTATCCACTCCTGCTGGTGATGAACAATGGCGGGAGCAGATAGTCACCCGTAGTCCCGTTATGTTGCGCTTGTTGGAACAAGCACGAATGGTCGCTCAATCCGATGTGAGTGTGCTGATAAACGGCCAGAGTGGTACGGGGAAAGAAGTGTTAGCCCAGGCCATTCACCGCGCCAGTCCACGGGCGAAAAAGCCATTTATTGCGATTAACTGTGGCGCGTTGCCGGAACAACTACTTGAGTCAGAACTGTTTGGGCATGCCAAAGGGGCATTTACCGGTGCGGTCAGCAGTCGTGAAGGGTTGTTTCTTGCGGCACAGGGCGGGACGCTGTTTCTCGATGAAATTGGTGATATGCCGCTGGCTTTGCAGGTTAAATTATTGCGGGTATTGCAGGAGCGTAAAATACGCCCGTTAGGAAGTAACCGTGATCTGGATATTGATGTGCGGATTATCTCAGCGACTCACCGTGATTTGCCGAAAGCAATGGCAAAGAATGAATTCCGTGAAGATCTTTACTACCGGCTGAATGTCGTTAATTTGAAAATTCCTACTTTGAATGGCAGGGTTGAAGATATTCCTTTACTGGCGAATCATCTGTTGCGTGGATCAGCGAAGCGCCATAAACCTTTTGTCCGTAGCTTCTCTGCCGATGCAATGAAGTGTTTGATGGCGGCAAGTTGGCCGGGAAATGTGCGCCAGCTTGTGAACGTCATTGAACAATGTGTTGCGTTAACTACCGCCCCGGTTATTAGTGAAGCGCTGGTTACACAGGCGCTGGAAGGGGAAAACACGGCGTTACCCACTTTTGCCGAAGCCCGAAATCAGTTTGAGCTGAATTACCTGCGTAAGTTACTGCAAATGACCAAAGGTAATGTGACTCATGCTGCGCGTATGGCGGGGCGCAACCGGACTGAATTCTACAAATTACTGGCGCGTCATGAATTAGATGCGAATGATTTTAAAGAATAACTTTTCTGCTACTCAGGAAGTTTTTACACTGAAAATTGATATATAAATAGATTGATGGCCCGGGAGAGCCAAATTGTATGAGCCGTACTCTTAATATTGCCCTCGCACAGCTTAATTGGGTGATTGGTGACATTGAAGGCAACTGCGAACGTATGTTGCAAACAGTGCAGGAACAACAGCAACAAGACGCTGATTTGGTGATGTTTTCTGAACTGGCGCTATCCGGTTATTCTCCAGAAGATCTATTATTTCGCGCTGATTTTCATCAGCGTTGCCGCGAGCAGCTTACACGTTTACAGGCTGCCAGTTGCCTAACCGCTATTTTGGTTGGGCATCCCTGGGAGCAGGACGGGGAAATTTACAACGCACTTTCCTTATTCTGGCAAGGGGAAGTCTTGGCCCGTTATTTTAAACAGCGGTTGCCGAATTATGGTGTTTTTGATGAAAAACGCTATTTCAAAGCTAGCGATCAAAGCTGTGTGGTGCCATTCAAGGGATATAACCTTGGTCTGCTGATTTGTGAAGATTTATGGTTTGATGAGCCGGTTGATGCTTTGAAACTGGCTGGTGCGGATTTAATTCTTTCTATCAATGCTTCTCCATATAATCGTGAAAAGCCCTATATCCGTTATGAATTAATTAAAGAGCATTGCCAGCGTACAGATTTACCGATGATTTACCTTAATCAGATTGGTGGTCAGGACGAACTGATTTTCGATGGCTGTTCCAAAGTCTTCAATGCCAGTGGTGAAATAACTCACCGGTTAGCCGCATTTAATGAACAAATCCAGCAGTGCTGTTTTAATGAATTGAATATCGAACCTATGGTTAATCCGGCACCTCAATTACCGCCATTGCAACAGATATATCAGGCGTTAGTCCTTTCAGTGCATGACTATGTCCGCAAAAATGGCTTTAAAGGTGTTCTGTTAGGCTTATCTGGTGGTATTGATTCTGGCCTGACGTTGGCAATTGCGGTTGATGCATTGGGTAAAGATTATGTTCAGGCGGTGATGATGCCGTTCCGCTATACATCTGAAATGAGTATAGAAGATGCCAAAGAACAGGCCAATATGTTGGGTGTTGAGTTTAATGTGGTATCGATCGAGCCGGTATTTGATGCGTTTATGACACAATTTGAACCTCTGTTTGCCGGTACTGCCAAAGATACTACAGAAGAGAACTTACAGGCGCGTTGCCGTGCGGTTATTCTGATGGCGATGTCCAATAAACGCCATCGTCTGGTACTGACGACCAGTAATAAGAGTGAATCGGCTGTGGGATATTCCACATTATACGGTGATATGGCGGGTGGTTTTAATGCGCTGAAAGATGTACCGAAAACATTGGTATTTGAATTGGCAAAATACCGTAATACTGTTTCTCCGGCGATACCTCAAAGAGTGATTGATCGGCCGCCATCGGCAGAATTGGCACCGGGACAACTTGATCAGGACAGTTTACCGCCATATGACATTCTGGATGATATTCTGGAGGGTTATGTGGAACAAGATAAATCAGTTGAGGAACTGGTAGCAGCGGGTTTTGATGAACAAGTTGTACGTAAAGTGATTCGTCTGGTTGATATCAACGAATATAAACGTCGTCAGGCACCGGTTGGCCCGCGTATTACCCCACGCAATTTTGGTAAAGACAGACGCTACCCGATTACCTCTGGTTTCGGTCGTAAAAACTGGTAACAACAGGAAAACTTCATGAAAAAGATTGATGCGATTATCAAACCCTTCAAGCTGGATGATGTGCGTGAAGCGCTGGCGGAAGTGGGTATCACCGGTATGACTGTGACAGAAGTGAAAGGTTTTGGACGTCAGAAAGGGCATACAGAACTGTATCGTGGTGCGGAATATATGGTGGATTTTCTGCCGAAAGTAAAAATCGAAATTGTTGTGCCAGATGATATTGTCGATACCTGTGTTGAAACCATTATGCAGACCGCGCAAACCGGAAAAATCGGTGATGGTAAAATCTTTGTATTTGATGTTGCCCGTGTTGTGCGTATTCGTACCGGTGAACAGGACGAAGAGGCGATTTAGCTAATTTAACTTTGGGGGTGGTAACAGGCAGATCAAAGGCCACCCTCGATAAACATTGGGATCTTGATAGATAGCCGGTATTTGCTGACCGTGGTCGGATGTCTGAATAGATTAAGCGATGAAATATTTGCATATAAAATCAAAGTATTGGCTGATATAAAGAATATTTAACAAAATTGCGAAATTATCCCGCTTGAATTCTTATTGTCCTCACTTATCAGGGCGTCTGAGGACGTATCGCTTATGATAATCGACTGTTTATTCATGCGGTATTCTGGATTTTACGGGCAGGCACCCCCTGGAGTGACAAAGGCGTACTTTGGTTAAGCATTTTATGACGACACTATCTAAGAAGTATTGAAATTATTTCGCCATTAAATAAATTAAAGTTGCGCTCCCTCTCATTTTTAGTTTATTCAGGTTTGCTATTTATAAACATTACGCTAACAATGATCTATCAGGTCGGACCTGTTCAGGCCGCTTAAAAATTTTTTTCAGTAATTTGATTGAGTTAACGATAATCTTTCAGGAGCCGTTATGAGTCGTCCTTTAACAAAAGTGACACAGCAAGGTGATCGTATCGCTATTGTCAGCGGGCTACGAATTCCATTTGCTAAACAGGCAACATCGTATCATGGCATACCGGCTGTGGATTTGGGTAAATCAGTTGTCAGCGAATTGGTGGCCAGGAGTGGTTTACCCCCTGAAAAGATTGATCAACTGGTGTTTGGGCAAGTGGTGCAAATGCCTGAAGCACCAAATATTGCCCGTGAAATCGTTCTTGGTGCTGGATTGAGTGTCAATACTGATGCTTACAGTGTATCCCGTGCATGTGCGACCAGCTTTCAGGCGATTGCCAATGTGGCTGAAAGCATTATGGCCGGTACGGTGAATATCGGGATTGCTGGCGGAGCAGATTCCTCTTCTGTACTGCCTATTGGTGTGACTAAATCTTTGGCCCGTACTCTTGTGGATATGAATAAGGCGAAAACCTTATCACAGCGTCTTAAATTACTTAGCCGCCTTAAATTTCGGGATTTATTGCCTGTATCTCCGGCAGTAGCGGAATATTCGACAGGTCTGCGTATGGGAGATACCGCAGAACAAATGGCGAAGACTTACCGTATCAGCCGGGAAGCTCAGGATGCATTGGCACACCGATCCCATGTTCTGGCGGCAAAAGCCTGGGAACAGGGGCTGCTGGTTGATGAAGTTATGACTGCTCATTTCCCGCCATACCGTGAAGCCTTGCTTGAAGATAATAATATTCGTACAAATTCCGTATTAACTTCCTATGAGAAGCTACGTCCGGCATTTGACCGCAAGCACGGCACTGTCACTGCCGCAAACAGTACACCGCTGACAGATGGCGCAGCGGCAGTCATATTGATGCGTGAATCTGTAGCAAAAGCGTTGGGAATGAAACCGCTTGGTTATCTGCGTAGTTATGCATTCTCAGCAATTGATGTTTGGCAGGATATGCTACTGGGGCCGTCATACGCGACGCCAATAGCGCTCGATCGTGCAGGTATTATGCTAAAAGATCTGACTTTAATTGATATGCATGAAGCCTTTGCTGCTCAGACACTGGCAAACCTGAAAATGTTCGCCAGTGATGAATTTGCCCGTAACAAATTAGGGCGTGCTCAGGCAATTGGTGAAGTCGACATGGATAAATTTAATGTCTTGGGTGGGTCAATTGCTTATGGACACCCATTTGCAGCAACCGGGGCTCGTATGGTGACGCAGGTATTGAATGAGTTGCGTCGTCGTGGCGGCGGATTGGGGTTAACGACTGCCTGTGCTGCTGGCGGGTTGGGCACAGCTATGGTATTGGAGGTGGAATAATGGCTCAATCTCAGCATGACGCTGCAACCATCACTGCGGATACAAAACAGACAGCTTCCGTTTTCAGTTTTGATATAAGGCCGGACAAAATCGGCGTTATCACTATTGATATACCGGGAGAAAAGGTAAATACGCTGAAAGCAGAATTTGTTGATCAATTTCTGCATGTTTTCAAACAAGCTCAACAATCTTCCGGCCTTAAAGGATTAATTTTGATTTCCGGTAAGCCGGATACCTTTATTGCCGGTGCTGATATCTCCATGATTGCCGAGTGTCAAACCAAAGAAGAGGCACAAGATCTGGCTGAAAAGGGCCAAAAATTATTTTCTCAAATAGCCAATTATCCTTTGCCTGTTGTAGCAGCGATTCATGGCGCTTGTTTAGGGGGCGGTCTGGAACTGGCGCTTGCATGTCATTGGCGTATTTGTTCACTGGATGATAAAACCCGTCTTGGATTACCTGAAGTTCAACTTGGGTTATTACCGGGTTCAGGTGGTACTCAGCGGCTGCCAAGATTAATTGGTGTCAGTTCAGCTCTGGATATAATTCTGACAGGCAAGCAGTTACGGGCGAAACAGGCATTGCGGCTCGGTGTGGTGGATGACGCGGTGCCGTTAGATATTTTGCTGGAAGTCGCGGTTGAAAAAGTTAAAAAAGGCATTCCGGTGCGTAAACCTTTGCCATGGCAACAGCGATTGTTAGTTGGGCCGGTGGGACGATATTTTTTGTTTAATATCGTTCGCAAAAAGACGTTGGCGAAAACTCGTGGGCATTATCCGGCTCCTGAGCGAATTATTGCGGTTGTCAAAGAAGGTCTTGAGAAAGGTATGACCCAAGGTTTACGGGCCGAGGCAATAGCATTCGGTGAGCTGGCAATGACACGGGAATCTGCCGCTTTACGTAATCTGTTTTTTGCTGCAACTTCACTGAAAAATGAAACGGGTTCATCAGAGAAGCCCGCGAAAATCGAACGTGTTGGTATATTAGGTGGTGGTTTGATGGGCGGGGGAATTGCTAATGTAACAACCCTCCGTGGCAAACTGCCGGTGCGTATCAAAGATATTAATGAAAAGGGTATTAGTCAGGTACTAAAGTACACGTGGGATTTATTATCTAAACGGGTGAAGCAAAAACGATTACGTCCGGCAGAGCGTGCTCAACAAATGATGCTGATTTCGGGAACGACGGATTATCGCGGTTTCGAACAGACAGATATTGTTGTTGAGGCGGTATTTGAGGATTTGTCACTGAAACAGCAAATGGTAGCGGAAATTGAAGCAAATGCTAAACCAGAAACCGTGTTTGCATCCAATACCTCTTCACTGCCTATCCATCAGATTGCAGAAAAAGCGCAACGACCAGAGCAGGTTATTGGTCTGCATTATTTTAGCCCAGTGGATAAAATGCCTTTGGTGGAAGTGATCCCACATCAAGGAACCAGTGAAAAAACGATTGCTACTGCGGTTGCTTTGGCAAAGAAACAGGGTAAAACCGCTATCGTGGTCGGTGATAAAGCTGGGTTTTATGTGAATCGGATCCTTGTTCCTTATATCAGTGAAGCAGCGAATTGCCTGGTAGAAGGAGAACCGATTGATCATATAGATAAGGCACTGGTTAATTTTGGTTTTCCGGTTGGGCCGATCAATTTATTAGATGAAGTTGGCATTGATGTTGGCACCAAAATTATGCCGATTCTGGTAGAGCAGCTAGGGCCGCGTTTTGCTGCACCTGAATCTCTTGATGCTGTACTGAAAGATGGTCGTAAGGGCAGGAAAAATGGTCGTGGCTTCTATTTGTATACATCAGAGGGCAGAAAATTCTGGCCGTTTGGTAAGCGAAGCAAAAAGGTTGATAGTTCAGTTTATACTTTACTGAATATTACCCCTGAGTCGCGTATGATCTCTTCAGAAATTGCTCAACGTTGTGTGATGTTGATGCTTAATGAAGCAGTTCGTTGCCTGGATGAAGGGATTATCAGAAGCCCGCGTGATGGTGATATTGGTGCGGTATTTGGCATTGGTTTTCCACCATTTTTTGGTGGTCCATTCCGCTATATCGATAGTCTGGGTTGTGCCAGAGTGGTGGAGATTTTACGCAGGCTGGAAAGTCAGCATGGAGATAGATTTATCCCTTGTGATCACTTAGTGAAAATGGCTGAACAGAATAAAAATTTCTATCCGTAGTAACCTATTACTATATTTATGAAAAAATTGATTCCGGTGTCGCTGAGGTACCGGAATCATCTTTAGTATTTTTGCATAAAAAAGATCTCTTTTAATTTCAAGTAATACCCATTGGGTTGTTGTTCAATCATTAACTCATTCATACGGTGGATTATGCAAGTTTTTATTATGCGTCATGGCGACGCAGCTTTGGATGCAACCAGCGACACAGCCCGGCAACTCACTCCTCGCGGTTGTCATGAATCACAAGAAATGGCTCGTTGGTTGGCACAGCAGGAGCCTCAGATTGGTCTCGTATTGGTGAGTCCTTATATTCGCGCTGAACAGACGTTACAGGTTGTTCGCAAATCCTTATCATTACCGGATGGTGAAGAAGTGTTGCCAGGATTAACGCCATCAGGTGATGCTGCTACGGTTAGCAGTTATCTACAGGTTCTTGCTGAACAAGGATATAACGCTGTTTTGGTTGTCTCCCACTTACCGTTAGTCGGCTATTTGGTTGCCGAATTATGTCCGGCAGAAACACCACCGATGTTTGCAACTTCTGCAATCACATGTGTGGATTTAGACAACCAAACGGGCAAAGGAACTCTTATCTGGCAGGTCAGTCCGTCACAATTGGCAGCAAAGGCCTGATAATTCAGCGATATCTGAGATCATCAAGTTCGACAAGTATCAATAATGCGGCGTTGCCACCCCATTCTTTCGGTGCTTGGTGGAAGGCGATGATATCTGGATGCTGGGCCAGCCATAGCGGGGTTTGCTGTTTGAGAATGTGTTTCCCGTGGCCGTGCATGACGCAAGCACAATAGACATGTTCACGGCGGCAAGCCGCGATCAACGCCCCAATTTCCTGCTTGGCCTGCATTTGAGTGAGTCCGTGTAAATCAAGGAACAGTTCTGGTGAATAGTCGCCCCGGCGTAGTTTTTTCAGTTCATAATGGCTTACGCCTTCCCGTACGTAGCGGGTAGGGCCTTCTGTATCAAGGTTGGGCTGAAATTCATCAGAAAAATAGTAGCTTGCATTAATTTGCTCTTGTTGTATTCGCTCAGGGACAATATGGCTGGTCTTTTTTCTTCTGGGAGGATGTAAGACGGTATCCTGATTCATGCGTTTGGTGCCTGCTACCGATTCTTTAAACAAACTAATCTCTTCCTCGTTCAGGGAATATTTATTCTTCATCATTGCTCAGTTAATCAAACTATTTTGTGACAAGTGTACTGCATCTTTTTAACGATTGAACCTGATTATATTAAATGAAACCTGATTTTACTTGGTTTGTGGTCTAAAAACACCGATAAGAAAGTGTATTCGGGAAGTCAGCAAAATAATTTGACAATTATTGTTAGTTGGAAAATAAATGTATATACAACTAAGAACCTGACTTATCAAGTATTGACAAATATAGGATGCTAATCATGGCAATAGAACTGAGTGATACTGATGTCATCTGGCGTAATGCAAGATTGGCGACAATGGACTCGTCTATCAATGCAGCTTACGGATTATTAAAAGAACATGATCTTCTGGTACGTAATGACAAGATTTTAGCGATTTTGCCCACAGCAACATTACAGACAAACCGCTGTCAGGTAATTGATGCACAACAACGTCTGATTACCCCAGGTTTAATCGATTGCCACACCCACTTGGTTTTTGGTGGTAACCGGGCGTATGAATGGGAGCAGCGTTTAAACGGTATGTCTTATGCTGAACTCAGTGCTCAGGGAGGGGGGATTAATGCGACAGTTTCTGCGACTCGAGCCAGCTCTCTTGAGCAACTTGAACACTCTGCACAGCAGCGTCTTGCTGCATTTATGGCCGAAGGCGTAACGACGATTGAGATTAAATCGGGTTATGGATTAAATCTGGAAAACGAAGAAAAGCTGTTGCAGGTTGCACAAAACTTGGCGCAGCATAATCCGATAGAAATTAGCCCGACATTGCTTGCCGCTCATACTTGCCCGCCTGAATATAAGCACAATCCTGATGCCTATATGAATCTGATTTGTGAAGTTATCCTGCCGCAGCTTTGGAAGAAAAAGCTGTTCGAAGCCGTAGATGTTTTTTGTGAAAGCGTGGGGTTTAATCTGGTACAAACCGAACGGCTCTTTCAGGAGGCCGAACGCTGGAATATTCCAATAAAAGGACATGTGGAACAGCTGTCCAATTTAGGCGGGAGTAAATTGGTCGCTCGTTATCATGGTCTTTCCGTTGATCACATTGAATATCTGGATCAGGCAGACGTGGAGGCTCTCAGCCGCAGTCGTACAGTAGCTGTTCTGCTCCCAGGTGCTTTCTACTTTTTGCAGGAAACACAGCACCCACCTATCGATTTATTACGGCAATTTAATGTGCCGATAGCTATATCTACTGATTTTAATCCTGGAACCAGCCCGTTTGCGTCCCTGCGTATGGCGATGAATATGGCATGCGTCCAATTTGGATTGACTCCGGAAGAGGCGTGGTTAGGTGTAACCCGACATGCAGCTCGTGCATTAGGCCGGGAAAAGAGTCATGGACAGCTGCGCGCAGGCGCTTACGCCGATTTTATTGTCTGGGATGCAGAAAATCCTGTTGATATTTTCTATGAATTGGGCCATAACCCACTGAATGCCCGGGTATTTCGTGGCACTATTACACATTCCAGCATACAGCAGATAAGGAGCAGAAAATGAATTTATGGCATGCCACTTCACCGACTATTTGGCAAGGACGAAATGATTTGGCAGAAGCGGATAATGCACTGCGCCTTTTTCAAACAGTCAAATTGTCCCCGTATTTTACGCCGGAAGAATTTCCTCACGCTATTGCTCTGTTGGGGTTTGAATGTGATGAAGGGGTAAAACTTAACCAGGGTAGACCCGGTGCTAATCAAGGCCCTGATTATTTGCGTAAGGCATTGGCCAATATGGCCAGCCATAAAGGGCATGACAGATTGGTGGACTTGGGAAGTATTCGCGCTAATCTCAATCAATTGAGTGAGGCTCAACAAACTCTGGCTGATGCAATTACTCAATGCCAACATCAGAATGTGCGTACCCTGGTGTTGGGTGGTGGACATGAAACCGCTTTTGCTCATGGTGTTGGAATTTATGATGCTTTCCCACATCAACGCATAGGTATTATTAACTTCGATGCTCATCTCGACTTACGGCGATCACCGCAGCCGACTTCCGGTACACCTTTCCTTCAGCTTGCTGAATATTGTCAGCAACACCAACGCCAGTTTCACTATACTTGTATTGGCGCAAGTTTGGCGTCTAATACCCAGGCATTGGTAGATGAAGCCAACGGCTTAAACGTTACGATCATCTGGGATAATCAATGCAGCGAAACCATGCTGGACAAAGTGCAGCGGCAGATACAAGATACACTCCAGCAAGTTGATTTGATTTATATGACAATCGATCTCGATGTATTGCCTGCTTATCAGATGCCAGCAGTCTCTGCGCCGGCGGCACTGGGGCTGCCATTGGAGCGTCTTCTGCAATTGATTCAGCCAATCTGCCAGAGTGGTAAATTACAGGCGGCTGATTTGGTGGAACTCAATCCAACATTTGATATTCAAGGAATCGGTGGAAAAGCAGCAGCACGCCTTGCCTGGCAATTAGCACATTGGTGGTATTGATTATCCAAAATAACAATACTATTGTGCGGTTTTATTTGGCGAAAATAGCCTGATAAAGTGAACATAATTAATCACTTAACATTTTTATAGCAGCAAGGAATTTATTGTGACGACACACTTATCAGGACCATTTGCCAAACCTGCCCCTTTGTATGCCAAAGTGAAACAGTCCATCATCGAAAAAATCTATACCGGTGAATGGAAATCAAATGATCGTGTTCCATCAGAAGCTGAGTTAGTTAAACAGTTTAACTGTAGCCGTATGACTGCCAACCGTGCATTACGTGAGTTGACCGCTGAAGGGCTATTAGTGCGGTTACAAGGGGTGGGATCGTTTGTTGCTGAACCAAAAGGGCAATCCGCGCTGTTTGAGATTCACAGTATTGCTGATGAGATCTCAGCTCGTTCTCATCAGCATCGCTGTAAAATAGTCAAGTTATCAGAGCTGAATGCTGACGTAAAACAGGCTGTTGAATTGGATATTATCGCGGGTACGCCGATTTACCAGTCGATTATTGTCCACTATGAAAACGATATTCCTGTTCAGATAGAAGATCGTTACGTCAATGCTCAAGCGGTTCCCGATTATTTACAACAAGACTTCACAAAACTTACGCCACACGATTATTTGTCAATCATTGCACCGTTAACAGAAGGTGAACACGTTGTGGAAGCTATCGCTGGCGATCCCCGATCCTGCAAGTTACTGCAAATTGAATCGGGTGCCCCTTGTTTATTAATCAGCCGTCGAACCTGGTCAACTCATTACACCGTTTCCAGTGCCAGGCTATTATTTCCCGGTAATCGGTATAAATTGAAAGGGCGTTTCAACTCATAATCACTGTTTTTAAAAGAAAACTATTGTGGCAGTTTATCTCTGATAGATAGTTAAAACCTATCGACGTATTTATATGGTTTATCGAAACTTCGGGTTGTTTCCTTACTGACAACTGATTTTTTTCCGAATCAGCTGATAGGGTTCCCATAGATCGTTACCTTCATAATGCATTAATGCGATTTCACGTATTTTATCTGTCCCATTGATAGCAACTGTATTGGTAAGAGCATTAAACAAGGGGATGTCAGAGCCAGCATCACCATAGGCGATACACATTTCCAAATTCAGCCCATATTCCTGCACATATTTTTTAACTATCTGTAATTTACTTTCAGGCGTTAGTATCTGCTGTAGATTAATTGGCTCACGAAAAGGCAAAGCAGGAAAATTTGATGCAACCACAGTATCAACCCCAAATTTTCTCAGATGCTGGGCAAAAAAATCAGGTGATAGGGTAATGACCATCGATATTTCACCTTTGGCTCTGATATCGTCAAAAACTTCTTTTATTCCCTCAATCCACGGTGAAGCATGAAAAACTTCCTCAACATCAGCGTCCTGTAAGTTCGACCATAAGAGTTGTAATTCAGCTGCAAACCTTTTGGTATCTATCTTTCCTTCAGAAAACTGTTTTTCCAGCAGGTGAAGTTCTGTCAGGCAATTCATGGTACGGGCAATTTCCAGACTTGCAGTGGTTCCTCTTAGAAGAGTGCCGTCCATATCAAAAACATGTAATATTTTCATAATAAATCTAAATAAATTTTTCGTTATAGAAATAGGTTAGGTTTGTTCGGCATAGTAAATATATAGGGATTACCCATCTTGGTAATCCCCTGTTTATTCAGCTGGCTCACTGATTAAGCAGTCTCTGCTTCCAAGGTCTTAAGGACCGAAGAGGCGGCGTAGTGACCACTAATCATCGCTGCAACAATACCTCTGAAGATTCCACAAGCGTCGCCTGCAACCCATACGGGTGAAGGGGATGTTTCCAGGCTCAAATCGCCATCAAGACTGGGATACCAACCGACCCCTTCCAGTGTGGGGCCGACGATATATGTATTCTCGTGATCGATTTCGGGAAATCGCTTGATGATATTACGCAGTCCTTGCAACATCTTATCGAATAACTCTTCACCATAAAGGGATACAAGTTGTGCAATTATGTGAGCATTTCTTGCTAATACATCTTGTACTTTGATTCTAAAGTAAGAATCTTTTTGCTTCATGGCTGAAACAACATTGCTAAGTGCTCGGTCAGCGATATCTTTATTAAGAATACGCGTATTAAACCCAACATTGGATCGTCCTGTAGAGGGGCCGTCAGAATGACCGGAAACAGTCCATAAATCTTGGGTTTTTGTTAATACTGTTTCGCCATCCCGGCAAGCACAGAAAGTACGCCATTCAACAATGCCATCATCTGACTGAAGTTTTAGCTTCGGATCGAGTTGTTTCATATTTCTAAAGAATGCTAAATCTTCTTGCTGTTCAATGCGGAAGCCAACTTCCAGTCGATTAAATGATTGTTTTTCAATTTGGTCAGTCATTTCTAATGGACCAAATCTTCCACTAGCTAAAATGATTCGCCGGCATTCAATGTGATAGGTTGTGGCATTTTCATCTCTTAAGCTCATAATAATAGAATTTTTTTCTCTATTATGTTTATAAGAGAGGAATTTAGTTTGTGTAATGATATCTGCATCTGCCGTTTGCACCATATTTTCAACAAGATTAATCCTACTTTCGAGAGACATATAATTGGATGGATAATCTTTTAATACCCATTCCCCAGAACCTATAGTAAATTCTTTGGGATTTGTGGGGAATGGCGGTGTATCTAGGCCATATTCATTCAGAGTAGTACAGGTCCATTCATAAGCTTGCCGTAATTCTCGTCCGTTTGGCAGTTCCCAAAGTGCACTGGCAGAAGGAAAAAATGAGAATTTTCCGTCAGAAAACAACCCTGCACCACCGTGCCCTTCGGTTATTTCAACCAGATTATCTTTATCACGTTCATGAATGGCTTTGCCGTTATCAATTAATACAACTCGTAAACCTTTTCCTTTCAATTTCTGCACCGCAGCTAACCCTGCGGGGCCAGCGCCAACAATGGCAACATCATATACAGGCATTTCTCTCCTCCATTCTTTATAGCAGGATTGATGTTCCTGAGAACATTTTCTATGAGTTGAGCACTGAATTATTGTTACTGTTCTTCTACAGAGTACATCCTGTTTTGTTACTATAAAGTAGCGTTCTATTTCGATTACCTTTCTTAAATACGAAACCATTAGTATCGAAATTAGAGGGTTTAAATTTGCCTTTCTTATTTTGTTTGTCAATATATAAATATAGGTATTTTAATTTGTGGGTGAAATATCAGGCAGGAAAATCTCTTGGGGAATATAGATGTTCTATTTAAGGGCTGATTTTTTAATCTATTAGAGTTAATTTTATTTGCTGTTCTTTATAATCAAGAGCGAATTTGGTCCACATTCAGACAAAATATTTCCTGACATAAACTGTATTTTTGTAAAATTAATGTAAATAATTTGTGATTATAAACACAAAAATAACAAAAACATTACGCCTTGATAATCAGAAAGAAATAATGTTAACAAATTGATTTGTAAGAAAATAAAGATAATAAATTCATAAATATATTATTTTGGCTAACGGTTTGGTCTATTGAATATACATGTATATACAACTATACATTTAACAAATATCCAAAGAGCAAAAGGAGTCAGACCGTGACCGCCCAGAATAATAAATTTCGTAATGTCGATATCCGGGCACCCAGAGGGACGCAACTCACAGCCAAAAGCTGGTTAACCGAAGCGCCTCTGCGCATGCTAATGAATAATCTTGATCCAGAAGTTGCTGAAAACTCGCATGAACTGGTGGTATATGGGGGCATTGGTCGGGCTGCCCGAAATTGGGAATGTTATGACAAGATTGTCGAAACACTGAAAAGGTTGGAAGACGATGAAACGTTGTTAATCCAATCGGGTAAACCGGTTGGGGTGTTTAAAACGCATAAAAATGCACCACGGGTACTCATTGCGAATTCGAATCTGATACCGCATTGGGCTACCTGGGAACATTTCAACGAGTTGGATGCCAAAGGGCTGGCTATGTACGGTCAGATGACGGCGGGTAGCTGGATCTACATTGGTAGCCAGGGAATTGTCCAAGGCACCTATGAAACGTTCGTGGAAGCTGGCCGTCAGCATTATAACGGTAATTTACAGGGGCGTTGGGTGTTAACCGCCGGTTTAGGGGGTATGGGGGGAGCGCAACCGCTGGCTGCAACATTGGCCGGAGCATGTTCTCTGAATATTGAATGTCAGCAAAGCAGGATCGATTTCCGCCTGCGCACTCGTTATATCGATGAACAAGCTAAGGATCTGGACGACGCACTGGCCCGGATCGAAAAGTACACTCAGGAAGGCAAAGCTATCTCTATCGCACTGTGCGGTAATGCCGCTGAAATTTTACCGGAATTAATTCGTCGAGGTGTGCGCCCGGATTTGGTCACTGATCAGACCAGCGCACATGATCCTCTCAACGGTTATCTGCCGAAAAACTGGCGCTGGGAAGAGTACCGCCTGCGTGCCATTTCAGAGCCGGCGGAGGTTATCCAAGCAGCAAAATCTTCAATGGCGGAGCATGTTAAGGCGATGTTGTCTTTTCAGAGACAGGGAATTCCTGTTTTTGATTACGGCAACAATATTCGTCAAATGGCATATGAAGTCGGTGTAGAAAATGCTTTTGATTTCCCTGGTTTTGTTCCTGCCTATATTCGCCCGTTATTTTGCCGTGGTATCGGGCCTTTCCGTTGGGTAGCACTTTCCGGCGATCCACAGGATATCTACAAAACTGACGCCAAAATTAAAGAATTGCTGCCCGATGATAAACATTTGCATCACTGGCTGGATATGGCCAGAGAACGCATCAGTTTTCAGGGATTACCTGCCCGTATCTGCTGGGTTGGTTTAGGTGAACGCGCCAAACTCGGACTAGCTTTTAACGAAATGGTGCGCAGTGGAGAGCTTTCTGCGCCGATTGTTATTGGTCGTGACCATCTGGATTCCGGTTCTGTCGCCAGCCCGAACCGGGAAACCGAATCCATGCGTGATGGTTCTGACGCTGTTTCGGATTGGCCGTTGTTGAATGCCTTACTTAACACCGCCAGTGGTGCTACCTGGGTTTCTCTGCATCATGGCGGCGGCGTCGGCATGGGCTTCTCACAACATGCAGGTATGGTGATCGTGTGTGATGGAACCGATGAAGCCGCAGAACGTATAGCCCGAGTACTGCACAACGATCCGGCTACCGGAGTGATGCGTCATGCCGATGCAGGTTACGAAATCGCTATTCATTGTGCCAAAGAGCACGGATTAGATTTGCCTATGCTCAATACAAAGTAAGGAACATTATGAAACAATTAACTATCTACCCAGGCAAATTGACCCTTGATGAACTGCGTCAGGTTTATCTGCAACCCATAAAAGTGACTCTGGATAGCCAGACTTTTCCGGCTATTGAGCACAGCGTGGCATGTGTTAATGCTATTCTTGCTGAAAAACGCATCGCGTATGGAATTAATACCGGATTCGGACTACTAGCCAGTACCCGGATTGAGGAAAATAACTTAGAAAAACTGCAACATTCTCTGGTCGTGTCTCATGCCGCTGGAATAGGTGAAGCGCTGGACGATAACATGACCCGGTTGATCATGGTATTGAAAATCAACAGCCTCTCCCGTGGTTACTCAGGCATTCGTCTGGACGTCATTCAGGCGTTGATCACTTTAGTGAATGCGGAGGTTTATCCCTGTATTCCCTGTAAAGGATCTGTCGGCGCATCTGGTGATTTAGCACCGTTGGCACATATGAGTCTGTTATTACTTGGGGAAGGACAGGCGCGTTATCAGGGCGAATGGTTGCCAGCCAAAGAAGCTCTGGCAAAAGCCAATTTACAACCTATTACATTGGCGGCCAAAGAGGGTTTAGCGTTGCTTAATGGCACTCAAGTCTCCACTGCTTTTGCGTTACGTGGATTATTTGAGGCAGAAGATCTGTTGGCGGCAGCAATAGTTTGCGGCTCTTTATCCGTAGAAGCGGCATTGGGTTCCCGCAAACCATTTGATGCCCGCGTGCATGAGGTTCGTGGGCAACAGGGGCAGATTGACGTAGCTGCATTGTATCGTCATGTATTGGAAGAGAGCAGTGAACTATCGGATTCTCATATAGACTGTCCCAAGGTGCAGGATCCCTATTCATTGCGTTGTCAGCCACAGGTCATGGGGGCTTGCCTGACCCAGCTCCGCCATGCTGCCGATGTTATTCTGACTGAATCTAATGCTGTATCTGATAATCCATTGGTATTTGCTGAACAGGGTGAGGTGATTTCCGGCGGTAATTTTCATGCTGAACCCGTTGCAATGGCGTCTGATAACTTGGCGCTGGCATTAGCGGAAATCGGTGCATTGTCAGAACGACGTATTGCATTGTTGATGGATTCACATATGTCACAGCTTCCGCCTTTCCTGGTTGAGAACGGTGGTGTGAATTCTGGTTTTATGATTGCACAAGTGACGGCAGCGGCTCTTGCCAGTGAAAATAAAGCGTTAGCCCATCCCGCGAGTGTTGACAGTTTACCGACTTCGGCTAATCAGGAAGATCATGTATCAATGGCACCGGCTGCCGGGCGTCGTTTGTGGGAGATGGCAGAAAATACCCGGGGTATTCTGGCAATTGAATGGTTATCGGCCTGTCAGGGAATAGACTTCCGAAATGGCCTGAAAAGCAGTCCGATTCTGGAAAAAGCGCGTCATATTTTGCGGGAAAAGGTAGATTATTACGATCAGGATCGTTTTTTTGCGCCAGATATTGCTGCTGCGGTACAACTATTGATTGAGCAACACCTTTCCTCATTACTTCCTGCTGGACAGATATTACAGACTAAAAATAACCGTTAAATAAACCGAGGGCCGGCTTCTGTCCGGCCTGATTGTTGCAATTATCTTTCATAAAACCCAATAATAAAAGATAAGAGGGTAAATCATGCAAGCCACATTACACCTAGAACGGGGACTCAACGCTCGCCATATTCGGTTTATGGCGTTGGGCTCTGCAATTGGCACCGGTCTTTTTTATGGTTCGGCTGAAGCCATAAAAATGGCAGGTCCGGCGGTATTATTAGCTTATTTAGTCGGCGGTGCCGCTGTCTTTATGGTCATGCGCGCTCTGGGAGAAATGGCGGTCCACAAACCGGATGCCGGTTCTTTTGCCAGTTACGCCCATCAATATTTAGGCCCGTTACCGGGGTTTATTACCGGCTGGACTTATACTTTCGAAATGATAATAGTCTGTCTGGCTGATGTAACGGCTTTCGGTATTTATATGGGGCTATGGTATCCGGAAGTGCCGCGTTGGATATGGGTACTCAGCATTATTTTCATTATTGGCGCGCTGAATCTTTGTAAAGTCAAAGTATTTGGTGAAATGGAGTTCTGGCTATCGATTCTGAAAGTTGCGGCGATCAGTGCCATGATTATTGCTGGGGTCGGCATTATTCTGTTTGGTTTCAGTGGCCATTTTCAGGCAACAGGCGTTCAAAATTTGTGGCAACACGGCGGATTTATGCCTAATGGATTTGGCGGCATTATTGAATCTCTGGCCGTCGTTATGTTTGCTTTCGGTGGTATTGAAATCATTGGTATTACATCCAGTGAAGCTAAAAATCCGGCGAAAATGATCCCGCAAGCAATCAACTCTATTCCGGTCCGTATCCTGCTATTTTATGTACTGACTATTTTTGTATTAATGGCAATTTACCCCTGGAGCAGCATTGGTCAGGAAGGCAGTCCATTTGTCGCAATATTTCAGGGACTGGGAATTAGTTCGGCGGCAAATATTCTGAATATTATCGTGATCACAGCGGCAATTTCGGCTATTAACAGCGATATTTTTGGTGCAGGCCGGATGATGTACGGTATGGCTGAGAAAGGATTAGCGCATAAAAAATTTATGCAACTAAGCCGTAACGGCGTGCCTTGGGTGACTATTATGGTGATGACATTGGCATTGCTGTGTGCTGTTGTCCTTAATTACTTACTCCCTAAACAGGTGTTTGTCATCATTGCTTCGATTGCCACTTTTGCCACGGTATGGGTTTGGTTAATGATTTTGTTTTCTCAGTTTGCTATGCGTAGAAAGATGTCACCGGAAGAAGCACAAAAGTTAAAATTTCCAGTGCCGGTGTGGCCTGTTGCACCGATTCTGACTATCGTGTTTATGATATTTATTATTGCTGTTCTAAGTTACTTCCCAGCGACACGAATCGCGTTCTATGTGGGAGGAGTATGGATCCTGCTGTTAACCGCAGCCTATTATTTATGGATTCGAAATAATAATGTCATCATTGTTAACGTTCAGTCTGCTAACGAGAAAATATAATATAAATATTATAGAAACCGTCTTGTTGCTGACTGAATAAGACGGTTTCCGCAGAAAATTGGTCAAAAATCTGTAATAAAACACCGGCACCATCCTTTTATTGTCATTAGCCTGACATGAAAGCTGATTTGTCTCAGTGATCGTGGCAAACTAACGGGTCAATGAATTTACGGGGCTGGAGGGGCTTTTGGACAAGATTTTTATCGATGAGGCAGTGGCTGAATTATATACCATTCAGGATATGTTGCGCTGGTCTGTCAGCCGGTTTAATGCGGCGAATATTTATTACGGACACGGTACAGACAATCCTTGGGATGAAGCTCTGCAACTGGTTCTTCCATCGCTGTTTCTGCCGCTGGATATTCCACAGGAAATGATGACCGCACGGCTGACATCAACTGAACGTCATCGTATTATCGAGCGGGTTCTTCGCCGTATTAATGATCGGATTCCTGTTGCTTACTTGACTAACAGAGCCTGGTTTTGTGGTCATGAATTTTATGTTGATGAACGGGTTCTGGTTCCACGCTCACCGATTGGTGAACTGATTAATAATGAATTTTCAGGGCTGATTTCTGATGAGCCAGCCAATGTCCTTGATCTCTGTACAGGTAGTGGTTGTATTGCCATCGCCTGTGCATATGCTTTCCCGGAAGCGGAGATCGATGCGGTGGATATTTCCGCTGATGTATTGGCAGTGACTGAACAGAATATTCAGAATCACAACCTTGAGCATCGGGTCATTCCTATTCGTTCCGATCTGTTCCGCGATATGCCACCTGTTAAGTACGATCTTATCGTCACTAATCCGCCTTATGTCGATGCTGAGGATATGAGTGATTTGCCGGAAGAGTTCCGCCGTGAGCCTGAATTGGGGTTGGCTGCGGGTTCAGATGGTTTAAAACTGGCACGCCGCATTCTTGCAACCGCTCCCGATTTTCTTACAGAACAAGGTATGTTGATTTGTGAAGTTGGCAACAGCATGGTGCATTTGATTGAGCAATATCCTGATGTGCCATTTACCTGGCTGGAATTTGAATATGGTGGAGACGGTGTATTTATGATGACACGTCAACAGCTTATCGAACATCACGAACATTTTCGTTTATTCAAAGACTGATAGTTGCGTGGGTAGTTGCTGCGGTCATTAATGCAGAACTTGCAGAGTTAAATATAGAATTAAAAGAGTTAAATAAAAGAACAATTAACAGGAAGGAACTGAGATGGCTGGAAATAGTATCGGGCAGTTTTTCCGGGTTACCACCTTTGGTGAATCTCACGGTTTGGCGTTGGGATGCATCGTCGATGGTGTACCGCCGGGTATCACAATCACCGAAGCGGATTTGCAAATTGATTTAGACAGGCGCCGTCCGGGAACTTCCCGTTATACAACGCAGCGCCGTGAGCCGGATCAGGTTCGCATTCTTTCCGGTGTATTTGAAGGGGTAACGACCGGTACCAGTATCGGTTTACTGATTGAAAATACGGATCAACGTTCTCAAGATTACAGTGCGATTAAAGACGTGTTCCGTCCGGGACATGCTGATTACACTTATGAACAGAAATATGGTATCCGTGACTATCGTGGTGGTGGCCGTTCTTCTGCCCGTGAAACGGCAATGCGAGTTGCGGCAGGTGCGATAGCGAAAAAATATTTGCTGGATAAGCATGGTATTCGTATCCGTGCCTGTTTGAGTCAGATGGGTAATATTCATTGCGAATTAAAAAATTGGGAACAGGTGGAACAAAACCCCTTTTTCAGCCCTGATGAAACCAAACTTGAACAACTTGATGCTCTGATGCGTGAGTTGAAAAAAGCGGGTGATTCTATTGGCGCGAAAGTGACGGTTGTAGCAGAGAATGTGCCAGCCGGATTGGGAGAACCTGTTTTCGACCGCCTTGATGCTGATATCGCTCATGCGTTGATGAGTATTAACGCAGTAAAAGGCGTTGAAATTGGTGAAGGTTTTGGCGTTATTAATCTGCGTGGCAGTGAAAACCGGGATGAAATGACGACTCAGGGTTTCACCAGTAATCATGCAGGTGGAATTCTGGGGGGGATCAGCAGCAGCCAGCCAATTATTGCTCATATTGCGTTGAAACCCACTTCCAGCATCATGGTGCCGGGTAAAACGGTTAACCGTCAGGGTGAAGAGATGGAAATGGTAACTCGTGGTCGCCATGATCCTTGTGTTGGTATCCGGGCGGTACCGATTGCAGAAGCCATGATGGCTATTGTTCTGATGGATCACCTGTTACGTCAGAGGGCACAGTGCGCGGATGTTGAATCCCGTCTTCCCCGTTGGTGATTAGGAAGATGAAGCTAGCCTTGAAATCCCGGATATTGAAATGGGTAGCTGAATACGGATAAGCGGTTTCTTTTGATGGGATAAAATATGGACTGGTTATTATCAGGAGCGGAAATTTATGGTCTGCTCTTTCTGGTTGCGATAATCGCTGGATTTATCGACTCGATTTCTGGCGGTGGTGGTTTACTGACCATCCCTGCGTTACTGTCAGTCGGCGTCTCGCCTGTGCAGGCGTTGGCGACAAACAAGTTGCAGGCAGTGGGTGGTTCCTTCTCTGCCAGTCTCTATTTTGTCCGTTATGGCGCGGTTGATCTCAAGTCTCAGCGCTTTGCCATACTGATGACATTGTTTGGTTCAATGGCTGGAGCCAGGATTGTCCAGTTTATCAAACCCGATTTTCTCAGCCAGCTATTACCGGTTCTGGTTATTATTATTGGCCTTTACTTCCTGTTGACCCCAACGATAGGCAGGGAAGATCGCCATCGTCGTCTGGCTCCGGTGGCATTTGCCTGTCTTATCGGGGGTGGATTGGGCTTATACGATGGCGTATTTGGTCCCGGTGTTGGCTCATTTTATGCGTTAGCTTATGTTACCCTGTGTGGCTATAACCTGGCGAAATCCACCGCTCATGCCAAGGTACTGAACTTCGCTTCCAACATGGGTTCACTGGTGCTGTTTATCCTTGGCGGTCAGGTTTTGTGGGTACTGGGCCTTGTTATGCTGGCAGGGCAGGTAATCGGTGCACGGCTGGGCGCACGTTTGGTTTTAACACATGGTCAAAAACTTATTCGCCCTATGATCGTGACTATCTCTTTTTTAATGAGTATCAAATTATTGAATGATAATCACGGAGATACGATCCGTACCTGGCTGGCATATTATTTCTGATTCAGGATTTTGTTTTTAATTCATGACAACGCATAACTATCAACAAATTATAGATATTTTTAATCGCTGTTTTGGCGACGAATACAATACACGTCTGGTAAAAGGTGATAACGAACCTATTTACCTGCCGGCAGATGAAGACGTTTCTTATAACCAGATTGTATTTGCTCATGGTTTCTATGCCAGTGCGTTACATGAAATTGCCCATTGGTGCATTGCGGGTGAAAAGCGTCGGAAACTAGTGGATTTTGGCTATTGGTATTGCCCTGATGGGCGTGACGCACAGACGCAAAGTGAATTCGAGAAAGTAGAAATTAAACCCCAGGCACTGGATTGGATGTTTTGTACCGCCGCAGGTTTTCCGTTCAATATCAGTTGTGACAACCTTGACGGGGATTTTGAACCTGACAGGCTGGCTTTTCAACGTAAAGTTCGTGCTCAGATCATGGGCTATTTAGCGCAGGGAATACCGGCAAGAGCAGAGTGCTTTATTCAGAGACTACAATCGTTCTACAATACGCCCCCATTGAAAGCGGAACATTTTCCTTAGCCGGAAGATATATTCGCAGATTGAAACTGAATTTAAGGAAAGATGATGCTCGCTGAGTTTGAAACGCGTATTTTGGCGCAAATTGATGACATGGTAGATCATGCCAGTGATGATGAATTATTTGCTGGTGGCTATCTCCGCGGGCATCTCACTTTGGCGGTGGCGGAATTGGAACAAGAAGGTGCTCATACTGCTGAACAGCTTCATGATCGTGTTGAAGAAAGTATCCAAAATGCGATTAAAGCAGGAGAATTGGCACCACCGGATCAGATTCTGGTTCTCCATACTTGGCAGCGCCTGCTGGATAACGCTAAAACTCAATAAATTGATTAAAACAATAGAAAAGACAAACTGCACCCAAAAAACCATATAAGTTTCTGATATCTGGCGGTGCAGTGCATTGAAGCGAAGACTTGATGGTGATTTCCATTTTAGCTGTTTGATGGCGGCCCAGGCTGTTTTCTTCCATTCAAGAACGAGCACGAAGTTTCCTGTTAATCAATTCTTGGGCTTCATCCATCATCTGCTGATGTGGGATAGGTGGACGCGTATCGTCGAGCGCTTCTTGTACTTTAGCACGAAACCAGGCGTCGTAAGTTTCCGGATCGGCAGTGAAGCCAGCAGGTAACGCTCCATCTTTGGCGACACGGGTTAGCAGGATACGCACGGCATCCGATATAGTCAGGCCTAGATTTGCGAGTTTTTCCGTCGCATCGGCCTTGAGTTTGTCGTCTACACGGACGTGCAGCATTGATGTTTGAGCAGCCATTTTGTGTCCTCCGTTTTATCAGGCTTTATTATGTATCTCATTTGAGATCTATCTGCAAGAAGATTGAGATGTATTGAGCTGCACCTCCCAAAAGTGACACAAACATTTCACTTCTTGGGCGGTGCCGTTTCTTATGGTTTTTCGGTTTTAACTTCGCGGCCTTTCAGTAGTTTTCTGATCCAAAAACGGTTTGGATGAAGGGCTGCCAGTGTTTCATTATCCAGTGGCAAGGGTTCACCAAAGATCTGCCCTGCAAGTATTTCCGCACTGAGTGGTGCAGAGCATAATCCACGGGAACCTAATGCTCCGATAACAAACAGATTGGAATAACAGGCGGCATCTGTGACAGGGTTTCCTGTGCGGATTTGTTCTGATAGATCCTGATAATTTTCCATTATTTCATTGAGATTCGGCACATTTCCCACCATTGGCATATGGTCACGAATAACGCAGCGAATGCCCTGGCGAGATTTTCCGGCAGAAACATCAACCTGACTTATCCATCCGGCATCAGGTAAACATTTCAGTAATCGATCACGATTCTCTTGTTGTTCTGTTGCAGAATATTCGCTATCAAGCTGATGGCGCTGATAACTGGCCCCGATGCAGTGGTACTGATTGCTTGGATTAGCAGGTGTCATATAGCCATCATAGCAAAGCACATTTTTCAATTTACTCAGCTCTGTTGTCGTTGGAATATGGCTGACTTGACCACGAACGGCGGTAACCGGCAATTTTTCGGTTTGTCTAAATTGGGGCAGTTGATAGCCATTGGCAATCACTACCGTTTTATGATGTGTGTTTAAGCGTTGCCCTTGATGCATCAAATGCAGCTGCCAACCCTTTTCGCTATGGTCAAGATCGGTAATTTCATGATTGAAGAAACAGAGCATTCCTTGCTGTTGTGCTAATTCTGTTGCCGCTTTGGTCAATTCGGCCGGACATAGCCACCCGCCTTGTGGATAGTGAATGCCGTGGTGATTAATATCCAGTCCACATTCTTTACTTAATTGGTGGTGACTCATACCAACAGCGATTTCATCCGGCCATTCTGTTGCCAGAATTTTTTCAATTTTCCTGCTACTTTTTTCATCATAAGCAAGTTGGCTGACACCACACCATTGATGGTCGAAATGAATTCCCTGAGCTGATAGTTGATCATACTGACGACGGGCAAAAGTAAATGCAGATATAAAGAATTTTTCGAGTCCACTATTATTACCGTTAAGTAACGGGTAGAGCGCTCCCTGACGATTACCGGACGCACCTTGTGCCGGAAATTCATCCTGACAATAAAGAGTAACTTGCGTGCCACGACGCAGTAGTGCAAGAGCGGTGAGAATACCGGCAATACCTCCGCCAATAATCGCGATATCATCTGTGTGGCTTGCCGCTGGACGAGCAAACCACGGTGTGGGCAATGACTGAGATTTCTGTGCGGCCAGAACCCCAGTCAGCATTTCTCTTTTGCGACCAAATCCTTTTACTTTACTGACACTAAAACCTGCTTGTTGTAAACCACGACGGACGATACCGGCAGAAGTGAAGGTTGCAAAGGTGCCGTCTGGGCGGGCAAATTGCGCCATTGCGGCAAACAGTTGTTCGCTCCACATTTGTGGGTTTTTTGCAGGCGCAAATCCATCTAAAAACCAGGCGTCTATTTTACCGTAAAGGTTGGAATCCATTGTTGGCAACAGATCATTGACATCACCAAACCATAAATCCAAGGTGACCGTTCCATTTGCCATAATTAGCCGGTGGCAGCCTGCCAACGGTTGAGGCCACTGCTGGCAGAGCTGTTGTGAAAAAAGGCCAAGCTCAGGCCAGCGTTGATGAGCAGCCCGTAAGTCACAGGTTTTCAGTGGGTATTTTTCGAAACTAATGAAATGCAGACGTTTCAACGGGGCATCAGGATTTTGCTGCCGAAATGCAGCAAATGATTGCCATAGAGTCAGAAAATTCAAACCTGTTCCGAAGCCAGTTTCTGCTATGACACAGTTGGTACGAGAATGAGTACTGAATCGTTGGGGAAAGTGATTACCGTTAAGGAATACATAACGGGTTTCTTCCAATCCATCCTGATTTGAAAAATAAACGTCGTCGAATTGTGCTGAAACCGGAGTGCCTTGATCATTCCAGTTCAGGGTTGCGGTACAGATGGCAGAGTTTTTCACGGTAATGCCTGCAATGTTACTGATAATAACGTGATTTTAGCGATATTAGGCTTGATGTACCACCTGACAGGAGAAAAGATGGGAAACCTATAAACCAGAACGCTGGTGCTGATGAAAATCGCCGAGAAAAAGAATATTATCTGAAAAACTGCACCTTAATCAGTTAGTATCCAACTTTTGGGGTGCAGTTTAGTAAAATGGGATTTAAGTCTATAAAGGAATATGAAATTCACACAGTTTTTTAAATTCCTTTGACTGTGTTTCCTTTAAGTGTGAGGAAATAATATCAATCATTGATATCACTTTGCGCCTGGCTGCTGCTTTATCACCGTTCTTGTAATTGACCTCTTCAATATAAGATGAGCATAACTTACAAAATTTAGCTACTCTTTTTTCAAGGACATTTGAGTCTTTATCGATAAAATCGTAATGGCGGTGATTATTAGCCTGCTTTAGGTAATCTGAATTTGGCATAGGTGCCCGTATGAATGTTTTCTCTGAGTTTAATCCAGAAATATTCTTATCGTGGCTCTGGTATATAGACTCTAATAACCGCTGATTTTTACTGGATATAATCATAATTAGCCCATAAAGTGTGATGAATGCTCCAATTAGGATATGGTTCTGTTGTGACACAACTAATCTAATATTGTTAATTTTGTTGCCGTATTGTGATGAGATATTTGTATCCATATTAAAAGCTACTAAAATCCATACAATACCAACGCTTAATAGAAGATAACCCAGTCCTCTCATTATTAACCCCCATAAAGTTAGTGGGTGGAAGTGCTCTAACTCACTTAGGTCTTAAAATGAATCGACCATTTTTATATGATATGACATAATTACAATCATTTTATGTGTGAATAATGACTTCATTACTAATAAAGTCAGAAAATTTTCTATTTTAGAACATGTGTTACTGTAAATTTAGAGAATTTAAGTAATTCTATTAGTAAGATAACATAAGGTTCGCATCTTTTCATGAAAATTCTATTTATGTTTATAGCGGCTATTATTAAACTCGTTTCTAATTATAAGAAAACGTAATAAAAATAAAAAACATAGTTCTCTCTATATAAATTAAATTTTTAATCATTGATTTAGATACTTGATAAATTCAGGTGTTTCCTGGTGTTATGACTTACCAGAAGAATCTTTACCTGAAATTTATTGTCATCCATTGCTATCTGAATAGTTTTTGCCATGTTCTATGTAGGTTAGTTGTTGTTTTGACCAGAAAATATATTGGGATCTTTCGATGGATGAATTTTTCTTCGTAATTTTATCCTGATCGGACTTGTTCGGCGTACAAGTGTACGCTAAAGTGCTGTTAGCATTGATAGAGATCCCGCAGATAAACATATTTAATGAGGTATTTAATGAAGCGTGCAGTGATCACTGGATTGGGTATTGTCTCCAGCATTGGTAATAACCAGAAAGAAGTACTGGCATCTCTGAAAGAAGGCCGCTCCGGGATAACTTTTTCCGAAGAATTCAAAGAGATGAAAATGAGAAGTCACGTCTGGGGTAATGTAAAACTGGATACTACAGGGCTAATAGACCGAAAAATTCAGCGTTTCATGAGTGATGCTTCTGTTTATGCTTATCTGGCGATGGATGAAGCAATTAAAGATTCTGGCCTGACTGATGATCAGGTTTCTAATATTCGCAGTGGATTAGTTGTAGGTTCTGGTGGTGGTTCTCCTCATAACCAGGTGGCTGCCGCTGATGGTATGCGTTCTCGTGGTCTGCGTGGTGTGGGGCCTTATATGGTGACTCGTGCAATGGCTTCCGGTGTGTCAGCTTGCCTTGCAACTCCTTTTAAAATCAAAGGGGTAAACTACTCTATCAGTTCTGCTTGTTCTACCTCTGCCCATTGTATTGGTCATGCGGCTGAACTTATTCAGTTAGGAAAACAGGATGTTGTTTTTGCCGGCGGTGGTGAAGAGCTGTGCTGGGAAATGAGCTGTGAATTTGATGCAATGGGTGCACTTTCAACGAAATACAACGAAACTCCCGAACAAGCTTCTCGTACTTATGATAAAAACCGTGATGGTTTTGTTATTGCTGGCGGTGGCGGTATCATTGTTGTTGAAGAGTTGGAACATGCATTAGCACGCGGCGCACACATATACGCTGAAATTGTTGGCTATGGTGCAACATCTGATGGAGCGGATATGGTGGTTCCATCCGGTGAAGGTGCAGTTCGTTGTATGCATATGGCATTGCAAGGTGTAGAAGGTTCTATTGACTATGTGAATACGCATGGTACTTCTACTCCAGCGGGTGATTTGAAAGAGTTGGAGGCTATCAGGGAAGTATTTGGTGATACAACACCGGCAATTTCTGCAACAAAAGCGATGACAGGCCATTCACTAGGTGCTGCCGGGGTACATGAAGCGATTTATAGCCTGCTGATGTTAGAACATAGTTTTATTGCACCGAGTATTAACATTGAAGATCTTGATGATAAAGCGGCGGGCATGAATATCATTACGAAACCTACCGAACAAAAGTTAAATACGGTAATGTCCAACAGCTTTGGTTTTGGTGGTACGAATGCTTCGCTGGTGATGAGCAAGTATTTGAGGTAATTCTCCTCATCAGGTTTGGACAGTGCTCAGGCAAAAGCAATAACTTTTGGCGCATTTTAGGCGACTAGGTGAGCGAAACGAGTTAACCCCGTGTACTAATATGTACACTCCTATTTCTGTGTGCTGTCCGTATTACTATTATTTTGTTTTCTGATCCTACTAATCACATACTCAGAAGAGAGTCCTTCAGAATATATGGGGATTAAAAGAAGACCGTCTTGTCGGATGATGTCAAGAGGTTGTATCCTCGTTGGGTTTAACACAAGGAACAGAGTGTAGAGCTCTGAAATAAAGAACTGGAAGTTATATGATAATGCGTTTATTACCCTATTTTTTGTTACTTTTGCCATTTAATATATACGCTGACAGCGAATCTTGTATTCAAACAGGCGGCTATATTGAAATGAACATGCGGGGAAAAATGATAAATGATTTGAATATTCATTCTCAGGATGTTGATTTAAAAAAAACAAGAATCGAATTACTTTCTGATATCGAAATCAATAAAATTCTTGCTGCGGAATTTGCTAAAAAAGCGGTGGAAAAAGATAAATCGAGAGACAGTTCAGTTCGACTCAGGTATAAAGACTATTATGAAAATTATACAGAATATAATCCTCATAATTTAATTTTAAAATTTACCTACTTTAATAAACAAGACGATAGAAATATTTTTATTGCATCGGCAATTGTTAATGATATTGAGTGCTCTGTATCATTTAGTGATTATTTAACGGTAAATCGAGAGTTTTAAATCATGGGTTCATTAAATATTGCGATTTACCAAAGTTGAGGTTAAATATCAATGAAATTCCATCTTGCTGAATCTTAACTTTTTGTGAAATATAATATTAATGTGATGCGTGTTTTTATCATCCCGGTAATAAAATCCCATAATTTTTCTTGATAATAATTATGAGATTTTTCCTGTTAGGCTTTAAGTTTCAGTAACTATTTTTTGAATACGTCGTTTACGGATGATTCGTAATACTGGCGGAATAATCAGGACTAGTACGGCCAATACTAATAAACTCTGAGCAATTGTGCTGTTCCACAGAATTCCAAACTCTCCATTGCTAATAGAAAGTGCGCGACGTAAATTTTGTTCCAGCATTTCGCCCAATACGAAACCGAGAATTAATGGCGACATGGGGAAATTCATTTTCCTTAGAATGTAACCGAAAACGCCCAGCCCTATCATCAGCAAAAGATCGAATGTCGTACTGTGTACCGCATATACACCAACG
Organism: Photorhabdus tasmaniensis; assembly: GCF_011189505.1. Classification (GTDB taxonomy): domain Bacteria; phylum Pseudomonadota; class Gammaproteobacteria; order Enterobacterales; family Enterobacteriaceae; genus Photorhabdus; species Photorhabdus tasmaniensis. The sequence goes on from NZ_PUJU01000003.1 coordinate 51,333, forward strand.
GCCGAAACGGTAGCAATCGCAGGGACAAGGAACCATAACGGAATAGTTAACATTCGGGTAAACAGACCTATCATTGGGATATTCATAATCAGCAGGATAATATTGGCAATCAATAATGCTGCAATTAATCCCCAAACGATATCCGGTTGCTCAGTAAACATTCCCGGCCCTGGCGTAATGTTATAGAGCGTTAATGCACCCATCATGACGGCAGTGGTGCCTGAACCTGGAACTCCTAATGTTAGCATTGGAATAAAGGAGCCGCAGGCCGAAGCGTTGTTGGCAGCTTCCGGTGCCGCAACGCCACGAATATCACCTTTACCAAATGAATCGCTGTTTCCACTGATCTTTTTCTCGGTCATATAGGTAATTGCGCTGGCAATTGTCGCCCCTGCACCAGGCAAAATACCGACAAAGAAACCGATAAAAGATGATCTGATCGTTGGCATAGCGCATTCAGCCGCTTCCTTGCGATTAAACAACAAACGGCCTGTTTTACGGATAATGGTTTTGCCGGTTGATGTATTCTCTAGCATCAGCAGAATTTCGCTGACAGAGAACAGTCCTATCACTACAACGATAAACTGAATACCATCTGACAGATGAACATTGTCGAAAGTAAAACGGTAAACCCCGGTGTTGGCGTCTACTCCGACAGTTGCCAGACCTAATCCGATCAGTGCCGCCAATAGTGATTTCAGCGGATTCTGACTCATCATGCTACCCAGACAGGCAATAGCAAAAACCATTAGTGCAAAATATTCAGCAGGGCCGAAAGCCAATGACCACTGCGCCAGTAATGGTGCAAATAAAATAATGCCGAAAATTGCCAGCAAAGAACCACAAAAAGAACTGACTGCGGAGATAGACAGCGCCACACCCGCACGGCCCTGTTTGGCCATCGGATAACCATCCAGTGCGGTCATAATAGCGGCAGCATCGCCGGGAACATTCAGCAGAATCGATGATATACGCCCACCATACTCACAGCCGATATAAACAGTTGCTAATAAGATCAGAGCTGATTCAGCAGGCAGTTTTAACGCGAAAGCCAGTGGCAAAAGAATCGCGACACCATTAATCGGCCCAAGCCCCGGTAACAGGCCAACAATCGTACCGACAAAACAGCCAATTAAAGCAATAATCAGGTTTTGCGGCACCATTGCAACTTCAAAACCCTGACTGAGATACATCCAAGTTTCCATAAAATTCTCCGTCAGTTGAGCCAGTTGCCAAGAGGCAGGGTTACATCAAGTAAGCGGTCAAAGGCGAAGTAGAGCGTGACGCCAAGGAACACCCCGGAAATGATTGCGGCAAGCAGTGTCGCGTTAAATAATAGAGCGACACTGAATGTCAGCAGAGCGGTAGCCAGAGGAAAACCTAGCCATTCAAATGCCCAGCCATAAATAACCAAAGAGACAATCAGTATCATCAGGCGACGAATAACCGATGCATCGGGCCAGTTGTTCTGTTCTGGTTTTTTGAAAAGCAGCAATAAAGCACAGAGAGCCATCAGAGACAGAATAATCATCGGAAAAGGTCTGGGCCCCAAGGGTTCATAAGTGTATTCACTCTGGATCCCCGAGCCAATAACCATGCCGATGGCACAGAGCACTAACCAGATAGCAGCGAAAAGGCGATCGCTCATGATAATTACCCTGTTATTTGGCTAAACCGAAAGCTTTGGCTTGCTCATAATACTGTTCAACCTGTTTCTTCACATAGCTGTCCAGTTCTTTGCCGGTCATGTTAAATTCGAACAATCCACGGATATCACGCTGCTCTTTAAAAGCATCTGTTTGTTGTAATTTATTAAAAGTATCAACCCACCACTGATATGCTTCATCGGAGACTTTTGGTCCCATATAAAATCCGCGGATAATCGGCCATACCAGGTCATAGCCTTGCTCTTTGGCGGTAGGAATATTGGCTAAATCACCCTCCAGCCGTTTATCCGAATAAACAGCCAGAACACGGATTTTGTCTCCACTCAGGTAAGGCATCATCTCGCTCAGATCACCGGAGATAGCCTGAATATGGTTACCCAGCAGAGCCGTGACTGGCTCACCACCCCCCTCAAAAGCGACATAACGCATTTTGTGAGGATCAACACCAACCTCTTTTGCCAGCAGTGCTGTTTTCATCCAGTCCTGACTGCCGATAGAAGCGCCGGCACCAAACACAATGCTGGTGGGATCGTCTTTGAAAGCATTCATCAGATCATTCAGGGTGCTATGAGGAGAATCAGCACGAACGGCAATCATGCCATAATCAGTACCAACACTTGCCAGCCAGCGAACATCATTAACGTTGTAGCGGCCAAATTTTCCCTGAGACAAATTGAGCAGAGAGCCACCGGAAAAGGCAACGATGGTTCCTGTTTCAGCAGGTCGCTGTGCGACGATAGCGTTGTAAGCGACAGCACCGACACCACCAGGCATAAAAGTGACGCGCATGGGTTTACTGATCTCTTTCGTATCCAGTAATGAAACCTGTACCAGCTTGCAGGTCAGATCAAAACCGCCACCCGGTTTTGCCGGGGCAATACATTCCGTTCTACCAGGGGCGTCGGCAGCAAAAACACTGCTTGCGCTAAATAGTAAAACGGTTGCCGCTAATATTTTGATTATTATCGCTTTCATTTATTTTCTCTCATCAATACCCGTGTAAGATATAGCCACCATAAACGGATCTGTTGACACAATTGATAATAACAAAACCTTTCATTTACCTTTCATTAACAAGAAAAGTTGTTGATATGTGATTTTAATCGCTTAATTTGCGTAGCGTTTCGCATTAATGAGTCAATAAATGGCGACAGACTTTCTTTTTTGTTTGGGTTTGTTGTAAGTTTCTCGTAGTGCTGATGTTGCTTTGTTTGGTGTTAGGTAACTCAAGGAGAAATTGTTCGAAGGTGGTGTGGTTTTTGGCAAAAATAGCCGTAACTTGCGCCCAATGCGGATGGAGATATAGAGTAAAAAGCCTAATCGAAACAGCCGCATTATGGGCGGCTGTTTAATAGCTTTACATCTTCATACTTAATTTAAATCTTCGCTAGGAGCGCATAATTTCTTCAATGTCACTCAGTTTTGGATTTTGTTGGCAGCAAGGGCATGTTACGTCAGCTATTCCAAGTACTCTGTTTGAGTCAACTTCAGCTTGGAAGACTTGTTTCAAACATTCCGTATGCATTGGATGGCTTTCGGGGCTGCCATGATTGCAACTGAGTTGGTAAAAAGGCTTGTCGTTATTTTTAAGACAAATGGTACATTCTTTGGTTGTATTTGGCTCAATGTGTGGCATGTGACTTCTCCTATATGAGGGATTATTTCGCTTTTCTGGCTTAAATCGCGTTTCAAAACAGTAGATCACTCGAAGGGAATTTAATCTGGTTTTTGCGATCTGATTAATCGCAAAAAATCACAAATCACTCGTTGGACTGAGTTATGTTAATTATAGCAGCTATATTTTGGAATGAATGGCGCTGAACGGTAAATAAAATGGGTTAAGTCAGATAGATTCTAAATGTCCGGCTATTTTTCAGAATATTACAAGCAGTAATATAAATCGGAAAAATAGTTATGTTTGTAATTATATTAATCGATTAGATATTTAAAATATGCGCTTACTATTAGTGGAAGATCACCCTGAATTATTGCATTGGCTGCAAAAAGCACTGAGTAGTGCAGGGTTTGCTGTAGATGTTGCTGGTGATGGTATCGTTGCCGATCAATTATTGCAGACAGAAAATTATGCATTGCTGATTCTGGATGTTTCTTTGCCAAGGCTGGATGGTCTTTCACTGTTAGTTCGTTTGCGTAAGCGGGGACAAAATCTGCCGGTATTATTGCTAACGGCTAAGGCCGATGTTGCTGATCGGGTGAAAGGGCTTAATTCCGGCGCTGATGATTATTTGACTAAACCTTTTGATTTACAGGAATTGGAGGCGCGTATTCGGGCATTACTTCGGCGTAGTGCAAATGTTTCACAGGAGACCCTGACATTTGGCTCCTTGGTTTATCAGGATGAAGGTTACTTTATTTTGAACGATGAACCACTGGCTTTGACACCGCGGGAACTCTCTGTTTTGACAACATTGTTCCATCGTCGGGGAAGGCCAGTTTCTAAACAACAACTCTTTGAGCAGGTATTTGCACTGTCAGATGAGGCAAATCCACAAAGTATTGAACTTTATGTACACCGGGTCCGAAAAAAATTATCGGGTAGTAGTGTCGGGATCAGCACATTACGGGGATTAGGTTATCGTCTGGAGTGCCAGAACAGATGAAATTATTCAAAGTGCCGAAATCATTGTTTCATCAGTTACTCTTGTTTTTTGGCGTTCCGCTATTTTTGCTCGGTAGTTTATCTGTTTATACCCATTATTTCAGTGCGAAAAATGCGGCCACATTGGCTTATGACCGTACTTTATTGGCATCAGCCCGAACGGTGGCAGAACGGCTGACAGTTGAGAATAAGCAGTTAATTGTTGATGTGCCTTATGTGGTTCTGGATAGTTTTGAGCGAAATATGCATGATCGTCTGTTCTATCAGGTGTTATCTCCTGAAGGGAAAACAATTTCTGGTTATGACGATTTGCCGTTAATACCTGAATATACGCCGCGTTCCAATTTATACACTGCATTGGTCTATTTTTATGATGCGGAATATCACGGTCAGCCTATCCGGGTTGCCGCACTTTATCAGCCGATCAATGAAGGCGGCATGATGGGAATGGCGTTAATACTGGTTGCTGAAACAGTGGCTTCCCGTCATTATCTTGCTCAACAATTATTAATATCTTCTTTGCTGAGTCAGGGAGCCGTTGTCGGTCTGACACTGATCCTGGCTTATTTTCTGTTGAAACAATTACTCAAACCACTACATAAACTTTCTGGTGTTATGGTTAGTCGCCCTGCTAATGATCTTACTCCGTTACCGGATATGTTACCGTGGTCAGAACTTTCTCCGTTATTACATGCATTTAATCGCTATATAGAACGGCTGAAACTGATGGTTAGCCGGCAGAAAAGATTCAGTGCGGATGCTTCTCATCAACTCAGAACACCGTTAACGGTATTGAAAACCCAGGTGGCGGTCGCGCTTGCCAGCCAAGATCCTGAACAATGGAAAGAGAGTTTACGGGCTATTGATAGCACGTTGGATAATACGATTTCTCTGACAGACCGTTTATTACAACTCTCTCGTTTAAAAGCACATGAAAAGGAAGCAGTTCAAGATTATAAGCCGGTTAATTTAGTCGAATTATTACAACAGGCGTGTTTTTCTCGCTTTCAACAGGCTGAAAGTAAGTATATTGACTTGGGTTATGAAGGAGAAAATATTCAGTGGATAAAAGGCGAACCTGTATTACTAACAGAAATGTGCGCCAACTTATTAGACAATGCAATTAAATATACGCCAGAAGGTGGCGTTGTGACTGCCAGAGTTATTCTCAGCCCTTGTAAGACATATTGTTATTTGGATGTGGATGACAGTGGGCCGGGGATTGCTAAAGAAGAAGTCAATTTGTCACTGATGGCTTTTAATCGTCTTGATAATGCTGCGGGGCATGAAGGGGCTGGACTGGGATTAGCTCTGGTAAAAGATATCAGTCTTTATCATGGTACTCATCCCCAATTATTGCCCAGTGAAACACTGGGCGGCTTATTAGTAAGAGTCCCTTTCAAGCTTTCTAATGATTAATTTTCTGCGGTTCTTCTGTTTTACGGCCAAAAAGAGGAACACGTAATTGTTGTGCCAGCATGACCCCTAATAGTGTTATGCCGCCCCCGATCAGATGGTAACTGTGAATTTTTTCGTGCAGAACCAAAATAGCGATAATGGTTGTAAATATTGGCGTCAAATTCATAAATATGGCCGCAGTATTAGCACCAAGTTTTATGACACCTTGTATCCATAAATAAGGGGCAAGGATAGAAGCGGGAATACCGGCAAATAAGACTAACGAGATATTGTTGGCATTCAATTGAACATCGTTGGTCAACAGGAAATTTGGCAGTAATAGCAGGACACCAAAAGTAATCTGCACATACAGGGATTGCCAGTTTGGCAATGGAATAGACCAGTGTTTGGTTAATACGCCATAGAGTGCGTAGGAGGTGGAGGCAATCAACATCATCAATTCACCGCAGCCTAAACCGTGTTGCAACAATGATATAGGATCTCCGGTACTGATCAACCAGACTAAACCAAGCAGCGATATAACAGTACCAAGAGCAATACCAACAGTAGGGACAACACGTAAAACAAATATACTGATGACAACAGTCAAAAGCGGAATCAATGAGCTAAGAATTCCCATAAATGTTGCACTGATAGTGTGTGCAGCGTAATAGGCCAGGCTTTGGTAAAGTACCATCCCAAGTGCGCCAAGAATTAATAACTTCCACCAGTATTGACGGATTGTTTTCCATTGGCGAATAACAGGCAGCGCAGCAAAGGGAGTTAAGGTGAGAAAGGCCAGGAACCAGCGATAAAAAGAAATTGCTGCCGGATCAATCGCTGTGGCAGAGGCTTTACTCACCACGGCATTAATTGACCAAATCAGGACTGCCAGAAGCGGGAAAATCATATTCATATAGATGAGTCGCATTGAGATAAAAATGAGTGTTTAGTCTAATGGTGTCTGATTTATTATATATAACGATAATCAGACAATGGATAAGGCAATTGAGACAATATGACAGAAAAATTTCATACCCCTGTGAAAGTCATGGATATTCCGGCCAGTATTTCTTTCCGCAGCGAATTATTTAGTGCTGACACCGAGTGTTTACGTCATACCCATCCATTCGGGCAACTTATTTATGTCGTCTGTGGTGTAATGGCAATGAATGTTGGAGAACAACATTTTTTAGCGCCACCGCAATTTTGTGTCTGGATACCGGAAGGAATAGAGCATTCGGGATATAGTAGAAAAGCAATGCGATTCAGGGCAATAGATATCTCTCCTGAATGGGGGAAATTATTGCCGGATGCGCCTTGTATTATCCGACTTAGCTCAATATTCAATACGATTATGGCTGATTGTTTTGAACGTGAATTGAAAATACCGGAAACAGAACAGGATTTACGGTTGGCTCAAGTGTTGATTGATCAGCTAATGCAGTCTCCTGTTCAGCATACCTATCTGCCTTTCTCTAAAGATAAACTTTTGGCACCGATACTACAGGAACTTGAACGTAATCCGGCTGATAATACGTCATTGCTGCAATGGGCAAAACAGCGTTATACCTCGGAACGCACTTTGTCACGGCGTTGCCGGCAAGAATTAGGTATGTCATTTAGTGAGTGGCGGCAACGGTTGCGGTTTATCCATGCTATTTCTTTGTTGGAACAAGGGAAAACCGTTAATGAAGTCGCCTTTGATGTAGGTTACAGCTCATCTTCTGCTTTTATTGCGATGTTTCAGCAACTGGCGGGTACGACACCGGAGCGTTTCAGAAAAAGTTAATAACAAAAGAAACTGTCGTGATGGGTTTTGTTACGATTAAGTGGCAAAATAGCCGGCTACGTCCGTTTTATGCCATAGGATGGAATTAAGTGAAGATTCTGGTTGATGAAAATATGCCTTATGCTGAACAACTGTTTCAGCAATTAGGGGATGTACACGCTATTTCGGGGCGTCCGGTGCCGGAAGGTGCACTGGATAACGCGGATGCGTTTATGATTCGCTCGGTGACTAAAGTTAATGAAGAATTGCTGAAAGGCAGCACGGTAAAATTTATCGGTACGGCAACAGCGGGTACGGACCATGTGGATCAACAGTGGTTATCTCAAGTGGGAATCGGGTTTTCTGCTGCACCGGGATGCAATGCCATTGCTGTGGTTGAATATGTTTTCTCAGCATTAATGTTACTGGCTGAACGTGACAATTTTGAACTCAAAGATAAAGTTGTCGGGATCATTGGCGTCGGTAATGTCGGTAGCCGGCTGGCAGAACGGTTATCTACCCTTGGCATACGGACACTCTTATGTGATCCACCAAGAGCTGAAAGAGGTGATGCCGGCGAATTTTGGCCATTGGAAAAACTGGCTAAAGAGGCGGATATTCTGACATTCCATACGCCACTGAATACATCAGGCCCATATAAAACACTTCATCTTGCGGGGGCTGAATTATTATCGGCTTTGCCGGATAACCGCATATTGATTAACGCCAGCCGGGGGGAAGTTGTTGATAATCAGGCACTGCTTGCCGAGTTGAAACGTGGTAAAAAACTCAGTGTTGTGCTGGATGTTTGGGAACCAGAACCTGATTTATCCCTGCCATTACTGGAATTAGTTGATATAGGTACTCCGCACATCGCGGGTTATACCCTCGAAGGTAAAGCACGCGGCACCACACAGGTATTTGAGGCTTATTGTGAATTCCTTGGTCAACCCCGTAAAGTTGCCTTATCTGAGCTGTTGCCTGAGCCTGATTTCAACCGGGTCGCCTTGCATGGAAATGTGACTCAAAGCACACTAAAGCGACTGATACATTTAGTGTATGATGTGCGCCGCGATGATACCCCGTTACGGCAGGTTGCCGGTCAGAAAGGGCAATTCGATCTTCTGCGTAAAAACTATTTGGAACGTCGGGAATGGTCATCCCTGACCGTGTGCTGTGATAACCGAGAGAGTGCTGAATTGTTAGCCGCTCTTGGTTTCAGTACAGAACTGATTTAATTGGTGCAGGCATATATCTGCATGTCAGAAAGATAAGGTGGAGAAAACCAACATGTCGGAAGGATGGAATATTGCCCTGTTGGGTGCGACAGGCGCGGTAGGTGGAGCGATACTGGCGTTATTACAGGAGCGTCAGTTTCCCGTTGGTGAACTGTATCCTCTTGCCAGTGAACATAGTGCCGGTGAAAACCTGCGTTTTAATGGTAAAAGTTTAATTGTCCGTGATGTTGCTGACTTTGACTGGTCACAGGTACAACTCGCTTTTTTTGTGGCCGGAACAGAAGCCACGGCACAGTATGCTGAACAAGCGGCAGAAGCAGGTTGTCTGGTGCTCGATAGCAGCGGATTGTTTGCTTTGGAGCCGGATGTTCCTCTGGTTGTCCCGGGTGTGAATCCTCATGCGTTGGCGGCTTATCGTAACCGTAATATTGTCGCCTTGGCAAATTGCATGACCAGCCAAGTGCTGACAGCGATTAAACCGCTGGTTGATGCCGCAGGAATTGCACGCTTACATTTGACTAATTTGCTCTCTGTTTCTGTTCACGGCAAAGCAGCAGTTGATGAATTAGCCGGGCAGAGCGCCCGCTTACTTAACGGTATCCCGCCGGAGCCCGGTCGTTTTAGCAAACAACTGGCATTTAATCTTTTACCGTTGCTGGCAGATACGGAAGGCTCGGTGCGTGAAGAGCGCTGTTTGGTGGATCAGGTGCGTAAAATTTTACAAGATGAGGGGCTACCCATTTCAGTCAGTTGCGTTCAGTCTTCGGCTTTTTATGGGAATGCTCAGGTCGTCCATTTGGAAACATTGCGTCCGGTTGGTGTGGAAGAAGCTCGCGAAGAGTTAGAGCGGATGGTTGATATTAACGTTTCAGATGAAAGTGATTATCCGACTCAGGTGACTGACGCGTCTGGTAATGATTTGTTGAGTATTGGCTGTCTGCGCAATGATTATGGTATGCCGGAAGTATTACAATTTTGGTCTGTGGCCGACAATATCCGGTTTGGTGGCGCGCTGATGGCGGTTGAGACAGCAGAAAAACTGATTCAGGAGCAATTTTACTGATGCCTGGTACAGAACAAACAGCATCTGTGCCAGGTTCAACAATGAAAATTGCATTGGGAATTGAGTACGATGGCAGCCGGTATTATGGTTGGCAGCGTCAGCAGGAAGTGAAAAGTGTTCAGGGGTGCCTTGAGGAAGCGTTATCAAAAGTCGCCAATGAACCCATATCGGTATTTTGTGCCGGCCGGACTGATGCTGGAGTACATGCAACAGGGCAAGTCGTTCATTTTGAAACGTCTGCACAACGTAAGGATGCGGCGTGGACAATGGGGGTGAACGCACATTTACCGCCGGATATTGCTGTTCGTTGGGTGAAAGCCGTGGATGGGGATTTCCATGCCCGTTTCAGCGCGACTGCCCGGCGGTATCGTTATATTATTTTTAATCATCGTTATCGTCCGGCAGTACTGGCAAGTGGCGTGACACATTTTCATTATCCATTGGATGAAAAACGGATGCATCAGGCCGCGCAGTGTTTGCTGGGGGAAAATGATTTTACCTCTTTCCGTGCGGTTCAGTGCCAATCCAAAACACCCTGGCGTAATGTGATGCATATTAATGTCAACCGTTACGGGCATTATGTTGTGATGGATATTAAAGCCAACGCTTTTGTGCATCATATGGTGCGTAATATTGTCGGTAGTTTGATGGAAATTGGTTGTGGGAATCAGGATATTAACTGGATGGCTCAATTGCTTGCTGTAAAAGACCGGACGAAAGCCGCTGCGACGGCGAAAGCGGCAGGATTATATCTGGTGGCCGTTGATTACCCTGCACAGTTTGATTTGCCGGGACCGGTTATGGGGCCTCTGTTTCTGGCCGATGATCTGATTTAACATTTTGGTTGCCGACAAGGATGGTTGGGTATAACGGGGAATATTATGGAATATCTATCACATTTCGTTGATTTTGCTAAATTTATTATTGATTTTATTCTCCATGTTGACATTCATTTAGCCAAACTTGTCGCAGAATATGGTCATTGGGTGTATGGCATTCTGTTCCTGATTCTGTTTTGTGAAACAGGATTAGTGGTTACGCCATTTCTGCCGGGAGATTCTCTGCTCTTTGTTGCGGGTGCTTTAGCGGCGTTGGATTCAAATGATCTGAATGTGCATATCATGGTGGTGTTGATGATTATTGCGGCCATTATTGGCGATGCGGTGAACTATGCTATTGGCCGCGTCTTTGGCGAAAGATTATTTTCCAATCCGGATTCGAAAATTTTCCGCCGGAGTTATCTGGATAAAACACATGAGTTTTATGAAAAACATGGTGGGAAAGCCATTATTTTAGCGCGATTTGTACCAATTATCAGAACATTTGCACCATTCGTTGCAGGTATGGGGAAAATGTCTTATCGTCATTTTGCTGCTTATAACGTGATTGGCGCACTGGTTTGGGTGCTATTATTCACCTATGCTGGTTATATATTCGGTGATATGTCAATGGTACAACAGAATTTGAAACTATTGATTGTTGCTATCATCTTTATCTCAATCCTGCCCGGAGTGATTGAAATCTGGCGTCACCGCCGTGCGGTGATGAAACAGAAAACCAATAACCCGTAACAGGTTTGAGCAGTTTTTTATCCACACTGTAATAGCATTGTGGTTTAATGGCACACATAACAAAACTGGCATAAGCCAGATTCAGACGGAAAGATCATTCAATGAGCTGGATTGAAAAAATTCTTAATAAAAGCAACATTACCCAAACTCGTAAGGCAAATATCCCAGAGGGAGTTTGGACTAAATGTGATAGTTGCAGTCAGGTGCTCTACCGTGCTGAGTTAGAGCGCAATCTTGAGGTTTGCCCTAAATGTGATCATCACATGCGTATTTCGGCGCGTACCCGGTTGGAGACTCTTCTTGATGAAGGGACGAAAACTGAATTAGGGGAGGAGTTAGAGCCAAAAGATATTCTGAAATTCCGTGATTCTAAAAAGTATAAAGACCGTATATCGGCAGCACAAAAGCAAACTGAAGAGAAAGATGCACTGATCGTGATGAAAGGCACGTTGAGTGGTATGCCGGTTGTTGTTGCTGCTTTTGAATTTGCGTTTATGGGTGGCTCAATGGCTTCGGTTGTTGGTGCCCGTTTTGTTCGCTCGGTAGAACAGGCACTGGAAGACAATTGTCCTCTGGTCTGTTTTTCTTCCAGTGGCGGTGCCCGTATGCAAGAAGCGCTGATGTCACTGATGCAGATGGCGAAAACCAGTGCTGCTTTGGCAAAAATGCAGGAACGGGGTTTGCCTTATATCTCTGTGATGACTGACCCGACAATGGGCGGTGTTTCAGCGAGTTTGGCAATGTTAGGTGATATCAATATTGCTGAACCGAAGGCATTGATTGGTTTTGCCGGTCCACGTGTTATTGAGCAGACAGTACGCGAGAAATTGCCGCCAGGTTTCCAACGCAGTGAGTTTTTGCTGGAAAAGGGGGCGATTGACATGATTGTTCGTCGTCCTGAAATACGAGACACACTTGCCAGTTTGCTTGCTAAACTGACTCATCAGCCGCAGCCCGGTACTAAACCCGTTGTTGCTGAATTTGTGGCAGAACCCGCTGATGTTGAGGCGGATATTCAAATAAATACCAATAAAGAAGATGTCTGATACTTTACAAATTCTTCAAGCCACGTCGTCACTGACGACGTGGCTTTCCTACCTTGAAAACCTGCATACTAAAGCCATTGATATGGGGCTTGAGCGTGTAGGTAAACTCGCTCGAACCTTGGATCTGGTTAATCCTGCACCTAAGGTGATAACTGTATCCGGCACTAATGGTAAAGGCACCACCTGTTGCACTATCGAATCTGTTCTGCTGGCGGCTGGGCTGAGAGTGGGTGTTTACAGCTCTCCGCATCTTGTACGTTATACTGAAAGAGTTCGTATTCAGGGTAAAGAGTTACCTGAACAGGAATTCTGTCGTGTATTTGCGGATATTGAATCCCGTCGTGGTGGTATTTCACTGACTTATTTTGAATATGGCACATTAGCGGCTCTGCAATTGTTTAAACAAGCTGGCTTGGATGTGGTCATCTTAGAAGTTGGCTTAGGTGGGCGGCTGGATGCGACTAATATTGTGGATGCCGATATTGCAGCCGTTACCAGTATTGCACTCGATCACATTGACTGGTTAGGAGCTGATCGCGAACATATTGGTCGTGAGAAAGCGGGTATTTTCCGCAAAGATCGTTTTGCCGTGGTTGGTGAACCGGATATGCCATCTTCTATTGCGGAAGTCGCGGATGAATTAGGGGCTAGGTTGTTCCGCTGTGGTATTGACTGGCGATTTTCTCAACAGGGGAAAGATTGGTACTGGCAATCTGATGATATGCTATTTAGTAATCTGCCTTTGCCAAATGTTCCTCTGATGAATGCCGCAACCGCAATGGGTGTTATTTGTTGCCTGTTACGACAAGGTGGTAAAGTTGGTCAGGCTATTAATGAAAATGCTATCCATCAGGGGCTGAAAAATGCGCAGCTGCCTGGGCGTTTCCAAATAATTCATGAAAAAAAGCCATTGTTGATCCTGGACGTGGCGCATAACCCACATGCAGCGGCTTATCTGGTACAGAAATTAGCCCTGTTGCCCCGTCAACCGGGCAGCAAAATTCTTGGTGTAGTGGGTATGCTTGGTGATAAAGATATTGCCGGCACACTGGCTTGCCTGTCACAGCAAATTAATGAGTGGTATTGCGCTCCGTTGACTGAACTGCGTGGTGCAGATGCACAGGCATTGGTTGAGCATCTTAAACAGCCACGGGTATTTACTGATGTGGAAAGTGCCTGGTATCAGGCAATGGCAGATGCTGATGACCAAGATATTGTTGTCGTTTGTGGTTCATTCCACACAGTGGCGCATGTCATGGAGGCTCTGGACAGGGAGAAGCGAAGTGGCAAGTAAATTTCAAAATCGTTTGGTCGGCACAATTGTATTGGTCGCACTGGGTGTTATTGTGCTGCCAGCATTGTTGGATGGCAACAAGAAATATAACGAAGATAAGTTTGCATCAATTCCCCTGGTTCCGAAGCCTGGGGATGAGCAAGAAATTGAATCTATTCCTCTCCTTAATTCGCCAATATTATCAATGCCTCTGGAAGATGAGACAGAGGCATTGCTGCCGGAAACACTGGAGCAGCCGGAAATACCCTTGATGACAGTTCCGTCGTCACCCGCACCGATAACGCCTCCTGCTGTTCAGCCAGAAGTCAAACTTCAACCACAGATTAAGCCTGAACAAAAACTGGACGTTAAGCAGCCAGTACCGACTAAACCAGAGATTAAACCGGGGCCGAAGCCTGAAATTAAATCCGTTGAAAAAGCGCCGCAAGGGCAAGCATATATCGTACAACTGGGTGCTTTGAAAAACGCTGGAAAGGTGGATGAAATCGTTGCCAGACTGCGGTTGTCGGGTTATCAGGTCTATACGGTACCTTCATCTCCGGTGAATGGGCAGTTAACCCGAATATATGTCGGTCCGAATGTTTCTAAACAACAACTCGACTCGGCGTTATCAGAACTGAAAAATCTGACAGGATTACAAGGGCAAGTAAGAAGCTATAGACCGTAATAAAGCTGACGATGCCTATGTGACGAATAGGATAATTGTGATGAAATTAAGTAGTAAATATTAAGTGACCGCGGCGATAATGAGTTTCCTATATCGCCGCTAACTATTTTCAGTAGAATAGGAAATCTGCTACGCAAACGTTTTCGTTTTCTGTTAGAATGCGCCTGAAACGGATGCCGAGCGTCTATTTTGGAATTAAAACATGGTTTGGATTGATTACGTTATTATTGCCATTATTGGCTTCTCGGCATTGGTTAGCCTGATTCGTGGGTTTATTCGTGAGGCGTTGTCACTGGTCACCTGGGGATGTGCTTTCTTTGTAGCAAGCCACTTCTACTCTTACTTAGCGGTCTATTTTACCCGTTTTGAAGATGAACTGGTGCGTAACGGAATCGCCATTGCGCTTCTATTTATTGCGACTTTGATTGTCGGTTCCGTGGTGAACTATGTGATAGGTTCTCTTGTGCAACGGACTGGATTGTCTGGTACTGATCGGGTACTTGGGGTCTGCTTTGGGGCATTGCGTGGTGTGCTGATTGTCGCTGCTATTCTGTTTTTTCTGGATACATTCACACCATTGCCGCAAAGTGATGACTGGAAGCAATCACAATTGATCCCACAATTCAGTCATATCATCAGGTGGTTCTTTGACTACCTGCAAAATGCGTCAAGTTTCCTGCCGGAGAAATATACCTCTCCGCTTGGCTGATGAGGAAAAACTACATGTGCGGTATTGTTGGTATCGTCGGTTTTACACCGGTTAACCAGTCGATTTATGATGCGTTGACGGTGCTTCAGCACCGTGGGCAAGATGCTGCTGGCATTGCTACTATTGATGGTAACAATGGGTTTCGTTTACGCAAAGCCAACGGCTTAGTGAGAGATGTGTTTGAAACCCGGCATATGCTACGTTTACAGGGAACGATTGGGATTGGTCATGTTCGCTATCCGACGGCGGGCAGCTCCAGTGCATCGGAAGCCCAGCCGTTTTATGTTAACTCTCCATTTGGTATTACATTGACACACAATGGTAATTTGACGAATGCGCATGAATTAAAAAGAATGTTGTTTGAAAATGCCCGTCGCCATGTGAATACCACGTCAGATTCCGAGATTTTGCTCAATGTTTTTGCTAATGAATTGGATCGTTTCCAGTATTATCCGTTGGAACCTGACAATATTTTTGCTGCGATAGCGGCAATGCATAAACAGGTTCGTGGCGCTTATGCCTGTATTGCGATGATTATCGGTCATGGGTTAGTTGCTTTCCGTGATCCGCACGGCATTCGTCCGTTGGTGTTAGGCAAGCGTACTCTGAATGATGGCCGTAATGAATATATGGTCGCTTCTGAAAGTGTTGCATTGGATACGTTGGGTTTTGAATTCCTGCGAGATGTTGCATCGGGTGAAGCGGTTTATATCACTGAGAAGGGCCAGTTATTTACCCGCCAGTGCGCTGAAAATCCTTCTTTGACTCCTTGTTTGTTTGAATTTGTCTATTTTGCCCGTCCAGACTCCTTTATTGATAAAGTTTCGGTTTATAACGCCCGTGTGCGGATGGGGCATAAGCTGGGGACGAAAATTGCCCATGAGTGGGAAGATCTGCATATTGATGTGGTTATTCCTATTCCTGAAACTTCCTGCGATATTGCTCTGGAAATTGCCCGTATACTGGGTAAACCCTACCGTCAGGGGTTTGTGAAAAACCGTTATGTTGGCCGGACATTTATTATGCCGGGTCAACAGGAGCGCCGAAAATCAGTCCGCCGTAAACTGAATGCCAATCGTGCCGAGTTCCGCGATAAAAATGTGCTGCTGGTGGATGATTCTATTGTTCGTGGTACAACATCAGAACAAATTGTTGAAATGGCTCGTGAAGCGGGAGCGAAGAGGGTTTATTTTGCTTCAGCAGCCCCGGAAGTGCGTTTCCCAAATGTTTATGGCATTGATATGCCAAATGCAAATGAATTGATCGCTCATGGACGTGAAGTTGATGAAATTCGCCAGCTCATTGGTGCAGATGCGTTGATATTCCAGGATTTGACAGATCTGATTGATGCCGTTCGTGAAGAAAACCCGGATATTGAAGAGTTTGAATGTTCAGTATTCAATGGCATTTATGTTACCAAAGACATTGACCAGACTTATCTCTATTATCTGGAAAATCTGCGTAAAGATGATGAAATGACATTGAATAATCAGAACGAAATCGAAGATCTGGATATCTATAATGAAGGTTGATGACCTTCGGATTTAAAATCGCTGTCCAGTGTCAGCTCGAGGAAAAAATGAAAAGATTGATCGTGGGGCTTACAGGGGCAAGTGGGGCTATTTATGGCGTCAGGCTACTGCAAGTTTTACAGCCAGTTGAAGGCGTAGAAACACATCTGGTCATCAGTCAGTCCGCTCGCCAGACACTGGCGCTTGAAACAGATTATAGTTTACGGGATGTGCAGGCGCTGGCTGATGTTGTGTATGACAACAGAGATATAGCCGCTGCTATCTCTTCCGGTTCGTTCAAAACTTCGGGTATGGTCGTTTTGCCATGTTCAATGAAAACCCTTTCAGGGATTGTTCACAGCTATACCGATGGATTAGTGACCAGAGCGGCAGATGTTGTATTGAAAGAAGGCCGTAAGTTGGTGCTTGGTGTGAGAGAAACGCCATTGCATTTAGGGCATCTCAGGTTGATGACTCAGGCGGCCGAAATAGGTGCGGTGATTATGCCGCCAGTGCCTGCATTTTATCATCGGCCTGAACAGATTCAGGATATTATTGACCAAACGGTTAATCGGGTGCTCGATCAGTTTGATATCGAGCTACCTCATGATCTGTTTACCCGTTGGCAAGGCGCTAAAGGTGTTGAGATTTAGTGTTTAGCAGGTCTTCAAAAGCTTCCTTTAGCTGAAAATAGCGGAAGCCAAAACCTGCTTGTTCCAGTTTATGCGGTATTGCCTGCTGTCCTCCTAGTACCAGTGCCGCAGCTTCTCCCATGAATAATTTCAGCACAAAAGCCGGTATGCGGATAATTGCAGGGCGGTTCAATACTTCTCCGAGTGTTGCGGCAAACTGATCATTGTGTACCGGATAAGGGGCGGTGATATTAAAAGGACCACTCAAACCGGGTGTCATCAACAGGTAATAGATGGCATTCACCATATCATCAATATGGATCCAGGGCAGATACTGCTTTCCGCTACCCATAGGTCCACCCAGCCCAAGACGGAAAAGTGGTAACATTTTTTTCAGTGCTCCGCCGTTTTTTGCCAATACAACGCCGGTACGCAAAAAACAAACACGGGTTTTATCACTGGCAGCTTGTAACGCAAGTTGTTCCCACCGTTTACAGAGTTGATGAGTAAATTCATCATTGGGTGGCTCATGTTCTGTCACAACTGCCTGATTTTGATCGCCGTAATAGCCCACCGCAGAGCCGGAAATAAATACTTCTGGTGGTGTCTGACTGGCATTAATTAACTTGCTGAGTTGTTCTGTTAGTGTCCAGCGGCTTTGGCACAGCTTTTCTTTTTGCGCTGAAGTCCACGGTTTATTTGCTATGGGTTCGCCAGCAAGATTAATAACAGCATCAAAATCATTGAGATCCGTTTTATCTTTCAAAGTGGTCCAGCATTCAGTTTGTTTACTGAACAGAGAGTACACTTTTTGCGGTGAGCGGCTCAGAATGGTAATGGAATGGGATAGGGAAAGAAGCTGGCAAACCAGATGGCTACCAATCAAGCCTGTTCCTCCGGTGATTAAAATATGCATAACCACTCCTATAACCTAAGTTCATATAGAAACTATAGCAGGGATATCAAGACTGATGATTTAAAATACAACTATCTGTTAGCCGGATCAAGTTTTGCGGGGAAATAGTTACCCCGCAAACAGGTATCAGGCTTTGCTGTAGGCTATTTGGGTAGTGCGGCGTTGGCTAATAGTATCAAACCATTTTTTCACTGCCGGATAATCGCTCAGATCAATATTTTGACGCTCATAGGCACGAACCCACGGATAAGTTGAGATATCAGCGATACTGTATTCCTGACCACCCAGATAGGGTGTTTTTTCCAATTGAGTATTCAGAACCTTATACAAGCGTTTTGTTTCTTCTTGATAACGATTAATTGCGTAAGGGACTTTCTCAGGCGCAAAGTGACTAAAATGGTGATTTTGACCCAGCATTGGGCCAAAGCCACCAATTTGCCAAAACAGCCATTGCAGGCTTTGAATACGTTCACGCACATCTTTGCTGAGTAACTTACCCGTTTTTTCTGCCAGATAAGTCAAAATGGCACCGGATTCAAAAATGGTGACAGGTTTACCGCTATCAGCGGGTTGCTGATCAACAATAGCCGGAATTTTATTGTTAGGAGAAATTGCAAGAAATTCAGGTTTAAATTGATCTCCCGCACCAATATCAATTCGGTAAATATTGTAAGGAAGGCCTGCTTCTTCAAGAAAAAGCGTGATTTTGTGACCATTTGGTGTTGGGGCATAATACAGGTCGATCATAGAACCTCCAGTGGGACATGAAATTGTATTACATATTACATTACCTTAGATCTATCCAAGAATAGTCAATTCAGACTTTTTGCTAATTCCCGCACCCGCATTGGCTGGCGATCATCCGTATTACCGGGGGTGAGTTTAACCGACAACAACTCCCCCGGTCATCAATCAAAAAGAATAGTTATCTGGAATTCGTTTTTATACTGCCATCTGCGTTAACCGCTGCCCGACTTCCGCCGTACAGATCTTTATTGAAAGTAGAGTAATCTGTGCGGACATCCTCACGACTTTCCAATTCTGCCAATATTTCCTGGCTGGATATGCTAAATCCCTTGGCATATATAGGAGAAGAGAAGGGTTCGGTATAGAGATTCAATCCCCATTGAGATTCTAAACCGTGGTTAGCCGCCCCTAAATTAACTTCAATCATAGAATGATGATTATCATCAACCAGATAACCGGTTGCCAGCCATCGGGTTAGCTCTTTCATTTCCCGCTCCCCGCATTGAATTGACTGCTCCGGTGATTCTCCATGAGTAGGTGTACCTAAAGAGAGATCATTTTTCAGCCCCGCACCTAATAGTCTGGCCGCAGTAATAAAACGATCCGTGGTGCCTGAAGGTGCAGCGACAGTTGGCAAATTATGTAAGGCTGCATCCTTAGAAAATCCTGTATTTTCTTTCACATTCCAGACAGCAAAACCATTACCACGTTGTACTATAATGTTTTCCTTCGCTAATTCTTGATGTGCTTTGATGGGTTCTGACCGACCAAATTGATAGTCGGTTCTGTCCAGCCGGTTGCGAGGGTTTAAACGGGCAAACGCCAACTCCCGATTGGTCAGACGATTATCGGCCTCAAGTGAAGCGGCAGATGACCAGACATTATCCTTATCAGGAGCCGGTGTTCTGAAATCATTTTGGACTTTTGTCAGGCTGTTGCCAGCCAGCGCTGGATTACTGGTAACTTCTTTCCCTTTTTCCTGTTTTGTCACCTGATATAATTCGGGATTTTCAGAGGCACTCAATTTATTTTCATTTTTAAATGTGTAGAGAGCCAACTGATCAGGTAAGGGATTTTCTTTAGTGGCACCACGGGCAGGTGCAAAGTTTTTACTTTCCAGGTAACCAATATCAATTATATCCTTGAATTCTGATTTCAATTCAGGTGATGAATAAATTTTCTCCAGAGTATCCCGGAAATAAGCTGAATTGGTAAGATCATAGTAAGCCGTGGCTTTCTCCCTCAATGTTAGAGGTTCTGTATTTGCCCTATCAGGTCTAACATCGCTTTGCTGTGCTT
Source organism: Photorhabdus tasmaniensis (assembly GCF_011189505.1). Taxonomy (GTDB): domain Bacteria; phylum Pseudomonadota; class Gammaproteobacteria; order Enterobacterales; family Enterobacteriaceae; genus Photorhabdus; species Photorhabdus tasmaniensis. The sequence goes on from NZ_PUJU01000003.1 coordinate 71,482, forward strand.
CGCTAATGATTCGAGTAAATCCACCCGCACCAAGCTGACCTAAAATACTAAACCCGGGTTTATCTCCGGTATAGGCATTAAGCATTTTGGTGATTGCGGTTAACTCATTACCCTCTACCCGAACAAAAAGTTTTACTAAGTTGGACAAGAGAGAATCAACCGTTTTATGAGCGGCGGTGCTTTCGCTGGCTAAACGGGAAATATTAGCTTCAACTTGTTTATTGGTCACGACGGATTTTTCATTCCATCGTGTGATAACCGAGGTTGGCGCTGTAAGTGGATTATCAATGGTATTATTTAGTAATGGCTCGCAGCAATGACAAGTTTTATCTGTTGAAGCCGCTTGATGCAACTCATTATGATTAATATCAATCCTGGTATCAGCTCTCTGTATTGAAAAGTGTGGCATACTTTTTCTCCATTATTTTTTATGTGAGCCCATTGAGTTTACTTTCTAAAAAAATAGGTCAAACGAAAATATCGTGGGTTGAAGCTGAAGTGGTCTGCTTAATTTCTGGTAAAGGGAGTTCAGCTCTTATTTTTTGAAGATTTCCCAAAATATTAACTAAATCAGTAGAATCGATTCGTGTTATATCTTGAAGCAAACAGAGACGAATAGTTCGCGTTGGCTGATGTAATGCGATCCATGCTCCTCCAAGTATATTGATATTACTGTTTAATGAGAGCCAAAATTCTGCATCATTATCCACAAACGAAGTGATTGTATGATGGAAAGTCAGCATAGATCCTGTTGAATCCACCTCTAACCACCAAGAGCCATAATCACCAATATTCAATTGCACTGCGCCCGTAGAAAGATTCAACATAATGTTGGTTTGAGCGGCAAAATCTGCACATAATTTTTCTAATTTGGACATCAATAAATCTCATAAAAATAATTGAATACGACTAAAATATTGTCCAAATTATGTGGTTGTAGTACAGGATCGTCTATCAAAAACAGACGATGATATTGTAAAAATTAATCAGATAAATTGGTTCTGTTGTGTTAACAAAACAATACCATCTTTTATGAAGAACCGGAGCGGGATAAGGTGGTGTGGTCAACCTTATCGCCGCGTTGGGCTATGGTTTCCCCAAATCCTCGTAGATTGAGTGAATAGGCCAGGTACTGAAAGAACCAATGAACTGCATATTTTTTGAATAATGTTTAAATGGAAATATATTCTAAATAATTGGTATGATATTTATATCAATAATAAATTGTTAGTATCTTACCATTAGGTTTTTATTGTTATTTTGATTTTAAATAAATGGAATGTTTTTATTATTTGGTTCATTTAAATAAAATTTAACTATTCATCATGACAGTTAGAGTGATAAATGTTTTTACATGTTATTCAATATGTTGTTTTTTCCTATGATGGAAATAAATTTTTGTTAAGTGAGTTAATGCTAGGATTTTTATTTTGTAGGTTTAATGTTTATTAGGCGAAGTAATTAAATAAATTGAATTTTTCCTGCTTTCTCATTTTTTGCCCTGTGGTTTTTCATAATTATATTCATTTGGCATTTATTGAATTTTATTATTATATTACGCTTGAGAGAATGAATTTTCTCTCCCACTATTATTAGTGTATCGAACTGATAATAAGCGTTGTATTACTTTCTCAGAATAAAAAAGGAAAATAATAATTATGAACGAATTATGCCCACGAGACTCTATTGATGGTCAAAAAATTATGGAACATTGGGTGGAGTTCCAACTTGTTGATGAACAAGGTAATCCATTAGTTAATATGCCTTATCGCCTGATAAGCCAGAGGGAGCCGTGTGATGAACGTAAAGGAGTAACTAATGATCAAGGATTGCTTAGGGAAGAAAGTTTGTCGCCAGATCCAGTAACGTTGTATATCAGTGCTCAACCATTAGCCGATGAAATGGAGCAGCGCCCATTACGAGAAAAGCGCGATATCAATGCATCGGTAGTCAAATCGAAAACCAAAGCAGAAGGCCATCAATATCGTTATGTGACCATTGGTCAGATAAGTGATGGCTTACCTGTAATTGATAAATGGAAAGAAGATAAACCGCCAGGCTATCATTTCCCAGACCCGGTACCGAAAGGTTTTGGAATTCCCTCAATAAATTGCCGGTATGTTCTGGAAGTGTGCCCATTTCGGGCCTGGGTATTATTGTTACATCATCAGCTTGATTACTCCTTGGTGAATGCTTATAACCTGGCGTTAATGGGGGTGCTATCATATTCTAATAATAATGTTGATGTGGCAGGTTCTATTACCCATTTTTTTAACCGACAGATGCTGGATATATCCCAATTACCCAATAAAATAGAAAAAATAGCGCGTTCCCCGATTGTTTATGATGTGCCATTTCGTGAACGTTACACTGATGTTGTATTTATTGATTCGAAAGCGAGTCAAAACCTATTAGGAGACACTGAGTTATTTTATGCATCGAATCAACAAGATATTATTGTCAGTTGGCGGGGGACGGCCAGTATAGATAATGCCCTCACTGATATTATGTACCAGCCATTGAGGTTGGGCTGTGGTCAAGGCGGCGTATGTAGTGGTTTTATTGAAAATGGTAAGGTCCATAGAGGTTTTTGGGAAGCATTTAATCTTATTAGCAAATTAAAAGCTCCCGGCTCTGATAAAAGTATGTTTGATAAAATTATTAGTTTAGTTAAAAATCGAAATTTATTTATCTGTGGTCATAGTTTAGGCGGTGCTCTGGGATTATTGCACAGCGCACAACTGAAAAAATACCATCCTTGTTTGTACAGTTATGGGATGCCGCGGACATTAACCCGTAGTGCGGTAAAAGAACTGGAAGATATTACACATTATCGTCATCTAAATGAAAATGATTTGGTTCCCTCAGCTCCCCCGGAAAAAGACCTGGATAACTGGCTTTATGATTATTGGGGGCCGCTGGGCTATTTATTCAGCACTATTGAATTGTTGGGTTTGACAAAAGGTGATGAAGTTTTCTTGCATCATGGAAAAATAGTTCACTTTTATAAAGCTAATCTGATTATTGAATCTTTAAAAAAGAGTGATTCAAATAACTTTATACGGCTGAGTGATATATTACCTGTCGACGTAAAATTGTATTTAATTCCGTCATTGAATCATGAGACGGAAGATAATATGAAGGAAGCATTAGAGATTCAGAAAGAATTTTTTAAACATATAAGTGACTCTGATAGGGCTAAATGGTTTCCTCGTAATGACAACCCGAAGTTAAAAGATGCTTTGAATCTGCCTGATCACCGTATGTTTAAATATATTCATTACATCGGTGATCGAATTGCAGAGTTGGTTGAACCGAGGAAATATCATTTTTATCGGGATAAAGCGCGATTATTTGAAAGAACAATGGAGGAAAGGTCTGATATTGTTTCTGATATTCGGCAACGTAATAGCCTATTTTTACATATGGATGATCAGTTAACACAAGCACTTATTTATACTAGGCAAAATAAATGGGGTAATTTGGCTTTGAAACGCTATACGGATAATTTTGTACTGATTGGAGAGGATTGGATGTGATGAATATGGGAAAATGCTTGTCAGTAACATTAATATCAGGTTTTACGCAAGTATTAAGTCATATAAGGTATTGAGATTAAAGCAGATCCGTATGAATATACCGAAGGTGGCTATAATTAGTGGAAAGGATGAGTGGGTTGAGTACCCCAATGGGTGAATTGATATTAATAGCCAAACGGTAGGTCATTGTAAAATAATGTTGGCATAATGAGGGGCATAAATGGATTAGCCCCTCTTTTCTGGTTTTTGAGGTTGATAAGGTGCAGATAATCAACCCCGTTATCACTGCGGGTAAAAACCGTATCGCATTACGGTTCATCAGGAGCCCTATTTCGGGTTCAGTTAAAGGGTTGCATGAAGCGTCCGAAACGAATAACTTCGTAGAGCCTCTATCAATTTGGTTATTTTGAATAGGTTAACCATTCTATAGACTTGCAATTTCTTGCTAATAAAAAAGGTTTTTTGAAGATGGAACAAGAGAATACAGAGGGTGTTGAGTGGATTGATATTGTCAATGAAGACAATGAAGTCATTGCTCAGGCTACACGTCGGCAGATGCGCGCCCAGTGTTTACGGCACCGTGCCACTTATATCGTAGTTCATAATGGTATGGGAAAAATTCTGGTTCAGCATCGTACAGAAACTAAAGATTTTTATCCGGGAAAATTGGATGCGACCGCAGGTGGAGTTGCGCTGGCGGGTGAAAATATGTTGGATGCAGCCCGGCGCGAGGCAGAAGAAGAATTGGGTATCGCAGGCGTTCCTTTTGCCGAGCATGGTAGTTTTTATTATGAGGAAGAGAATTGCCGTATCTATGGCGCATTATTCAGTTGCATCAGTCATGGCCCATTTGCTTTACAGGAAGCGGAAATTGACGATGTGTGCTGGCTGATACCGGAAGAAATCACCGCGCGTTGTGACGAATTCACCCCCGATTCGTTGAAAGCGCTTTCTCTGTGGTTGACTCGTAATAATGATTTCGATGAAGTTATTTTTAATAAAAAAACTGACTGATTCAGCTGTCTGTTTTAATTGAGTAATTAAGCTCCCAGCAGGTGGAGCTTTTTCTGTCATACTTAAATCCGGCGGATTCACATGATAAGTGCAACATCGTTAGTCTGGAAGTAAACAAGTTCGTATTCCTTTAAATAACTCATTCGGTGTTTTCCCACCCCGTGTATTGCGTGATCGAACACCAGAGCTCTCCGGACAAGATGATAGCATTTCGATTGATACGTTACAGTATTTCAGCCATGCAACGGCATCTGGAGCAGGGACATGAAAAATTGCCGCTGGTCATTCCGGTGTTGTTCTATCACGGGAAAATACAGCCGTATCCCTGGAGTACCAACTGGCTCGACTGCTTCGATGATCCGGCGCTGGCGAAGGAAATCTATTCCGGTCCATTCCCGCTGGTCGATGTGACGGTGATACCGGATGATGAAATCCTGACGCATAAACGGATCGCGCTACTGGAAATGGTGCAAAAGCATATTCGGCAGCGAGATATGGCGGAGCTGCTGCAAGAGTTGGTCATACTGCTGGCGTATGATTACTATACGGATGAACAGTTAAAAAGCGTGCTAAACTACTTATTACAGGCGGGAGATACCGCCGATCCAGAGGGTTTTATCCGGCGACTGGCAGAACAGTCTCCGAAGTATGAGGAGGTACTGATGACAATAGCACAAAGATTGGAACATAAAGCACGTCAGGAAGGACGCAAGGAAGGGCGCCAAGAGGGGCACCAGGAAGGGCACCAAGAGGCAACTTTGAAAATTGCTCATGCATTGCTGAACAGAGGAATCGATCGTGAAACGGTGATGAAAACCACCGGTCTGAGCGAGAACGAGCTTAAGCAAATACGCCACTAACTCGTGTTGAGAGTGCTTAATCAGCATTCAACGATGCGTGTTAAAAGAGGATGTTACGGTGACTGTCAGAACAGTCACCGAAGTATAAATGGTGATGAAAATCATCGGACTGAGCTTGAACAAGTGTCTAACAAACTTACTGTTGATACGTTATCGGCATAAAAATGCTTGAGTCAATGTACGAAACGCATAGAAGCGGCACATTTACATTCCAAACGATAAGGCCAAGTCTGAATCTACTGTAAAAGTGATAATCAAGATATAAGGTTAATAAGGCAACAACACAGTGAAAATAGAGCTAAAACAACACCTTCGTATCCTGATAGGATTAGCAGCAATACTGATCATAACCCAATTGTTTGATAGTTTAACCGGCGGCGCACTAAACAATTTCGGTATTATTCCCCGATATGCTCAAGGGTTAATCGGTATTCCACTATCTCCATTCCTACATGGTAGCTGGGAGCACTTGTTCAGCAATCTCCCCGTATTATTAGTATTGAGTGCGTTACTGATGACACACTCCATTCGTTATTATGTGCTAGCTAGCTTATTTATTATCTTTGTGGAAGGCATATTAGTCTGGTTATTTGGACGCACTGCTATTCATATTGGTGCTAGCGGATGGATTTTTGGTCTGTGGGGATTACTGCTGGCTAACGCCTTTTTCCTGAGAAGAGCAAAAGATTTCTTCTTTGCGATTCTCGTGTTTGTGTACTACGGTGGGATCGTATTTGGCCTGTTACCGTGGCAAGAAGATATTTCAACGGAAGCACATATCTTTGGCGCGATATCTGGATTGATTTTCTCTTGGCTGTCAAAGAAATGGGTAAAAAATGAACCTGGTTATTCTTGTTCCAAGAATAAATAAATGACCATTTAAAATAGAATGACAACTAATAGCCCGTTTATGATAACGGGCTGGTAATGGATATAATCACTGATTTTTTGATTTAGCTTGATTATGTCCATTTCAACGCAGCATCATCGATAGGCTGCTCCAAAACCTGTTTATCTTTTTTATAATCATGTGGAACCTGCCAGGTTGAACTGCGTCCTTGACGAGGAAGAGAATCCGCTGCACGTTTTATATAACCAGACTTCAAAGCACCAAAAATATTTTCGTCCTCCAGCATTTCACCTGGTTGAGCATAGGGTGTTACAACCGTCGCACCGCGACGCTCCATCTCGTTCAACAAGCGGCAGATATATTCCGCAGATAGATCAACTTTCAACGTCCAAGCGTTATTGATATAACCAAACAGACAGGCAAAATTAGGGATATTCTGTATCAACGTCCCCTTATAGAGCATTCGATCATGACTTTGCTGCTTTTGCCCATCAATAGAGAGTTCAATCCCGCCAATAAAATGTAATTTCAGCCCAGTCGCTGTAACAATAATATCTGCGGGTAATTCTTTGCCGGATTGTAACAAGATACCGTTTTCAGTTATGCGTTCAATATGGTCAGTAACGATAGAGGCTTTACCTTCTTTCAGTACTTTAAATAGGTTACTACTGGGAATAAAACATAGCCGTTCATCCCATGGCATATATTTTGGAGTAAAATGCTTCATGTCAAAATCTGGACCGACACGTTTGCGAGCAGACGCCAGCAAAAACGATTTCAACAAGTTAGGTAAATGTCGACTCGTTTTATAAAGTAAACGGTACAGAAAGAGATTGCGATTTCTACTCAATGTGTAAATCCAGCGCTGTGGAATAATGCCTTTGCAGTACTCTGCTATCTTATCTCTTCCCGGTATTGAAAAAACATAACTGGGGGAGCGCTGTAACATCGTGATATGTTCAGTATCATTTGCCATAGCAGGGAGTAAAGTGACTGCTGTTGCGCCGCTACCAATGACAACAACCCGCTTTCCTTTATAATCCAATCCTTCAGGCCAGTGTTGAGGGTGAATTACCGGGCCTTTGAAATTTTCAATGCTGGGGAATTTAGGTAAATAAGGTTCATCATAGTTGTAATAACCTGTTGCAGCGACGAGAAAATGACAGGTAAATTGCCGGGTTTCTCCACTGATTTCATCAATTGCGGTGACGGTCCACTGGCGAGTTGCATTTGACCAGTCAGTCTGAGTGATTTTTAGCCCAAACTGTATTTTCTTATCAACTTCATACTCTTTTGCTGTTGCATGGATATAACTTTTAATTGAAGGCCCATCTGCAAAAATACTGGTGTCTGTCCAAGGGCTGAATTTATAGCCATAGCTCATCATATCTGAATCCGAGCGAATGCCCGGATAGCGAAACAAATCCCAGGTACCGCCTATCGTATGGCGACGATCTAAGATAATAAATTTCTTATCAGGACATTTCTTTGTTAAATGACATGCTACGCCAATGCCAGCAATACCCGCGCCAATAATCAAAACATCATAATGGTTATTCATTGTTATTTCTCCCACTAGGTCATCTTTTGATGATATAAATATCCCGTAATCAAGTTATGTTATTTTTTATTCAGTAGGATTTCCACTGTTAGAAACAGTGATTATTTCGGTTGAAATAAGTTGGAACAACATGAATCGGAACTAAGATCCTTCTCAATCCATAAAGGATTAATTTTGTGTCGGAAGACGGAGAGGGCAGAGCACCGTATCTCAGTGATCCGTTCAATATCCTGTTGGAACATAAAATAATCTGGAGATAAAGGAGATGCTCTGAATTATTTCAAAGATGTAGATTAACTTTTTCCTGAATTGAACTAAGATGATTTAATAGAAGAATTCAATAAGTATTATATAGAGAATTCTATTGAATTTGTCCTGCTTAATTCTTTTTCACCTAAAAATCTCATAGGCTTTGCTAGTATTTTCATTCTGGTGTATTTTGTCAGCAGGAAAACCTATTGATTGTTTATTTATTGTGGTTTAATAATATTGGTTATCCACTGGAATCTATAATCAGCATCCACGGATTCAGGGTTTACAGTTATTTTTGAAACAAGTTGGTTTTGTTAGTGGTGGCTCTCAAATTTTTGCAGGTATTGGGGTGTGCGTGGCCTCTCTTGGTGCAGCTTGTACGGGTTTTGGTGTTCCATTATTGGTGCAAGGAGGAAATAATGTTTATGAGAATGGGTATTACCTGTTATTAAGAAAGGAGGTTTCAGATCCGGCAAGAGATGTTTATCGTGATGTGGCTAAAACACTTGGTTATAGTGAAGCTGATGGTGATAGAGTTTACGGCTATGTAGATCTGGGGTTGTCTGGGTACGGAATGGTAAGATCTATTGTGAGGCTTGGGACTTTTCGTCTATTTAGATATATTAAATCTGATTACATCAGAGGGTGGCAAGAGATGGGGAAAGTACCTTTGATTGCTGAAATTATCGGTGATGCTGTGACTGGTTTCAGTATTTATTCGATTTCTAATGGTGAAAAAAATGAATAATGATGTGACATTGTCATATTACAATATCTTTTTTGTTATTGTTTATTACGCAATATCTATTTTAGTGTTTATTATACTTTTTAAGCTGAGATGGCACGTGAAGGATTATATTCAAGCAGTGTTTTTTTCTATTGTTCTTTCAGTTTTCACTATTATTCAATATAATATTTTAGCAAATGGTGGGGTGCTGATATATATATATCCTCATTATTTTAGTATTTACGATTATAGTTCAATTCGGTTTGGTGGTTTGTTCTTTCTAATTATATATTCCTGTTTGATGCCTGTGAGTCAATTTTATCGTGAGGAAAAAGAAAAGAAGAGCAAAGGTAATGGTGAAAAAAATGAATAATGATGTGACATTATCATATTATAATTTCTTTTTTGTTATTATTTATTACTTAATGTCTATTTTCGTATTTATTATGCTTTTTAAGCTTAGGAGGTACGTAAAGTTCCATATTCACGCAGTGTTTTTTACTATTTTTCTTATAGTTGTTGATACTGTTCAATATAATATTGCAGTAAATGGTGGTGTGCTGATATATATATTTCCACATTATTTTAGTATTTACGATTACGATTACGATTACGATTACGATTACGATTACGATTACGATTACGATTACGATTACGATTACGATTACGATTCGATTTTTTATGGAGCTTTGTTTTTTTTAACTGTATATTCTTGTCTTTTGCCTGTGAATAAATTTTATCGTAATAAAGAAAATAAAGAAAATAAAGAAAATAAAGAAAATAAAGAAAATAAAGAAAATAAAGAAAATAAAGAAAATAAAGAAAATAAAGAAAATAAAGAAAATAAAGAAAATAAAGAAAATAAAGAAAATTGAGACTTATTTAATAGTTTACAAAGCGCAGCCTGTTTTAAAGTTGTAAAACCCCACCTACCAAAGAAGTGGAGATTTTATTAGGTATTAATATACCGTATCTTCCCATGTACTATAACCACTCGTCCCTACAATAATATAGATCCATATTATGCTTTTATATATTAATAACAATGTTTCTTGAGGTTGTTGGTCATTATGTTCTAAAAAGTTAGGATGGAGGATACTGTATTCCAATATCTTAGCTCCGATGAGCTTTAATTTAAAATATAATTCCAGTCCTCTATTTGAACTTGTCCGATAAAGATCAATGAAGCAATCCAATAATTCATTATTGGAAATTGTAACACCTAATAAAGGCGTTGATTTATCGACAGGCTTTTTAATTATCACCGGTTGATGATTGACATTTTTCTTACGTAACATTGAGTGGCTTAAACTGTAAACCAAAATTTCATCCTGATGACTCGCTTGGTATGATTCATTAGCGATATCGGTATTGCTAATATGACATTCAACAATGTTGGCTTTGGTACTTGGATATTCTGTTAGGAGTTATTGCTCATTGATTTTACTGATCGGCAAGAAAAACGCAGGAACAGGATCCCCGGGAGGGATATTCCACCCCGGGTTTTTCAGCAAATTGTAAACAGCATTATCTCTTATCGTTATATTGCTGTGGCTTATTTCACTTCTGGCATCACACCAATAAAAGCGGTTTTCTTCCTTGGCTCAGATATCAGGGATTCAAGCTCTTCAACACATTTCAGATAATGAAGTGTTTTTTTATGTGCATTGGCAGCTTCTTCATCGACATACGCTTCATAAATATAAAAACGGGTAGGAATATTTTCATCCCGTAATACATCAAAGCGCAGATTACCTTCTTCCTGAATTGAACCCAGATGATTGAAGCGGAAAACGTCAAGAAACTTATCTAATTTGTCTTGTTTAACATTAATTTCAACCATAGTGACATGCATTTTAATTCTCCTCACCCTTTTTCACTTAAAAATAATTCATAAGCTTTGCTGGCATTTTCATTCTGGTGTACTACCGCGTGAACAGCTTTCAACATCGCAACCGGTGCTTCGGATTGGAAAATATTGCGCCCCATATCGACACCCGCAGCGCCTTGATCAATTGCCTGATAACACATCGCCAGCGCCTCTTTTTCTGGCAGCTTTTTACCACCAGCAATCACGATAGGTACTGGGCATCCGCTGGCAATACGCTCAAAGCCAGTATCGACATAGTAAGTTTTGATAATTTGCGCGCCCATTTCAGCAGCAATACGGGTCGCCAGAGAGAAATAACGCTGATCCCGCACCATATCCTTACCAACGCCGGTGACTGCCATGGTTGGCATCCCATAGCGCATTCCCTGATCGACTAACTTGATAATATTTTTGATCGACTGATGCTCATGTTCAGAGCCGATATACACCTGAGCGGCTACCGCACAGACATTCAGGCGCAAAGCATCTTCCATAGCAACAGCGACTGCTTCATTGGACAATTCCGTCAGAATCGAGTTGGCACCGGAAGCACGTAACACCACTGGTTTATTGGTTGCGGGCGGAACCTGACTGCGAAGAATACCGCGGGTACACATCAATACATCAGTATGTGCAAACAACGGGGCAATATTGATATCAATGCGTTCAAGGCCAGTTGTTGGCCCTTGAAAGTAACCGTGGTCGAAAGCCAGCATAACAGTTCGATTGGTTTTGGGATTGAAAATACGTGATAGTCGTGATTGCATTCCCCAATCAAGTGCACCACAGCCTTTCAGTTCAAATAAACGGTTCTTCTGCGGGACATCAAGACCAAAATCTTTACCATCTTTAATATCGTCTAAATCTGCCATTTTTCCTCTCCTAACTAGCTTACACTGGGCCAGCAACCCTTAATGGCGGAGATTGCCGGACAGTAGAATTAGAAATCGTACTGATTGATATTGTCTTTGGTGAAAATCACCCGTTCAGGCAAAATAACAATACCGTTTCCTTTGGCTTCATAGCTGTAGCCCTGAATACTGTTTGGTGCAACTTCGACGGTGCCAATATCAGGAATATCGAGTTTATCTCCGACATTTAAATCACCTCTCCTGAGTAATTCGTTGGCAACATGGATTGAAATCTTGCCTTGACTAACAACATCCCACAGCCCGAATTGCTTCACGGTTCCGCGTTCGACATAAGGGCGCATGACATTGGGGGTGCTGAAACCCACTATTGCAACGTTTTGTCGTTTCAGATTTTCCGCAGCCTGTGCAGCCGCAGGCAGCGCATTGGCATCCGGGGCAATAATCGCATCGAGATCACCCCAAGCTTTTAAAATTCCTTCCGCAGTTTGTAAGGATTTTGTCGCATCGTTATAACCAAACTGAGTGGTAACAATTTCCCAACCCGGATGTTCTGCGGCGATTTTATCTTTGGCTTGTTTTACCCATTGGTTTTGGTCGGTGACTGTTGGGCTGGAGTAAAAAAATGCAACTTTGGCCTGCGCTTTTTTCACCTGATTAGCGGTCATATCTACCAGCATTCCGCCCAGTTGATTTGGTGTTCCCTGATTGATATAGATAGAACGGCATTCCGGTGAAGTGTCTGAATCCCAGGTCAGAATTTTCACTCCCCGCTGCATTGCCCGTTTGAGTGCAGGACACAAGCCTTCCGGTGAAACCGCAGACACCACAATAGCGTCATAACCCTGATTGACGAAATTATTGATAAGCTGGACCTGTCCGGTAACACTGGGCTCTGTTGGTCCATCATAGGTAACATTGACCCCGAGCGCTTTTCCGGCTGCTACGGCCCCCTGACCTCCACTGGTAAAAAAGCCGACACCGACCAGTTTAGGGATAAAAGCGATTCTTTCCGCCGCATGTACCCAAGAGGTGCAAACCAGACTTAATACACTGATCAGCGCCAGTTTTTTCAGGATTGGTGCTTTCATTACTTTCTCCTCATTGTTAGGTTTCAGCATGGCATTACCTCTGTCAATCAGGAAGGTAATCTCTGATTGCGCCAGCGCTGCATCCAGCCACGGATTTGGTGGCGATGTAAACTGATTGAACGGCCTACTACCGCAATAATCAGCAGTGCGCCGGAAAGGGCGCTGGATATCTGGTTCGGTATACCGATCATCTGTAATCCCTGTTGCAAATAACCGATTAACAGCATAGCCAGCGCTGTACCGATAATTGAACCTGAGCCGCCGTAAATATTGGCCCCACCTAATACCACGGCGGTGATTGCCGGCATCAGAAATGACGAGCCAAGATCAGAGCGCGCCGATCCAAAATAGGAAACCAGCACAATAGCGGCGATAGCGGCGGCGATACCTGTCAGGGAATAGATAAGATACAGGGTTCGGGCAACCGGAATGGCGGCATAGTGGGCAGCTTTGTTGTTTTGACCCATCAGAAAAATGTTGCGTCCACTGTGAGTACGATGCATGAAAAGCCAGAAAACCAGTACACAGATGATAAACAGAGTTAATGGTACAGGCAGACCCAATAAAGTCAGATTGACGAAGTCAGTGAATGCCGGTGGAAAGCCGCCAATCCCTTCATAACCTGTGGCGCCGAAAATACCGGAAAGCAGCAGCGCACTGCCACCAAACAGGTACAGCGTACCGAGCGTAATAACCAAGGGGTTAACGCCGGTGTATAAAATCAGCGCTGCATTGATGATTCCACACATTGCACCGACCATCAGCGTCAGGGGAATGACGGCGGCCATCGGGATCGCCGCCTGATTCATCACACCCAGCGATATTGCACACAGGCCAATTGTTGAACCGAATGAAATGTCAATACCACCACTGACGATAACCATCGTCAGTGGCAAGGCAACAATGCCGATACAGATAAAATCACTGGTACTGAATAACAGTATATTGATATCCAGCATTCGTGGGTTTGCTATACCAAATAACAAAATTTCCATAACCAGTAATACAGTTAAGGTTAATTCCCAGCCATAACGCTGACCGATATTCATCATGTCACCTGATCATTGTTGTCATTTTTGAGGAAACGGGCATATTTCTGCTGGCGGATATTCTTTTCAATCGCACAACGAAGGCGTCCGTCAAAAACCAACACGGCCAACAGAACAAATCCGGCAATAAAATCGTTCCACCAGGCAGGAAGTTTTAGCAGTATTAATCCGCTGTTTATCTGGGTCAGAAAAAATGCGCCTAAAATAGCACCAATTACCGAACCTGTCCCGCCGAGCAAACTAATACCGCCCAGCACACAAGCGGCAATCGCTTTCATTTCTAGCCCATTACCGGTTTGATTGGGGATAAAACCAATCTGGGAAGCAAAAACAATCCCGGCCAGAGCCGCCATCACGCCGTTAACTGAAAAAGCGATAATTCGGATGCTATTTGTACGAACACCAAGCTGACGGGCACCTTGCAGGTTGTCACCTATTGCGTAAAAGCCACGGCCGAAAGCGGTTTTTGCCAGTATCCAGGCCATTGCCAGTATCAGAATCATTAACAACCAGCCGATGGGGGAAATATTCAGCCATAGCGGCGCGGAAAGACTTTTCAGTTCATCAGGTAAACCTTCAATCCATTTACCATCGGTGAGCAGGAGCATGAATCCACGGTAAAGCCCCAGCGTGCCAAGGGTGGCAACAATAGCGGGAATTTTCAGCCAGGTGACCAGCACGCCGTTAAACAACCCGGCACACATACCGAGCAGAAGAGTGAACAGACAGGAAACGGGCAAACTGAATCCTGCATTTAGTGACATCCCCATAATAACCGCGCATAAGCCGGTAATGGAGCCGACAGAAACATCAATATTGCGGGTCAGCATGACCAGTGTCGCACCCATCGCAAGCAAGATAAGGATTTGCGCACTGCTGAAAATCAGGGTAACGGTTTGCAAACTAAAATACTGTTGATCGATAACACCCAGTAAGCCAAACAGGCCAAGAATGGCGATCAATGCGGTTATTTCACGGTTATTCTGGATAAATCTCAACATGATGTCGCCTTATCTGTTTTTATGGTGGGGACAGTCTGTTGTGATTTATATCCACCAAAAGCGATATGCATAATAGTATCGACATCCATCTGAGGTTGAATCAATTCGCCATTAATTTCTCCCTGATGCATCACCAATACCCGATCCGCTGTCTGAACTATTTCATCCAGATCGGATGAAATAAAAATGATCGCCACCTGTTGCTGGGCGATATGACGAATCAGTTGGTAAATATCATTGCGTGCCGCGACATCCACGCCACGTGTGGGTTCATCAATAATGAGCACTGCGGGGTGAGCCTCAAGGCATTTAGCAATCAGAATTTTTTGCTGATTACCTCCAGACAGGGTTTTGACTGGCTGATTGATATGGCTGAATTTGATATTTAAAGCTTGGCGATAGCGTTCAACGACGGCGGCATCATAGGTCGGGTGTATCCAAAATGAGCTGTTGTTATGGGTTAACGCGCAGATATTCCAGCTTAGGGATGAATCCGGAAATAACCCCGATGATTGTCGGTCCTCTGGTAAATAGACCAATCCTTGTTTCAGACGTTGAACGATTTTTAGCTTGGTAATTGAACACTGTTTTAATTTGATTTCACCAGATACCACAGGACGCAGGCCATAAAGTGTTTCAGCTAATTCTGTACGACCCGCACCGACAACACCGGCCAAACCCAGAATTTCGCCGGGTTTCATGGAAAACGTGATATTGCGGAAACCTTCACCATTCAGGTCAGTCACGGTCAATACAGGTAAATCAGATGAGATCTTTTGCTGATTATTGTTCAGCTCCGGCCACAATTTTTCTGTGTCGGTTAAGGGGTTATTTTTTGCTGTGGGGGTAATGGCTCGAATGATGTCATCGGTTGTGTAATCACCGGTTTTACCACTCAGCGCAATGCTGCCATCACGCATGACACTCACTTGATCCGCCAGCTGGCGAATTTCAGGGATTTTGTGAGAAATAAAAATAATGCCGACGCTTTGCTGCTGTAGTTCACGGAGCCGGGTAAATAAGCGTTTGGTTTCTGCCGGTGTCAGGGAGGCGGTAGGTTCATCGAGAATTAAAACGTTTGAATTACGCATCAGGCCACGCATAATTTCGACCAGTTGCTGATCGGCAACATTGAGACTGCCCGCACTGACATTGAGATCTAATTGACAGCCAAGTAATGCCAGCAAATGTTTCATTTTGGCCTTATCTGCCTGACGCTTGGGCAAACGGAACAGTATATTTTCCTGTACAGACAAATTAGGAAACAGCAAGGGTTCCTGTGGTATCAGATAAATACCAAGTTGATGTGCTTTGGTGGGATTGAGATGGCTGACATTATTGCCATCAATCTTGATAGATCCTTTATCCGGTTGTTCTATACCGGCAATGATCTTCATCAGTGTTGATTTGCCTGCACCATTACCCCCTAACAGAGCATGTATCTGCCCTGGAAGCAGAGTAAAATCAATATGTTTCAGTACCATTACGCCGGAAAATTGCTTACTGATGCCACTGACTTCTAATAGCGGTGGTACTGCGGTGTTGTTATGTAACATCGCGGCATCCTCTTAATGCAGGTGCTGAGGCAAACAAAATGAACATTTATGTAACTAAAAAACAATTGTTCAACATGGTAGCTGTTAAATTGTGACATTGGCACTATTTAGATCACATTTTGTGAAAAAATTAGATCTGCGTAATATTATGTTCAAATTTTTACGGTAAGACTCTGGCGTGTTATACGTTTTAATGGTTATCTGTTGAGTGCGGATAAAAGAAGTGGTTATGTCAATAAAATCAGCGAAAGAAAAAGCAGTTAAAGAGAAAAATGTGTCGTCCGAGGACACCTATCCGGGTAATAGCATGAGTGAAGAAGAGCTGCTTGCGCGTATTGCATGGTTTTACTATCACGATGGCCTGACACAAGGGGACATCGGCGATCTGTTGGGTTTGAGCCGGTTAAAAGTTTCCCGGTTATTGGAAAAAGGGCGGCAGTCAGGTGTGATTCGGGTACAAATTAACTCTCGTTATGAAGGGTGTCTGGAGCTGGAAGATACCCTGCAAAAACATTTCTCTTTGAAACAAGTGCGCGTTTTACCTGCGCTGGCTGATATGAATCTTAATGCCAGATTGGGGGTTGGGGCGGCCCATTTGCTGATGGCGTTGATTGAACCACAGCAATTACTGGCAGTCGGGTTTGGTGAAACCACCATGTGCACATTGCAGCACCTCAGTGGTTTTATCTCATCACAACAAATCAGGCTAGTGACGTTATCTGGTGGTGTTGGTCCTTATATGACCGGCATCGGCCAACTGGATGCCGCCTGTCCAATCAGTATTATCCCCACACCACTGCGTGCTTCGACTGCTCAGGTCGCCGAAACATTCCGTCAGGAGAGCAGCGTCCGTGATGTGCTGTTGGCGGCTTGCGCGGCTGATGCGGCTATCGTTGGTATCGGCGCGGTTAATCAGAAACAGCAGGCGACCATTATGCGTTCTGGCTATATCAGCGGTGGTGAACAACTGATGTTTAGCCGGAAAGGCGCGGTGGGCGATATCCTTGGTTATTTTATGCAAGCGGATGGTCAATTGGTGGACAATATGCAGATTCATCAAGAACTTATTGGCATCTCTATGCTGGAACTGAAAACGATTCCAACGGTTATTGGGGTTGCGGGAGGAGAGGATAAAGCGGAAGCCATTGTTGCTGCACTTAATGGTCAATATATCAATGCGCTGGTAACGGAAGAGCAGACCGCCAGAGCGATGCTGAATTTGTTGCGCTGAACTCGCATTCCATCTATCCGCAAATAAACAGAAAAAATTTGAGGTAAGGCTATAAGTTCAAAAAGTCATTAAACTGAGGATAGCATCATGAATCAACGCCGTAGTGTTAATCCATCGGGAAAATATCTGATGGCGCTTGATGCAGGAACAGGGAGTGTTCGTGCAGTAATATTTGATCTTGAAGGGAATCAGATAGCCGCAGGGCAGGCTGAATGGATACATCAGCCTGTACCTGATGTACCGGGCTCAATGGAGTTTGATTTAGTGAAGAACTGGCAACTGGCTTGCCAGTGTATCCGCCAGGCACTGAAAAAAGCGGAATTGCCCGCCAGTGCTATCCAGGGGGTGGCGTCCTGCTCCATGCGGGAAGGGATCGTGCTTTATAACAGCAACGGTGAGCCAATTTGGGCCTGTGCCAATGTGGATGCGCGTTCCAGCCGTGAAGTGAGTGAATTGAAAGCGCTGTATAACAACACCTTTGAATATGATGTTTATCAGTGTTCAGGGCAAACGTTAGCACTGGGGGCGATGCCCCGTCTGTTATGGCTTGCGCATCACCGTCCGGATATTTACCGTCAGGCAGCCGCCCTAACGATGATCAGTGACTGGCTGGCAAATATGCTCAGTGGTGAATTGGCCGTCGATCCCTCTAATGCCGGTACAACCGGAATGCTGGATTTGGTAAGCCGTGACTGGCGTCCCAACCTGCTTGAGATGGCCGGTTTACGTTCTGATATTCTTTCTCCGGTAAAAGAGACAGGAACCCTGTTAGGTTACATCACTGAAAAAGCCGCGTCTCAATGCGGACTTAATATTGGAACACCGGTCATTATGGGGGGAGGTGATGTACAGCTCGGTTGTCTTGGCTTAGGGGTTGTCAAGCCGGCACAAACTGCGGTTCTGGGTGGTACTTTTTGGCAGCAGGTTGTCAATTTGCCAGAGCCGGTTACGGACCCGAATATGAATACACGGATAAACCCACATGTTATTCCCGGTATGGTTCAGGCGGAATCCATCAGTTTCTTTACCGGTTTGACAATGCGTTGGTTCAGGGATGCATTTTGCGCGGAAGAGAAATTATTGGCGGAGCGTCTTGGTGTTGATACTTATAACTTACTGGAAGATATGGCCGCTAGAGTACCCGCCGGCGCTTATGGCATCATGCCGATTTTTTCTGATGTAATGCGGTTTAAAGCCTGGTATCACGCGGCACCTTCTTTTATTAACCTGTCGATAGATCCTGAGAAATGCAATAAAGCGACATTATTCCGCGCATTGGAAGAAAATGCGGCGATTGTCTCGGCTTGTAATCTGGATCTGATTTCTGCATTTTCGGCTGTTAAACCGGATTCATTGGTATTTGCTGGCGGTGGTTCGAAAGGAAAATTGTGGAGCCAGATTTTATCTGATGTGACAGGGCTACCGGTTCGGGTACCAATGGTTAAAGAATCTACTGCCTTGGGATGTGCAATCGCCGCTGGAGTGGGGGTTGGGCTTTATGATGCCATGAGCACGACGGGGGAAAAGCTGGTACGTTGGCAACATGAATATCAGCCAAACCCTGAACATTATGAAGTGTATCAAAAGGCTAAAAAGAATTGGCAGGCGATATATGCCGATCAGCTAACTTTGGTCGATCATGGTTTGACAACTTCATTATGGAAGGCTCCGGGATTATAACTTGCAATGAGTTGATCTACCGTATTATTGGGTGCGCTTGCGTCGATATGCGCTTTGTGCACCAAGTATTCTCTTATGCCTGAAAATGTGTGATGTTGGTCGAAGATTAAATAGATATATGGATACTGGCTGAATGCACATCTATAAAAAAGATTTTCTGATTTCTGCTGGTTATTGTGACAATAATCAAAAATTTCGCACTCAAGCTTCGCAGCCGCAGAACCGAAAGCTTCCCGTCGTATTCTATCATACGTCCGTCAAAGAGCCTGCGACGGTATTTTGGCGTAAAAATGAGATGCACAACCCTCTTACTCATGCTGTGCCTTTTACGGAGAAAACCCGCCAGTAAATCATGCTGATGACTCAATTGATATCTTTCTGTAGCATGCTAGAATTATTTAACTATATCAATGAGCGCTGATGATGTTAAGAGCCACAAAAGTCCGCATCTATCCGACACCGGAACAGGCAACGTTTCTCAATGCCCAGTTTGGGGCGGTTCGTTTTGCGTACAACAAAGCGCTGCATATCAAAAAACAGGCGTATCACCGTCACGGCGTGAGTTTAAGTCCGCGTAAAGATCTCAAGCCTTTGCTGGCCATGGCGAAGAAGTCCCGTAAATATGCCTGGCTTAAAGAGTCCGACTCCATCGCCTTGCAGCAGTCGGTGATTAACCTTGATGTCGCTTTTTCTAACTTCTTTAATCCGAAGCTGAAAGCCTGTTTCCCAACATTCAAGAGTAAGCATGGCAGGCAATCCAGCTATCATTGTGTCGGTGTCAAAATTCTCGATAGTGCCATCAAAATTCCGAAGCTACCCCCCATTGAAGCCCGCTTACATCGTGAAATTAAAGGCGAATTAAAGAGCATCACACTGTCCAGAACACCAACAGGGAAATACTACGCTTCGATACTCTGTGATGACGGCCCGGAAGCGCCCGCGAAGCCGACCCGGATAACCCACGTAACGGGGCTGGATATGGGACTGTCGCACTATGCAATCAAATCAGGCGGAGACAAAATTGCCAATCCGCGCCATCTCATCAATGCCAGTCGCAACCTGCGACGGAAACAGAAAGCCCTGTCGCGTAAGAAAAAGGGCAGTGCGAACCGCCAAAAAGCGCGTAGACATCTTGCCGGTGTACACGAACGGGTAGCCAATACCCGCGCCGATTTCCAGCACAAACTCTCCCGTGCAATTATTGACGAAAGCCAAGCGGTAATAGTGGAGACGCTGAAAACGGCAAATATGATGAAAAACCATCGACTCGCCCGGGCTATCGGAGATGCTGGTTGGCATAGTTTTATCACAAAGCTGGAGTACAAAGCAGCAGAAGCCGGGGTTCATATTGTGAAGCTGGATCAAGGGTTCGCCAGTTCAAAAACCTGTCATTGCTGCGGTCACAAGATGCCGGAGATGCCGTTACATAAACGCATCTGGCAATGCCCTGAATGTGGAGTTGAACATGACCGCGATATCAACGCAGCAATCAATATACAGCGCAAGGGCATACAGGAATTACAGGCGGCGGGTCTCGTCGTCTCTGCCCATGGAGGCCAGCGTAAATCCGTCGTACAGACGGTTGCGGCCTGAGAAGTGGGAAGCCTCGCCGTTTACGGCGGGGTGTAGTCACAACAAGCATATCTTCTTAATGAACCATTTTTAATTGAAATCCCTGTTGTTTACGACTATAACCTATTAAAACATGTATCTTGATTTGATTCATGATTTATTGATTTGATATTCTTATACAGAGTAAATTTATATGAACGCAAGAACTGACTATTTTATTCAGTCCGCATTAGAGGTTTTTGCAGAGAATCTCCTCGGTATTGTGGAAACTGATTCATATCTCCGCCAACCCGATTATTCTTCTCGGTGTGTGAGGCATTTCTATGTGATTGTACCTGATAATTTTGTCACAAGTTGCATTACATCACTAAGATACCTTCAGGCGGAGTTTTTTGAGTTTACCTTAAATTACCTTACTATTAGCGAGTTATCATATTATCCGCCTCATTGTATGTGGCAATTTACTAAGAATCCTTGGCTCTTACGGTCGGAACAAGTCAACGATGTAATACTCCCGAATACCAAAGGGAATCTTGATATATATAGACAAACAGTCTTTAGCGTTGCTCATATTGCGCGTCTTTACTACCTCAGAAACTTGACGCCAAAGACTCACGTTTGGGGAGTACGCCAGCTTGGTTGGGCAATGCGTTACGCTGAATTAGGGCTATATCGTTTGCTCGAATCGACGGAACTATCCGGTATTTGCAAAGATAGCGCGTATGCTTTGAAAGCACCAACAGAAGACCTTAATTGGTTGATCACTTGCAATACATCCTGGCAAAAGTTCGAAGAAGAATTTTTGTCCAATATTAATGTTTTTCGTGATGCAGCGGCGCGGTTAAGTGGAATCGCTGAGTACTATTCAACGTTATTGCAGTACTTGTACCCAGAGACGCGTATTGTTCCAGCACATGGTAAAGTAGACGATCTTATTTCATTAAAACCTCTTATTGATCAAGTGATTATTCTCTTAAGGCAGTTTATTGGAGATAGATTATTAGCCTTTTATCTCCATGGTAGTGCTGCCCGAGGTGATATGCGAAGTGGTTCAGATATAGACTCTATCGCTATCGTGGATGAAGTCGATACGGTTGTTCTTGAAGCAATCCGCTCCACACAATCTAGGTTCAAGGATTTATCCATCTCCGTATATAGTGCATCAAATGTTCACCAATATCCTAGTTTCAGAGCATATGCGCTCATTAATGGAACTAAGCGTGTCTATGGCAATCTCGCTTTAGAAATGAAACCATCATTGAAAAGCGATATATATGGTATTATTAACAACCTATTTACGATAAGGCAAATAGCTCGTGCTTATCTGGTTTCTGGCACATATGGACATCGGGCACATTATATGCTTGGATTGATGATGAAGCTCACTGATCACGGTTGTTTACGCCCTTTACAAACACTAAAAAGTGGCTTCTATCCAACTAAGAAGACTCAGGTTTTGGAACACTACAGAGACAACGAAATTCTCACCGACATTATTAAATATACCCAAAACCTAAAAGAATATGAGAACACGCTAAAGCAGAAATTGCTTATTGGAAGTCGAACTGAATTAGAAAATTTATTCTATTCATTACTTGATGCATGTGAAATAGTGGCAGAGAGACTAAACATGGTACAAGTCGAGAAGTCAATTTCATAGACGGTATGACCATAGTTCTCTCAGCTATAAATATTACGATGAGTAAGGCATTAATTCGTCTCTAAACATAGTCATTAGCTAGTACAATAATTTAATTATTGTAATCCTATTTATACCAATGTGTCAGTTTAATGCACATATATTATTAAGAGGAATAAAGCATGGCGTCTAAAATCTTAGAAAGATCGATTAACGAATTTTTTGAAGTACAACAATTATCAGACCAAACTATTCTCAAGCCAAATCGAAAAGTAAAGATGAAGATCCTCGATGAAGGTTTAATGCAAACAGCCATCTGTAGAAGTAATATAGGCCGAATCGATGAAAAAGAGTTGAAGCTTGAGTACCGAGGCCATAATGTCCGAGATTTAGCAAATAACTATTCTTTTAATGATGTTGTTTATCTTCTGATGACAGGAAAACTAAATGCAGAAGGAAGTGAAGAGTTTTTGGACATGTTCCATAACAATTACCTATCAGCACTCAAGCATATTGAAAAGTTAACACCAGTAATATTCGGAACTACACCCACTGATTTCCTCGCAATTGCAGTTCTATCTTCGCAGAGTAAATGGCTTTTCGGCCGTTTTGTAAGAGAAGAGGACGAACGATTGATAATTACTGCATCTATTTTGGCAGTAATAGCTGCTGCTATTGCTATATATGTTCAAAAATATGCTACATCCGAACCTGTATTTAAAACTTTTTTCGATACTAAGCGTAGCTTCTTTGCAAACTTTTTAGCAACATGCTTTGGACAACCATGTGACGATGTAGCAGAAGAAATGCTAAACAAGTTTTTAATTCTTCATGCAGAACATGGGCTTAATTGTTCAACTGCAACCGTTAGGGCCGTAGCAAGTTCCGGTGCAGATCCATTCAATGCTGTAGCTGCGGGTATTTGTGCATTCAGTGGCCCTCTCCATGGGGGAGCGAGTGAGGAAGTTGGTTTAATGATAGATGATATGCACGATAATTCTAAAAATATTAGTACCTTTATTGATGAACTTGTAGAAACAAAGCAACGTCTTATGGGATTCGGACATCGAATTTATAAGCAACCAGACCCACGAGCTTCTTACATGAGCGACATTCTTGCCAAACAGAAAGCAAAGTTCGATGTTATCTCTTCCTATGTAAATATTTCACAGGAACTTGCATCAGAAGTATCGAAAAGGCCGTATTTCTCGCAACGAGGATTATACCCCAATCCGGATTTATTTAATGGGTTACTACTTCGTAGGGCTGGTTTTAAGTCGCACATGAATACTGCTCTCCTTTGCTTCAGCCGTGCTGCTGGTTGGTTGGCCCATTACTATGACAGTATCGACAGTAAAGCGCCAATTCTGCGACCACAGGAGCTGTATTTATGAAAATAAAGCATAAACCAGTACGGAAACTAATTGTATTTGGATGTGGTCCTCACTTTCTAAATAGATACTTAGATGTTCTATTGGAGTACCGCGATACTATTGAGGTTATGCTTATAGTTGATTTGAAATGCCGAGAAATGAAAATTCGCTGTGCATTAGATGAAAAAGGATTAAAACCCAGAGCATACTTGTTCCTTGATGAACAATACAGAAATTATCCGGATTCAGACGAAATTCATAGGTTACTTTCTGCAATTCCAGAATCCCATCAAGCTGATGCTGTCATAGTGAGTACTGAACCAAAAGCTCATAAAGTATATGCTCTATGGGCAGCCAAAAATGGATTGAACGTGTTCATGGATAAACCAATAACCGCCCCTTATTCATCAAACGCAGAAAATTTAATGGTAGATTTCGCAGAACTATTGACTGCTTCGAGAAAAACCAACAGTAGATTTGTAATCAGTTGTGAACGCCGAATGCAATTCGGATATAGATATGTGGAAAAGTTTCTAACTGAATTCATGAACTCATTCCAAATACCTATCACATCAATGCATGTTCATTTTGGTGGCGGGTGGTGGGTAATTCCATCGGAAATGCTCCATTTGGAAAACCATCCACTCAAATACGGTTATGGAGTATTATTTTATTCTGGCTATCATTATTTAGATCTAGTTGCTCGCTTTGCACTTTACAATAAAACAATACAGGATATAGACCTCCTGAAACCACATGTCAAAACAATGGTAGTACGCCCAAACACACTGGCGGAAGCTCTACCATTTACGATTTATTCACATGCCCTTAAGAAAGAGGATAAAAGTCAAGATCAAATTGCACATCAATTGTCGGACTATGGTGAATTAGACTTCTCAGTAATAGGAAATTATTCCAAAGGTATTCAACATCGAATGTCTTTCAGCATGGACTTGATGGAAACAACCTTATCTGGAAGGATAATGCCGAATAGTATTCCAAGTGATGGACGGATACGACAGGAAATCGTAAATATTCATCTCGGGCACTTCTGCTCAATTAGTATCGTATCGAATTCTTTCCGGAAACTGACGGAAGGTAACATTATACCGGAAGATTTCAGCATAACTATTGCTACCCATCCAATGTTTACCCGGCGGGGTGAACAGGCTGTGTTACGTATCAACCGCAAAGATCTATCACAGTTAAATCCAAGCCTCCCTTTATGCGCGGGCTTGAATGTTCACGCAAGAAAAGAGCAGCTTCGCGATTTTTTAAGTGGTGGAGATGCAAACTCAGAGTTATCAACTCACGAAAATTCAGTTGCGTTGCTTGCTGCAGTTTATGAACAGGTCTCTAAGACAAACACAGTTCCTCAATAGCTCAAGTAGAGTAGAGGCCGAGTTATGAGCGAAAAATTAGATCTACTACCTCTTATTACATTTTTTCGAGGTTTTCTTTTTTGGGCCGCAGCTACTGCGGCCATAGGTTATATACCTTTGCTTGTGGAAGCTACTGATTTTTCCACAACACAAGCAGCAATCTTCCTATCGGGAACTGCTATTGGAAGAGTGGTATTTCAGCCCATTATGGGGCAATTTATCTCACCTAAAAACTGTTTACAGATATATGCTGGTGCATTAATTGGACTTATGTCTTGTAGCATTTGTTTATTTCTTTTTAGCAACTCTGTTAGTTTACTGTTGTGCTCCAGGCTTCTTGAAGGGGCTTTTTTTTCAGGATTCATTATCTCCTGGCGAACACAGCTTAATAGATTCTCCCAAGCTCCGAATTTTGAATCGGTGAATGATAGCTACGTTATTTCCCAAAATGCTGGACGTTTAGTGGGTCCAATGGCTGGAGGGATTATCGCTGCAAAATTTGACCTTTATAGTGTTTTCTTATTTTCTGCAATTCTGTATTCCTTGTGTCTGATAATATTGCCCCAAAAAACTGCTATTACGTCTATTGCCAATCATAATCGTGAACAGATTCGAATAACGTATGTTCAACTCCTTAGGCGGAATTGGAGATTACTCCTGGTTCACCATCTAGAATTTATTTGTCTTGGTTTATGGTTAGCCTCATGGCCCATCTTTGCTATATATGCTTGTGGATTTAGTCCAATAGAGGTTGGTTATTCGTTCGCTATTGCGGCTGCAGGAGGTTTTTTAGTGTTACCGTTGCGTAAGCTGTTGCGAAAAACAGCTTTAAAGGCACGATTCGTCATCTCCCTTATGCTTTTGTTTTTGCAACCGAGTGGTGCTCTTTTAATATCAACTCACTTGGGCCTTTGGATAATGTTATTATTGGGTGGACTTGGTAGTACCATTTATTTCACATCCTTTCATCAGTTTGTGTCGAAGACTTATCCTGTTGAGCAAATTCCTGCAATTTATGGATTCTTAGGCACAAGTACATTTTTAGCTCAAGCAATCGGCCAAGCTGTAACACCATATGCTCAACAATTTGGCGGAATCGATACCCCAATTATTATCGATGCTATATTGCTTCTTATCATGATATCAATCGCTTTTAGAATATATAAAAAAGGGAGTGAGAAATATGATTTGTTCTAATTCCTTCTTAAGTGAATATGATGGTGTCGCACTTTCACCTATTTCATTTCTAAGAAGAGCAGTACTGAGTAATAAAAATGATATTGCTGTTATAGATGGAGAATGTTGTTGGACTTGGAGTCAATATGCATCTCGGTGTGAAAGGCTCGCAATATCGCTGAAAGAAATTGGTGTTTGCAAAGAAACAGTTGTGTCCGCTTTTCTACCTAATATACATGAACTGCTTGAATTACATTTTGCGGTTCCAATGGCAGGTGGTATCTTGAATGTGCTCAGTACCCGAACAGACTCAAACACTTTAAATTTTATATTCAAAAAACTTAATCCTAAGGTATTGTTCATTGATAGAACCTTTATTTCACTGTTGGATGATATTCCCCTGGACAAGCAAGTAAAGATCATTGTTGTTGATGTGGACGGTGTAGTCATTTCAAAATCGATTTCTGACCGGGAATTTATTCAATATGAATCGCTGATAACTACGCACAAATTGGGAGAGTTGTCTTTTTCTCTGCGAGATGAACAAAAAGCGATCAGCATAAATGTAACTTCAGGAACAAGTGGACAACCTAAACTTATTGTCTATTCTCACCGTGGCGTGTTTCTGAATGCCATTTCTAATGTTTTGGATTGGGATATACCAAAGCGACCGACGTTCTTATGGACGTTACCAATGTTTCACTGTAATGGGTGGTGTTTTCCGTGGGCTATTGCTGCTCGAGGAGGTACACACATCTGTATGCGCAAGTTTGACGCAGAAGAAGCGATATTATTAATGCAGAAGCATAAGGTAACGCACTATTGTGGCGCGCCTATTGTCCATTGCGCATTAGGTAATATTGCTCGGAAGCAAAGGCTGCATTTTGAGGAGAAAATTAATGGATTAGTTGCAGGTGCGCCGCCTACAGAGATGATGTTTTCTCTATTAGATTCCATTGGAATAACAGTAACACAAGTATATGGTATGACTGAGACATATGGGCCTGTCGTTGTGTGTGAAGAAAAGGTCGATTGGGAAAAGCTCCCCGAATCTGCAAGAATATCTAAGCGAATGCGCCAAGGCATTGTTTCAAATTTGCAAGGTCAAGTTTGTGTTCTTGAGGAAAATACGGGATTACAGGTGCCTTTTGATGGGAGAACTGTTGGTGAACTCGTAATTCGTGGAAATATGGTTGCATCCTATGATCCAGATCGGTATGTGACTCTTGATGCGGCAAGTAAATGGCTTTTCACGGGGGATCTTGCTGTTGTTGAAGATGATGGCTATATCAGAATTATAGATAGAAAGAAAGATATTATTATTTCTGGTGGTGAGAATATTTCTAGTCTGGAACTGGAAAATTCACTGTCAAACTATCCCGGTGTTTTAGCTGCCGCCGTTGTAGCAAAGCCAGATCCACATTGGGGTGAAGTACCGTATGCATTTATAGAACTTGAAGAAAATTCATCAGTTACAGAGCATGAATTAAATGATTATATTTGTACGGTAGTAGCACGGTATAAGCGTCCTAAGGGATATACTTTTTTAACCTTACCCAGAAACGCAAGTGGAAAAATCATAAAAGAACAATTAAGACAATTAATTAGAAATTCCTGAAATCTCAAGGATGGGATTTCGTATTATTCCGCGCATTGGAAGAAAATGCGGCGATTGTCTCGGCTTGTAATCTGGATCTGATTTCTGCATTTTCGGCTGTTAAACCGGATTCATTGGTATTTGCTGGCGGTGGTTCGAAAGGAAAATTGTGGAGCCAGATTTTATCTGATGTGACAGGGCTGCCGGTTCGGGTACCAATGGTTAAAGAATCTACTGCCTTGGGATGTGCAATCGCCGCTGGAGTAGGGGTTGGACTTTATGATGCCATGAGCACGACGGGGGAAAAGCTGGTACGTTGGCAACATGAATATCAGCCAAACCCTGAACATTATGAAGTGTATCAAAAGGCTAAAAAGAATTGGCAGGCGATATATGCCGATCAGCTAACTTTGGTCGATCATGGTTTGACAACTTCATTATGGAAGGCTCCGGGATTATAAAAATTTCAGGTGTAATCTTGCCCCTGATTTTCATTTTCTTGTTATGCTTTTTTACTACCTATCCCATTAAGGCTATTTTATTTGTTCTTCTTTGTAATAAAGAGTGAACCTGTGGTGGGATAGGCTCTTAGAATCACATTTTTTCATTATTATCAATGCGATTTTTTTATCTGCAATTCTTTAATTCTTATCTTTTTATTCGAGATATATCCGGTAATCTTGTGGTAATATTTACCCTGAAAGACTTCTACTGATTGGCCTTAATGTCTTTAGTTTCATATTTCGGGTTAGTTGATGCAGTAATAACTTGAAAATAATAACGTCAATTATATTTTTCATAGTAATAATATAAACATAAATAAAATTAACACAGAAAGCATTAAAACAGTTTTCTTTACGATTGGTGATTCAATATGAATAGCACTAAAACAGTCAATGTCCAACATATTATTAATAATCAAAAACTTTCGAAAGTTCAATGGCAAGTATTAATTCTCTGTTTCTTAATTGTTGTAATTGATGGTTTTGACACTGTATTAATGGGATATATTGCACCAGCAGTAATAAATGATTTTAAAGTAGAAGGTGCTATTCTTGGGCCGACTATGAGCGCTGCACTTTTTGGGTTATCGTTGGGTTCGATCTTTTCTGGGCCACTTGCAGATCGGTTTGGTCGAAAGTCAGTGCTGATGACATCAGTCACTGTTTTTGGCCTATTTAGTCTTGCCACAGCTTTAGCCGGTTCAATACAGACATTAACTATTTTGCGTTTTTTGACTGGGTTAGGTCTTGGTGCCGCAATGTCAAATGCGGTAACTCTAATGTCTGAATATGCGCCAGAGCATCGGAGATCTTTGTTAATAAATATCGTTTTTTGTGGTTTTCCTCTTGGCGCAGCAGTAGGGGGAATAGTCTCCGCATGGATTATTCCATATTTTGGTTGGCGGGGCGTTCTGATTTTAGGGGGGATTTTGCCATTATTTCTGTCTCTATTTCTCCTCTCTTTATTACCTGAATCACTTAGGTATCTGGCTTTGAAAGGGGGAGCCGAAGGTAATATAAGGCGGATTTTGTCTAAAATGACCGGTAATTCTTTAAATGATATAAATAAGTTTATCTTTGATGAAGAAGAAATTATACATAAGTCGTCAGTTAAAGCGGTTTTATCTAATCGATTCTTACTTGGGACTAGCATGTTATGGACAACTTATTTCATGGGAGCGTTGGTTTTTTATGTGCTGACAAGTTGGTTGCCGTTTTTAATGAACGATGTTGGTTTCAGTATTAGCATGGCGGCAACACTGACAGCATTATTTCCTTTGGGGGGCGTAATAAGCGCTGTTTTTTCCGGTTGGTTAATGGACCGAATTAATCCTCATAAAGTGGTAGCAACTAATTATATATTAGCGGGTATTTTTGTTTTCTTTATTGGTCAGGGAGAGAATGTATTATTACTGAGTATTTTTATATTTCTTGCCGGAATAACAATGAATGGCGCTCAAGCATCAATGGGGGCCATCTCCGCACAATTTTATCCGACTCATTGTCGGGCAACGGGGGTTGCCTGGATGTTAGGATTTGGAAGATTCGGTGGAATTTGCGGTGCTTTATTTGGAGCAGAATTGATCAGATTTGAATTAAATCATAGCAGTATTTTTGCAATTTTATCCATTCCTGCTATTTTAGCTGCTTTAGCATTGATATTTAAAAATGTGAATGATAGAAGGCGTAAATAAATAACTTTATGAGGAGATTACAAATACATTTAATTAATATCATTCTTATTAGGGATTATTTTATTAAATGAATCCACATGGTTTATGAAAAAGTTTATTCCCCCGGTTGAAAATGTTATTAAAATCTATAATAGAAATGTATTTATTGATAGTAATATATTTAATTTATCTTGATTTAATAATATCTTATTTGCATTGGGATAATGAATGTTAATAAGTATGAAAAACAGGTTAATATAATCGTTTATATATTTTTAGGTATTTTTTAATTAATAAATGTTAAATGAATCGCTTATTTACACTATGAATAATTAAATGTCCATAAATATCGGATAAATCACATTATTTATTGTTTAAAAATAATCAATAATGAAGTTATTTAAATTAAAAATTGTTTTGCTGCGGTATGTGATATAATGATATTAATATTTTATCATATTCTGATTATTACAAGGTAATATTTAATCGAGTTATTTTTGATTTTTTCCCTATTTTTTGGTATTTACGTTATTGGCATTTTTTACTATTGAAAAATAATGTGTTATAAATTATTTTAATTTGATGTTATATTTTTGTATAATTTAATATGAATAATTTTTTTGTAAATATTGAATAAGTCTAATTTGGTGTTGAAATATACGTTCATTATTAGATTGAAGGAGCTGCTTTTTAGGCGGATATTTGCTTAACTAATTGATAATATTAAATTTATTTTATGATTTGTTTTTGTGAGCATTTAATTTTTTGAAATTATTTTAATTTGGTATTAATAGGAAATGGATGAAATATAACATTGATTTGGTATTTATGCATAATTGATGTAGTTGATGTAGTTGATGTAGTTGATGGTTCCATTTTAAATTATGGAGTTCAGTGTCAGACAATAAAAATTGCATAAAATTAATCAAATTTATCTAAAAACAGGGGCAATAATGGGATGTTTTATTCCGATTCATAAGATGAATTATTTATTCCGTTATCAGGGGAATTAGCGTCGAAGAATTGCTGATTATAGGGTTATTAGCCGGGCTATGGCATACCGCATCTGATAGTTTTGAATTAATGTCAGAAATATCGGCTTCTATTTCTTGGGGGCAAAAACATTGGTGATGACTGTCAGAAATGACAGTTTTCAAAAATCTAACAGATTCGTTGAGGTATATGATAGATGAAAGATAACTTTGCTAAAGTGGGAAATGTTCTTAAATCTGAATTACTTTCTCAGAAGCCAGAAAACATAATCGACTCAAATTATGCGTCACCACAGACTCAAAATACAAAGAATATCCTCCAGACCCTCACACCCAGTGAATTATTCTGGTATGAGCGTCTTACTGTTTTGCAACCATTCCAGTTACCTTTCGAAACCGCAGGAGAACAAGCGGAACCCAGATGGGCAATGAGTCTTTGGCAGCTCCCGTTACCAAAAAATGGGGAAGAGGACTCATTGCGGACACTGTTGCAGGCATTTGTGATCTATCTTGCGCGCTTGACTCAGCAGACTGAATTCCAAATCGGTTGGTGCGTGGATGAGGTCAAAGGTAAATCAGCAGATTTGGCATTGGTGGTGCCTATGATCATCGAGGTGGTGTTTGATAAGCCGTGGGGGGCGATAGCTGACTGGGTTGATGACGAGCTTACCCGGTTGGCGCAGCACCGGACATTTAGTCGTGATCTCCTCGCCCGTGTTCCTTCATTACAGGCTATTCCGGAGTTGGCGACCCGCCGGCCGTGGCAGATAGCCGTCTCTGTGATACAGGATGACAGGGATGGCGATCAGGAGGCGCTTGGCGAATTGCTGACCCTCCAGGTGAATGCGCAGGGCGGTTTTCGCTGGATATACGATGCAAACCGTCTGAGCGGGGAAGTGGTTCAGCGAATGGGTGAGCACTTACGGATGTTGGTATCGTCAAAAAAGCAGGGTGATGAAATCCCTGTTTGGCAACTGAATTTACTGCCTGAGGCTGAACGTACATTGTTGCTGGAAACCTGGAACATTACGGAAACCCCGTATCCTGACCCGTTATGTATTCATCAGTTGTTTGAGCAGCAGGCAGAGCAAACCCCGCAGGCGACGGCGCTAGTGTATCAAGAATACTCCCTCAGTTATGCGGAGCTGAATGCTCATGCCAACCGGTTAGCTCATCAACTGATTATGTTAGGTGTAACACCAGATCAGCGGGTGGCGATTTGTGTGGCTCGCTCCCCGGTGATGGTGGTGGGATTGTTGGCGGTGTTGAAAGCGGGAGGCGCGTATGTGCCGCTGGACCCAACCTACCCGGGGGAACGTCTGGCGTATATCCTGAATGATACAACGCCGCCAGTGGTCCTGGCTGATGCGACTGGCCGGGCGGCACTGGGTGAAGAGGCGCTGGCAAAATTGACGGTACTTGACCCGAATACCCTGCCGGACCAGCCGGACAGTAATCCGCAGGTCCCGGCGTTGACACCTCAGCATCTGGCTTACGTCATCTACACTTCCGGCTCAACCGGGCAGCCGAAAGGTGTGATGGTAGAGCATCAGGCAATGTATCTGCGGCATATGAGTTTTAATGATCTCTTTGCTGTCACAGAGCAAGACCGGGTGTTGCAATTTGCCTCTTTTGCTTTTGATGTTTCAATAGAAGAATTATTTTCGTCATTATGCAACGGTGCCACACTGGTCATGCGAGATGATAGCTGGCTGGCTTCGGTGCCGGAATTTATTGCCTTAGTCCGGCAAAGCCGTATCACGGTGATGTCTCTGCCTGCGTTGTTCTGGTCAGAACTGATCGCCAGAGGCCATGAATTATCGCTGCCGGATTGCCTCCGGCTTATCATCATTGGGGGTGAGGCGGTCAAAAAGAGCGCTATTCAGGATTGGTTTACGCGGGTAATCCATCGACCTCAACTATTGAACGCTTATGGCCCGACGGAAAATACCGTGACGGCGACTTGTAAGGAAATATTATCCCAGGCAGATGATAATTCTATCGGCCGGCCGGTTAAAAATACCTGCGTCTACCTGCTGGACAGATATGGTCAACCGGTCCCATTAGGCTGCATTGGTGAAATGTATATTGGCGGCGTCGGGGTGGCTCGGGGTTATCTTAACCGTCCGGAATTGAGCGCGGAATGTTTTATAGAGGATCCCTTTAGTCCAGTCTCCGGTGCGCGGATGTATCGCACCGGGGATTTGGCCCGTTACTTGCCGGACGGTGATCTGGAATTTTTGGGCCGTAACGACGAGCAGGTTAAAATCCGTGGCTTCCGGATTGAACCGGGAGAGATTGAAACCCGGCTAATGGAACACCCGGCAGTGCAAGAGGCGGCGGTATTGGCATTGGATGACGGGCAGAATAAACGGTTGGTCGCCTATGTGGCAGCACAAGCGCAGGAGGGGTTGGCTGCCAGTTTGCGTGAACATCTGAGTGCCGTTTTACCTGACTATATGGTCCCGGCGGCTTTTGTGCGCCTTGAGTCCTTCCCGCAGACTCCAAGTGGTAAGCTGGATCGCCGGGCATTACCGGCACCGGGAGAGGACGATTTTGCTCGTCAGATTTACGAAGCGCCACAAGGGGAAGCAGAGATCACCCTTGCCGCCCTTTGGCGTGAGTTATTAGGCATTGAGCAGATCAGCCGGCATGACAGCTTCTTTGCATTGGGTGGCCATTCACTGCTTGGCGTGCAGATGATTGAACGTCTACGTCATCAGGGGTTGACACTGGCAGCGCGTGATCTGTTCCAGTCGCCGGTGTTGTCAGAATTGGCGCAAAAGTTGGGGCGACACCAGGCCATGATGGTACCTGCTAATGTCATTACGCCAGCGACGACGATACTCACGCCGGAGATGTTGCCGCTGATTGATCTGACTCAGGCTGATATTGATCATATTGTCGGGCAGGTACCGGGCGGGATGGAAAATATTCAGGATATCTATGGGTTGTCGCCATTGCAGGACGGTATCCTGTTCCATCATTTGTTGACAAAGGAAGGCGATCCATACTTATTGCTCTATCCGGTGGCCTTTGCTAACCGTGCTCTGTTGGACCGCTATCTGGACGCGGTGCAACAGGCGGTTGATCGCCATGACATCCTGCGCACTTCTTTTCTCTGGGAAGGATTGTCAATACCGGCGCAGGTGGTTTGGCGTCGGGCTCAGTTGTCAGTGACTGAACTGACGCTGGACTCGGCTGACGGCCCGGTTATTGACCAGTTAACCCAGCGTTTTGACCCAAGTCAGCACCGTTTTGACCTGAGTCAGGCCCCACTATTGCGTTTTGTTATCGCCCAGGAAACCGATGGACGCTGGTTCTTATTGGAGCTGCTGCATCACTTAATCGGCGACCACGAAACAATGGAAGTGATGAACCGCGAAGTGCAGGCGCATTTTTCCGGACAGGGGGATCGTCTGCCTGACCCGGTTCCATTCCGCAATCTGGTAGCGGAGGCCCGGCTGGGGGTGAGTCAGGAAGCGCATACCCGTTTCTTTACCGACATGTTGGCGGAGGTGGATGAACCCACGCTGCCGTTTGGGTTGGCGGATGTGCATCTTGATGGATCTCAAGAGGTAGGTTCTTATCGGATGCTGACGACTGAGTTGAATGACCGTCTGCGCAATTTGGCCCGGCGCTTGGGTGTCAGTCTGGCAGCGTTGTGTCATCTGGCCTGGGCGCAGGTATTGTCGCGTACCAGCGGACAGGAGAAAGTGGTGTTTGGTACCGTGCTGTTTGGCCGTATGGCGGTGGGGGAAGGGGCTGATAGTGGCATGGGGCTGTTTATTAATACCCTGCCGTTACGCTTGGATATTGATGAAACCCCAGTACGGGACAGCGTGCGGGCGGTACATCTGCGACTGGCCGGGTTGCTGGAGCATGAACATGCGTCACTGGCGCTGGCCCAGCGGTGCAGCGGGGTTGCCAGTGGTACGCCGCTCTTTAGTGCCCTGCTGAACTATCGGCATAATTATCAGCCGGATCCGCTGGATGAAACGATGGCCGGGATTGAATTCCTGGGTGAACAGGAGCAGACCAACTATCCATTTGCACTGTCGGTGGAGGATGGGGGCACCACGTTAGGGCTGACGGTTAATGTGGTGCAACCGTTTGATCCGGAAAGGATATGTGGTTATATGCAGCAGGCGTTGGAGAGTTTGGTGGAGACACTTGAACAAGCTCCCGAAACACCAGTACGGGCGCTGAACATCTTGCCGGAAACGGAACGCACGCTGTTGCTGGAAACTTGGAACACCACGGAATCCATCTATCCTGAGGCGTTATGCATTCATCAGTTGTTTGAACAACAGGCAGAGCAAACCCCGCAGGCGACGGCGCTGATGTATCAAGAGCAGACGCTGAGTTATGCCGAATTAAATGCCCGTGCCAACCGTTTGGCCCATCAATTGATTGCGTTGGGTGTCATACCCGACCAGCCGGTAGCCATTTGCGTGGCTCGCTCCCCAGCGATGGTGGTGGCGTTATTAGCCGTGTTGAAAGCCGGTGGCGCTTATGTGCCGCTGGATTCAACCTACCCGGGGGAACGCTTGGCGTATATCCTGAATGATACGGCTCCGGCAGTGGTCCTGGCTGATGCCGTCGGATGGGCGGTGTTGGGTGAGGAGGCGTTGGC
This sequence comes from Photorhabdus tasmaniensis, assembly GCF_011189505.1. Lineage (GTDB taxonomy): Bacteria > Pseudomonadota > Gammaproteobacteria > Enterobacterales > Enterobacteriaceae > Photorhabdus > Photorhabdus tasmaniensis. The sequence continues at coordinate 107,175 of NZ_PUJU01000003.1, forward strand.
GGGATTGGCAGTACTTGACCCGAATATTCTGCCTGACCAGCCGGACAGCAACCCGCAGGTCCCGGCGTTGACGCCTCAGCATCTGGCGTATGTGATTTACACCTCCGGCTCAACCGGGCAGCCGAAAGGGGTGATGGTAGAGCATCAGGCGATTTATCAACGGTATCTGGGTTTTAATGAGACTTATGCCGTCACGGAGCAAGACCGGGTGTTGCAATTTGCCGCTTTTGCGTTTGATGTTTCAGTGGAAGATTTTTTCTCATCATTATGCAATGGCGCGACGTTAGTTCTTCGCGATGATAGCTGGCTGGCTTCGATGCCGGAATTTATTGCCTTAACCCAGCAATATCGTATTACAGTGGTATCGCTGCCAACTTTATTCTGGTCTGAACTGGCGGCCAGAGAGACGGGGTTACCGCTGCCGGATTGCCTCCGGCTCATCATCATTGGCGGTGAGGCGGTCAAAAAGAACGCCATTCAGGACTGGTTTACCCATGAAACCCACCAGCCCCGGTTATTGAATGGTTATGGCCCGACGGAAAATACCGTGACGGTGACCTATAAAGAGGTGTTATCCCCAGAGGATGACCGTTCTATCGGCCGGCCAGCTAAAAATTCCTGTATTTACTTGTTGGACTCATATAACCAACCTGTGCCATTAGGCTGTGTTGGCGAGATGTATATTGGCGGCGTTGGTGTGGCGCGGGGTTATCTGAACCGGCCAGAACTGAGCGCAGAACGTTTTATGCCGGATCCCTTTAGTCCGGTATCCGGTGCACGGATGTATCGTACCGGGGATTTGGCTCGCTACTTGCCGGACGGTGACCTGGAATTCCTGGGTCGCAACGACCAGCAGGTTAAAATCCGCGGTTTTCGTGTTGAGCTGGGGGAAATTGAAACCCGGTTGGTGGAACATCCAGAGGTGCAAGAGGCGGCAGTGTTGGCATTGGATGACGGGCAAAGTAAACGGCTGGTGGCCTATGTGGCAGCGGAGGAAAAGGAGGGATTGGCAGCACATTTGCGCGAGCATTTGAGCGCAATTTTACCTGACTATATGGTACCGGCGGTCTTTGTACGTCTGGATACTTTCCCGGAGACCCCGAATGGCAAGTTGGATCGCCGGGCATTACCGGCACCGGGGGAGGATGATTTTGCCCGTCAGGTTTACCAAGCGCCACAAGGGGAGGTTGAGATCGCTCTGGCGGCCATCTGGTGTGAGTTATTGGGCATTGAGCAGATAAGTCGGCATGACAGCTTCTTTGCGTTGGGTGGACATTCACTGCTCGCTGTGCGGATGATTGAACGTCTGCGTCTCCAGGGGTTGACATTGGTGGCGCGTGATCTGTTTCAGTCGCCGGTGCTGTCAGAATTGGTCCAAACGTTGGGGCGGCATCAGGCCATGAAGGTACCGCCCAATATCATTACGCCAGCGACAACGAAACTTACTCCAGCGATGTTGCCGCTGATTGATCTGATTCAGCCTGAGATTGATCGTATTGTTGGGCAGGTGCCGGGCGGGATCGCTAATATTCAGGATATCTATGCGCTGTCGCCGTTACAGGACGGTATTCTGTTCCACCATCTGTTGGAAAAAGAAGGCGATCCGTACCTGTTGCTCTATCCGGTAGTCTTTGCTAACCGTGCTCTGCTGGACCGTTATCTGGCGGCGGTGCAACAGGCGATTGATCGCCATGATATCCTGCGTACGGCTTTCATCTGGGAAGGATTATCTGCGCCGGCTCAAGTGGTTTGGCGTCAGGCGACTTTGCCGGTAACTGAACTGACACTAGACCCGGCTGACGGTCCGGTCATTGACCAGTTAACCCGGCGTTTTGATCCCGGTCACCATCGTCTCGACCTGAGTCAGGCTCCGCTCCTGCATGTTGTTATCGCTCAGGAAACGGATGGTCGCTGGTTTTTACTGGAATTGCAGCATCACTTGATCGGCGACCATGAAACGATGGAAGTGATGAACCGTGAGGTTCAGGCCTGTTTTTCCGGGCAGGAGGACCATCTGCCTGACCCGGTGCCGTTCCGCAATCTGGTGGCGGAGGCCCGGCTGGGAGTGAGTCAAGCCGCCCATACCCGCTTCTTTACTGACATGTTGACGGAGGTGGATGAGCCAACGTTGCCGTTCGGGCTGACGGAGGTATATCGTGATGGATCTCAGATGACGGAAGCCCATCGGATGCTGACCACTGGGTTAAATGATCGCTTGCGTAGTCAGGCCCGGCGTTTGGGCATCAGTTTGGCGGCGTTGTGTCATCTGGCTTGGGCGCAGGTGTTGTCGCACACCAGTGGGCAGGAGAAAGTGGTGTTCGGTACCGTGTTGTTTGGGCGGATGCAGGCAGGTGAAGGTGCCGACAATGGTATGGGGTTGTTTATCAATACGCTGCCATTACGCTTGGATATCGATGATACCCCGGTACGGGACAGTGTACAGGCAGCTCATAGCCGGCTGGCCGGATTATTGGGGCATGAGCATGCTTCACTGGCGCTGGCCCAGCGGTGCAGTGGGGTTGCCAGCGGTACGTCACTTTTTAGTACTTTGTTCAACTATCGACATAATTATCAGCCAGCGACTCCGGATGAAACGATGGAGGGGATTGAATTCCTAGACACACAGGAGCGGACTAACTACCCATTAGGATTGTCGGTGGAAGACGACGGCTCTACTTTGGGGCTGACTGCTCTGGTGGTGCAACCGTTTGATCCGGACCGGATATGCGGTTATATGCAGCAGGCGCTGGAAAGTTTGATCGAGGCGCTTGAACAAGCTCCGGAAACGCCGGTACGGTCACTGAATATCCTGCCGGAAACGGAACGTACATTATTGCTGGAAACCTGGAACGCCACGGAAACCCCGTATCCTGACGCGTTATGCATTCATCAGTTGTTTGAACAACAGGCAGAGCAAACCCCGCAGGCGACGGCACTGGTGTATCAGCAGCAGATCCTCAGTTATGCTGAATTAAATGCCCGCGCCAACCGTCTGGCCCATCAATTGATTGCGCTGGGCGTCGTACCGGATCAGCGGGTGGCGATTTGCGTCGCTCGCTCCCCGGCGATAGTGGTGGCGCTGCTGGCGGTGCTGAAAGCTGGCGGGGCTTATGTACCACTGGATCCAACCTATCCGGAAGAACGCCTGGCGTATATTCTGAATGATACGGCTCCGGCAGTGGTATTGGTTGATGAAACCGGACGGGCGGCGTTGGGCGAAGAAGCGCTGGCCGGGCTGACGGTACTTGATCCAAATACCCTGCCTGACCAGCCGGACAGCAACCCGCAGGTTCCTGCGTTGACGCCACAGCATCTGATTTATGTTATCTATACCTCTGGTTCAACTGGGCAGCCGAAAGGGGTGATGGTAGAACATCAGTCGGTATATCAACGTCATCTGGGTTTTAATGATCTCTATGCTGTCACGGCGCAAGACCGGGTGCTGCAATTCGCCTCTTTTGCTTTTGATGTTTCAGTGGAAGAACTGTTCTCGTCATTATGTAATGGCGCCACGCTGGTGATGCGTGATGACAGTTGGCTGGCCTCTGCACAGGAGTTTATTACTTTAGCCTGGCAAAACCAGATTACGGTGATATCTCTGCCTGCGTTATTTTGGTCCGAATTGATTGCCAGAGACAATCCATCACCGCTGCCGGATTGCCTCAGGCTCATCATCATTGGTGGTGAGGAGGTGAAAAAGAGCGCTATTCAGGACTGGTTTACGCAGGAAACCCATCGACCCCGATTATTGAATGCTTATGGCCCGACGGAAAATACTGTGACTGCAACCTGTAAGGCGGTGTTATCCCCTGTAGATGATAGTTCTATTGGCCGGCCGGTTAAAAATACCTGCGTCTACCTGTTGGACAGAGACGGTCAACCCGTGCCATTAGGCTGTATTGGTGAAATGTATATTGGTGGTGTCGGTGTAGCACGCGGTTATCTTAACCAGCCGGAATTGAGTGCAGAGCGTTTTATACCTGATCCTTTTAGTCCGGTATCTGGTGCGCGGATGTATCGCACGGGGGATTTGGCCCGCTATCTACCGGACGGTAACCTGGAATTCCTCGGCCGTAATGACCATCAGGTGAAAATCCGCGGTTTCCGTATTGAACTGGGGGAAATTGAAACCCGGCTGGTGGAACACCCGGCGGTACAAGAGGCGGCAGTACTGGTGCGGGAAGATGGGCAGGACAAGCATCTGGTCGCTTATGTAGTGGTGGAAAAGGCAGAAAAGAGTGATGGATTGGCAGCCCGTTTGCGTGAACACTTAAGTGCTATTTTACCTGACTATATGGTGCCGTCGGCTTTTGTGCGTTTGGATGCCTTTCCATTGACGCCAAACGGCAAACTGGACCGTCAGGCCTTACCCGCACCGGACGAAGAAGCGTTTGTCCGTCAGGCTTACGCAGCGCCACAAGGAGAAACAGAAACCGTATTGGCGGCGATTTGGTGTGAATTGCTGGGGGTTGAGCAGGTCAGCCGGCATGATAACTTCTTCGCGCTGGGAGGGCACTCATTGCTCGCCATGCGAATGACCAATCTTGCCGTAGGCCGGGGGTTGATTTGCACATTGAATGCCTTGTTCCAATTTCCGGTGCTGGCCGAATTGGCAGCGAAAATCACCTCAGATTTGCTGTCTCAGCCGCAATGTGTTGCCATCACAGTGCGACCTGCCGGAACAGGTCTGCCATTGTTCTTTGTGCCCAGTGGGATGGGTGACTATTCCTATGTCTTCGGGCTGGCTCAACATATCCGGTCAGGTTATCCGATTTATGCGCTGCCCTGGCCGTCCATCAGTGAAGAACCGATGTCAACGATGGAAGAGCAGGCGGTCAGAATGATCGGCTTGATGAAAGCGGTTCAACCGACAGGCCCATACCGGATAAGTGGTTACTCTTCCGGCGGTATATTGGCTTACGCCATTGTCCAGCGGCTTTTGCATGTCGGTGAGACGGTGAACTTCCTGGGGCTGATTGATACTCCGGCTCCTCATTATTTCGGGGAGCAACCTGAGCACCCCAAACATCAGTTCTTAACTGAGCTGGTCAGGCAGTCAGGGGAGGAACGCTCAGAAGAAGTTGCAGCGTTGTACCGGCGAATTGATGAGCTGAATTTGGTGCAATTTATTGAAGCGGCACAGGAATTGGCGTTATATCCCGCCAATCTGAGTTCCGATTTAATTGCCAAACGTTGGGAGCAGATAGCGTGTTATGCGCAAATAGTCAGAGAGTATGAACCGCAGGCATTAGCGGTAACGCTGCATCAGTTTTATGCGGTAGAGCCTTCTCCCGCTATTGCTTTTATTACAGATGAAAAACCAGAGTCGTTAAATATAGAACCGTCGCTAGGCTGGGCGCAGATAATATCGGATTCTTCACTACAGTTGATTGCCGTTCCAGGTAACCATTTTAGTTTATTGGAAGATAATGAAAATAAAACGGTTTTAGCTCAGGCTTTGAATAGGGCGTTGGTAATGCATTGTGATGGGGAGGTACTGTAATACTGATATATTAAGAAATGTAGAATAATTTAATGTTGGCTTAATAACCCGGTGTATATTGTTTATACCGGGTTATAATGGTTTTCTTTGATTTTTCGTAAACTTTTTACTGCCATGTAAAATCGTTTATTTGAGCAGTCGGTTAATCCTGTTACATGTTTTGATATCATCTCATATCCTTTTGGATTAACGCTGTTGCATTTATAATGTGAATCTATCAAATATATTTATATTTTCATGGATTTTAGTCAGATATATACAATCACTAGTTTCAATATGTATATATCTGTCTTTATAACTTAATCAATCAATGAGAGTTGTTGCCGTAAATATGTCCCTGAGCCTAATAATCCAGGTTGCGGATGAGTAATCAGATAAACAGGAATCTGTTGTACTAATGTTTTAAAGCGCCCTTTATCCTCAAATCCATAAAGGAAATTCGATTGCTTAAAGAAATCAAAAAACCGCGGCACTATACCACCAGCGATATATACACCGCCAAAAGTTGCCATATTTAAAGCTAAATTCCCACCAAATCGCCCCATAATTTCACAAAATAGTGTCAGGGCACGATAACAATATTGACAACTTTCATCCAATGCCCGTTGCGTCACTATTTCGGGTTCTAACTCTTCCGGCTGACTCTGATCCAAAATTGCAATGGCTTGATAGAGATTCACTAATCCACTACCGGACAAGATTCTTTCTACCGAAACATGCCCCAGTTTACGACGTAAAACAGCTAATATTGCATCTTGTTCTTCACTATTCGCTGCAAAATCTACATGGCCACCTTCACCAGGTAAACTTATCCATTGCTTGCCTGCTTTTATTAAATGAGCCACACCAAGGCCAGTTCCCGCCCCATAAACAGCAATTGGTTTATCTTTAACTGCTTTTCCCCCTCCCAGTTGAACTTTGTGTTTTTCTGTCAGCATAGGGATAGCCATAGATACGGCAGTGAAGTCATTAATAATCTCTAATTTTTCTAGCCCAAATGCCTGTTTAAGCTCGCTAATAGAAAATGCCCATTGGTGGTTAGTCATTTCCACCCAATCACCTTTTATCGGGCAGGCAATAGCGATACAAGCATAAGTTATTATTACTTTTTGCTCCGCCAAATAGTCGCTGATAATAGACTCCAACCCAGCGTATTGTTTTGCACTATATGTTTTAATCTGGTCAAGAGCCCCATCTTTCAAATTGCAAAGTGCTAATCTGGCATTCGTACCACCAATATCAGCCACTAGTCCGTAGAGATTCATTTTTATATCCTAATAATTAGCCAGTACAATAATTATGTAAAGCTTATCTCATCTGACATTATTGGTATAGGGAGTTTGGGCACGAATAGCTTGTACCATCGGGATATCACATACTAAAGATGATTTGCCAGGCTAGAACCTTGCAACTAATTGACTAAAAGTCTACAGCTCTACCGACTGAGCTAACAATATATCTAGAAATTCGTTTTTGGATGAAGCTTTAAGATGGTGGGTCGTGCAGGATTCGAACCTGCGACCAATTGATTAAAAGTCAACTGCTCTACCGACTGAGCTAACGACCCATCTATAGGAGAACTACTCTAACTACGTCTTTTTGAATGGTGGGTCGTGCAGGATTCGAACCTGCGACCAATTGATTAAAAGTCAACTGCTCTACCGACTGAGCTAACGACCCATTCCAAAAGTGGTGTGATACTGCTGAAATAATCTAATGAAGTGGTGGGCGATACCAGATTCGAACTGATGACCCCCTCCTTGTAAGGGAGATGCTCTACCAACTGAGCTAATCGCCCACTTCAATGACTATCACTGCGTCTATACCACTGAATTTATGATTGGTGGGCGATACCAGATTCGAACTGATGACCCCCTCCTTGTAAGGGAGATGCTCTACCAACTGAGCTAATCGCCCAATCATAAATTCATTTTTATCACAACGAGTGGTGGGCGATACCAGATTCGAACTGATGACCCCCTCCTTGTAAGGGAGATGCTCTACCAACTGAGCTAAACGCCCCGTCGTGATGGAGTCGCATTATAGGGATAGTTCAGGATGAGTCAACGCTTTTTCTAGGGAAAAATATCGTTCGTCTCAAAATTAAACAAAGGTGAGATAATTATCATCACTCAGGGTACGGTTTAAGCAGATATGCTGACTTTTCTCAATAACATCCCGCTAACAGCATTGAGGAATTAAAGTCCAGTGATAAAATAACCCCCACTTTTATTACTTTAAATCACCAATAACGTTCATTGAAAAGTGAAACGTAATTAAGGCAATCCCCAATGAGTAAAATTAAAACCCGTTTTGCACCAAGCCCAACGGGCTATCTCCATGTTGGCGGTGCACGTACCGCACTTTATTCCTGGTTATATAGCCGCCATAACAAAGGCGAATTTGTATTGCGTATTGAAGATACTGACCTTGAACGCTCAACTCAGGAAGCCATTGATGCCATTATGGACGGTATGAACTGGTTAAATCTGAATTGGGATGAAGGTCCTTATTATCAGACTAAACGTTTTGATCGCTATAATCAGGCTATTGATCAAATGCTAGAACAAGGGACTGCTTATCATTGCTATTGTTCTAAAGAACATCTGGAAGAATTGCGTGAAACTCAAATGGCAAAGGGTGAGAAGCCTCGTTATGACGGCCATTGCCGTGATAATCAATGTCAGCATAATCCGGATCAACCCCATGTTGTCCGTTTCCGCAATCCACAAGCAGGTTCTGTTATTTTTAATGATAGTATCCGTGGCCCAATTGAATTCAGTAATCAGGAACTTGATGATCTGATTATCCGCCGTACCGATGGCTCTCCAACCTATAACTTCTGTGTTGTCATTGATGACTGGGATATGGAAATCACCCATGTCATTCGCGGTGAAGACCATATCAATAATACACCACGTCAAATTAATATTCTGAAAGCACTGGGTGCCCCAGTTCCAGAATATGCACACGTTTCGATGATCTTGGGTGATGATGGTAAAAAACTGTCTAAACGTCACGGTGCAGTGAGTGTTATGCAATACCGTGATGATGGTTATCTGCCAGAAGCACTGTTGAATTATCTGGTTCGTCTGGGTTGGTCACATGGTGATCAGGAAATTTTCAGTGTTGAAGAGATGACTGAATTTTTCGGCTTGGATGCTATCAATAAATCTGCCAGTGCATTCAATACAGAAAAACTACAATGGCTGAACCATCACTATATTAATACCCTGCCCCCAGAGAAAGTGTCCGTTCATCTGGCATGGCACATTGAGCAACAAGGCATTGATACCCGTAATGGGCCACAATTGGCCGATCTGATTAAATTGCTGGGTGAACGCTGCAAGACGCTGAAAGAAATGGCCGAGTCCTGCCGCTACTTCTATGAGGATTTTGCTGAGTTTGATGCAGATGCAGCAAAGAAACATTTACGTCCAGTTGCCCGTCAGCCTCTTGAAGTTGTTCGTACAAAGCTGGCTTCAATTACTGATTGGACACCTGAAAATGTTCATCATGCTATTCAATCTACAGCTGATGAGCTGGAAGTTGGTATGGGTAAAGTCGGTATGCCACTGCGTGTTGCTGCTACCGGAGCAGGTCAATCTCCAGGAGTAGATGTGACTATTCATGCTATCGGGCAAACCCGTACTCTGGCCCGTATTAATCAGGCTCTGGCATTTATTGCTCAACGTGAAACTCAGCAGTAATTAATGCGACAAAGGCATCACCGATTCAATGTGGTGCCTTCTATTTTCAAAAAAATCTCATTTAATGAATACTGCGTTGTAACTGCCCTAAACGCTTTCTATCTTATTTCAACCCATTGTTCAGCCTTTATTTTGTCGATCCATCTCCGAACTGATGGCTTTTTCGACGCTTGCTCTGATAATGATAAGTTAGCCGTTGACAGTATTTGCAAGGTTTCATATTATGCGCCCCGTTCCACCAATTTTGATTGGGGCTATAGCTCAGCTGGGAGAGCGCTTGCATGGCATGCAAGAGGTCAGCGGTTCGATCCCGCTTAGCTCCACCAAATACTTTTACCAGAGTAAAGTGTTTGGCAATAAAATTAGGAAAAGCCACACTCGTGGGGCTATAGCTCAGCTGGGAGAGCGCTTGCATGGCATGCAAGAGGTCAGCGGTTCGATCCCGCTTAGCTCCACCAAAATTATCAGGCCCTGAAAGCCACGCTTTCAGGGCCTTTTGGCTATATATCGTGATAGCATCCATTCCTGCTAATTCTTCTTCAATGGTTTCACCAGCGAATCCAATCCTTCTATTTTTATTGCTAAAGTCATCTCCATCAGCATGCCCAATTTACCTTGTGGAAATTCCCCTTTACGAGTGAACCACAATAAATACTCTTCTGGTAAGTCAATCAGCATACGCCCCTTGTATTTACCGAATGGCATAACAGTATTAGCAATTTCTATCAGGTTTTCTTTTTCCATAATGTGCATTTATATTGATTAAAAAGGATAACTCCAGTTTACGGAGTATGGGAAAAATAGACTAAAGGAAAGCAGAAAGCTGTATCATCCATGATGCAATATTCCACTATAACACTTTATCTTTTTACAGCACCAAGCCTGCAATAGCCGCAGACAAGAAACTGACAAGGGTTGAACCAAACAGTAGCTTCAAGCCAAAACGGGAAACGACGTTACCCTGTTTCTCATTCAAGCCCTTAATCGCACCAGCAACAATTCCAATTGAAGAGAAATTAGCAAAAGAAACCAGAAATACTGACAAAATACCTTGTGAACGCGGAGAAAGTTCTGTCGCCATTGATTGCAAGCTATGCATCGCAACAAATTCGTTAGAAACCAATTTGGTTGCCATAATACTACCAACCTGCAACGCTTCATCAGCAGGAATGCCAATTACCCAAGCAAATGGATAGAACACATAGCCCAGCATTTCCTGGAAGCTCTTATCAAAAATTAGGCTAAACAGCGCATTAATAGCCGCAATCAGGGCAATGAAACCAATCAGCATAGCAGCAACAATCAGGGCGACTTTAAAACCAGCCAGAATATATTCACCCAACATTTCGAAGAAACTTTGGCCTTCGTGAAGATTGCTCATCTGAATGTCTTCTTCGCTGTCAACAGCATATGGATTAATCAGTGACAGGATGATAAAGGTACTGAACATATTGAGCACCAATGCCGCCACAACATATTTAGGCGCCAAAATGGTCATGTAAGCACCGACGATCGACATGGAAACTGTTGACATTGCAGTTGCGGCCATCGTGTACATTCGGCGCTCAGACATTTTTCCCAGCACATCTTTATAAGCGATAAAGTTTTCAGACTGACCCAGTATCAAAGAACTGACTGCATTGAATGATTCCAATTTCCCCATGCCGTTGACCTTAGACAGCAGAGTACCAATAACCCGGATGACGATTGGCAATACTTTGATATGCTGCAAAATACCAATCAGTGCGGAAATAAAGATAATCGGACACAATACATTCAGAAAGAAGAATGCCAGTTTTGCTCCCATCATGCCGCCAAAAATGAATTCCGTCCCTTCCCCCGCAAATTTCAGTAAATGCTCAAACAAGCCGGCAAATCCCATAACAAATTCCTGACCAACACCTGAATTCAGGAAAAACCACGCCAGGACAAGTTCAATAACAAGCAACTGAATAATATAACGAGGACGAATACCTTTACGGTTACTGCTCGCCAGAATAGCAAGGCTGCCAATGACAATCAGAGCCAAAAGGAAATGCAGGATTTGAGACATATTACACTCCAAACACAACAGAATATAAATGCATTCTATGTGATAAAAGGCGATTAAATGGGATAGATGTCACATTAGACTGAAATAGTTCTTTCTCTAAATCTTTATTTAATGGATTTGATCACATGTTTAGCTGAATCGTATAAAACCAAATTCAAAAACATATTATCAAATATGACTGATTATTGAGAAACTCCTCAATAATCAGTACCCAAAATGCAAACAAAAAGCTATTCGCCCAATAAACGGATCATTTCTTCTTCATCAATAATTGGAATATTTAACTCATTAGCTTTAACCAGTTTCGAACCAGCGGCTTCACCCGCAATCACCAAATCTGTTTTCTTAGAAACACTGCCTGTCACTTTTGCCCCAAGCGCAATAAGTTTATCTTTGGCTTCATCTCTGGATAACTGATGTAATGAGCCAGTAAGCACAATTGTTTTGCCTGCGAATGGGCTGTCAATCTTCTCAGCCTTTGTAACGACAACTTGTTCCCAGTTGATACCGGTATTATCAACCAGATCATCGATAACTTTTTGATTATGAGGTTCACTGAAGAAGTTAACCACGTGTTTTGCCACTACTTCACCAACATCCTGGACCTCTTTTAGAGCGTCTTCATCAGCGGCACGTAATTTATCCATGCAGCCAAAGTGAGCAGCCAGATTAGCAGCGGTTGTTTCCCCAACTTCACGGATCCCCAACGCATAAAGGAAACGCGCAAACGTAGTTTTTTTCGCTTTTTCCAACGCATCTACCACATTTTGCGCGGATTTCGGCCCCATACGATCAAGCCCAGTCAATTTACCCGCAGTAAGCCTGAAAAGATCTGCCGGGGTTTCGACATACTCTTTATCCACCAGTTGATCGATAATCTTTTCCCCCATACCGTCAACATCCATCGCCCGCCGGGAAACAAAGTGTCTCAGTGCTTCTTTACGTTGAGCACCACAGACTAAACCACCAGTACAGCGCGCAACAGCCTCTCCTTCAATCCGCTCGACATCCGCCCCACATACCGGACAATGTTCAGGAAAAACAACTTCATCACTGTCCTGTGGCCTTCTGTCCTCTACAACACCCACGACCTTTGGAATAACATCACCAGCACGACGGATAACAACAGTATCGCCAATACGCAAACCTAAACGTTCAATCTCATCCGCATTGTGCAATGTTGCATTACTAACAGTTACACCAGAGACCTGCACCGGCTCCAGACGCGCTACCGGTGTGATAGCACCAGTACGACCAACCTGAAATTCAACATCGCGGACAATCGTCATCTGCTCCTGAGCAGGAAATTTGAATGCTGTTGCCCAGCGTGGCGCGCGGGCGACAAAGCCTAACGTTTTCTGTAATTCCAGCGAATTCACTTTGATAACAACACCATCAATATCAAACCCTAATGTTGAACGCTGGTTTTCAATATCGTGATAAAAATCAATAACCTGTTGACTATCAGTACAAACTTTAATTTTATCGCTGACCGGCAATCCCCATTTCTTAAACTGTATCAATCGCTCGTAGTGACTGGCCGGCAGTTCTCCCCCTTCCAGTACACCAACACCATGACAAAAGAAGGTCAGTGGCCGTTTAGCGGTAATACGGGGATCAAGTTGACGCAGAGAACCAGCCGCTGCATTACGTGGATTGGCAAATACTTTTGCACCAGTGCGGCGTGCTTCCTCATTGAGCTTCTCAAACCCTTTTTGGGGTATAAATACTTCACCACGAATTTCAACACGAGCAGGAATATTCTCTCCGGTCAGGCGCAGTGGAATTGCGTAGATAGTCCGTACATTTGAGGTAATGTTTTCCCCTGTTGTACCATCACCACGGGTTGCCGCCTGAACCAATTCACCATTTTCATATAACAGACTGACAGCCAGACCATCCAGTTTCAGCTCACAGCACACCACTAAATCCTGATCATCTTTCAGGCGGTCACGCACTCGCTTATCAAACGCCAAATAACTCTCTTCATCGAATACGTTATCCAGTGATAGCATAGGAATTTCATGGCGGACTTGCTTAAAAGCAGTTAGGGGAACAGCTCCAACCCGCTGTGTCGGTGAATCAGATGTAATCAGCTCCGGGTATTGTTCCTCAAGAGTCTTTAATTCCTGCATTAGCCGATCATATTCTGCATCAGGGATCTCTGGGGCATCCATGATGTGATACAGATATTCATGATGACGCAGTGTTATTCTGAGATTTTCTATTTGTTGAGCTGTTGATTTCATGACTTATAACCAGCGATAAAAAGCCCCCGGCTGGCGGAGGCTTGAACATTCGATGAATTGATTATACCTGAACATCAAGTGTGCTGCGAATGCGCGCTTTATACAATTCGATTTTTTGCGGTGTCAGCATTTTACGCTCATCATCAAGCACCACTCCCCCAACATCAGAAGCAATGCGTTGAGCCGCTTGCAACATCAGCTTAAAATTCTGATTAGCGTCTCCATAAGAAGGTACCATCATAAACATGGAGATCCCTGGAGTGGTAAAATCAGCCATTGTTTCAAGATTAAATGAACCCGGCTTCACCATATTGGCAAGGCTGAATAATACCGGGCCGCTGCCTGATGGATTCAAATGGCGGTGGAAAATCTGCATTTCTCCAAATTGGAAGCCAGATTGCAGGATACTTTGCAGCAAGAGCTCACCATTCAGTGCCTGACCGTGGTGTGCTGCCACATGAAGAACCAAAACGATTTCTTTTGCTGCTTTGGCCTGCACTTCCTTCTCACCATCCCCCTCTTTTGCCATATTCTGAGACTTTTCTTCCGTCTGAGGCCTATTTTTCTCAGGCTCATCCTGTCCTTCGGATTCAAACAAACCAAGCTGGGGTTCCTGCTCTTCTATTTCTGTTACTGCTTTTCTGGTTGTGGTCTCAGGCTGATGGCCCGTCAGCAACGGATCACTACTTTCCTCAAGCGTTGCAACATCCATTTCAGTCAACTTCGGCTGACCGCGCTCAATAGCCGGTTCAGCTTTATATTCCTGATGAGGTTTTACCTGCTTATGGGTGTAAGTCTTTTGTTGATTGTCAAACGCCTCATTATCACTGTCATCGACGAAACTCTCCTGACGATCATGTTTATGACGTTTAACTGGGCGATCACGAAAAAGCGAAGAACGCTCTTTACGGCTGGTCCACAACCCATGTAACAGCAAAGCTATTATTGCTATCGCACCAACAATGATTAATATCAGACGCAAATCCTGCATCATTGCTATCTCTGTTGTTTAATTAATATGCCACCACGGCGGAACATTTTCTGTATTAACTGTATTTGTCAAATAACACAAGTGCAAGCTTATACACACTTTTCTTATCATAAATATGCCTGACAAGCACTTTTTGCTTTTTTTTCATACAGAACAAGACTAGTCAGTCGAAAATCCTGCCTATATGATAGCGTTTCAATCATACAGGAGAGAATAGGAAGTATGCTTAATTTGACAAAATCACCAAAAAATTTGAGCGGCTTTCAGTATTTGGTGCAAGGTTGCAGATTAATTACTCGCCCAGGTATTAAAAGATTTGTTCTATTGCCCTTATTGGCAAATATTTTGTTACTCGGTGGTTCATTTTGGTGGCTCTACCAGCAACTGGAAAACTGGATCTCCTTGATATTGAACAAAGTACCAGATTGGATGCAATGGCTTAGTTACATTCTATGGCCACTCGCAATGATTTCTATTTTGCTGATTTTTACTTATTTATTCAGCACGATAGCGAACTTCATAGCCGCTCCGTTCAATGGATTACTGGCGGAAAAACTGGAAGCTGATTTAACGGGAACCTCTGCGCCGGATACCGGGGTTAAGGAACTGGTGAAAGATGTTCCACGCATCCTGAAACGAGAAT
This sequence comes from Photorhabdus tasmaniensis, assembly GCF_011189505.1. Taxonomy (GTDB): domain Bacteria; phylum Pseudomonadota; class Gammaproteobacteria; order Enterobacterales; family Enterobacteriaceae; genus Photorhabdus; species Photorhabdus tasmaniensis. The sequence goes on from NZ_PUJU01000003.1 coordinate 122,324, forward strand.
TGGTAAAACTGCTCTACTATATTCCACGCGCCCTGGTTTTACTGCTTCTCTATTTTATTCCTGTTATCGGGCAAACTGTCGCACCTGTGCTCTGGTTTATTTTCAGTGCCTGGATGCTATCGATTCAATACTGTGATTATCCATTTGATAACCACAAAGTCAGTTTTCCAACAATGCGTAGCGCCCTTCGTCAAAACAAAATGAATAACCTGCAATTTGGTGCGCTGGTGAGTATTTTAACAATGATACCTATTGTCAATTTGGTGATTATGCCTATCGCAGTATGCGCTGCTACTGCAATGTGGGTAGATCGCTATCGGGATCAACATGGGTTTCATCTTATAAAATAAATTCACTCAAATGTTATTCTTTAAGACGATAAGAATATATTCAAACTATATTTCCATAACCTGATTGTTGGCGTATCGTTGACCAGATATCACTAAAGGGAGTTGAAAGACGAGTATGAGTAAAATTTACGAAGACAATTCTTTAACAATTGGCCGTACCCCGTTAATTCGCTTAAAACACTTTGGCAATGGACGTATTCTAGCAAAAGTAGAGTCTCGTAACCCAAGCTTTAGTGTAAAATGCCGCATTGGTTCTAACATGATTTGGGATGCTGAAAAACGCGGTATCCTACAGCCAGGAAAAGAGTTGGTAGAGCCAACCAGTGGTAATACCGGGATTGCTCTTGCTTACGTTGCAGCATCCCGTGGCTATAAATTAACGCTGACTATGCCAGAAACGATGAGTATTGAGCGTCGCAAACTGCTAAAAGCACTGGGGGCAAATCTCGTGCTAACTGAAGGCGCTAAAGGTATGAAAGGAGCCATTGAGAAAGCCAATGAAATTCAGGCCAGTGACCCCGATCGCTATATCATCCTGCAACAGTTCAGCAATCCGGCAAACCCGGAAATCCACGAAAAAACCACTGGCCCGGAAATCTGGGAAGATACCGATGGTGAAGTAGACGTATTTGTTACCGGCGTAGGTACTGGCGGCACACTAACAGGCGTTGCCCGTTACCTGAAAAACACCAAAGGTAAAAACATCACGGTGGTTGCAGTAGAACCCGAAGACTCACCGGTAATCAGCCAAACTCTGGCCGGTGAAGAAGTGAAACCCGGCCCACATAAGATTCAAGGCATTGGTGCGGGTTTTATTCCAGATAACCTTGATCTGAAACTGGTTGATCGTGTTTTCAAAATCAGTAATGACGAGGCAATTAAAACCGCGCGTGAAATTATGGTGAAAGAAGGCATTCTGGCAGGTATCTCCTCCGGTGCCGCCGTTGCCGCTGCGGTGAAACTTTCTCAGGAACCGGAGTATAAAGATAAAAATATCGTCGTCATTCTGGCTTCATCAGGCGAACGTTATTTGAGCAGTGCATTGTTTACTGACTTATCTGATGAATAAAAGTATTTAAGTAGGTTACTTAGTTTTATTGATAAAAAAGCACCTAAAGGGTGCTTTTTCTGTGCAGTAGATCAAACTTTTACACTTTACCAGATGATTTCTTACATTGGGTTTAGTATTTAACCAATAATAATTATTTCGATGCTCGAAATTAATTAACAGAAGTAGTAGTTTCGGTTAAGTAGTCCTGCGATCTATCTTTACTTCAAACTATCAATCAGAAGCATCGAGAAGAATAATTTTTTTGATAATCGATAAAATCTTTTATCACATTATCAATCTTAGAGTCTATCCCAGTAGGCTCAATTGATGCGGGCCGTTCTTGTGAAAGAGCCGTGAATACAGAACATTGTCGAGCTCGCACTTTAGGCAAATAAAATCGCTCTACTGGGATAGGCAGTTAATGAATACTCAAGTTAAGATTTGTTTACTACAATTTTTTAACTTACATAGCAAAAATCTAAGTTATTGAGGAAACATCATGTTCCAACAAGAAGTCACTATTACTGCGCCAAATGGCCTACACACCCGCCCCGCAGCCCAGTTTGTTAAAGAAGCAAAAAGTTTCTCCTCCGACATTACACTGACTTCCGGTGGTAAAACGGCCAGTGCGAAAAGCTTGTTTAAGCTACAAACGTTAGGACTCACTCAAGGAACTGTTGTGACCATCTCGGCTGAAGGCGAAGATGAGCAAACAGCAATTGAACATCTGGTTAAATTGATGGCAGAATTGGAATAATCTCCCGTTGACCACAACGCCAGTCAAGATTCAGAGATTGTGAATAAACTGATATTCACTTAGCCGTTCCTCATCCCCGGAGACATTCTTATCCGGGGATGTCAGTTTAAATGCATTTCCTAAAACAGCAAACTATCTGCGGGCTGGCTCTTTAAAGAATAATTATTAGTAGTTAGGTAACATCATGATTTCAGGCATATTAGTATCACCAGGCATTGCTTTCGGTAAGGCATTATTACTGAAAGAAGATCCAATTATTATCAATCAGAAAAAAATCAGTCAAGAACAAGTCGAACAGGAAATTTCCTATTTCAAGCAAGGTCGTGAAAAAGCCTCATCTCAGTTAGAAACAATCAAAAATATAGCGGCAAAAAACCTCGGAGAAGAAAAAGCTGAAATCTTCGAAGGGCATATCATGCTGTTGGAAGATGAAGAACTTGAGCAAGAAATTATTTCGTTAATTAAAAACGATTTCAAAGCTGCGGATGCCGCAGTTTATTCCGTGATTGAAACTCAGGCCCAAGCTCTCGAAGAATTGGATGATGAATACCTGAAAGAACGTGCCACAGACGTGCGTGATATCGGTAAACGCTTGCTGAAAAACATTCTGGGTATGTCCATTGTTGATCTGGGTTCAATTTCAGAAGAAGTTATTCTGATCGCCAACGATTTGACCCCATCTGAAACAGCGCAACTCAATCTGGAAAAAATTCTTGGTTTCATTACTAATTTAGGTGGCCGGACTTCCCATACCTCAATCATGGCCCGTTCTCTTGAACTTCCAGCGATCGTCGGTACCACTAATTCGACAGCCGTAATCCAAAACGGTGATTACCTGATCTTGGATGCGGTAAATAACCATATTTATATCAATCCATCTGATACAAAAATTGAACAGCTAAAAAAAACCAAGAACGAATATCTGGCAGAAAAAGCTGAACTTGCAAAACTGAAAGATCTGCCTGCAATGACTCTTGATGGTCATCAGGTTGAAGTCTGTGCCAACATCGGTACCGTCCGGGATGTTACTGGTGCTGAACGCAATGGTGCCGAGGGTGTCGGTTTATACCGTACAGAATTTCTATTTATGGATCGTGATACATTGCCAACAGAGGAAGAACAATTCCAGGCTTATAAAGCCGTTGCCGAAGCAATGGGCAGCCAGGCGGTTATTATACGTACAATGGATATCGGCGGTGATAAAAATCTGCCCTATATGAATCTACCGAAAGAAGAGAATCCATTCCTTGGTTGGCGTGCAATTCGTATTTGCCTTGATCGAAAAGAGATCTTACATTCTCAGTTACGTGCTATTTTACGTGCATCTGCTTTTGGTAAATTACGTATTATGTTTCCAATGATTATTTCTGTTGAGGAAGTACTACAACTGAAAGCAGAACTTGAATTGCTGAAAGGCCAACTTCGTGAAGAAGGTAAAAAATTCGATGAAGCAATTGAAGTAGGTGTGATGGTAGAAACACCTGCTTCAGCAGTCATTGCTCGTCATTTGGCAAAAGAAGTTGATTTTTTCAGCATTGGGACAAACGATCTAACTCAGTATACTCTTGCTGTAGACCGCGGTAACGAATTGATTTCTCATCTTTATAACCCGATGCTACCCGCAGTGTTGAGCCTGATTAAGCAAACCATTGACGCTTCACACGCTGAAGGTAAATGGACGGGGATGTGTGGCGAGCTTGCAGGTGATGAACGTGCTACACTGTTGTTATTAGGTATGGGGCTGGATGAGTTTAGTATGAGTGCGATTTCTATTCCCCGCATCAAGAAAATCATTCGTAATACGCGTTACGAAGATGCAAAAGCGCTGGCTGAGCAATCCCTTTCTCAGTCTACCGCTCAGGGGGTGATGGAGTTGGTTGATACATTTATCAAAGAAAAAACACTGTGCTAACAATATCGGTTAAAACGCGGTCCAGTATAAACAATTAGGAGAAGATTCATGGGTCTGTTTGATAAACTGAAATCTCTGGTTTCAGATGATAAAAAAAACAGCGGCACTATTGAAATTATCGCACCCTTATCTGGTGAGATTGTCAATATTGAAGATGTTCCAGATGTTGTTTTCGCCGAAAAAATTGTTGGCGATGGTATCGCTATAAAACCTACCGGCAGTAAGATAGTTGCACCAGTTGATGGGACGATCGGTAAAATATTTGAAACCAACCATGCGTTTTCTATCGAATCGGACAGCGGTATTGAGCTATTTGTCCACTTTGGTATTGATACGGTTGAGCTTAAAGGAGAAGGCTTTAAGCGCATTGCTGAAGAAGGTCAGCGTGTACAGAAAGGTGATCTAGTTTTGGAGTTTGATCTTCAATTCCTTGAAGAAAGAGCGAAATCAATACTGACACCTGTTGTTATTTCCAATATGGATGAAATTAAAGAATTGTCCAAACTGAGTGGTTCTGTCACTGTTGGTGAAACGCCCATTATGCGTATCAAAAAGTAGCCATATTTTAACTACCACAATACCCTTTTTGTATTAAAAAAACGGCCGACAATACCGGCTGTTTTTTTATTTTATTCCGGTATTCGATTTACATCACCTTTACATTCAGAAATCGGGTAGTGTGAGCAGAACTTACCGCTACTTTGCTCTACTCACTCTAAATGACAGCTTTTGATATCTGCCCTTCATTACAATACTGGCTGGCATTGATAATCAGATTAATTAAATACCCCCGTAGAAAGATATCTGTCACCCCGATCACAGATAATTGCAACAATGACAGAACCCGGATTCTGTGCTGCAACGCTTAATGCTCCGGCAACAGCGCCACCGGAACTAACCCCACAAAAAATCCCCTCTTTGTGAGCTAACAAACGCATAGTTTTTTCAGCGTCTTCCTGCTTGATATCCAACACTTGATCCACCAGTTCCTTTCGAAAAATGCCGGGCAGATAAGCTGGCGACCAACGGCGAATACCTGGAATATGGCTGTTCTCAGCTGGTTGTAAACCAATAACCTGAACACCGTTATTCTGGCTTTTTAAATAGCGGCTAACACCAGTAATTGTCCCCGTCGTTCCCATACTGGAAACAAAATGCGTAATGCGTCCTTGTGTTTGCTGCCAAATTTCCGGCCCGGTCGTTGTAAAGTGAGCTAAGGGGTTATCCGGGTTATTGAATTGATCAAGAACTTTACCTTCACCATTACGCTCCATTTGTTGAGCTAAATCACGTGCGCCTTCCATACCCACGTTTCTACTCACCAAAATAAGCTCCGCGCCATAAGCGCGCATAGAAGCCTGACGTTCAAGGCTCATATTATCAGGCATCAGTAATTTAAGGTGATAACCTTTTACTGCGGCAATCATTGCCAACGCAATACCGGTATTTCCGCTGGTGGCTTCAATCAATACGTCACCCGGAAAAATTTCACCCCGCAATTCAGCCTGTTGAATCATTGACAGCGCTGTCCTATCTTTTATTGAACCTGCCGGATTATTACCTTCAAGTTTTACCCATATTTCCACACCCAGCTTATCGGTCATTCGTTGTAGTTTTACCAGCGGAGTGTTGCCTATAAAATGTTCCAAGCTTGCCACAGCTATTACCTATTTTTATTTAATAGAACAGCGAAATAACCATATTCAGAAATATATCGCAAGACTTTAAATAAAAAATGCCCATCTCCAGACGGTAAGAAGATGAGCAAATCGGTACCAACCAAAATTTTAAATCATTGTCAGGCGGTCTGAGCTAAGCTCAGGGTTTGCAGTTGTTTATCACCCGCATATAAACGGGCTTCAGTACCACCAATAAAATAACGGCTGCCTCTTGTCGGTACTGACGTTTCATCGAACCAAACAATCGCAACCGGCTCTTGATGCCAGCCCAGTGGCTGGACGGAAAGCTGCCAGAAATGCCCACGAGGACTCACCTCAGTCACCTGTACAGGCAGTGGACTGGATGGTGTAGGTTGCGAATTAATCATGACTTCCCACGGTCGCAGGAATACATCAACATTCCCCTGATGGATTGGTGTTACCTTAAGAGGCAGATGTTGCCCGCCAATCAAAAGCTGGGATCCTTTAATCTCACCACGAAGATGGTTAACCTCACCAAGGAATTCCATCACAAAACGGCTGGCCGGATAACGCCATACCTCTTGTGGCGTGCCTACCTGTTCAATATTCCCCTGGCTCATAACAACAACCCGATCAGCCACTTCCATCGCTTCTTCCTGATCATGAGTCACAAAGACACTGGTAAATTTCAGTTCTTCATGAAGCCTGCGTAACCAGCGGCGTAGTTCCATCCTTACCTGAGCATCCAGTGCACCAAATGGCTCATCTAGTAACAGAATTTGTGGTTCAACAGCCAATGCCCTCGCCAGCGCTACCCGCTGTTTTTGCCCACCCGAAAGCTGTGACGGATAGCGTTCAGCAAGATGAGTCAATTGCACCATTTCCAACAACGCCATAACTTTACGGCGAATAGCCGCCGTATCAGGACGCTTACGCCGTGGCAACACGGTCAATCCGAAAGCAACGTTATCGAATACGGTCATATGCCGGAACAACGCATAATGCTGAAAAACAAACCCAACCTGACGATCTTTGGCATGTACGCGACTCACATCCTGACCGTGGAAACTCAGCTTCCCCGCAGTCTGTTGTTCCAGACCAGCAATAATCCTTAATAAGGTTGTTTTACCAGAGCCTGACGGGCCAAGCAGAGCGACCATTTCCCCAGAAAAAATATTCAAAGTGATATCGCTCAGAACCTGAGTCCGACCAAAATATTTACTGATATTACTAATTTCAATACTCATATTGTGCTCCTACCTTAACTATGCTGGCGGCTTAACCGCCACTGCAAAGCACTTTTAACAACCAATGTGATCATTGCCATCAACGCCAGTAGTGCCGCCGCAGTAAATGCCCCTACGGCATTGTAATCTTGATGCAATAATTCAACCTGCAACGGCAATGTATAAGTTTCACCACGAATCGCACCGGATACGACTGACACCGCACCAAATTCACCAATTGCCCGGGCATTGGTCAAAACCACACCATATAATAACGCCCAGCGGATATTGGGTAATGTCACCCGCCAAAACATTTTCCAACCAGACGCCCCCAACAATATTGCCGCTTCATCTTCTTGGCTTCCCTGACTAAGCATCATCGGCACCAGCTCCCGGACAACAAACGGGCAAGTCACAAACACCGTGACTAACACCATGCCCGGCCAGGAAAACATCAGTTGAATATCATAAGATTCCAGCAAATTTCCTGCCCAGCCATTCGAACCATAAAGCAGCAGATAGAGCAAACCCGCCACGACCGGCGACACAGCAAACGGGATATCGATTAACGTCAGCAAACATTGCCGTCCCGGAAACTGAAAACGTGTCACCAACCAGGCAATCATCACACCAAAAATCAGGTTTACCGGAACGGTGATCAATGCAATCAGTACCGTTAACCAGATGGCATGTAACATGTCAGGATCTAAAAGATTCTGAGTGACCACCCCAATTCCTTTGGAAAAGGCGGTCATAAATATCCATACAATTGGGATCACTAACAGCAAGACTGAAAACAGAACTCCTGTTGTGATAAGCCCCCATTTCCCCCAATTGACAGGCGGTCGTTGCGCAACAGAAAATTGCGATAATTCTGCCATTAGCGCCCTCCAATCCGCTTACCAAAGCGGCTTTGCAAGGTATTAATACTAAACAGTAATATCAGGGATATCGCCAATATGACCGATGCAATGGCACTAGCAGCTGGGTAATCAAACTCCTGCAAGCGAATGAAAATCATCAGTGATACCACTTCTGTCTGCCATGCGATGTTACCTGCAATAAAAATCACGGCACCAAACTCCCCCAGGCTGCGGGTAAAAGAGAGTGCAGCACCAGCAATTAAAGCCGGAGATAATTCAGGCATGATTACACGCCAGAAAGTTTGCCGGCGGCTAGCGCCTAATGTCTGAGCGGCTTCTTCATACTCCGGCCCCAACTCTTCAAGTACCGGCTGAATAGTTCGCACCACAAATGGCAGACTGGTAAACGCCATTGCCACCGCAATGCCCAACCAGGTATTCACCACTTTCATATCAAAGTGCCCAAGAAATGAACCATACCAACCTGTAGCAGAGAACAGCGTTGCCAGTGTCAACCCAGCTACTGCGGTAGGCAACGCAAAGGGGAGATCCATCAAGCCATCCAGTAAGCTCCGTCCAGGGAAACGATAGCGGGTTAAGACCCATGCCATCAGCATACCAAACACCGCATTGAACAAACTGGCAGCCGCTGCCGCCAGTAATGTCACTTTGTAAGCCGCCACTACCTGAGGATTAGCAATAACCTGCCAATACTGTTCCCAGGTCATACTGGAAAGCTGCACAACCAATGCACTCAGGGGCAATAATAAAATCAAGCAGGTATAGAACAAGCTGCTACCTAAACTCAGCCCAAAGCCAGGCAATATTCGCTTACTGGATACCGCAAACATTACTTATGCCCTTCCGCCAGCAATTGATCCAATGTGCCATCTGTATTGAAGTGGGTTTTCATCACTTGTGACCAACCACCAAACTGATCTTCTAGTCGGAACAATTTTGTTTCTGGGAAACGTGCTTTTTGTTGATCCATTACGTTTTTATCGCAGACACGATAATTAAAGCCAGTGATGATCTGCTGTGCCTGTGGGCTATAGAGATAATTCAGATAAGCTTTCGCCACTTTTTCAGTGCCGTTTCTCACAATATTTTTATCAACCCAAGCAACAGGGAACTCTGCCAGAATATCTATTGGCGGGACAATCACCTCATATTTGTCGTCACCATATTGTTTGCGGATATTGTTTACTTCAGATTCGAAACTTATCAGCACATCACCCAAACCACGTTCAATAAATGAAGTCGTTGCTCCGCGACCTCCGATATCAAACACGGTGACATTTTTCAGGAAACGTTTCATCCATTCGCGAGTTTTACCCTGATCTCCACCATTTTCCTGTTGAATCACTCCCCAAGCAGCCAGATAGGTGTAACGGCCATTACCCGAAGTTTTAGGGTTTGGGAAGACTAATTTGACATCCTTACGGACTAAATCATGCCAGTTACGGATATTTTTGGGATTACCCTTACGCACCAAAAATGCCATTGTGGAATAGTAAGGTGAGCTGCTATTTGGCAGACGACTCTGCCAATCAGCCGGTATCAGATCGCCACGATCATGCAAAATTTGCACATCCGTCACCTGATTGTAAGTCACCACATCAGCCCGCAACCCCTGGAGAATTGCCAGTGCTTGTTTGGAGGAGCCTGCATGGGATTGCTTGATTATCAATTTGTCCTGTGGATGTTGCTCATTCCACTGTTTCTCAAATTCAGGATTAAGTGCGGAAAATAGCTCACGCGCAACGTCATAAGAGCTGTTTAACAACGCTACAGCAAAGACATTACTGCTGCCTAATAAAGTTACTGCTACCAGTCCGTTTAGTATTTTATTGTTTACTGAATACTTTTTCATTTCTCACCTTATCCGTTATTTCATCAAATAACGCTCCGGTGACTAATGTATCCAGTTTATTTATAACAGGGTAGATAACTATCGCCGTTTAATATACCAAATTGCAATTAGAAAGTATGAAACGCAATAAGATGGCAAAAATAGTAAGGTTTTTAATTGAAAAATGCGGGCCAGTTACGGCTCCGCAAGAAACACATCAAATTTACTAAACAGACTCAGTTTGTACTTTCACTCAGAAACGGCTTTTCACCGTTTCCAAACGATACGTTCCACTTTCCAGTTTTTCAGAGCATCATCAGAAGGCATCAAACCTTCCGGGCCATTCCAGTTGCCTGTAAACAGATAACTGACATTTTTGCTCTGCGGAGAGACGCAGATAACCGCCCTCTTTTCTGACTCATTCTCCGTATTTCGGCAAGTATCAAATGCCCGGTTATAAAGCGCTGAGAATGGTGTCCCGATCTTTGTCCCCCAGACGGTTTCAATATCTTTATCCAACACATCAATACGGCTGACTTTTCCACCTGCCTGACCAAAAAGTTCTATTTTCAGTTGATCACCCTCCATCGCTTGAAATACCGTCACCAACTGACCATTTTTCATTTCCATGCCGCTGCGTAAGTGGTACTTCCCATCTAACCCTTTATCTATCGCGTCCTTATTCATTGCTGTCAGACTATTTATTTCCCCAACCCCTTGAGCGGAGATTTTTAACGAGCCACCAAACCAGCTAAAAGGCGACAAACTCGACCATGAAAGACCAGATGAGCCCGCACAACCGGCCAGTAACAATGAACAACCTATTGTGGCAAAACGTAATCCTGACAAAATGTTAGCTAAAGAAAACTCCTGCATAACTGGCTCCTTTTGATTAAATACAGAAATAGGTACTGAGACATCACACCACGGTTGTTAGTTTCAGAGAACCGTTTAAATTATTAACAATGAGTGAATATCACATTGATTAAATATCGCTTGTCGATATACTGTTTTTCTAAAAATAAGTCACCATAATGAGATCAATATGATGAAAAAAACATTTGCAACCGTCGCCCTGATTGCTTTATTCAGTGCACCATTAACAGCCCAAACCACACATATGCAATCTGGTGGTTTTTCTGGTCCAAATGTTACCCAACCTCAAACCCAGACAGCACCACTAGGTGGTTTTATCGATAACAATGTAAGAATTTCAACCACTGAACAAGTTAAAAATATGTGGGATGACAGTTGGGTCGTGCTGGAGGGAAATATCGAATCCCGTATCCGTGGCGATCACTTCATATTCCGTGATAACACAGGCGTTATTGAAGTCGAAATTGATCACAAATACTGGAATGGTCAAACAATAACACCTCAGGATAAAGTTCGCCTTGAAGGTGAAGTCGATAAAGAGTGGAGTTCTGTAACAGTTGATGTGAAAAAAGTGACTAAATTGCACTAGTGATTTGTGGCTGAATGAGACTCATTCAGCCACATGCCTCAGATCAATAGTCCTGATCAATAATCAAACGCTTGCTGAAAACAACACTTTCTTGATGACAATCTTCGTATTCCAGTTTTTCACACATATAAAGCGTGGCATCATTGTCCTCAGGAACAATAAACATGATTTTCGGGCAGCCTCGGGCAATCAACTTCTTTTCCAACCGGGAAATTAATGCATTCGCAATTCCCCGTCCTCGGAATTCAGGATGAACACCCAAATAATAAGCTGAACCAAAGTGACCGTCATAACCACCCATAACAGTCCCAACCACTTCACCCGCCACTTCTGCGACTAAAAACAGGTCAGGATCATGGGTCAGCTTACGCTCAATATCCATTTCAGGATCAACACCAGGATTAAGTAAATCGCAGCGTTCCCATAAGGTGATCACAGCTTCAAAATCATCTTGTCGAAAAACTCGAATTTCCATTCCTAACCAACCTGTTTTTATTGAAATAACTATTTTACATTATCTTCGCTTTAGCACCGGAATCAATACGAAAATGTGTTCTCTATCACCAATAGGTATAATATGGCAATCACTGCATTATAATGAGAAAAGAATCATGAACACACCAAATGTCAATAAGATTAAATCTTTTTTCCTTTCATTACAGAATGAAATTTGCCAGCAACTGGAACAGGCAGATGGCAAAGGGAAATTTATTGAGCAATGCTGGCAACGGGAAGATGGCGGTGGTGGCCGCAGTCGAATTATGAAAGAAGGCGCTATATTCGAACAAGCCGGCGCTAATTTTTCCCATGTGTCAGGAACCATGCTTCCCTCATCAGCAACAGCTCATCGCCCTGAATTGACCGGACGTAATTATCAGGCCATGGGCGTCTCTCTGGTTATTCATCCTTCAAATCCCTATATCCCAACCAGCCATGCTAACGTCCGGTTTTTTATTGCGGAAAAAGAAGGTGAAGCGCCAGTATGGTGGTTCGGTGGAGGTTTTGATTTAACACCTTATTATGGTTTTGAGGAAGATGCTATTCACTGGCACACTACCGCCAGAAATATATGTCAACCCTATGGAGAAACTCTCTACCCAAAATATAAAAAATGGTGTGATGATTATTTCTATATTAAACATCGTAATGAAGCGCGTGGAATTGGTGGCTTATTTTTTGATGATTTAAATACTCCTGATTTTGAACACTGCTTTCACTTTACTCAGGATATAGGCAAAGGTTTTCTTTCTGCTTATTTGCCTATTGTGGAAAAAAGGAAGAGCATATTATGGAGCGAACGTGAACGACAGTTTCAGTTATATCGCCGTGGTCGTTATGTTGAATTTAACCTGGTTTGGGACAGGGGAACCTTATTTGGATTACAAAGTGGTGGACGAACAGAGTCTATCTTAATGTCCATGCCACCTTTAGTACGTTGGGAATATGACTATCACCCTGAACCAGGGTCTGCGGAAGCTGCTTTATATATCGACTTTCTACCAGTAAAAAACTGGATATGATTTTTTATCATGTTAGGAATATTATAAACAATTATTCCTAACTATTTATATTTTTAATACGGCCAATACAGAAATCTCTCACATAAATTATATAACAATTTATTAACAATCCTTTAACATAAAAGAAGCAGGCTGGCCCTGATGACTATCCGATGGAAACGTGTTTAATATGAAAATGTACCTAAAGAGTACTCTAATTAATAACTAATAATTTATTCCAGGAGATATTTTATGCAAATACAAAACAATAACTACAAAGGTTTAATACCGCCGTATATTCTACAAAATATTTATAAGAATAATAGCGAAAGTGAAAAAGATAACGTATTAATGACATTAAATCATACCCAGAGTTTAATGTTGGACAGTGTTATTAAAACATCAGACTCTATTGATAATACCGATGATAAAGTTGTCAGCGATACTCTACATCGTAGTATTTACGATGCAAAAAATGAAACCAAATTACCCGGAACTTTAGTACGAGATGAAGGTGATCCAGATAATGGCGACGTAGCCGTTGATAACGCATATAAATATCTGGAAGCAACTTACAATTTCTACAAAGAAGTTTTTAATCGCAATTCATTAGATGATAAAGGAATGAAATTGATTGCCACCGTGCACTACGGCAAAGAATACATGAATGCGTATTGGGGCAGAGGGCAAATGGTGTTTGGTGATGGTGACGGTAAGGTTTTCAATAATTTCACCACATCTATCGATGTCATTGGCCATGAATTATCTCATGGTGTTATCGAAAAAACAGCTGATTTGATCTATTTCTTCCAGTCCGGCGCATTGAATGAATCAATTGCCGATGTCTTTGGCTCACTGGTAAGGCAACATTATCTAAAACAAAAAGCTGATGAAGCAAGCTGGGTTGTAGGGGAAGAATTACTGGTCAAAGGTATTAAAGGTATAGGGATCCGTTCAATGAAAGAACCCGGAACGGCATATGATGATCCTCTTCTTGGTAAAGATCCTCAGCCTGGTCATATGGATGATTTTAAAGACTATCCTATTTACCGAGACAATGGTGGTGTTCATGTTAACTCAGGTATTCCTAATAAAGCCTTTTATAATCTCGCGATAAAATTGGGCGGATATGCTTGGGAAAAAGCAGGAAAGATATGGTACAGCACATTGCTAGATAAAGATCTTGCACGTGATACTACCTTCTTATCCTTCGCTAAGTTAACCGTTAAACATGCTCGTGATTTATTTGATGAGGATGTTGAAAAAGCCACTATAGACAGCTGGCAAGAAGTGGGCATTAAAGTGGAAACGAAAGAAGAAGATAAGAAAGGAGACAAAAAGGAAGATAAAAAAGAAGATAAGGGAGAAACTAAAATTTAATCTATAAACATATCGCTGGTTTAATACCAGCGATATTCTATTATTTATAATACCTAAGCTGGCAGCCTCTATTAATAAAAAAAGATAGCTAATGAAAGATACTAAAATTGTTAACGCCGAATTTCACGCTATACTGTAGAAACGTAGAAAATAACTGTATAAAACTGGTATATCATGAATAATAAAATCATCAAGCTCACAACTGATAGTAAAATCACTATTTCTCTGCAAGGAGGATTTGCTGCTACACCTGGTCTTGGGCAAGATAAAACAGTGAATTTAAAATCACTGTCTCCCCACCAAAAACAACTATTTATTCAGACTATAGAACGGAGTTTCTCTGATTCTATGCCACTATCATCATACCCTGACCAACATTATTATTTGCTCTGCATCGCTACCGGAAATGAAGCGTATCACTTCACATTTCCAGAGTTAGATACACCAGAAATAATTACTCAAATATGGGATGCCAGTAAAAAGGGTGGTTAATCACCCCCCTTTTTTTATTAGAATTAACGCTTTTTCAAATGAGCCATCAGACGCTTACGTTTACGCATCTGATTTGGTGTCAACGTATTACGTTTGTCAGCAAAAGGATTTGCCCCTTCTTTAAACTGAATCCGAATAGGTGTCCCCATCACTTTCAAGGACCGACGGAAATAGTTCATCAGATAACGCTTATAAGCATCGGGCAAATCAGCGACCTGATTACCGTGGATCACTACAATAGGTGGATTATACCCGCCAGCATGGGCATATTTCATTTTTACCCTGCGCCCACGGATCATCGGGGGTTGATGGTCTTCTTCAGCCATACGCATGATACGGGTTAACAGTGCAGTATTTACCCGGCGAGTCGCACAGTCATAAGCCTCAAGAATCGAGTCAAACAAGTTACCCACACCACTGCCATGTAAAGCGGAGATAAAATGCACTCTGGCAAAGTCAACAAAACCAAGACGATAATCAAGCATTTCTTTCACTTGATCTCTATCTTCCTGTGACATGCCATCCCATTTATTGACCGCAATAACCAATGAGCGCCCGCTATTAAGAATAAAACCTAGCAACGACAAATCCTGATCGGAAACACCTTCACGGGCATCGATCACCAATAGTACAACGTTAGCATCTTCAATCGCCTGAAGGGTTTTGATGACTGAGAATTTTTCAACTGTTTCAGTAACCTTACCCCGCTTACGCACACCCGCAGTATCAATCAGGATATATTCGCGACCATCACGTTCCATTGGAATATAAATGCTGTCACGGGTGGTACCCGGCATGTCATAAACCACAACCCTTTGTTCACCCAAAATACGGTTCGTCAAAGTAGATTTACCGACGTTTGGCCTGCCAACAATGGCTAATTTTAATGGCAGCGTTAAGGGATCAAAATCCTCTTCCTCTTCTTCCACCCTTTCAGCTTCATTTCGTTCCTGTTCAGCCCAATAGGCTGCGTTGGCTTCTTCCTCTGTCAGCTCAACCTCTTCTTCCTTGTCTTTACCGGAAAAAGGCAGCAATGCCCGTTCGATAAGTTGGGTTACACCACGCCCATGAGAAGCGGCGATAGAATATATATCTCCCAATCCGAGCGAATAAAATTCAGCAACGGATGTATCAATATCAATACCATCGGTTTTGTTCGCCACCAAAAAAGTGGCTTTTTCACGGCTGCGCAGGTGTTTTGCTATAGCGTGATCTGCCGGCATCAACCCGGCACGGGCATCTACCATAAACAGAACAATATCGGCTTCTTCAATTGCCATCAAAGATTGTGCCGCCATGTGGGTTTCAACACCATCTTCGGTGCCATCAATACCACCGGTATCAATGATGATAAATTCCTGTCCTTCGACTTCGGCCCGACCATATTTGCGATCGCGGGTCAGACCTGGAAAATCCGCTACCAGCGCATCTCTTGTACGGGTTAAACGGTTAAATAACGTGGACTTACCCACATTTGGGCGCCCTACCAGAGCGACGACAGGTGTCATTTGTTGATGCCTCATGACTAAATTTGAAATCAGTATTTTGCTACTCATCGTTAGCCGTAACAAAACACTAAAAAGACGAAACGGCCCCTGTTCTTTTCAGGAGCCGTGGGATTATAACAACTCTTTATTCTCTATTTCCGATAAACAGACAGTGTAGAAGTACTCAACGGGTAAACAGATAAACCGTACCGTCTTTCGCCTGTACCATCAGCTTATCACTGGCAACAACCGGACGGCTCATTAAGCCGGAGCTATCAACTTTATGTTGAGCAACGAACTTACCGTCATCCATATTCAGCCAGTGCAAATAGCCTTCACTATCACCAACAACCAGATAGCCATTATACATTTCAGGCGCTGTCAAGTTGCGGTGTTGTAATTTTGTCTGAGTCCACAGCGTTACACCATCGCTTTGACGCAGACTCATCACCCGATCGTTTTGATCAACAATGTAAATATGATCGCTGGAAACAACCATCTCGTTCACTGAGCCCAAATCGCGTTTCCAGAGGATTTGGCCTGAACGCATATCAAGTGCCACCAGATTACCGTTATAGGCTATCGCATATATTACGCCTTCAGAAATAACCGGTGTTGTATCAACATCATTAAGACGACCGATTTCTGTCGAACTGGTTACCTGAGAAATACGTTGCTGCCAAATCAGTTGCCCCTGAGAAATCAGCACAGCATTGACACGGCCATTATCTCCCCCCACGATCGCAGCACCGTAAGCCACAGCCGGAGCTGATTCACCACGCAACGATAATGATGGGGTATCCATATTAACAGACCATTGTACTTTACCATCTGACTCATTCAATGCCTGCAACATACCGTTGCTGGTATGAACCAGTACCAGGCCATCAGTCACCACCGGACGCGACAACGCTTCTCCGGCAACTTCAGATCCCCAGACAATCTGGCCGTCTTCGGTATTCAGCGCGATGACTTTGGCACGTTCAGTGCCGACATATAAATGATTCCCAGAAACGGTCAGGCCGCCAGAGAGCAACGCCGGGATACGGGAAGAGAGAAAACCGGCTTTTTCAGCCAGATTTACCGACCACATCTCTTTACCGCTATCAATGTCCAGCGCCTTAACGATACCATGGCGATCAGCGACATAGACAACAGAACCCTGCCAGGTTGGTGTCAAGTGAGAGTAATAGCGGCCAACACCATCACCTACAGATTTATCCCAGACAACCTTTGGGCTAAATTGATTCTCAACCTGTGGCAACGGTGACATAGTTACTGTGTCCTGCTCATTTGAACAACCCGCTAACAGAACAGAAGCAACCAGACCAACCAAGAGTGTTTTACGCAACTGCATTGAAAGGATCCCCTTAGCTGGATAAATTATTCAATTTAAGATTTAACATCGATTTGATCGCCTGCGGTGAATCTGATCCCAGACCTTTGGTATAAGCTGCACGGGCACCCGCAATATCACCTTTTTTCAATAGCGCATCGCCGCGGATATCTTCTGCCATGGCAACCCAACCGGAACCTTTCACCTGTTCCAGTGTTTTCAATGCGGCATCCGCCTTATCTTCCGCCAATTGAACCCGGGCTAAACGAATATTAGCCAGAGCCAGCAAATCTTCATTTTTTGTTTGACCAACAGCCGCAGATAAAAATTGATCCGCTTTTGCTAACTCATTCTTTTCAACAGCCAGTTGAGCCAAATGCATATGAGCCATCACGCCATAACTATTGTTAGTTTCAACGGCAAACTTCTCAGCAGCAGCATGACTCTCTTTTGCACCGGAAGTTAATCCACGATTTACCTGTTCAAAAGCTTCCGCACTGCCCTGCAATTGATTTGTCTGATGAGATTGCCAATAACGCCAACCAATCAGCGCGCCAGCGCCCAGCACCAGCCCGAAAACCAACGCTTTGCCATTATCGGCGAAAAAGCGGCGGATCGCGTCAACTTGTTCGTTTTCATTGGTATAGACTTCCACGGAGTCTCTCCTTAACCTAACAATTCAGCCAAACGAGCTGCAATTTCGCTTTGCGGCAACGTTTGTTGTTCGCCTGTACGTAAATCTTTAATCGCTGCCTGACCAGAACGGACTTCATCTTCACCCAAAATCAGCGCAATTTTAGCGCCTTGTTTATCCGCACGCCCCAATTGCTTCTTAAAGTTCCCTCCCCCGTGGTTAGTCACCAGGCGCAATTGCGGCAAGACATCACGTATCTGTTCAGCCAGAATCAATGCTGCCTGCTGACTGCCTTCGCCGAAGGAAGCAAGATAAACCTCCGCCACTGATAGCTCCGCCAAAAATGCCGGGTTCATTTCTTGCACCAGCAAAACCAGACGCTCCACGCCCATAGCAAAACCCACAGCCGGAGTCGCACGGCCACCCAGTTGCTCAACCAACCCATCGTAACGACCACCGGCACAGACAGTTCCCTGAGCCCCCAAAGCCGTTGTTACCCATTCAAATACCGTGCGGTTATAGTAATCCAGACCACGAACCAAACGCTGATTCATCCGGTATTTGATCCCAGCCGCATCAAGAAGTGCACACAGGCTGTCAA
Organism: Photorhabdus tasmaniensis; assembly: GCF_011189505.1. Lineage (GTDB taxonomy): Bacteria > Pseudomonadota > Gammaproteobacteria > Enterobacterales > Enterobacteriaceae > Photorhabdus > Photorhabdus tasmaniensis. Next base: position 140,869 of record NZ_PUJU01000003.1, read on the forward strand.
AATGTTCCTTTGATTCGGCATCAAGATAGTCAAACAGTTCCGGTGCATCATTAAGAAGTTGCTGAACTTCCGAATTTTTTGAATCCAAAACACGCAATGGATTGCTGTACATGCGACGTTTGCAATCTTCATCCAGCTTATCTTTATGCTGCTCAAGGAAAGCAACCAGCGCTTCGCGGTAACTGGCCCGCGCTGCCAATGAACCAATTGAGTTCAGTTCAAGCGTCACATGTTCAGCAATACCGAGCTCACGCCACCAGCGGGCGGTCAATAAAATAAGTTCAGCATCAATATCAGGTCCCTGAAGACCAAAGACTTCAGCCCCTAACTGGTAAAATTGGCGGTAACGGCCTTTTTGTGGGCGCTCATAACGGAACATAGGCCCGAAATACCATACGCGCTGTTCCTGATTGTACAGCAGACCATGTTCAATACCTGCCCGGACACAGCCTGCGGTATTTTCAGGACGCAGGGTCAAACTTTCACCATTGCGATCATCAAAGGTGTACATTTCCTTTTCGACCACATCAGTCACTTCCCCGATAGCCCGTTTAAATAACGGGGTCTGCTCTACAATCGGTGTGCGGATCTCGCTATAACCATAACTCGCCAATACGCGTTTCAAAACGCTTTCAATACGCTGCCAAATCGCAGTGTCTGCCGGCAAGCAGTCGTTCATGCCACGAATAGCCTGGATATTTTTTGCCACGTCTTATCCTGTTAATAATTCAAAAATGATGTTGATTATAGAAGCGAATACGGACGAGCTTCAATTAACAAACCAAAACAATACTGGCTCATCAATAACGATGAACCAGTATCGGATATATTATTTATCCAGTTGACTTATGTCGATACGCTTATTTTCATCCAGCATGGATGCCTTAGCGCGGATCTTGGCCTCAAGTTGATCAATCATATCAGCATTGTCTAGACGCTCTTTCTGCCGTACTCCGTCTTGATAAAAACCACTTTTTGTTCTGGCACCAGTGACACCCAAAGTGGAAACCTCCGCCTCACCCGGGCCGTTAACCACACAACCAATGATTGAAACATCCATCGGGGTGAGTAAATCTTCCAAGCGTTGTTCCAATGCGTTAACGGTGCCGATAACATCAAATTCCTGACGAGAACAAGTTGGACAGGCGATAAAGTTAATACCACGGGAACGAATCCGTAATGATTTCAGAATATCAAAACCCACTTTAACTTCTTCGACTGGATCGGCAGCCAAAGAAATACGCAGGGTATCACCGATACCTTCCGACAGAAGAATACCCAAACCAATGGCTGATTTTACAGAACCGGCCCGAGCGCCACCGGCCTCTGTGATACCAAGATGTAATGGCTGATCAATCTTCTGGGCCAGCAAACGGTAAGCGCCAACCGCCAGAAAGACATCTGACGCTTTTACGCTGATTTTAAACTGGTCGAAATTAAGTCTTTCAAGAATATCCACATGGCGCATAGCCGATTCCAACAGTGCTTCCGGGGTTGGCTCACCATATTTTTCCTGAATGTCCTTTTCCAGTGATCCGCCATTCACACCAATACGGATTGGGATATTTTTGTCGCGGGCAGCCGCCACAACCTCACGGATACGCGCCTCATTACCGATATTACCGGGGTTAATACGCAGGCAATCGACACCATACTCTGCAACTTTAAGTGCAATACGGTAATCAAAATGGATATCTGCAACCAAGGGAATACCAGCTTGCTGCTTAATCAATTTAAACGCTTCTGCCGCGTCCATCGTTGGTATTGATACACGGACAATATCAACCCCAACACGCTCAAGCGCTTTAATCTGTTTAACAGTGGCTTCCACATCTGTAGTGCGTGTATTTGTCATTGACTGCACCGAAATTGGCGCGCCATCCCCGACTGGCACATTCCCTACATAAATACGCGTAGATTTGCGTCTTTTTATCGGCGATTCATTATGCATACTGGTGTTTCTCCCATACTTCCATGTGCTTACTTATAAATGAGAACAATGCCGTATTACAAAGGCATTTATTGTGTTCCTGGTACTTTAAGACGCGCAATACGACCCGTTTTAACAAAGCTGCTTAAATTAACGGCTTGCCCCCGAAACTGCACATCCACTGCTGTCGGGGCACCGATAGTTAATTGGTAAGGTAATGAGCCAGAGAGGTTCAGGCTATCACCCTTATGTTTAGTTCCGCTAAACAGCGTTTTTCCATTAGCATCCGCAACCTGTAACCAACAGGATGCTTTGAAATTCATCACCAATTTATCACTAACGGCCACTGCCGGGGCTGTATTTTCCACAACCCTCGATATTTGAGCTGTACGCTGATTCGCAGGTAATGGCACAGTCTGTGGCTGAATTTTAGGTGTTTCCAGCGCCTGATGTTGAGCTGATGCTACAGGCTGAACCGTTTCCCCACTATTATTCACATGATGCGTGTTCGCATTATTCGCTTTCACCGCATTTTCGGTTGAAGCAGCAGATAATGGCTGCTCACTGGCCGGCAACTGTGTCGCCTGATCGTTGCTCCCGGTGGCTAGATCCGCCACATGGACTTTCTTCTGAGCAACCTGCGCCGCAGACTGATCAGCCATCGAAATCAATTCTTTCTGTTGAGCTGTGTGGTTTTGCCACCACCATGCTCCCGTCAGACTAATTACTACCAGAATAATTAGCCAGGTAATCCACATCAACCAACTTTCACGTTTTTTACGTTTCTTACCCAATGAAAAACTCTGCATTGGTGAAACTTTCGCGGTTTTTGCCGGGGTATGCTTATCCAGAATCGCCAGAATTTCCGCTTCTGGAATTTGTACCAATTTAGCATAAGAGCGAACATAACCTCGCAGGAAAGTGGGCACCATGTTGGCCGGTATATTGTCCTCTTCAATATCACGGATAGTGGAAAGTTTCAGACACAGACGATCAGCCACCGTCTGTTGAGTTAGCCCGTGCTGTTCACGAGCCTGACGCAGGAGCTGACCTGCTGTCAAATGAGCTTGTTCTGGAGTCGTTTCAGTATTCATTAGCAAGAAGACGCGGTACTGTCCAAGTTGTGAAAAACTTCGCGCTGGCTCTTTGCTATAATCCTTACATTATACAATGGCCTGCGCGGCGAAATAGATTTGCTATTTTACTAGCGGCAAATCACTGATAACAAATACGCCTGTCAGCATTATTCCCGGTCAACAGAATTTTGGCTTCTTCATACTGCCCCTGCTCACAGAGAAAAACGCTGTAATGATACAATACCGTATCATTTCCTGGCGCATACTGCATCGCCATTTTGTAACGCTGACGAGCAGCTTCCGGCTGGCCGGAATATTGCTCATACAGCGCCATACCCAACTGAGCCTGATAATGGTCTGGCTGTGCCTGTAACACCTTATCAAAATGATATCTGGCAGCCGGTAAATGACCTTCTGCCAAATAGGCCATCCCCAGTTGGATCCGGGTTTCTGCTGCGACTTTTCGCTGTTTATTTCCGTTTACCGGTTGATTGGAACACCCAGCCAATAATACAGCGGCAACAAGCATTCCCGATAACGATTTCCTTATCATTCCATCCCCACTTCATCAAGGATACGTAATTGTCGCAATAATTTCAGTTACTGCATGACAGGACATACCAACATTCAGACTGTTCTTACCTGGATAGGTTCACCTGCCTGACGTTTTTTCAATGTCCGTTTTGTGCGATCAATCACATCTCCCGCAAGCTGACCACATGCGGCATCAATATCATCACCACGGGTTTTGCGGACAATAGTTGTAAAACCATATCCCATCAGCACTTTGGCAAAACGGTCGATCCGGCTGTTGGAGCTGCGGCCATATGGCGCGCCCGGAAACGGATTCCACGGGATCAGATTGATTTTACTGGGTGTGTCTTTCAGACATTCAGCCAATTGATGCGCCTGTTCCACGCTATCATTAATATGATCAAGCATGACATATTCCACTGTCACACGCCCCTGGTTTGCATTCGATTTCGACAAATAACGGCGCACCCCCGCAAGGAACTGCTCAATATTATATTTGCGGTTGATAGGAACGATATCATCACGCACATCATCTGTCGGTGCGTGCAGGGAAATCGCTAAAGCGACATCAATCATATCGCCAAGTTTATCCAGCGCAGGCACGACACCGGATGTGGATAGCGTTACACGGCGCTTGGACAAACCGAAACCAAAATCATCCATCATGATTTCCATTGCAGGAACCACGTTATTCAGGTTAAGCAGAGGTTCACCCATTCCCATCATAACCACGTTGGTAATCGGGCGGCGACCACTGGATTTCAGTGAGCCAATAATTTTCGCTGCCCGCCAAACCTGACCAATAATTTCAGAAACCCGTAAATTACGGTTAAACCCTTGTTGAGCGGTAGAACAGAATTTACATTCCAGTGCACAGCCTACCTGAGAAGAGACACACAACGTAGCCCGATCATCTTCCGGAATATAAACCGTTTCAACTTGTTGATCGCCAACATTGATAGCCCATTTAATCGTGCCATCAGCTGAACGTTGTTCCTCTGCTACCTCAGGTGCACAGATCTCAGCAACCTGCTGCAATTTCGCCCGCAAGGTTTTGTTAATATCCGTCATCTGCTCAAAATCGTCATAGCAGTAATGATACATCCATTTCATCACTTGATCGGCACGGAAGGGTTTTTCCCCCATATCGGTGAAGAATTGACGCATTTGTTTGCGATTCAGATCAAACAGGTTAATTTTCCCGTTTTTCTTTTCTGGGGTTTCAGACACGACAGCAGCAGCAAATTGTGCCACAGTATTTGGTTGGGACATTTTTTTATATCGCCTCGTTGTTACACTTTCGGCTCTGTGTTGATGAATTCAACGCACGAAGTTTCAATTCGGGTATCACTATCAGTTTAGCCTAGTGACAAATAATAAGCGCCCCGTTGAGTTAACAACGGGGCGCGGCATTGTACAAACTTTAATGCGATGATGCTACGGGTAACGACAAATCAATTACGGGGGCAAATTTCATCTTCTGTGAAGAAATACGCAATTTCACGGTTAGCAGATTCAACGGCATCAGAGCCGTGGACTGCATTTTCAGTAAAACTGTCTGCGTAATCAGCACGCAGAGTGCCTGCTAATGCGTTATCAGGATTGGTTGCACCCATCAAGTCACGGTGACGTTGTACTGCATTCTCGCCTTCCAATACCTGAACCACGATGGGGCCAGAAATCATAAATTCCACCAGACCATCAAAGAAAGGGCGGCCTTTGTGCTCTGCATAGAAGCCTTCAGCCTGTTCACGGGTCAAGTGAAGCATTTTGGCGGCAATAATGTTAAACCCGGCGCTTTCAAAACGGGCATAAATAGACCCGATGGCATTTTTCTTCACTGCGTTAGGTTTAATAATCGAAAAAGTACGTTCAACCGTCATGGATAACCTCTTGGTTCTTCTTTCAGCAACTGATAATTTTAATTTTTTATCCCGATAAGTTAACCGGCTAATACTTATCCCGCAACCCTAGCGGGGATAAAAGAGGCGTTGATTATAGGGGCCTGAATAGCAGTTGCCTACAGAAAACATAACATTCCATTAAATTTTTCTTAGCGAAAATTACCATTTTTTCGTACAAATCACACTTTTACCTGAATCGTTTACTTCAAGGTAAAATTAACAGAATCAACCTGCCCACCCAAATCCAAAACACTAAGCTGATATTTCCCCGGTTGAGTCAATGTCTGGACAAGCTTTTGATTATTTTCTGTAGTCATAATCTGTTCTCCATTGAGAAACCACCATTGTTGCCCACCACTACCGCCCTGCGTCGTAATACGTAAATCAAGGCTGCCAAGACCGGGGAGCCGTTTCAATACATCTCCGTTATGAATGCCGACGATCAACAGCGGAGCTTCATCTGATTTCAGCGGTGGACACTGAGGGTTAACCCGAGGCAAGCGTTGTGCCCGTCGCTCTTCCGCCGGTAACCATGATTCTAGGCTAATCGGCCATAAAGCAATATTTTCTGGTTGAGCATCAGGACAATCAGGCGCGACACGCAACCCCTGTTTATCCCGCCATACCTGTTCATTAATACCCGAAATGCCTTCTTGCCCCACCGAAGGCAACGTAGGCGGAATGGTGTTATCCAGGATCCAACTCAGACGACGCTGGCGGCAATTACTGTCTCCCTTTGGCAGACTCTGACCTCCCGGCCAGCAAATGGTTGCCTGACTCACACTTGCCGGACGTGGATCAGAGGGGATACGTTGAGCCCCATTTCGCATATTTGCCAGCAATAGATTATTGACCTGATACATTATCGGCACCGCCGTGGCATAACCAAACTGTCCGATAACTGGCGTTCCATCCGGCCTGCCAACCCAAACACCGATAGTATAGCGGGCATTTAAGCCAATAGCCCAAGCATCACGATAGCCATAACTGGTACCGGTTTTCCAGGCCAGTGGTACTTGTGCCGGCAATATATCATCGGGTTGTGGAAGACCTTCTCCAGCCATAATCCGCCTCACTATCCACGCGGCACCAGGGGAAAACAGCTGCCTGTCCCGCAATTTCTGCTGCGGTGTAAATCTCAGGGGGGAAACCTTCCCCTGACGGGCAAACGCGGTGTAAGCCGCCACCAATTGATCCATCCGGGTTGCCGTCCCCCCAAGAATCAATGATAAATTGGGTTCACTGCCGGGAGGAAAACGCGATACTGTTCCCACATTACGCATATTGGCTGTAAACCGCTTGGCACCATATGCTTCGAGCAGTTGCACTGCGGTTAAATTCAAGGAACGAACCAATGCTTCACTGACACTGACCGGCCCGTTAAAGCCACTGTCAAAATTTCCCGGACGGTAATAATCAAAACGACGAGGCACATCCTGTAACAGTGATTCCCCATGAATCAACCCATCATCCAACGCCATTGCGTACAAAAAAGGCTTCAAAGTTGATCCCGGTGAACGCCATGAACTTATCATATCCACATGACCAAAACGGCTGTCATCCCGAAAATCCAGCGAGCCAATATAGGCTTTCACCGCCATATCGGTGTGATCAACCACCAATACCCCAACCGAGGTTTTCTCCGGTAACTGGTATTTCCAATTCACCGCCATATCCTCAAGCTGGCGCTGTAATCCTACGTCAATGGTTGTGTTGATAATTTCCTGACGCTGACCTTTAGCCATTCGCCTGGCAAGAAGCGGAGCAAGTTGTGGCACCTGCCGGGGAGCCAGCCACAGCGTCTCTTGACGAATATCAGCCACTTTCTCTTCCGACCAGATTTTGTATTTCGCCAACCGTTGCATAACTTTGTCACGGGCAGCCTGTGCGCGTTCAGGGTAACGGTCCGGTCTCAAACGACTGGGTGCCTGTGGCAAAATAGCCAACAAAGCAGCTTCCCCCGCAGAAAGTTCAGATGGCGGTTTGCCCAGATAAGCCCAACTCGCCGCACCAACACCTTGTAATGTGCCACCAAATGGCGCACGGTTGAGATACATGCCGAGAATTTCATCTTTGGAATAGTGCCACTCAAGCTGTAAAGTGCGCCAAATCTGTTTTAACTTCCCGCCCAGAGTACGTGAATGCGGATCAATCAACCGAGCCACCTGCATTGAAAGCGTACTCCCCCCGGACAAAATTTTACCGGCTCGGATATCCTGCCATGCCGCTCTGACAAGCGAAATCGGATTAATCCCTGGATGCTTATAGAACCAGCGATCTTCATAAGTCAGCAATGCCTGAATATATTCCGGTGACACTTGATCCAATGTCACCGGATAGCGCCAAACCCCTTCATCATCGGCAAAACGCCAAAGCGGAGTCCCATCTTCACCGACGACAATACGCGCCATTTTGACTTCACGCAGTGGCAGAGGCCAAATTTTATCTGCCAGCCATAAACCCGCCGGGATCAGAAACAGCAACAGCACAATCAGCCAAATAAGGTGATGCCTTTTTTTCATGCAAGTTTTCATGCAAGAATACCTGACGAGCAATCAGCCCTTACGCCTGAGCATAAGGGCTGACTGGGTTTAGCGGACAACTTCCAGTTTTTCAGGGGTCGCACCTACTGCACGCCAGTAAGGCACGTACATAGATTCAACCTGTGGAGCCGGAATAGTGTAGACACCCGGTGTCACAGCACGAGCCAGATAGAGCAACGTCACAGGCCGAGATGGATCAACCGCAACTGCTGCCACATATCGGTCATCACGATATTCTGTATGGCGAATCGTCGCCTGTTGCATATCACCGATCAATTCCTGGAGATTAGCGGCACTCTCACTCAAACTGGCACTGCTGTTAGCCAGATTCTGATTTTCCAGTTCTAAACCGGCAGGCAGTAAATCAACCACCAACGCATCCGGTACCGATTTATCTGAGCTGACCACCAGCTTCACCACCACCATTTCGCCACTTCTCAGACGGTCAATGGAAACCGGATGACCCTTCATATCCAAATAGCTACGCTGAATGTTCAGCACATTAGTGTAAGGTTTCGGCGAATGCAGCGGGTAACCCACGACATTCAGGCGAGAATAGAGCGTATTGTTGCCACGGTTGCTGATACCAACGCCTCGCAAAATCTGTTCTGCATCCATCACCTGATCCCATGGCTTGTCACGACTCAACGGTGGAACCTGCTGATTAACCACCGCTTCCCACGGTTGTTCTGAGGTATCAATAAAGAAACGCCCAGCCAGATAGAGTGAATTACTCTCCTGAGTTGAGAAATAATCACGGGATATCAATTCATCAGATAGAGCCAGTAATTTCTCATCACGATCTTTTGGCAACATCTTGTTTTCCGTCAACAGTGCGACAATCAGTGCATTATCACGGATGGAACTGCCATAATCTCCCAACCCAACATCATCATTACGGTTTTTATTGATCCCCAAATGGATAGCTTCATCTGCTCTGGTATTATCACCCATAAGCTTCAATGCAACCCCCAGTTGTACCAGCGACAAACCATTTCCTGCCTGAGAACGACGCTCATAAACTTGCCTTAAAGCACCCAGCGGCGCTTTCTGCTGGCTGGCAAGCACCAGACCGGCATAAGCCTGAGTCGAGAACCGCATAGCTTCCTGATTCTGGCTGTAGCGATAGTTAATGACATTCTTGTCCTGTAAATAACGCAGCAAACGGTTATTGGCAGAATTCAGCGCTTCCTTGGGGACGCTATAACCTCGCTGGCTTGCACGGAACAAGAAATCTGTGGAATACGCCGTCAGCCAGTACTCTTCATCACCGGTTCGGTCCCACAAGGCAAAACCCCCGTCATGACGTTGCATACTCAACAGGTGAGTAATCCCCTCATCAATACTGGTCCGGCGTTTGCTATCACTGTCGGTTTTGATACCCAGTTTTTTCAACTCCGCTTCATTTGAATAGAGCGACGGGTAAAGTCCGCTGATAGTCTGCTCAAGGCAGCCATACGGATAGGCGTATAGTTCACGAATATAGCGTGAAATCTGTAACGGCGGGCGACTGGTCAGTAACAACTGGCCTTCAAGCGTTGCTGGCGCTAAACCCGATATGGCATCTAACGGCAACTGCCAATTTTCTTCCTGGCGGATAACCTCAGCAAACAGCCTGGTTTCCGCTGGCTGTGCCGGACGTACTCCTATCTTCCAGCTATTTTTATACGGTTTCAGCACTTCACCGGGCAAATTCAGGCCATTAATCGTCAGGGAAACTTCTCCCTGACCAAAACCCTGATCAGCCGTGACCGGAATTTCCACTGTTGTACGTTTACCTTTTTCCAAGGTTATTGCCTTGCTGGCCGCATCCTCTAATTTAATCAGTCCATTAGCTGTAAAGTTTAAGGTCAAATTTTGCGTCTGTTCGGTTAAGTTGGTCAGATCCAACGACAACGATGAACGATCCCCCCCCGCCATAAAGCGAGGTAACGCCATCTGGGTAATCACGGGTGCGGCAATGACAATTTTACTTTCACCATGACCGAACTCATCTTCACTCCACGCCTGAGCCATCAGCCTCAGTTCTCCATTAAAATCAGGAATTGGCAAAACGATCTCTCCTTCCCCCTTTTCATTCAATGTCACGGGTTGTGCCTGTTCAGCGATAATCTTTACTTCGGTCAATGGCTTTCTACCACCGCGATCAAGTGCATTCTCATCACCATCACCACCAAAGCGCAAATTTGCCAGACGACCTTCACCCTCAATTAACTGACCATACACATCATATTGATCAACGCTGTAACGTTTACGACCAAAGAAAGCCTCATAGGGATCTGGGGTTTTGAAGTTAGTGACATTGAGTACGCCAGTATCTACCGCAGAAAGCAGCACATTAATCTGTTTAGGCAATTGCTGCCCTTGCTGTGGTGTAACCTTGACTTTAACTGTCAGGTTCTGATTTGGCCGCATTTTTTCCGGTGCGGATAACATCAGATCCAACTTACGGCCTTCGTCCGCCAACGGCAGATGCAACACCCCAATGGCGCGCTTTGGTGTCGCCTGACGGGACTTATCACCCGGACGTACAACTACGGCAGTCAAATAAAGGTCATGACGGCGCCACTCTTTATTAACCGGAACTTCCACATCCAGACCTTGTGCCGGTACAGTAATCTCCTGCCACCAGAGCGGCCCTTCACTGGATTCCACCAACAGATAACCTTTACCTGCCTGTGGTGCGGCCATATGTAGTTTGACTTTCTCACCCACTCGATAAGCCGGTTTATCCAGAGACAGTTTCACCTGATCAGGACGAACGGCACCGGTGCCACCGGTATTATCCTGCCATGAATAACCAGCCCAGAAATTAACGCTGGTAACCAGTTGATTCTCTGGATTGACAACCTCAATACGGTACGAACCCCAATCAACCGGGAAACTGACCTTTGCAGTACCATCCTGTGCAATCTGGATATGTTCATCCGCCATCACCAGATCTTTCTGATCATAGCCTGACTGCCAACCTTCACCATCCGACCAGCGCCAGTAGTAATCGCGGCGTTCATAAACCAGACGGGCGGTCAGATCTTTCGCGGCATATTTTTTGCCATTGGCATCCGCATAGACCAGCTCAAATTCAGCCAGTGAATTTTCATCCACATTGTAACGGCTTTGGTCACGACCTGTACGATAGTCATAAACCGCTTTCTGCTTAAACAGCGGACGAATACCAACCAGTTTTTCTGCTGGCCAAACCGCTTGTTCAACCCGACGTGTCACCGGGCGGCCACCAGATTCAAGCAGACTGGCCTGAACAACCACTTTTACCGGCGAAGAGACTGAACTCCAGTTGTCTGCACTGACATTCAGCGCCACCTCACCACCACTGTTTAGCGTCAAATCAAATTCATCCAATGTACGACTGAGATTTTCTTCAGTGGCAGCCCCAAACTCATAACCCGGTAATTTGGCGACTGCATCACGGTCTGGGCGCAAGAATAGTTGCCCTTGCAGGCGATTATCCGCAGCGGGTGCGCCATACAGGTAACGCCCTTTGATAGCAAAATCGACACTGTGATTTTTCATCACTGGTTGCGACTCACTGCTAATTTCCAGCGCCATACGCTCCGGCATAAAATCTTCTACATTGAACTTGTAATAACGAGGTTTGTTATCGCCCAGATCAAAACGTAACGACCAGAGTCCGGTAGCCGCTGACTGAGGAATAGTGTAGCGATACTGATACAACCCGTTTTCAGATTGCCAAACAAAACTACGGACAACCTGACCATCTGTTTTTAATACATCCACTTTGACTGGCTGGCTTTTGATTGCACGGCCGTCACCATCACGCAATAGCCCATTCACAATCAACGTCTCACCGGGGCGATAGAGATCACGCGGCCCGAAAACAAAAAACAGCTTGCTGTATCCTTGTGGACCGGCGATATCAAACTCAGACAGATCCAGCGCCGGTGATACCAAATCAACCATACTGGTTTGGTTGTCACGGGTAGCGAGTAATAATTTGGCTTTCGTATTTTTCTCCAGGCTGGCGTGTCCATTAGCGTCTGTCATTGCTTTTGACAATAATTGCCCTTTCTCATCCAGCAGACGAATTTCGACCCCTTTCAGGCTGTCGCCTTGTTCCAGAGATTGGGTAAACACATCCATCTTATCCAGATAGCTGTGCATAGAGACACCGATATCACTTAGCGTGAACATTGTCGCCGGATTAGTAGAGGTATATTTACCCGCCTGCTGCATGACAGCCATATAAACGCCGTCTTGCTGCAATGTTTTAATGTTATTTAATGGCAACAATAATTTTTCGCGAGTATTTAGCGTTGGATTAAGATCGAAACGACCGGTATAAACCAATTCCGCATCTTTGAGAATATCTTCAGATTCCCAGGAGTTCAGATTATTGCGATATTGCCACTGAGCAATAAAAGAGGGTAACGCCGTCTCTTTTATCCTGAAAAAATTAACATCAATACTATTCACATTGAGCGCTAACACTGGCAAACCTTCGGCGACTTTACTTGGCAACAAAGAGCCCTTGCTGGCAAAACCAACAGACGGAGAAATCGTCTCAGTTGTCAGGATTTTCTCATACGCCGTTTCAAGTTGACGCTCATTAATGGCTTTAACGCCTTTATCCACGGTCAGTTGCAGTTTACGAGATGGCGGCAGATGGCGCAGGCGAAGTTCCATCATGTTATCTGACAATTCCCACGCACCATCAAGCTTGCCCTGTTTTACATCTACCAAACGAACATTTTGAGCAAAATTCTGATTTGGATCTAAAGGAACAGAAAATGTCACCACCATCGCGCTGGCACCATCAAGCTGAACTTCCGAGGCATCCAGAATTGTCACCTCTTTACCGGCATAACGTTTTGCCAGTTCAGCCAGTGATGCCGCATCTTTCTGTTTTACTGATTTTGGTGGAGTATTTGACTGTTGAGGTGCTTTCTCGCTTTGAATTTCTGTGGACTGCGATTGAGCAGCTTTATTATTATCAGCGCTGTCAGACTGGTCACAGCCCGCAAGCATCAGCAAAGAAGCAAAAATTACTGAAAAATAACGTTTTTTTCTTTCTGGCCGTTGCCAGAATTGACCTTGATTCATAACCATAGCCCCTGTCTTACTCTCAACCAACGAGTGGTAGGATTTAATGAATAACTTTATAAATCAATACATTAAAACCAATCAAACAAATATAAACAACTGAGTACTACTTATTTATAGACAATATACCAACATTAAGTTCATATAATAATCCTTTATTTTAACAAATTGAATATCACGGAATACGGTAAATAAATCTGCATTTATCTTCTTATTCTTTTAGAAAGAACTCTATAAATCTTAAAGCATATTTTAGTAAAAAGCCTTATGGCCTGGCTGAACGATCAGGAAAGCCCTTTATTAAATTACTTTTCCCGATAGCCTAATAGGAAGTAAAATAACCTAAAACAGGAATCAGTAAAAGATAAAATTAATAATAAACCGAGTCAATAGAATTGAAATATCAATATTAAATATAGGAAACATTAAGATAAAGTATAATATGAAAATGCATCATGCCACTTTTTTACTATTAAAAGTGGCAATCATGATGTATACGAAACCGTAATTCTATAAACCATTCCGATAAAATACCGGAAAAATCCTCTATGATAAAATAATGCAAATAAAATCATTAATGAAAACATTCATTAATCGTTATTCATAAACCAAATGGTTTAGAAAATAAAAATTTAACATCCAATACTAGGAAACAATGAAAAACCGTTTTCTGAATCAATTTCATCATATTACCCTACCTGTAATACTTGCCCTGTTTTTAATCCTTTAGCATTGGGTAGCCAAAGCCTTCCCCAGCTACCGGTACAATGACAGCCATAGACTTCTTTTATATTTTCTTTTATGAAAAATTCTCTGATCTTCAATAACTCTGTAGGTAACGCTCTCCTCAAATGAAATCCACCGACTACTGCAAATACTTTATCCACACCTGTAATCGCTTTAGCGTGGTTAATTATTTCACAAATACCAGAATGACCACATCCAACGATAATCACAAGCCCCTGATCACTTTTCCAAATTAAAGCGCTATCATCAAATATATAATCATTAGCCCAGGAACTTCGTCTTACTAAACCATAGGACTTTCGATGATCACTAGCTATTTCTCCTGAAAAAACAAATCGATCACTTATGTTCAAATGCGATTTCGTCAAACGAAATAAAACTTTCTTCTTGATTCTTTTATTAATTTTACCCGATATTTTTTTAAATTTTAAGGCAAGCCTTTTAAACATAACGCCATAATATCTTTCATTTAATGCATCAGGATGACATATTAATTTGGCATTATGAGGAAAATAATTAACACCTCCGATATGATCAGAATGACCATGAGAGATAACAATCTTGGATATATCATCAATAGATATGCCCATCCGGTTCGCATTCTCGAGATAACTGCCATCCGGGCCGGTATCAAAAATTATCTTCTCTTCACCATCCTCAAGTAAAAGACTCAAACCAGGTTTAGCTATCAAATATGAGTCAGATGTTTTATTTTCAAGGAGTACAGTTATTTTTAATGACATGGCATATCCGTTAGTTTTGTTGAAGTAATGTATCTATTAAACGATACGGGTAACAATAGCATTGATTCACGTCAATAAAATAATGAAAGGCCATGATATCGTCACATTCTTATAAGCAGATCACAAATTATATCTTCTCCACCACAAGTTAATTATTCAACATGAAATGATTATTTCCACATCATATTTATTGTCTTGAAATATTAACATGCGATTATTATACCTTGCGGTGCAATATATATTTACAGATAAAAAACCATAATATTTAAAAAAATAAAATTCAGATAATAATCATGTAAATAATTTAACAGAATAAAACCAAACGCAATAAATAGGTTTTCATAATAGTGATACACCCATTTTTACCCTTCCCGATTTTTGCTGTTGTCATGATACTGCTTCCATGAATACCTTTACATGTTGAAGCCATTGCCACATAAATTGACAACAGTGGTTCCGTGTCACGTCGTTCATTTCGGAGTATCGATGCGATGATAGACATAACGCAGTCCGTTTGGTGATTTTTGACGATTAATCAGATCGTCAAAATCGGACTGAGTTCCCTCCAGTGATCTGCTCTTTTGAAATCTTATTTAATCAATCATATACAGGATCTTAAGCATTAAGCCTTTCAGAACAGGCATCCAATGTTTTGTTTTTACATGATTTTCTTTACGGTGTTTTGAACGCGTTCTGGCATAAATACGCTGGGGCTTTTTCCAGCCAAAAACAGGTTTCCGACCAGGCGCTTTGGAGAAGATTATCTATTATTGGCCAGAGCCAAATCTCCGTATTTTGAGCCGCTTTGAGCAGCGAAACAGCGGGGAATAATCGTCACAGGCTTCATCCGTGGTTTTGATGGTTTGTTTGGCGACGATTATCAGATCATAAATGAAGCCTTTTTTCTACCTAAAATAGATGTCTCCCAATCCGCAATAACACAGTGCCTGTTCTGCTAACTGAGCTAAAAGTCATCACCTGACCTAATCATAAAAGGTAATACCCAATCACTAATTAACGATAAATGTCACATTTCAATGTAGTTTCATTTCGAAATTAAAAGAAAAAATGTGACGTGTATCACGAAATTAAAACAAAAAATGAAATTATTTTGAAATTATTAGTGTTGGTTATTAAATGATTAATATTAATCTGTTTTTTATACAATTCGCAACACAATAATAACATTGGTCTGTTTTTTGCAATACACTATAACACCTTGTTTTTGCTGATATCTTAACCACCCAGCCTATTTTAGTTACCTGACTAATAATAACCTATTAACATTGATCTCTAAATTAAATTTAGGGTTAATGCTGCTTCGAAATTGTGGGATAGAAAGACAATGAAAAGCAGTATTTTAGTGTTTGCGGTTTTTTGTAGCGTGATGCCAGGCAGTCAGGCCGCAGACATGGCAGATCAACAACTGATCCATCAACAGGCACGTCAGCAAGCGCTGGAGGCTCAATTGGCGCCACCCCCTGCGGATGTTCGCCTGTCTGTGCCCGAAAAAGCGGTGTCCTCCACATTCCCAGTGGAAACCCCCTGTTTTCCCATCACCCGCGTCTGGACTGGCAAACCCCGCAGAAGCAGAAAGGGCAGTCGCTGTATCTGGCAATGGATTATGGCGAAGTGGGCGGCCGGGGCAGTGAAGCCTTACTCGGTAAACACCTGGCGGGGAGTGCCCTGGGCTGGCGCGGCAGCCTGAAAGGCGTGAGCTACGACCTGTTTATTGGTGTTCCGCTGTCCAAACCCGCCGGTTTCCAAACCTCCCCCGTCTCTGCCGGATTCAACCTGTATTGGCAGTATTAATTCAAATAACCAGGCTGCCAGCGTGTAGCGTGTGAGTGGAGCAAACGTCATGAACAAGCAGTTGTATCGTCTTATCTTTAATCAGGCCCGCCAGATGTGGATGGTGGTGGCCGAGATAGCGCGTGCCGGACGAGGACGAACCGGGTGCCGCATTCGTCGCCCATCGCTACCGGCGTGTCGTTGCCGACTCACCGCGTTACGATTCAGTCTGTTGCTAGCCCTTGGCGGCATTTCGCTCACCGCGCAGGCGAACATCGTGGCGGATGGGCAGGCACCGGGCCATCAGCAACCGACGATTATCCACAGCGCCAACGGCACGCCGCAGGTCAATATCCAAACACCCGGTGCCGACGGGGTTTCGCACAATACCTACCGCCAGTTTGATGTGGATAAATCAGGCGTTATCCTCAATAACAGCGCTAACCCCACTCAGACGCAACTCGGTGGGATGGTGGCCGGTAACCCCTGGCTCGCCAAAGGGGAAGCGAAAATTATCCTCAATG
>NZ_PUJU01000004.1 GCF_011189505.1 Photorhabdus tasmaniensis
GTTTTTTATAAGAAAAACCCTGACGGTGTAGCCATTTATTCATGCCTGGAATGCTAAAGGTAATATTCCAGAGCTGAGCAACATAGGCCACGATTTCATGGGTGTGATGGAAAAGATGTTGAGATAAATGGTTGATTAAAAAATCAGTTTGTTCTTGGGAAAGCAAACTATCAGACCCCCCATTATCAGATTTAAGTTTCCCCTGATTGAGGTAATCACGGATATGGCGGTCAACGGTGGTCTGATGGAGTCGCAATGCCTGGGCTATCATGACAGAACTCCAGCCTTCAGAAGCCAGAAGGATAGCTTTTATTCTGTCTCGTACTTGACCATCACGAGTGGTGTCGTGAAGACGTTCAAGTTTGATTTTTTGTTCTGATGTAATAAATATTTTCATAGCGAGGATAATGATCTCCATTTCGGATAAAATCAAGCATCTTCAATGATTACGGGTATAACCGATTACGTCGGGATTTCTTTCAGCAAGTCCTAACATACCGAGTGCATTCTGTAGCTTTTTTATTTGCTTTTTTTTCATAGTGAATTTTGTCTATTATGTGGCATTTTGTTGCTGCCCGGTAGTTTAATCGAGGCTTCTTTTTGGGCTGCCAGATCTTGTTTATCGTTAAAGATTGGTATCGTACCATTTATATGACAAATTTCATCTGGGATTTATTGCTGGCATTGAAGAAATGGTGTTTGATTCATGTAATCCAGACTGGGACCTTGCAAGATACAAAAGTCACTTTTATTGGAGCTTGGACGCAAAGCCAATTCTGGTTAGTAGAAAAAAGACTGGTTAAAAGGTCTTTTGAAGCATAAAATTAAGACCTGTTTTATGGTCTCTAAAGGTGTACTATGCCAAATATTATCCTAAGCGATACAAGCGCCAGCGTCAGCGAACTGAAGAAGAACCCAATGGCGACAGTCAGCGCCGGTGATGGATTTCCTGTCGCAATACTGAACCGTAATCAGCCTGTCTTTTACTGTGTTCCAGCAGAACTATACGAAAAGATGCTCGATGCCCTAGATGATCATGAACTAGCTAAATTGGTGATTGAGCGCAGCAATCAACCATTGCTTGATGTGGATCTGGATAGCTACGTATGAGCTACACCGTCAAGTTCAGGGAAGATGCGTTGAAGGAATGGCAAAAGCTGGATAAAGCCATTCAACAGCAATTTGCCAGAAAATTGAAAAAATGCTGTGATAACCCACATATCCCGTCAGCAAAACTACGGGGAATAAAGGATTGCTATAAAATAAAACTCCGTTCATCAGGATTTCGTCTTGTATATCAGGTAATAGACGATAAATTAATTATCGCAGTGGTTGCCGTGGGTAAACGTGAGCGTAGTGATGTTTATAATCTGGCAAGCGAACGGATGAGGTAATATCAATGACTGGCATGATAGGTAGCGGTCTGAAATTCAGAATGGTTTATGAAAATGACGCTGGAGAAAAGAGGATTGTTGTTTCTGTTACTGATTCTGTTGTGACATGGAAAACCGCAAACTCAGATCTCCCGGAAGGTGCAAAGTCACAGACTGGGGTAGTGACCGGGTAGCTGCGATAATTGCCAACAAATGCAGGGCTGGCGTAGCCCCGCATTTACTATTGCTTAATGCTTTGAGATGACCTGCGACATTTCGTCCTGTTCGCCATATAAAACGATCCCGGACGTGTCGATTTGATTTTCCAACTGACGCAGGTCATAAGCGCTCTGGAGACGCAACCAAAACTCAGGTGTACTTCCCAGTGCTGCGGCAATACGAATTGCCAGTGGTGGAGTTAACGCAGTTTTACCGGCAAGAAAACGCGATACCGTAGCGGGTGTTACTCCAATATTGAGTGCAAAGCGACGACCACTAACACCCATGTCCTCTAAATCTCTGGCTATAATCTCTCCAGGATGGGAAATTTTAAACTGTCTCATTAGTGATAATCCTCATAATTCAAAATGTAAGCATCACCGTTAATGAACTGAAAAGTAATGCGCCAGTTAGCCCGGACAGTAATAGACCAGTAACCTTCGCGATCTCCTTTCAACGGGTGAAGTTTATAGATTTGACGGTTTAACTCGCCTATTTCATTTGCCGCATCAATAGCGGTTCTGTCGCATTAAGGTGTGGTCGGATAACATGCTGTTTTTTTTATAATGTTGTCTGACTATGTCACTGACCCGAAAAGCCTTCAAACTTGAAATTTATTGGGTATAGCATTTTGAGCACTACGCAATGAAATTCCAACAATTTCATTACCGAAGTGGACTTTTAGCGTTGTGTTTACAGTTTCTGATTTGTCATAAAATTAATATTTAATCGTGATGTAGGCATTAACTTGGTTTAGAGTTATTTTATATAAATATACAATATAGAGTGGAGGACATTTAAATAAGTTAATATTAATCTTATTTTTATTATTCCGCGCTTAGACTATTCAAAGGATTTATAAGTATGTTCGAGAATGACTTTGGTGTTCGCCAGCAAGTTAAGAGAGAATTTATTTGGGAAGGGCACATGAAGGCGATTGAAAAAGCGTCTAAAATGGGTAATTTTGCTGTCAGTTTTCGGGCAGCAGGTGAACCAACTCTGAAAACGCTGAGTAAAGGTGCCGCCGCGAAAGGACACGATATTCTTGAAAAAACAATTAAACCTGGTTCAATTAGAAAAGCGTATTCTGGAGATGAAGCTTCAAATGTCATAAATAAGGTACGGAAGGCATCTATTGAGGGTTATGTCGGTCACTGGGATAAAAAAAGTGGTCATCTTAAAGGCATATATATGAGCAGTGGTGACAGAAGAATTTACCCAATAGATTTAAACAATCTCGAGGCAAGTCTTTCTTCCTTAAAAAGAAAAGAGAACTGGGCCGCGCTGCCTTTCACGGGTGACTATGATATGCATGACATGATTAGTTTCACGACGCAACCACATTCAGTTCCATCTGCTTCATTAGAAGAAAAGAAAATAATTGATCTCATTAACCGATTTATTGCCCAATCTGATTTAAACCGACCATTTGAAGATATAGAACATAATGTTATCAGGCATGGTCCTCAGGTAAGTTATCCTGCTTTTGCTATGGACAAAGAGAGAGAAGAAGTCAAGAAACGTGGTGGGATTGTCAAAGCTGTTGCCGAACCTGGAGAGTTCCCAGTTGCTATCATCTGTAAAGGAAAATGGATAATAGCCAATGATATTTATGAATTAGAAAAGTTTTACAACAAGGTTGGTGCAAAAATGAAAGTGAGTTGGAGGCCAGGCGCTGGAAATCCGGGTTTTGTTCCTAATCCTGAAAAACCGGGTATGGCTAGCTTTAGTCGAAAAAAATAAACCCTACCAGCTCAGACCAAATCACCCTTTTCACGAATGAGTTAAAAGGGTGGTAAGACGTTTTGGATTTCATCGTGCCTCTTTGTTGGCACCGGTGACACTTGGTACGTCACTGGATGTAGAAGCATTTGTTAAATTAAGGCTAGATAGAGATGTATGTACTTATGACAAGAAATATAGTTCTCTCAATTGACGGAGTAACAGAAATAATTAGATAATCTTATATTGACTGCAATTATTTATGCACAAGGAATCCTATTATGTGGCTATCTATTCAAACCTTACCAGTCCTTACATCTTTTGCTTTCCTCATTGCTCCGTTTTTCACCCAAGCACATGACAACAATACTGCTGGTATTAACGTTGAAAAATTGCTTGAAACTGAAAAGTCTTGGGATGGCGTGCCTTATCAGGGATATCCTAAAGGTACACCTCAGCTTTCAGTTCTCAAAATTACTATTGCTCCAAATACCAGCCTTGACTGGCATCAGCACCCGATACCTAATGCCGCTTACGTACTGAACGGGGGGTTAACGGCAGAAAAAAAGTCCAGTGGTGAAAAACGTCTTATAAAGGCAGGAGAAGTGATATCCGAGATGGTTGACAGCACTCATCGCGGTTACACAAGCAAAGAAGGTGTTACTCTCTTGGTCTTCTACGCGGGACAAAAAGATATCCCTCTTTCTAAACCCGCTGAGTAAAAATCACTCAGGTACGAAGACGAAAGAACGTATCAGCGTTGGGATTAACATAGTCCGCTGGCGATCCACACGATACAGCAGTAAGTTGTTATTCCAAGTTTAAAATGTCACTCCATTTCCATATCAGTTACACGTAGCGAAAACCTGTTGCCAAACTAAAAATGCTGGCAACAGGTTTATGCAACATAGAACTTATGGGGGGTAAGATCAAAGATTATTCATTTAATTTATTACTTAAGACACCTTAATAAAAGACCATCCCTTATCAATGTTAGTAGAATGAGCAGAAAGACACATTCTAGTAATACCAAGACTAGGATCATATACATAATTAATATATTCATTGGATGATGAATATAAATCATAACCTGTAAGGCCTGATTGAAGCATTACTTCTAATCGAAAATATTGCTCATACCCACCATGGGTATTGGTGTTGATGGTGGGTATGATAGGTGCTATTATTCTCTTGGTTTTGATTAAAGAGAGGGATAATGTCTAGCGATGAACTAATAAAGCAAATCAAAGCGGTTGGCTGGAATTTTGTACGAGCCAATGGTTCGCACCATGTTTTTGAGAAATCAGGGGAACCCAGCCCGATAGTAATTCCGCATCCGCGCAAAGATTTGGCGGTCGGGACGTTCAATAAAATACTTAGACAAGCAGGACTGAAATAACTTAATTAAGCGGTTGAAAGGCCGCTCTTTAATCAAAGAGAAGGTGTAAGCATGAGATATCCTATTTATTTACATCAGGCTGACGACGGATCGTTTTCTGGTTTTGTGCCAGACGTGATCGGATGTTACTTTGCTGGCGATACCATTGACGACGCTATTAGCGATGCTCAAAACGCATTAGATACTTATTTTGAATACATGAGCGAAAAGGGTGAGGCTCCAGTACAAGCCAGAACTGTTGCTGACCATCTAAGCAATGAAGATTGCACTGGTGGTAGTTGGGCTTATGTTGATATGGATTTAACTAAATACGATGGAAAAGCCATCAAGCTAAACATTACTATGCCTCAATTTTTGTTGGGTAGAATTGATGAATACGTGAACTCACATCGTGAGTATCATAGCCGCAGCGGATTCTTGGCTGAATTGGCTCGGCGTGAGCTGTCGAAACACTCGTAAGATAATCCCTCTATCAAAACCATGAAAAGCCTGCTGTTAGCGGGCTTTTTCTTTTAATAATACATGACTATATTGCTGCTACAACATTGGTGCGCCTAATGTACGAATCGTTATGTTGAAAAGGCCGCTGCGATAATCAAATCCCGCAGCGGCCTCTTTAGCATAACGTCATTGTGCGAACCAACTCTTATTTACCGATACCTAAATAATTGCTAACTAACACAAGCAAAATAATAATAACAATTCCTGTGCTTAGGTCCATGATAAATCTCGCCTAAAATTGCCTTTCAGCTTTTGAGTGATAATAATATAGATATATCAATCCAACGGGAGCTATAAATATTGAGAATGCCCAACACAATCCCATTGTGATTAGCTTAGCCATTAGCATTACTGTTGTATTAATGTAAAAGATATTTTCACCTATTATAAATCCAATGATTTGCTCATATACAAACCTTGCGTATGGGTATAGTAAGGCATTGATAATAAAAAATATTACATTACCCACTTTCATCCCGGAAGGATTCTGCATACTCATATAAACCAAAAAAGATGAAATTAATGCCCCAAAGAAAAAATGACGAATATAATAACTTGCCTTTAAACCACCAAAGGTTTTATAGAGAAAACCCATAATTAATTCGTTTCCTTTTTCTTAACGAGAACTAATACACCTTCTGTGTAAGAGTAACCATATCCGTAACCATATCCACCTCTTCCATTTCCATTGCTGATAGACCCTGTATTATATTTATAAGTCCAGTTTCCTGACGTTACTGGAGTTATGCTGATAACTTCAAATCCCTCCGAGTTAAGTTTATCAATCGCCTCTATAACATCTTCATTCAATTTATCGCCATCAATTTGGCAATCCGACCATCCATCTTGCACAACTTCTTTTTTGCGAATTTTTTCTTCAATATCAAAGAATCCAAGAAATCGTTTTGTTTTTCCGGTTGGAACTTTAACCATTACTTCTTTGTAGATAGGTTGAAAGTAGCTTTGTACATAGACTGTTTTGTTCATAAATAACCCTTTTTATTAGCTTGAAAACCGTACGATCCAGAACGTGCAGTTATTGACAACAGATCTCAACATGTTTAGCATTCGTTTGTCCATGATTGAAAGACATATCTGTCTATTGACATGGTAAATACTGGTAAAAGTCATTTTGACTAATGTTTACTTGACTGCTGAGACACTGATGATCGACTGGTTTACCGGAATCCTGCCTTGTACACACCGACCATTACCGGCCGGTAGCGTCGTCAGCGTCGATGCTGACGGAGCGATTGACTGTTCGCGGCTCACATGAAGCAACGATGAAAGTGCGCTCGGTAGGCTCAAATGGCGAAGGAAAAGCAACACACCTGTATATCGATGGCAATCCGTCCAAGTTTTTGCAGGGCCATTCCGTTGTTGGCTCAGACGATATGCAAGGGCTTATGCTGACCGCATATGCCAGAATTTTATCTCTGTTACAGATCCCGCATGATCTTTCGTCTTATGTTGTCCGGCAGCGTCGCGCCGCCTGAGCCGTTTTTCACAAACGGCCTGAATGACATTAATACGGCGTAATTCTTTATCTGACATAGTCACCAACATCCGAATGTCCTTGTTGCAGAAAAGGTTTTATCCTTTATGCCGCAAAAAGTGACATTTCTATATTGCTGCTACACCATTGGTTCGCCTAATGTATATTATGTTAAATAATCTACAGAGATTCATTAGTTCACGATTGTCCTCCCCATCACGGTAGATCAGGCAGTTAGCTTTTATGAAGCTCCTCACTTTTTTGTTGTTATGTTCATAGTAGATTTTGGTTCATGTACATTATGTTCTCAGGACTAATAGTTCATGTTCTCACTCACCCAACTTGATGTGCTTGGCCAGCAACGCCAGTGGATATTAATGGATGTGGCGACCAGTTTGCCCCTTCTCTATCCATTGAGTTATTGCGCTGATCATCTCGGCTTCCGAGCATTATCAACTCAGGCGGCATCACTCCAGGCTATCATTATCCTGTTATGAAAAGTTGTCAGTGACCCTGAACAAGGTCTGTCCGAGCAGCAAACTGTCTGACACGATGGCAGATTGCTGCAAACAATCTCTACGGGTGCAGAGATTAAATAGCGTCCTTAACTTTGCCTGACAGTTTTGTGGCAAGTGATGACTCACCCAGCCCAAAAAATATCCCGGCTGCCAGCGCAATAATGCCGTTACCCGGAATCATCGCCGTTGAAACTCCCCCAATTTTGATCTCAAAGAATCCGGCCAGAAGGCAGAAAGTAACAGCCGACGATAGCGTACAGCAGTAAATCAGCCTCAGTAACAGGCTGCGATGCTGGCTGATGTTCTCATAGATTTCATCAAATACGATGCTTCCGGTTTTGATTGAAACAAACAGCCATGAGCCCAGACAGGTCCCGATGAGCACTGCAGGTACGTTCTTCAGTTCAGCATGAAAAAAGTACTGTGCCACGCCCAGAATAATCATCAGAAGCAGGGCATACAGACCGTATATTCCCATTATCCGATTTCTGACAAAGCTCCATGACGAACTGAGGATGTTTTTTTTCAGCTCATTGAGTGCCTGGCTTGCCGGAACAAAGTCAGCCTCCTGGCCTGAGAAACAGACCTGCGCAGCCTGAAATACCTGCTCGTAGGCTTCAAGCCACTTATCTTTATCTTTTTCAAACAGCGCAAGCGCATTGACAGTCTGAACAACTCGCTCCACATCAAGACGGAACGTCAGATACTCTTCGGGTACCTTCCCGTCGCCAACAGGGGAAAAGCCAATCCCCTTAGGTTCGGAATCATTCGGATATCGTGAGACGATAAAATAGCGTTTCTGTTCACTCATCGCAGAGCACCTGCTTTTTACAGATCGAGCATTCATCGGTTTCTTTGCGGGCAAGCAGAATTGAAGGCTCCAGTGAGAAATCAGGCCGCCTCTTCATTATTTCGATCTGTACAAGTATCGCCCTCACATTTTCACGGTGCTGTGGCGCTGATTCCAGCAGGTCACTAAAATAGGAGGTAAAAACCTCAAGATTTCTGGTTAACATTACTTTACTGGCCTGCCCTGATATTGAGATGTTGTGTAACGGTAATGTCTTCAAATTCAATGCCATAGGCGCTGAATTCCTGTCTGACTTCGTTGAAAAGGTCATTCGTTCTGTTCTGTGTGTCTTCGATCGTGAGCAGCGCAGTAAAGCTGACTTCCTCATCAGGGAATTCCCCCGGCGTCCTTTCTATTGAACTGATTTTCAGTCGCCACTGGTTGGAAGCTCCGACACCAGCCTGCGTTTTGGTTTCAAATTCATATTTTTTGACCGGCCACCACTTCAGGCCATGTTCAATCTGGCTTTTCTCATAGTTAACGTCTTTACCGAGCCGGACTTCCCAGACTGACTGACAGTTTTTCCGGTAAGCCCATTTATCTGTCGTGGTGTTCCGTTTGAATTGTTGAAGCACAGCATCAACGTTGATGCGGCAATATTCGGCGCCGTAGTTCTGATTTATAACGGGATCGTAGGCAATGGTCAGCGTGGCTTTGCCATGGCACTTTCCGCCTGCCGTGGTCAGGCTGCGGGGCCAGTTGAAATCAAACTCCATCACTTCGCTGCGCTTGAGGCTTCCGCTCAGAACCAGCGTAATACTGCTATCGTCACTGTTAAGCATATCTCGGGAGGTCAACGGCATGCCGAATCCGGCAAATCGCCTCGCTGAAGAGATATCAACGCTTTTGTCCTTAAGTGGCGGCGTCAGGTCTGAGTGATGAACCAGCATGGCGGCAAGGGAATTACGTGACAATTTGCCTGATGTCCTCTGATCCAGACTTGCGAGGATTTTGGATACCAGAGGCGCGGAGAAGCTGGTACCCGCCTCTTCCACGAGTTCTCCACTGCCGTCAATGGAAACCAGCCCAGTTTTACCCGATTTCAAGGAATACCCGCCATAGTGGACCACATCCGGCTTTACCCCCATAGCTACGCCAGGTCCGCGACGCGTATAGACCGTAGGCGCACCGTGAACGCTGACGTCACAACCTGGCGGGTTAATCGCACCCACGGTGATGGCGCTGACGGCCTCCCCAGGCTGAGAAATTCGGTCGACGTCCGAAAACTGCAGCGCTGCCGGTCTTGATGCCCAGGGCCCTCTGAAGTCGATACTGCGCAGGTTCCCGGATGAAATGACAAAGAGTACATCGTATTTTTTTGAGATGCGGTCGATTTGCGTGGCGGCAAAACTGTAGGAATCATCGCGGACAAACTCGCGGAAATTGAGACTGAAATTAAAGATGCGAAACCCCTTCCCAACTGCATCGCCAATCTCAAAATCCAGCCAGTCAAAAAAATCACCTGGGTCGGAAAAATAACTGGTGAACGTATTGGATTTGCTGTTGTGAACGGGGATCCAGATATCATAGAGCAGGCAGCCGTCATCATCAACTTGGGGAAGCTCCGGGTTCAGCATGCCCCCGCAGACCAGAAGGCTTGCCACCTGGGAGCCATGATTCGGATCGCAGTCATCAGCTTCAAAGCCATCGGATACTTCCACACACCACTTGACCAGTTCGTCATGGTGGATGCCGCTGTCAATAACGCCCACGCGGGGATAATCATCTCCCTTCGTTCTGACGGGCAGTGAGAAGTCCAGCGCTACCGGGGAACGCGACGGATGCGCCCGGGAAATTTTTGGCGGCAGAGAAACGCGTTTTACCAGCGGGCTGGCGCTGAGAACGAAGAGCAGAAGCCAGTGTCTGTCCGAAGAATTATCAACTTCAGAAGGTGAAAAATTTAGCTCCAGCCGCTTGTCAAAATTAACCTTAAAATCGTGGCCTGAGTCAGGTTTGAGAAGTTGGATCATGATGGTTTCAGATGAGGTCGGGTGGCGGCTCAGCTTAGTCGCATAGACGCCAGCCCCAAGTGTCTTCAACTGCTCTTTCAGAGATCGCTTCATTGAGAGTATAGCATCTCTGGTGACGGTAAACTGCCTGGCGTCAACGGGTCTGAAATCAACCAGCTCAACCTGGTAGCCAGCAAATCCCTCATCTTTATCGGCATGCCAGGCTGCGTTATCCTCTGGGGAAAAGGCTATTTTCTCTTCGCTGCCATAAAAGCTAATGCGATCGATGGCCCCAGTCTCACTTTTTGCTTCGCTGGGCTTAGCAACGATTTTGCGTTGCCTCTCGTCGTACACTTTATTGGTAAATTCTTCAGCGCTGTCAATCTTGCTGAACAGATGTACCAGATTTTTGTCTGTCACCTGAATCAGCAGTTCCCCTATTCCCAGCGCGCCCACAACAGGCGCTTTACTTACGGGAAAGAGGCTGTCAACCGGCCGGTGAGATTTCGCTAACGCCTGAGGATTCAGCTCAACTTTCACTAGACCGAGCTCATGGCCTGACCGATGAAGCTGGCTTCTGACATTCACCACTTCATCAAGGAGGTTCTTTTTATGCTTTCTGAAAGCGTCATCCCGATCGACGTAAAAATCAGTGTTGCTGCCCCCAGCTCTGGGTTGCGGTATACGTTTAAATTGTTCAGATTTTAAAATAACCTGAACTGGATTATTTCTCTTCATATATTACCCCATCCTTAGCAATCAACCTCCCGACGACAGTCAGGATTCTTTAATATTTCTGGAAACTTTTGGCTGAGTAACGCCAAAAACAAGTGCAATCTCTTTTTGGGTAAATTCATGCTTTTTGTGCAACAGGCTCATAATTACAGCATCCTGATTATGCGATAACAATTGCATGAACTCATTGACCTCACTGCCTGCATGAATAACTGCAAAGGACTGAACCATCTCAATAAAAGTCTGAGGACTTTTATTGATCGCGACCATTCTCTTGAAATTATTAAGCATTAATTGAATATCAGAACCGTTAAATCCGTCAGTTAAAACGGTCAGAAATTTTATCTCTTCAGGCGTAAAACTCAATGGATGAATATATTTTTCGATAATATTCATTCTTGCCGGATAATTTGGCTTAGGAATCAGTATCCGCATTTCAAACCTTCTCCATACAGCAGGATCCAACAATACCTCATGGTTAGTGATGGCCAGCGTCATACCACTTTTTGATCTGGCATCGATACACTGCAGCAATGTATTAACGATGCGCTTAATTTCACCTACTTCATGCTTGTCATTTCGCGCCTTTGCCACGGCATCAAACTCATCCAGAAGCAGCAGACAGTCATACTGGGCAGCAAAATCAAACAGGTTATTGATATTTCTGGCACTGGTGCCCAGTAAAGATGAAACAAGCCCATCCAGCCTGGCAAGCACGATAGGTAGTCCGAGCATTCTGGCTATATAAAAGGAAAGCATCGTTTTACCTGTTCCCGGTAATCCGAAAAGCAGGCAGCTCAGTGAGGGCATCACTCCATACCGGGCCAATTTGTCCAGATTGTTCCATTGTTCAATCAGCTGGCTGACCGCTGAAGCCAGCTCATCGGGCATAACCGGGAGCTCTGCAGTCGCGAGTTCTTCAGGAAATATAATCTGTGCAAGGGGTGACCCGCTTTCTTTGTCCACAGGCACTTTGACGTTTTCCCGGAGTTCCTGTTTTCTAAGAAATGAGACCCGGGAGAGTTCAATTCTGGCTGGCTCCAGTGTGTTGAGCGTACTGGCTCTGTTGATGAGCCCTCTGAGCAATTTTGCTTCTGCAGCCTGCTGTCCTTCTCTGAGAGCATCATAAAGGCGCTCCATCTGCTGTAAAGCACCTGCGGAGGCCCCATCCTTAATAATCTGTCGGCATAAAGCCGCCACTATTTTAAAGTTCTCCACATAACACCTGTATATTTATCCAGTTAAATGGTTTTTAGATTATAGAGAGCCCTTGTTCCACATGCAACCGCTAAAGAACATATTCGCATAAAAATCTTAAAATGTGAATCCACATCAGAGAAAAGTGCATCAAAACAAAGAAAATCGTTTTTTTATTAGCAAAAACGAATAACTCAGGAATTTACCGAGCATTTGTTTTTTCGAGTTTAAGAAATGATGTCCCCCTTTCATCTGTCAGGGCTTACAGACTTTTCTAGTGTGTTTCAGGAAGGTGGCTAAACAACGCCGATATGGAGGGCATCTGCAACCGAGCGTTAAACCCGTTTTGGCAACGATCCCTGAATCCCGGTAAGTTCAGACACATTGCGTGAAATCCTTTATTCAGTAGCATAGCATTCATGCCTGCTCGTGGTTATCAGGAGCAATTTTTCCTGCGTGCATACCGAAATGCAACGTAGGGAGAGTGAGAGATCAAGAGAACAATCGGAGAACTACTAAACTTCGTGGTTATCATAAATGTTGATTGATTCTCGGGCTGGTTCGTGAAGTTGAACTGAGCAAGTGACGATAAAATGCCTGAAAAGGCCGCATTCAGTGTTAGTTCATGAAGCAGGTGTGCTGATAAAACAATTTGATTATCAAAAAAATCATATAATACATAATGATAAGTGTTTTTTATCTTATGAACTGGATTCTCGTACAACATAAGTTAAATAAACTCCGGCGATATACAACTTCATATAGAACTGAGTGATTTTTGACAACCTTTCCTTTTCCAATTTAATGATGTATTCACCGGGCGGAACTTTCCGTCATATTCATATTAAGTGCGATAAACCCCTCTTCCAATCCATGGACCTCCATACCTTCCGGCATAGTCTCTCCAACGGTTACAGTTACCTGGCGAGACACAGCCTGACGTTTTAAATCCGGGCGCCAATTTACTATTAATTGTCCATTGCTATCGTGAGTGAGTGCGGCTTCTGGTACAACCATTCCCTGTTCATTGCGGTAAATAACAATATTAACTTTGGCACTCATACCGGGTCTTACGGGATAACTCTGGCTCATGGATGAAGTCACTTTAATCACAACATCATAATAAATCGCCGATCCTAGTTTGTCCGTACTCACACTTTGCATAGCAATGGTTTCAATTTCACCATCCAGCAGGTGGTCAGAAAATCCCTCCCCACTAATTTTTACTGTCTGCCCTTCTTTGAGTTTGGCGAGATCAGTTTCTTCAACCTGTGCCAGTACCTGATACTGTGTGGTGTCCATAATTTCCAGTAAGGGCATCCCTTCGGTAACTCGAGCTCCAGTCTGAATCGTTAAGAGCTTCTTACTTTCTCCCTGTGCTGCCCTAAGCACAACTCCCGAAAATGGCGCTTTGATTTCTTTATGTAAGTATTGTTCCTGTAGCGCCTGATAGCGGCTTGTTGCATTTTGAAGCTCCATCTTTGCGACATTTAAATTATCAAGACTTCCTTTTTGTCTAATAGACGTAAGATCGTCCTGCGCTGAAGAGAGTTCCATTAGTTGTCGGCGAAGTTGTTGCTGGAGGGTTTCCACTTCCATTTGTGGAATGATACCCCGTGAAAAAAGAGTTTGTGTTTTTGCGAGATTATCTTTCAATTCTATAACCATATGGTTCGCATTTTCGACGTTTCTTCTGGCCCGAATGACTTCTTGGCTGTTTTCCCAGTCATGCAATTGGTCAACGGCAGATGAGGCTTTGATCATCTCAACTTGCGCTTGCCGAAGCTCAATATCAAGCTTTCGGGTATCAAGCGTAACTAATGTTTGGTCAGCTTTCACCCGCTGCCCTTCTTTGACCAAGACTTGTTTGATAATTGCATCAAATGGAGCGGGGATGGTCTCAAGACGCCCAGATTGCAGCTTACCTACCAGACCGAGTTGTTTTTCTATCAGACCTTGTTTTACTTCAATCCACTGCACTGATTCCTGAGCTGGCGATTGTTCTGAGGACAAAAAGGCCAAAAAACAGGCCACCACGACAAATATGCCAGCTATAGCCCATCGATAACGTTTAATCATTGAGTGTTATCTCCCTACTCTGCAATTTTTTCTGTTCAAATTTCTTAATCATCACGTAATGCCTGTACGGGTTCCATCTGTGAAGCTTTATGTGCGGGATGAAAGCCGGAGATAAGCCCTGCCACAATCGCACTACCTATCCCTAAAGGAATGGATAAAGGGGCCAGAGAAAATGACCAGCCAGAATAAAGGACAAAAAGAAAGGAGATGATGACACCTGTCAGTGTACCAAGTATTGCTCCGGCTAAAGTCAGTGCTACCGCTTCATACAAAAAAAGGCACCGGATATCATGGGGTCTTGCACCCAAAGCCATACGCAACCCAATCTCTTTTCGTCGAGCCGAAACGTTCATGAGCATCACATTTGAAATCGCAATGCCGCCAGTAAGTAGCGAAATGCCCGCCAACCCGATCAACATAAAAGAAAAGGTTTTGTTTTGATCTGCCTGCCCTTTCAGTAGTTGTTGAGCTACCCGAACATCAATTTCAACCGCTGGAAACTTGCGCTTGAGCAACGCCAATAAATCCTTCGCATCGGTTTCTGTGGTAGCGGTCGTTATGGTGCGAGCGATGATGCCGTTCAGATCAGTATTCGGTGATATTTTGCGCATGGCATTTATAGGGGCAATCACTACCGAATCCAGAGAAAAAGGAAAGATGGGGTTTTGCCCTTTTATATCGAAAATGCCAATTACTGTGTATAAATAATTGCCAATCTGAATCTGCTTGCCAAGTATACGGGATGGGTTCCCTTGACCAAGGGTAACGGCCACTTCATTGCCAATGACCAGATAAGGCGAGTGCTGATCATAATTAGAGATAAATCGACCATGACGAAGTCGCAATTGCATAACTTTCTCAAGTTCCGCAGAGGACCCTATTATGGTAAATGTTTCTGTTTTCCCATTATAACGCCCGGGAGAAGGATAGTAGATCCAAGGTGCTGCGGAAGATAAACCAGGAATAGCCGTTGTCAGGTCGGCCATTTTAATTGACGTATTATCGACCCCATGACTATAGGAGTTCAGGTTTGCTGTAATGACGTTGATATCAAGCCCGCTGAACATCTTCAACGCAGCAAGTGTGGCGTTATGCCCGGTATTAATAAATGCCACAATAGACGCGCAACCAATCGCAATACCCGATAAAGCAAGCAGAGTACTTCTCCCCGTTGCCATTAAGTTATGCCAGGCTTCTCTCCATATCATTAATGCCGACATGCCATAATTGCCGGACTGACTATTATCATGCAATTGACCATCAATCATACGTAACTCACGCCGCAAGTAGAATTTATAAGAGCCATTGTTTTTTATAATTTCTCCGCTTTAATATTTATATTTATCATAATAAATAGCCTTTTATTAAAATAACCGACTTCTCTTCTACTAACGCTAAGAAATTAATAATTTAAACTTAATTTCATTGAATATATTTAATGGCAGTAAATTGCAATTATAAATAAATTATTTTCTTTGTGTGACTAATAATGAAATCATGATTTATCATAAATTACTATAATATAAGTTGGGTTTCTGATCTAGAGTGAAATATATAGTTGTTTTATGAGTTTTAAAATTGTAACATCATCTGGTGATGATTTGGATTTAGCATGCATTGTCACATATGATTTTATAAGTGATATATTTAAGTTGCAAATTCTAAAACTATTAAAGGAGAATTGTTATGTTCAAGAAATTATTAACAGTTGGGGTATTAGCAACAGCATTAATCGGAGGGGTT
Organism: Photorhabdus tasmaniensis; assembly: GCF_011189505.1. GTDB lineage: Bacteria > Pseudomonadota > Gammaproteobacteria > Enterobacterales > Enterobacteriaceae > Photorhabdus > Photorhabdus tasmaniensis. The sequence goes on from NZ_PUJU01000004.1 coordinate 15,781, forward strand.
GGGATTGCATCGGCAGCAACTCAATTCCCAGGCTGCCCGGAAAATCAGGTACCACGATTCAATGGACAGGGAAAGGTATGGACTATGAATGTTGTTCATTCTTCAAACGTATTTGCTGGTGTATTTGTAAGGGGTGGAATTGAATGGCATATTAAAGCTTCTACAACTTGTGGTGACGGACTACATGTCGCTTTCTATGAGGGTAGAAAAATTTAAAATTCTACCGAAAAGCCTCTTATTAGAGGCTTTTCGGTACATTGACAAACCTCGTTAAAAATAACGGGGTTTTTGCTTTTATCATGGATAATAATATTTACTGCATTCAAGATATTGATTGCAGTGCATTACATTTCAATTATTACGCGAAACAATAAATAACTTTATTATGTAACTAATTAAGTACATTATATTTTTTTAATATTTCTTTAACCCTATCTTTAGGAATAGAATACGAAGTATTACCATTTCTCCCAACCATTTTTTTGGCTGCGATCATAGCATTAATTATTGCCTCTTCTGTTGCATTGATTGTTGCTTCATACAAAGGATCTAGTTTGTCATTTGGCAGTATTTTTATTGTTCTTGCATCCTCTCTGGAGAATGCATCATTATTTGCAGTTGAAAATGCAATAAATATCTCACCACTGGTATTCCTGGCTACACCACCAACTTTTGCAAGCCCAAGCGATACTCTTTTAGCTATTTTTTCTAATTGGTGAGGAGCTAATGGCGCATCTGTGGCTACCACTGCTATTATAGAACCGGCATCCTTTATTTTTTTCTTGTCTCCATGATATATCGGTTTGAGATCCTGTATTTCTTTACCAACCGGAATCCCAGAAATAATCAAGTCATCCCTATCACCAAAGTTGCCTTGAACAAGAACGCCAATAGTATATCCTCCATCTTTTTTATCTAGAATTCTTGATGAAGTACCTGTACCTCCCTTAAACTTAAAAAGGTTCATTCCAGTTCCCCCGCCGACATTGCCCTCTTCTATCGCTCCTGATTTAGCACTATTTAACGCATTATATACATGTTCTTTTTTTACATGCATACCGTTTATATCATTTAATATTCCATCCCATGTTTCTGCAACCACAGGTAATAACCAAAATAAGTCATCTTTTAGTGGTGATGTTAGGTTATTATCAATCATCCAGCTAATTGTTGAGTCTCTAACAACACCAACACTGTGAGTGTTGGTTATCAATATTGGTGTTTCCAAAAAACCACTTTCTTTGACCCATTGATTGCCTGTCATATCTCCATTTCCATTTAAAGAGAATGTACTCGAAAATACAGGGCTAAATTTCTTTCCTCTTGGCAATATAGCTGTCACGCCTGTTCTTATTGGACCTTTCCCAACTTCTAGCTTTCCATCGCCTTCTATTATGGTTGAATAGCCAACTTCTACACCACTAACATCTGTAATCGCATTATATTTCCCCGTTGCTCCAGAGAAAGGAATGCCTAAATCCCTTGCTCTAATCTCATTAGCTAAAGCATTAGAGGATATCATTGTCGATATAGATAAGATTATAATACTCAATATTTTCATAAATACTCCTTGTTTATCACAAGTAACGATACTTGTATATTTACCAAACTCATGATCGTTAATAAGTATGATCATGAGTTTCTTCCTTATCCTTAGCTAATGTGATGCAATGTTTCGCCGACAGCGTCAAAGAGACGATCCAAATCTGCCCTTTCCGCGTTGAACATAGGCCCGAATTGCAGCGTATCACCGCTAAAACGTACGTAAAAACCTGCTTTCCAAAGCGCGATACTGGCATCAAAAGGACGGACGGCGGTATCACCGTCACGGGCCGCCAACTGAATTGCCCCTACTAAGCCACAGTTGCGAATGTCAGTCACGTTTGGACAGTCTTTGAGAGCATGAAGGGCCGCTTCGAAATGAGGAGCAAGCGCAGCAGAACGCTGGATGAGATGGTCTTTATCCAGCAGATCCAAGGTTGCCAACCCGGCGGCACAGGCTACCGGATGTGCCGAGTAGGTATAACCATGACTAAACTCTACAAGGTGTTCCGGCAGTGGCTGAGACATAAAGGCCTCATAAATTTCACTGCTTGCCACTACTCCTCCCAGAGGAATGGCACCGTTGGTAATTTGTTTGGCAAAGTTAAGCATATCTGGCGTCACACCGAAATACTCAGCACCAGTCCAGCGCCCCATGCGACCAAAGCCGGTAATAACTTCATCAAAAATCAACAAAATATTATGTTGATCACAAATTTCACGCAGACGTTGTAGATACCCTTGAGGTGGAATAATTGCACCGGCGGAACCGGCCACAGGCTCGACAATAACCGCTGCGATATTGGAGGCATCATGCAGTTCGATCAACTTGAGCATCTCGTTGGCTAACTCCACGCCACCGGTTTTTGCCATACCTGGTGTAAACGCCATATCGGTTTGTAGCGTATGGGGTAAGTGATCCACGTCCATCAACTGCCCGAACATTTTGCGATTGCTACCAATCCCTCCCAAGCTGGTACCCGCAATATTGACACCATGATAACCACGTGCACGGCCAATCAGTTTGGTTTTCGTGGGCTGGCCTTTCACTCGCCAGTAGGCTTGCGCCATTTTGACTGAGGTGTCTAAAGTCTCAGAACCTGAGCTGGTGAAAAAGACGTGATTGAGATCACCGGGTGTTAAATTGGCAATTTTTTCTGCCAGTTGAAACGACAAGGGATGACCGAACTGAAAGCCTGGTGAGTAATCAAGGGTGCTTAATTGAGCCGCGACAGCTTGCTGAATTTCTGTCCGAGTATGACCTGCGCCACAGGTCCAAAGACCGGACAGACTGTCATAAATCTGGCGTCCTTTATCGTCTTTTAGCCATTGCCCCTCGGCAGCAACGATAAGACGCGGATCACGGTGGAAATTTCGGTTAGCACTGAATGGCATCCAGTGAGATTTCAGGTTTAACGACTCAGAAAAACGGGTTTCAGACATAGTTAACTTCCTCTCACAAAAGTAAAATTTGAGTTTAGTTCAACTCGTCTACTTTCGCCAACAATAAATTTTACTTTTGGGTTTTATGTGGGCTGTTCTACAAGTACGAACCGAACCACATTGTAGTGTGGGATTTAACATTCTTTAGACCGTGATGGTGCCATTGATACAGGTTACCGCGCTGCCACCGACGAAAATCTTACCGTTAGAGTGACTGAGCCGCAGGCTGCCCAAGCGGCCAAGCCTTTTGCCCTGTGATGAATGAACAATTTTATTGTCAATCACAGCGACTTTGTGATAGCGCATGAATGCCGCAACGCTGCCGTTTCCACTTCCGCATACAGGATCTTCATTCACACCACATGAAGGAGCGAAAGAGCGCACTTCAATATCGGCTTCTGCCCCTTCACAATAGGCACCATAGAGACAAATCCCAGTAATGTTCATTTGAGTGTCGTGTTCACTCAACTTTGCATAATCAGGTTCTGTTGCCAGCACGGCTTCCGCTCCTGTGGTATGAGCGACAATCCAGCGAGCTCCAACATCAATAAGTGCAGGTGCCAACGTGCGATCTAGCTGACAACCGAGAATGTTTTCAAGGTGTTCTGTTTGCTCGGTATTGAGCGGTGTGATAGTCGGTTCTGGCAGTTCAAATGTGATTGTTGTATGGCCCTCTTGTGTTTCGGCCACGTTCAGTGTAATCAACCCTACCCCACATTCCTGAATCAGTTGCCCCCCCGTTCGCTTTAATTAAACCGGCTTCAAGAAGAGCATATGCGGTACCTATTGTAGGATGACCCGCAAAAGGGAGTTCGCTGCTAGGGGTAAAAATCCGTACACGGTAATCTGCCAATGGATTTTCTGCCGGGAGGACAAATGTAGTCTCAGAAAGATTGGTCCAGTTAGCAATATCCTGCATTTGCATCGGTGAGAGTTCCCTTGCATCCATGACAACGGCAACGGGATTTCCCTTGAAAGGCTGGTGAGTGAACACATCAATCTGCTTAAAGGGTACGAGTGACATAAAATTTCCTTATTATAGTGCCAAAAGTGAAAAGTAATTTGTAAGTATGTTAAGAAAGATGTTAAGAGCGGAAAATATGGCAAAATGGTAGGTTGATGTCAAACAATCCATCATTAATTACAGCAATATCGGTCAGGTAATGCTTCTTGTGCTCAGGCATAGTGATCGTTTTACGACACATTGCCAACGACCAACACAACCGTGATGTGCGTTACGAGGTTTATAAAAAGAATAATCTCGATATAAAGATATGTGATGAAACTTAAAAAACTAATTAAGTTAAACTATTCATGAAATAACTCAACATTAAGCTAATTGTGTTAATAGTATTCTTATGACTTGTCAGAAAAATAAAATAGGGATGTCATCATATGATTTATCTAATGTAAAGAAGAAATCGATATTTGATTTTGTATATGGAACAATATTTTTAGTCGTATTTTTTAACATGGAAAAATTAACATGCCAAATAATCGTGTAACTTATCGGGCTGATACTCGTCCGCCTGAACAAATATTCAATATGGGATTTCTTCCCCGTTTCACTGGGGCATGAAAATACAAGATGGAGGACAAATGATAGGTGGAATATCAACATCGAAAGAACTTTCTATCGCAATGAACTATGCTGCGCTATATGAAGGCTATGTATATGCAGTCAGAGCTAATGGTGTTGATTTATTGGAGTATTTTGTAAGAATAAAAGCCCCTTCTGGGGTAATAAAAAATGCGACAACGCAAATGGAAATAGCTTGTGAAAAGATTTTGGCAAAAGATGTGCTGGCCGCACGGAGAGTGCTTATTTCAGGAAATAAAAGGGTTTTCTCTGGGGAACTTTACATCAATCCCCTTGCTGCTGAAGCACCGGAACTTCAAATTATCAGAATGTTAATGTCTTCAGATATCGCTGTTTCTGAACCTTCATTTCATTCCTAATGATAAATTTTACGAATGCAATATTCTAACATTAAAGAAATTTAATTCAGAAAATTGATAATGAGTTCCGTGAACTTTTTCGTTAGGTGAATTTTGTTCAGAAATTTCTTTACTGTTCCTCATCGGGTAACACAAATAAGCTTTTTTTCCTCATTTTAAAATCCATTTTTTACTATTATTAATAAGTCACCTTTGATTTTTCCCTTTCGTGACAACGGTTAATTTAGAAAAATTAGATTGATATACATCAGCTTGCAACCATTCTTGCAGGTACTTATTATTTGGAGAAAGCAATATGTTCTCGCGTCGTGATATCTTAAAGGCATCCGCAGTTAGCGCGGCAGCAGCCAGCGTGATGGGCAGTATGATTAAATCCGCTGTTGCTGATGATCAACGTAATCTTGTCTCACCTGACAATAAATCGCCAGGAAATGCCAAAAGCTTATATAAATATAAATTCACAAACAGTAAAAAACGAGTATTGGAATATGGATGGGCACGCGAAGCTACGGTGGAGCAATTCCCGATATCCGAAGGTATTGCCGGTGTTGATATGACACTTGAACCTGGTGGTGTGCGTGAACTCCATTGGCATGCCATTGCCGCTGAATGGGCATTTATGCTTGAAGGCCATGCACGTATTACTATTATTGATCCGGAGGGTAAATGTGAAGTGGCGGATTTTGGTCCCGGTGATGTGTGGTATTTTCCTAAAGGACACGGCCATTCTATTCAGGCGCTTGAGGATGGCGCACATTTTGTGCTGACTTTCGATAACGGGCACTTTTCAGAATTTGGCACTTTCAGTATCACTGATTGGGTGACACATATGCCGAGAGAAGTGCTTGAAAAAAGCGTTAACATGTCGGCAGAGGTTTTTTCTAAAATCAAACAGGGAGAAGCTTATATCGTCGGTGGTGCTATACCGCCAAAACTGCCTCTGCCGGTTAACGACGGAGGGCTGAATAATGCACCACTCACCCACCGGTATGAGCTCATGAAGAAAAAACCCTTCTTCGAAAACGATGCAGGGAGTATTCATAAGGTGTCATCGCTGGAGTTTCCTATTTCTACAACTATTACCGGCATTATAGAGATCATCAAACCTGGCGCAGTACGTGAGTTACATTGGCATCCTAATGCCAATGAATGGCAATACTACATTTCAGGCAAAGGGCGTATGACGGTATTTGGTTCCCACGGACACGCCCAAACCGAGAAATATGAACCGACCGATGTCGGCTATGTGCCACAAGGATTTGGTCACTATATCGAGAATATTGGGAATGAGGATCTTAAAGTGCTTGTTGTGCTGGATAACGGCATCTACCAAGATATTTCACTATCCGATTGGTTAGCTAAAACGCCATCTTATCTGTTGGCGGATAATTTCAACAATAAGATTGCCGATTGGGTAGACCGTCCCAAGGATAAGCTGGTTATATCGCGCCGCAGGACCTGATATATCCCTCATATTATGTTGCACCGAAAATAAGCCTCAGCCCCGAATGTTCGGGGCTTTATGAGAGGCTGATGTGGTTGATATTACCGGGTAAGCTAATAATTTCATTTCCAATAACTTCAATTATTTACCTCTGTTACGTTCAAGAAACAATTTATCTGTTTCATTTGCCAAGATCCCACCGACTAAAGTTATTGGGCTGTAAAATGACGATGCTCTTTCTGCAATCTCATGCGCAGAAATATCAATCTGACGGATCCCTGCATTACGAATAATACTGATAGATGTTGCCCATATTACTTCACGGATCCCGAGCCAGGCCAAGGCGCTCATGCACATCGAACAAGGTTCTCCCGTGGTATACAGCGTAACATTCTCCCATCCCTGGTTGCCATATTGAGTAATATAATGATTTATTGCCTGAATTTCCCCATGCAAGATAGGATTACTTCTACCTGTATTCACACCACGACTTAATATTTCCCCACTGTTTCTGTTGACTATTATAGCGCCAAAAGGGTACTTTGGATTCTTTATGGCCTCTTTTATTGCCTCCTGCATATATTTTTCATGTTCGGCAATTTCCTGTTTTGATAATATGTTATTGGTGATCTGTGTGTTTTTCTCTCCTGCTTGTGTGATAAAAGATATACTGATACTCATAACACCAATCATTGCCAATAATTTTCTGCGGGTTTTATTCATGATTGATCCTTTCTTGGTTGTAATTTTATTGACCTTCTATTTCGATGGAGTGAAAAATAAAAATTACAACTTGAATAATATCTACCATTAACAATGTTATTTAAAATAAATAATACTGTTAATTTATTATTTAATTCTGGTGAAATTAAATATATATTAATTTTCCCACTGATACATAAACCTTATGTTCAGTTATTGAAATTGTCAAAGATCTTAATCTGTATTTTTATTATCATGATAATAATAAAATAATTTTGTATTTCTTAGAAAATAACTGAGAGGAAGGCGGGAAGAAGATCGCCTTCCCACTCACTTTGCCAATTGCTGTTCAATCTGTTGTTGGAAATATTCCGCACGAGTTAACAAAACCTCAATCGTCTTCTCATCATAACGTTCACCCTTTTCAATACGCAGACATATACGTATTCCTTGCTGATATTGCAGCAGAGCAAAAGCGCCTTTCATACGGTGTGCGTGATGCGTGACTTTTTCATGTATTTGTTGATTTTCCGGTTGTCTCAGTTCTGCAATATCTTCCGACATCCCTTGCCTCACTGCACTGAGTAATTGGTACTCTACAGTAACATCTCGCTGGGCCAGCGCCTGAATCTCATCAAACTGTAACGTGATTTTATCATTTACCTGTCGGTAATAACGGTTGATTTCTGCCAACAATTTGCTTTGTACCAACGGCTTGGTCAATACACCATCCATTCCCGCGTCCAGACAACGGGCTTGCTCAGTAGAAAATGCGTTTGCGGTACACCCCAAAATAATAAACGGGGGTAATTGCCGTAGTCGCTCATGTTTTCTCAATAACTGAGCCAGTTCATAACCATTCATCACCGGCATCTGGCAATCCGTCAGCACGAGGTCAAAATACCCCTCTTCCATCAGATTCATCGCCTGTTCTCCGCTTTCAACTAATACGACACGATGACCCGATGGGGCTAACTGCAACGACAGCACCTGTAAATTGGCAGGTAAGTCATCAACAACCAAGATATTCAGCGATTCGTGAATTTCCCCTTCAATATTTTCAATTTTTTCGCTTACTGCTTCTTTCTCAACCGCACTGCACATAAGTGGTAACGTTACTGTAACCTGCGCGCCGCCACCGGGTGCACCGGTGATTTTCAGGCTACCACCCATTAATTCAACTAACTGTACCGAGATGGGTAACCCTAACCCAGTGCCGGTTTTACCACCACAGTTTTGCGTCACTTGTACATAGGGTAGCAAAACAGCTTCATACATGGTTTCTGGGATACCGCAACCGGTATCTGCAACCACCAGCGTGATTTCATCCTGGTTACTCTCTGGCATATGCTGATAGCTGGCGCTGATTTGTACACCACCCTGTTCAGTAAATTTAATAGCATTACCCAGTAAGTTATTGACGACCTGAGTTACGCGTGTTGCATCCAGCAGATGGTAATATTCAGACGGTAAATCGAATTGCCGGGCAAAAAACAGCCCCTTTTCCTTAGCGCGATGACTAAAAGCCACCACACAACTTCCCAGAACTTCCTGCAATGATTCCGGTTTTAGATTCAGCACCATACGTCCAGATTCTATCTTGGAAAAATCCAGCACATCACCGATTATTCCCTGTAAAGACATTGCAGCGTGCCATGCGATATGTAATGGTGCAGATGGCAGAGGTTGCTGTTTTACCTCCAGATCGAGAATACCGATAATTGCTTGCAAGGGAGTGCGGATCTCATGGCTCATGTGTGCCAGAAAATCTGATTTCTCCAAACTGGCAAGTTCAGCCTTATCGCGCTCCTGACGCAGCTCTTGCGCCAACAATTTACGCTCAGTCACATCAAACCAACCACCAATTATTCCCTGAACAACGCCTTCGGTATTACTGTAACTTTCAAGCCACAAATAAACATCTCTGTCTTGTCCCCGGATGGCAATGCTACGATCGGAGAAATGCGCAGGTGCCCCTTCCAGACAGTGCAGAAAAATCATACTGATATCTTGCTCATCGGCAGGTTTTAAAAAGCAGAGGGAAAAGAGACTGTGACCAATTACATCAGATCCGCGAGTGTTCATCTCACGGCGGAAATAAAGGTTCGCTGCCGTAACGCACATGGTCGGATCGCAGACAAACATTGGCGTAGGCATGTTATTAAATAGGGTTTCCCAATACGTCAGCAAATCCTGTAAGTTGTTTTCCGCTCTTTTGCGTCGTCTGATCTGATGGGCAAGATAACTCCCCCAAAAGGCCGAACTCAATGCAATGACAAATAACGCCCCTCCCCACAATTTCACCCAGGGAGAAATTTTATTGTCAGCATAGGTGGTCACATTTCCCATAGATAACCACTTCAGGCGCAACACCCGCAGCTCATTTGGCGGTAATGCATCAATGCTTTTATTCAATATATCAATCAATTGAGGATAAGTGGGTATGATGGCGTATTGTTCCGGTTGCAATGAGCCTTCAAAAAACTGAATAGAAATATTGGTACCATAATGACTTGCTTGCAGATAATCAGCACTTATCAAGCTATCAAAAGTTGCATCTGCTGCCCCGGCTAGCACCATATCAACACCTTGCGTCACATTATCAACTTCCATGACGAAGATCTCCGGATATTGCTTCAATACCGATAGGAGAGCATGACCGCGCTGAATCGCTACCCGATGGTGTTTAAGTTGTTCAAACTCATAGGGCGCATTACGCTCATTGCGAGTGATCATCACCCATTCCACAGTACCGTAGGGATGACTAAAAGAGAGCCAACGACGACGTTCCGGCGTACTAACCAACGAGGTCATTTGGGCTTCACCATCTTTTAGCAGTTTTTTGACCCCCACCGCGCCATCCGCCGGGATAAAATTAAAGGTAATGCCGCTTTTCTCTCCCAGCAGACGTAAAATATCCACATCCAGGCCAGTGAGTTGCCCATCTTTATCCAGAAATGAGTAAGGCGGCGCGGTACGACTAATCGCAACATTGACGACCGGATTTTTTTTAATCCAGGCTTTTTCTTGCGGCGTAAAGGTCGTCGTATCGTTATTGCCGCTCAGAGCCAGCCCGGAAACCCAACGTTGATAAACCTTATTTCTGATTTCGTGAGGAATGGCAGTCAGGATGAGATCTATGGTCTCAACCATCCCATCGTTGTGGGCAAGAAAATCATACCGCTCTCCCTGAGAAATATCTCGACGGTAAGTCAGCTTTGTAAACGGACGAAAAGCCAGCAAATAGGCAATCTGGCTTTGTCCGTCCAGATAGGCATCAACTTCACCATCCACTACTGCTTGTACGCCCTCCTGTTGGTTTTTCGCCACCAAAACACTGCGGTAATGTTTACGCAATTGCTCAATAGTATTCGGGTTACTGCCTGGTGCCGCCATAATATTCATTTGTGCAAACGGCTTATTGACTTGTTCTTTGCGCACAATCAGGGCAAGCGGTTGTACCAGAATTGGGTAAGTGTCATCTGTCCTATTTTCCGTCTGGGGTGAAGCAGAATGTGATAACAACTGAATATCTCCACGCTGTAATGCTGCGTAGGCTGATTCCCAGTTACCAAACAGCCGTACCTCCACTGGCCGTTTTAATACGGTTTCAACCAAGCGTAGATAGTCAGCGTAAATCCCTTCCAACTTGCCATCCCAACGATGGATCACCAATGGCGCACCGATGCAGCAGAGAATGCCGACTTTTAGCGTTGGAAAGTGTGGAACCAGAATTCCTTGCTCTTCGATAGGTAATTTGACGGGTAATGGCGTAAATTCTTGAGTGATGACATTCGAATAAAACTCCACTGGTAGCCCGTCTGAAGGCAGCTCTTGCGCATTACGGTATTCAAAAAGATTGAGACTCCGGCCAGATAATGGCAACAGGAGTATCAATACAGCTAACCATCGTGATCCTTTCCGGCCGACTTTCATTTATTACAATCCCAGTCCAACCTGATGCAAATAATTATAAAGCGCGGCTTCATTATCTAACCCCAGTTTTTTCATTGCGCTGATTTTTTGTGCGCTGATCGTCTGCTTAGTACGGTATAAACGTGCAGCGATATCATTCACACTCAACCCTTGCCCCAATAATTTAATGACTTCCAGCTCTTTGCCGGTCAGCGCCTTTACCACTTCCTCGTCCGGAGATTCAATAAATTGCTTGCTCAAATAAGGCTTATCGTGCCCTGTTGTACTGTACAATCCTTTCACTAATTCGTGAGACAGACTGTTTTTGTTCAAAATCGCTTTCACTTTATAATCAATTAATGAAGCAATTATCTTCCGGTCGCTGATCATCGTGATTACCACAACAGGCAAATTCGGATATTGATCACGAATTCGGCTAATCATTCGCAAACCGTCGATCTGGTTATCACCTGGCATATTGAAATCCGTAATCAGCATATCCACTTCTTTTTCCTCCAGCAGAGAAAAAAGTGTAGTCACATCATGCGCCTCCCCCACAACCTGATAATTCTCGGGTAATGTTGCCAATACGGTGCGTAGTCCTAATAAGAAGACTGGATGATCGTCAGCAATAATGACTTGTCTCGGCATTGGTTATTTCTCCATATTATTCTCTATTCGCTATTTCACGCATAGTTCCTTCAATAAAACCGGCGTTTTCGCCTACATGAACGATCAGGGCGATAATCACCGGGTTAAATTCGCCTTTACCATCAGCAATCCGAATTTTTAACGTCTGCGGTATACGCGAGACGGAACGTTTAAGCTGTTCGATTTTCTGCCGATCTTCTGTATGCACCCAAGCCAGTAACTGCGACCAGCAGACGGGGGCTTTACCACACCGCATCCAGGCCGCGTCATGATGCCAATACAGATGCCCGTCGGCACTTAACCGAAAACAATTAATCTGTTCTTGCTCCAGCATAGCACTCATTAACAAAAAATACGCTTTACGGCGATGTAATGCATTGATTATGTTATATAAACAACTACAGCACAACAGCGCAGGCAGGGTAAATGCGGTACTGTACCATGCCGCAATTTGCACGTTCTGTTGGATGCTCATTAATCGGGATGCGAATGGCCCAAAACCAAAAATGGTTGCACTCACGATCCCTACCGTACATAAGGATAAAAAGCCGCTTAATACCAGCAAATCACCTCTTAACGCCAGTAGCATCGGCAGTCCGAAGGAAAACAGGAGCGCTACTCCTTGCCAATGTATTTTCCCGGTTTCAGGTGGTGGGCTGGTAAACAATGCTGTCATGGCAAACACGGCCACCAACCATAAACCATAGGTTTTCCTGTCTTCAACCCGGCTTTTCTTGTAGGTGATGAAAGAAATCACAAAAAACGTAAACGGCAGATAACTCAACACAGAGCAGACAACAATCGGTAATGAAATAGATATATCGATAGGGTAATCCAATAAATGAAGTACCCACTTCGCCATAAATCGCTCAATAATTCCGCTTAACGAGCAAAGTACTGTCAGATTGAAGATGTCACTTGCCCGCTTCGGGGCCCACATTACACCGTAGAAAAATTGCCAGACCAACCCTGTTACTACCAGCATCACTACATTGATACCAGAAAATATCAGCGAGACGCCCACCGGTCTGCCATACCATTGGCTGGCTGTTAGTGAAATCAGAGCACCCGTTATTAACCAAACAGGCCAATACCGTGGTGCCCTGGCGCAAAAAATACCTTGTAACAGGCCCGCCGGAAACCACACCAATGACGACAGGCTCCAGACATCACGCACTTGCAAACTCAGCAGTGCCAGCGCAAAATTGACTAGCGTAAAAATAAACCAAAAGACCACTATCTTTTTCATTTTCATCAGGATCTCATTTCGTAACATTGAATGTTACATCATAAGATAATATGCAGCATCGAATATTACATCACAAGGTAATAATAGCAGAGAAGGTAGCTTCTTACCCTAATTGATCATGCCTGATAGTTTTAGTGGTTATAGTTTCTTTTATTATTACGATAGCTGTATTTGGCCTTCAATAACATCCAAGCGTACATCCTCATTCACCGGTGCATCTCCTAACAGCAATTGATCAGATAACAGCGGCAAGACGAACTGGGTTAACAGGTTATCAATTTCACGGGCACCACTTTCCGCGATCCGGCATCCTTCAGCAATAAAATCCACCAGCGCATTGCTATAGTGCAATTCGCATTGGGTTGCTTGACGATAACGCATCACAACTTTATTCAGTTTATGATGCACAATGGCATGCAGAATTTCGCCATGTACCGGCAAATAAGGAATGACCTGCAAGCGACCTAAAAACGCAGGCGTAAAGATACGTTGCAGTTCCGGCCGGATAATTTCCTGAATATCTTCAAGTGTTGCCGGATGAATTTCCCCCTGTATTTTCACGCCTTGCATCGCTGCACGCATCACCAAATCCGATGCGGCATTAGTGGTCAGGATAATCAACGTATTGCGGAAATTAATCTGCTGCCCTTCAGCATCTTCCATCATGCCTTTATCGAACACCTGGAAGAACAGCTCCAGTACATCGGAGTGCGCTTTCTCGACCTCATCAAGTAATACCACGCTGTAGGGCTGATGGCGAACCACCTCCGTCAGCACTCCGCCCTGTCCATAACCAACATATCCTGGGGGAGAACCTTTTAGACCGGAAACAGAATGTGCTTCCTGATATTCCGACATGTTGATAGTGATCAGATGATGTTCACCGCCATACAACTCATGCGCCAATGCCAGGGCAGTTTCGGTTTTCCCCACACCAGAAGGACCGGCAAGCATAAATACACCGGTTGGCTTTACCGGATCAGCCAGTTGTGCTTTAGCAATCCGAATTTGGCGGGCTATCTGACTAAGTGCATGATCTTGCCCCATTACCCGCTGACTAAGGCGCGTTTCCAACTGACGCAGCACATCGCGTTCATTTTCCACCATCCGGCCAAGAGGTATCCCGGTCCAACCGGCAACAATATCGGCGACACAGGCAGCATCAACACAGTCAAATACATAAGCATGCTGATGGTGACGTTGACGCAGTTCCGCACGTAGCACAGGTAACCGTTCGTCGTGTTGTTCCTCACAGGCAAGGATGTCGTTCACTAACTGACGTTGAGCGTGATATTCCGGCAAAATTTTCTCCAGGGATACCTGCAATTCGGTTTGACGTTGTGCTAACTTCTGTAATTGGGTTTCATGGCCTCCTTCACGCAATAATGCTTCCTGTTCGGTGGCAATGTTTGCCAACATGGCACGCAGATCTTCAATCGGTGCAGGTTCGTCAGTCTGTGAAACAGCAACACGGGCACAAGCGCTATCCAACAGACTCACCGATTTATCCGGCAACTGACGTCCGTTGATATAACGGCTGGATAATACAACGGCTTCTGTCACCGCCTCTGCAAGTACTTTGACGCCATGATGCTTTTCCATCGCCGGGGTCATAGCCCGTAACATGGCTATCGCCAGTTCGATCGAAGGCTCTTCAACTTTAATCACCTGGAAACGACGCGCTAACGCTGAGTCTTTCTCAAAGTACTTCTTATATTCCGCCCAAGTAGTTGCTGCGATAGCACGCAATTCACCACGTGCTAACGCCGGTTTCAATAGATTGGCCGCATCGTTTTGTCCGGCCTGACCACCAGCGCCAATCAGAGTATGAGCTTCATCAATGAACAAAATCACGGGTGTGGGATACCCTTTCACTTCATCCAATAATTTCTGCAAGCGACTTTCAAACTCACCTTTTACGCTGGCCCCCGCTTGTAACAGCCCCATATCCAGCGTGAATAATTCAGCTTGTGCCAGCACTTCCGGTACACGGCCATCAACAATACGTTGTGCAAGCCCCTCGATCAGCGCTGTTTTACCGACACCGGCTTCGCCGGTTAATAACGGGTTGTTTTGGCGACGACGCAGTAGCACGTCAATTAACTGGCGAATCTCCCGTTCACGGCCTAAAACCGGATCCAGTTTGTTATCACGCGCCGCCTGCGTCAGGTGATGCGTGTATTGCGCCAACGCGGATTGGGTCTTATCCCCAACGGGAGCTGTGATGTGCTGCGGTTCTGTATGTACCTGTGTACGCAGCCACTGTTCTATAGCATCAGTGTTACACTGTAACGCCTGCTGTAGCTCCGATGTGAGTGAATGATGCAGTGACGGATTCATTATCAGTGCCGCAATCAGCGCTTGCGGGGTAATCTGCAACGCTCCCCAGTGGGTACTGGCGTACATCCAGCTCTGCTCCATCCATTCTGTCAAGTTAGTCGCAAGTACCGGAGGACGATGATTACCGCTGCGTAATAACGTCAGTGACCGCTGGCAGGCATTCAGCAACGCAATAGCATCAATACCACCGTGGTGACACACCTGTTCCATCATCGGCATCTGTTTTTCAAACAAAGCCAGCAACAGATGCTCAATTTCCACTTCATGATGGGTGCGCCGTACTGCCAGATTAGCGGCCTCATCCAGACATTGACGCGCTTCCACCGTTAATTTACTGACGATCTGTTTAAGATAACTACTCACTTTTAGGTTTCCTTAATTCATTCCAATATGTGGTGATCTGTAACGGCAACGTAGAAAAGGTTCCTTTCGTCACTACCGGTTCACTTAAATTTAACAACTGGCTGTCCAGTTGGTTGCGTTGTTCCAACAACGCCGTTTGTTGCTGCTGATGTTGCTGCCATTGCCGATACAACGCTGAAACTTCCTTCCCTCCGCTGATCTGATAGCGCACAGTGATGTTATTGATCCCCAGCGCACTTAATTCATCGCGTTGCTGCGGGAATGCCTGTGCCGCCAGCGTCAATTCACCACTGGAAAAGGCATGGATAAATTGCAGCAAACCATCAGTACCGACGTAGTTTTTACTTAGCGTAAAGTCGGGGAAATACACCTCAATCTGTACCTTGCTGCATGATCCCGGACGCCAGTGCAAGGTCCTGCTGTCATTGAAATTCATGCTTTTGAGCTGCTGTACACCATCATCACAACTCAACGTCACTGAACTGCCAACCGGCAATACCCGGGCTCCTCGATTGGCAGTCGCTGGCTGACTGGTAATCATCACCTCCGCCGATTGATCCTGTTTCGGTTCCTGCTGCTCAGTCGCCAGTTCACGCTCACTTTCCAGCAAGTTGAGTTTCTCTTGCAGGCGACGACGAATATCAGATGTCGATGAAAGCATGTTGTTCGGCTGGATCAGGTTATTGATATAGAAAATGAAATCATCGTTAAACGGAAAGGCCACATCTTCTATTGCCTGGCGTTTAATACCCTCAGGACGAATATCCAGCGCATACTCTGCGGTATCCCGCACAAACGCATTGCTGTACTCATACAGCCGTGCGTTCAATTCCCGGCCATCAAACAGTTCCTGCTTGCTTAATTTTTCCATCGGCCAGATCACTTTGCTTTCCCATTGTGTTTGCAAACGGCTGGCGGCACTTAAGAATGCATAACGCAATACCAGATGTGCATCACCCTGATAGAGTCGCCACAAGGTTTCATTGACAACTTCATTCTGCTTATTTTCGGTCTCATGACGCCACAGAGTGAAAAGATTAAATAAGGTCCGTAAACCGTTATCATTCAGTTCCCCTTTCTCGCTACTCAGCGCATTTTTGACCAACAACCCTGTTTCCATATCACTGAGCAATTCACGCTGGCTATTTAACTGTACAGCCTGCCGGTAGGCGCGATAGCGTGTCAGCGTGTTGTCATCCAGCTGCACAGAGATCTGTGGTGAAATGCCAAGCCATGACATGATGCGCTGACGCAAAGAGATGTTCCCCAGTGAAACGCGCTGCATCACGTTGCTTTTTTGCACATAACCATGCAGTTGCCATAAACGCTGTTGCGTCTGCAACCAAGGCTGCTGATCCTCCTGCGCCACTGTAGATAAGTCACTCTCCAACTGCTTTAAGAAAGCGATATAGGGGCTATCATATTGACCTGTTGCCAATATCAGCGCTCTCCAGTTTTTCTTGCCGCGTACCCACTCTTCCGCTTGTGGCATAACCTGGGCGAATGCTAACCATTCTGATTGGCGTTGATTCTGGTACTGTTGATGAAACGAGCGCTGCAAAGGAACAAAAACCGCTGGTTTGTGAAGCGCTTGTGCCAGTTCATCCAAAGTAGCCTGAATATCGCGCTCACCTGCCAGGGTATAAATGCCGCGAATACGAGTGTTAATTCTGGTGGCATCATCACCGGCCAGCGGCCAGAAATCAGCCAGCGTCAGCGAACGTGTTCCTGCGGGTTGTTCGTCGGCTAAAAGCCATTGCCAATTACCGGTATCCTCCAGTAAGGAGCGCAATACATTCCGCCATTGATCAAATTCCTGCTGTGCGTTGTCCTGCTGATATTGCGCCAGACGCAGAGCCACGCGCTGTTCTGCCGATAAAGGATCATTTTCACCGCTTAACAGTGAAGCAGAATAAGCTGGCATACGTTGCAAAGTTTCCAGCGGAGCGCCATGCGCCATTGCTTGTTCAATATTGATAAAACGCGCCCAATGTAAAGCCAACAGCCGTTTTTGTGGTGCCTCAGCGTTATGGAAGCGTGTAAGCAAGTGTGTAACCACCGATTCCGGGTTGAATGCTTTAACAGGTGCTTGTTGCTGATAGTCCCTCGCCATACGTTGTTCAATCGTATGGGTAACCGGATAAAAAATCAGATGTGACAGGGTTTCCTGCAACCAGTATTCAACCTGCCGATAACGCAAGTAACTGCGCTCAAGCGGGTTTGTCCCATGGATATTTTCAAGCTGCATGACACCACGCCAGGTAGTGACTAATGCGTTACCTGCTCCGTACACCAGCATCAAACTGAATATGATAATCAACGCACGTTTGGTCAGTGTTCGCCAACCTGTCAGTAAAACGGCATCATTACGGTGAACCTGCTCGGGCAGATATTCTCCTAATAAACGGTGGCTAAAAACGCCTTCAATTTGCTGAGGTTCTGCCTGATGTTCCGCAGTAAAAAACATACCACTCAACAGACCATGTTCCAGATAATGGTCATGATCAAATAATGCGCTCAGGTAGTAGCCCAGTGCCGGTTGCAGTTGCGTAACAGTTTCCGGTAACGCCAACACTTCCGCTTCGGGCTGTTGCCGTTGCTGATTGAGCAGTTTAAGGCGCATAGCTTTCAAAGCGTTGACAATAGTGCTCATACTCTTGTCCAGCACATCGGTGACATGACTATCCGTGTGATGCTCAATAAAATTGCCGAGCAATTCAGCACGTTGTTCTACCGATAGTTGTGCGCACCAGTGGTTAAAACCCGGCAATGTTTCACTATGTGTGAGGATCAACCAAACCGGCAGGCGGCGTTCCAGACGTATCTGTAATGGCTCCAACTGTGCCCGTACATTGCGTGCTGCTATATACAGCGCTCTGTTGTCGCTTTTTAGCAACTGTTCTACTGACAAACAAACCAATACACCGGCGGGCTTACGTACTTGCGCGATCCAGCGTATCAGACGCAGCCATGCTTGCCGGTACAACGATTGCCCTTCGGTATAACGACCAGAAACCACCATGTACATAGCACGGCGGAAAAACCACCAGCGACAGGTAAAGTTATTCTCTGTAGACGATGGCAGATTCTTCCCTGTCATTGGCGCCACATTACAGTGAGCTAATAGTCCCTGTTTACCATTACCACGCTCTCCCACCACCAGAAACCACGGTGGCATAGATCCGTTACGGTGTAACCGCGAACGAAACCGGCACCAGCTTTGTAAACGTCCTCCCCACCACCAGTGCTGATACAGTAAATATTCCAGGCGGTTATTTCCCTTCCGCCAGAATTTATTTACCCCGCGCAGTTTATTCGTTATCTGCGGTAAGAATGCCATTGCTCCACGCAGCACTAATAACAACAGTAATAGGAAAAGAAACAATAACAGGCCACCTATTGTCGGCCATGAAAGCGTCACTGCAATAGCTAAACTGAGTAGCAGAAAGATAGCCATCACGCAGAACCAGCCAATGGCATAAAATAACTTTTTCATGTTTAATTTCCGAATTTATCGGCCAATATTCAATAAATAGACGTTGATGAAAATATAAATTAATGTAAGAGATAACATTAATAATATTAATTTAACTCTCCATTTATTATTGGATCGTCTATTTTTCAGAAGATTATCGCATGTATTCATTAGCCGATGATTTTCTAAAGAAATATAACGACGCAAAGTATCAGGAAGATTCTCTAATTCCTGATGAATAATATTATGCAATTCCAGATTGTCACGTTTGCCATAACGACCATAAAACCCAGAAAGCAAACAAAAAATATAGACTAGCCGAACCTGGTAATTATCCGGCACCAATGCGGCAAGACGATCAAAAAACGTGTTTCCACCAAGCTCGGCATCATAAAGCTCTGCCTGCAATGATGATTGTCGCCAAACACTCAATTCTTTTTGACCGGCGCACAGAATGGCTTCATCTGCCCAAACCACCACGGCGAAGTTTGCCTCTTCGATATCCTGCAATCCATAACCTTGCTGACGCGCTTTATTTTGTGCCTGCGTCAGCGCGGCTAACAGTGTTTGCCGCAACTCTTCGGCTTGATTCACCTGCTGTTGGATCATGCGCAGCACACCAGTGAATACCGGAATGTAACAATCTAACAAACGCATCATGATGCTCTCACTATAACGATCTCTATTTGTAAATCGTCTGGCGCATCAGCCCAGTGTACCGCCACACGCTCACTCTCTTCTATCTGTCGCCACAGAGCACCACGATTTTCTACCCGGAAATAACATGTATTTGTCCGGTTAGGTAAACCATGCGGCGCAATTTCCTGGTAATACAAACGTACACCAGGCAAAGCACGATTAATAATGCCGTCGATCTGTTCCGCCGCAGCCAGCTTAATCAAACGATCGTCAGGAATGTCACGTTCGCTATGGGTAAAGCTGTCAGAACGCAGCACCAGATAAGCTCGCTGCTGTTCACTGGCTCCCGCAACATTAAACATGGCATGATAATAACCGCGGCTTTCCTGTTGCAGAGGAATAACCGTATTTGGCTCCAGCACCAACGCATTGAGTAAATCGGTAACTGTCCGTTCACAACTATCGAGAGTCAGGGCCAGATTCAGATGCTGATATTTTTCCAGCATTTCTTCCTGCCCGTTCCATTCCCCTAAAAAAGAGCAACGGTCGGTAAAACAGGAAAGCTCGCTGATCAATTGACGCAATAGCCCAAAAATCTGTAAGGGATGCACATCCCGAGCTTCCTGAAAATGATGCAACTGCACGACATAACGCGCCAGAGTACGTAATGTCAGCAATAGTGTGCTTTTTTCCTGGGTATAAACTTCCCCTTCCAACGTTTGTGGACGTTTCAATTCTTCCAGTTGATGGACACGTCCGGTCAGCTCCTGGCACAGTTGTTCAATGCGTTGTCCCAGTTGTGGCGCAGCGTATAGCGTCAAACATGGCGGCAGATAGCGGTTATCCAACTCAATGCCGTCACCGGTACAGTGCAGTTGACCCACTGGCAACAGGGTATAACCCGTTGCTTTTGCAATCTCATCGTGCAGGAAAAAACGTAAGTTATAGGTAAGTTGTTGTACTTCTGCTTCCGGCCCCTCACCAAAAGCATCCCGCATATGCTGTTCTTGCGGCCATGTTACCCAACGGCTGGTAATATTACCGACACTTCCGCTATCCGTGATGCCGGTGACGTTACTCTGATTGTGGCTGAACATACGCAAGCCGACATAAATGCGCTGCGGTTTTTCGCGTACCAGCCAGCAATCACGTAATGATCGGGCACTGAGTACCCCATTGACACCACAATCCACATAACAACCGTCGGGAAAAATGAACGAGGCATTATGGACACTGAGCACTTCATCACTTAGCGCAGCCAGATTGAACGCCAACTTCACCACACCAAACGCATAAGGTTGAGTCAGTAACTGATAACGTCCTTGCCAGTATTCATGTTGCAGCTCATGCGCCTGAAAGTGCTGCGGCTGTAAATACAATCCTGAATACCAATACATCGGTTTATATTCAAACATGACGTTACTTCCTCAATGGGTTTCTGTCATTGCCGGATCCGGCTGTCTGTCCGGGGAAAATCACCTCATCCCCAGCGTTGCCTGCGGAGAAATCACTGCGGGTAATGGCATAACGCCCCAACATCAGCTCAACATTCATCGGAATAAATTCAGCATTCCAAGATTTATTCCACCAACCGTGCGGCTCAAGACGCAATGGTAGTGATAACACACGTACATGAGTACGATTTGTTGGTGCAGGGTAATAACCGGCAATCAGTGCGATATAACGTGTCTGTTCTGCTCTATCAATATGTAAAGAGACAGATTGCCCCGGCATCATCACATAATTATCAAGCTGTAATATCTGTTCTGTCGCACCGGTGCCGGCAAATAAATTACGTAACAACACCGGATTAGCCAGTAATTTGTCCAGTTGTTCGCGTTTTTCCGCCTGAGCAATTAATATCGTGCAACTATTCGGTATATTATTAAAAACATTCAGTTGCGCATCGGCAGTCATTTTTAAACGAATAGCATTACTGGAATAAACCGGTTTGGCCTGTTCAATCGCCTGCAAGCGTTTTTCATTATTAGAAATGGAATCACTGCAACCACTTATTAGAAAAATCACTGTTAATATTAAAAAGCTGTGTTTAATGACATTATAAAAATTTATATTATTCATCTTGCCCTCTGTTTTTATCCGGCCCTTTTATCACGCGCATAATTTCTTGTAGCGCGGAGGTATTATCTTCCATCATTTCCTCCAGCCATTCGGCCATTCCCATATTTGCCCAACGTGCTGCTCGCTCCATTAAATATGGCACTGGGCTGGTAGGTTCATTCTGTCGAAAATAATTGGCGATGTTGATCATTTGCTCAATGGCAATAGCGCGCATTTCATGATGCGTCCGACCTTCCGCCAAAAAAGTCGTGTTAATGCCGTTTGACTCTTTTCCTCCTGGCACGGTTTCTTCACCGCTGTGTTTCTGGGCTGATCCCGGGGCAACAATTTCACGAAAACGTTCGATTAATGCCACTAAACTTTGCAGATGCTGCGTACTGGCGCTCATACTGTTGCCGGATGTTGGCAACAAACCCAGCATGATTTGCTGCAATGCTTCCAGTGCGTTGCGGACCTGTTCGGCCTGTTCCAGTAACCGGTTAAACCGCCCGGCTGGTGTGGTGCGAATACTGTCGTCACATTCAGCGATACCAAAATAGCCATCACTGATCAGAGGAGCACGTAATTCACTATTAACCGCGATACGTTGTTCAAAATATTGCACCCGTTGCCAGACATTCAGGCTCAATTTGTCATCATCAGTCAGTGTCAGATTGTCCAACTGTTTCACCAGTTGTTTATCCAGCCAACTCAGGCGGCCGAGACGGGCATCCGCACTGTTTTCTTCATCATCATCCAAAGGCGGATAAAGCACCGGCCAAAAAGTTTCCAGCAAGCGGGTCAGTAACGTGATACCTCCGGCGATACCTTCCAAACCATACAGTTCCCCTTGTGCCTGGGTTAACCAACACGCTATCTGTAAGTCTTTACTGTGCTTTTCCAGTACTTCCTGACATAACGCTGAAACCTGCATCCAATCAGCCTGACGGGTTTCACATCCCCATGTATCGTCCTGGAGAAACTCTTCATCGGTTTCGCGTGCCGCATTTATTTGTTCAAAAATAGGTTCGTATTCGATATCACATCCTGCCGGTTCATCAGCAGAAATGGGATGTAAAAAACGGGCGATATCTGTTTGTGCTAAGTTCACAGTGATTTCCATTTCAGGCAATAATCACCAGCGGGTAACCTGTGGTAATTGTGCCGCCATGCGCACACAGATCACCAAGTCTGGCTGCGGGTCTCCCACCAATCAACACTGTCGGGCTGCCCATCACTACCGTATCCGGCGGTCCAACACACACCAACAGGGATCCCATTGTTGCTGCCGGCAAACCACCAATCAGTACCGTTGGTACGCCTGGCGGCATAATTGGTCCGCCCACATGGGGTATTGGTGGTACCGCTGGCGACATCATTGGACAAATATGCATATCTCCCATACGGGCTGCTGGCATTGGCATCATTGTTCTCCTTATATCGTGGCTTCGTGGTACAGATAGTTTTTGCGTCCCTGATCCTGTGACGGTGGCAATTGCTTCAGTTGACTGTGTGCCAGTTGAGAAAATTGCTCAATGTACAGCGCTTGCTGTTCCGGTTGTTCACCATAGACATGCAGGATCAGACACAACGTATCTGCCAATGCTGCAAGTGACTGCCACGGTTGCGGATAGACCGCTTCCAGATCGGGTGTTGTCATGCTGCCTTCACTCCAGAAAACTGAAAGCGCCAGACAGGAAATCGGGTTATCAAACCCCACAATCTGCGCCTGTTCGAATAACTCATGACGCAGCGGATCACCGCCATTAGCGCGCCAGCGCCGTACTTGTTGCAGCAACAAACGCTGCTCTTGCATCAGATCTCGTTCGTAAACGCAGGAGATAAATGTCAATGCCAGTTCTAAAGCCTGAGCATACGGCAACATGAAAATGGTGTAGAACACTGCGTCTTGCCACAACATTTCCTTATTGAGCGCCGATAAATTCTGTTCATGTACTGCATGTTGCTGTAATACCAATTCCGCCTGTGGAGAAAGTTGGCAGTATCGTAATTTAACCATTGTTCTAAACTCTTGTTATCCGTTGATCCTGCATTAACCGATCTTGGTCAAAATCCCTTTCACCATAGCAATGCCGGTAGCATCCACCTGAACAATGCCGCCTTTTAATTGTGCCATGGCGCTGCCTGCTACTTTTACTGTGGTCCCGGTGAGTTCCGCTACGCCGCTGCTCTTTAATGCCAGTTTTCCTGAACCTTCTACTGTGACAGACGGTGCTTTGATGGTAATTCCTGCTGGGGTAATCGATAATTTGCTGGCACCGACTTTCAGCTCAATCCCCTGACTTGCGGTAATCGTGCATTTCTGACCAACATTAATTTTAGCGGTGCCTCTGGATACTTCCAGCGCGTAATTACCTGCGCTAACGGTCGTGGTGAAATTGCCGCGATCCAACGTTTGCTTCTTATCGCCTTTTTTCACTTCGGTTAACGCGTTGCCTTCACTCAGGATTAACGTGTCATTGCCCTTCTTAATTTGGGTATCGCGTTTTTCTTCGATTTTCCATTGTGCGTTGCGATCGATCTGCGCCGAAAAATCATTTTTTACTTTCAGGCGCATATCTTTTTGTGAATGAAGTAAAATAAATTCTTCACCTTTTTTATCTTCGAAACAGAGCTGATGCCCTTGCTCCACCGTACCTTTTGCGCTACTGCGTGTGGCAATGCCGCTTTGCGTTTTCTGCCCTGGCAGCCCAAACGGGGGCATCTTCACACCGTTATAAACTGTTCCGGTTACCAACGGACTATCCGGGTCGCCGTCAACAAAACTTACTAGTACTTCACTACCCACACGTGGTACAAATTGCGCCCCAAATTTTGCGCCATTCCAGAATTGGCTCACTCGCACCCAGCAGGAACTGTCATCATCTTTTTTGTGTTCTTTATCCCAGTGAAACTGGATTTTGATACGCCCTTGAGCATCGGTATGGATCTCTTCTGACGATGGACCGACAACCAGCGCAGACAACACTCCGGAAATATAGGGCCGGATGACAGAAGGACGTGGGCGAAATACTTTATTCGCCGGAAATAAAGCGACTTGCGACGAAAACAGTAATCCGCCTTCTTCCAGGTTACTTTCCGCTTTTAATTGCTGGTGGCCCACCGCATATCGACCATCGGCACTGGCATGTCCTTTCAGCGTAAATTGATGCCCAACCTGTAAACCAGGATAACTGTTAACGGCACGTGCGTAGTGTGACTGTGATTCCCACTGTTCCATGCATAACGCCGCCTGTGCCTCCAGCTGATTACGCTCTTCCTGACGTCGGTCGTCATAGATAGAAAGCTTGGGATTGACGGAATAGCCGTTGTTCGCTTTGGCACTGGCACTGACTGCTGCGGCGTTTTTAACGTTATAACCATTCATTTCCGCTGAACCTGGGATAATCATGCGATGAATATGCCAGGTGCGTAGCCCATATCCTTGCTGATCGCCGATCTTCGATTGATACGGCAATACGGCTAAAGGCGCATGAGTAAATGTCGAAGGGTGATCAGCCAACACCAGTACATGACGCCCCTCTTCATGACGGAAGAAATAGAAAATACCTGCCTGTTCCAGCTGACGCGTCACAAAGTCAAAATCCGACTCCTTGTATTGCATACAATATTCAAGCTTCGGATAACGGCTTTTTAACGCCAGTTCAACGTCGTTAAACCCACGTTTACGGAAAATATCGCATACCATATCCGGCACACTGATGCGCTGATAAACGCGCAGATTGCGGGTTAACGTCAGCATTTTCAGCCACGGTTCAATGCGTGCCTGATAACAAAACTGGCCGTCGGTAAAACCGTGTTGCTGTAATTCAGTCAATATGCCATGCACAATACGGTAATTTGGCGCTTCACCAATACGAAATGCCAGTGATTTACCGATATAAGGCTCCAACTTGTCCCAGTCTGCGCTGGAATAGAGCTGAACAGAAAATGAATAAGGCTGAGACAGGTGTTCTTCACCTTCGATTTTACTCAGCGCCACAATATCCGACAGGCTACCGATAACCTGTAAAAAACGATTTTTTTGCCCTAACAGCATATTTTTACCTGCATTTTTTATTCAAACCGCGTAAGGACTCGCACATTCAGCCAAATAAACACGCTGAATATTGCTATCCCCGGTATCCCCTAAACAACCATCCCACCCCAATCGGCGGCTGCCATTTAACATATTGCCCTGTCCACTATGCTGCACCAGTAATTCCAGTGAAAAGGAGAGCAGCGGCCCGGCAAATTGCCATACCCACTGCGTCAATCTGCGATGTTTTTCATTTCCCGGCATAAAAGCGGCGTGCTGCCAGGCGGAAAATGGCCCCAACTGAATATGAAACCCAGATTGAATATCCCAATAAGCATGACCCAACATCGGGCTATCACCCAACAGACTGCGGCCCAGGCAACAACAATGTGCCGGTTCGGCATATTGCCAGCGCCCTTTAAAGGGATTAATGCTGACCGGCATGTTAAATTCCCGCTGCAACAGATGCTGTAAGTTCACCATTGTGCGAACCGGTGTCGCCAGTAACCCAACACAAGCAGGATGAGTGCGTTGGGTTTTGCTCTCGGTCAATTGTCCGGCTGCCGCTGCAATGACTGCCGGCAGTGCCTGAGCGCCTTGCAGTTCTGCGTTGACGTATAACCGGTATTTCTGCCATGTTTGAAAACGCAAACTCAGCAGCCGATGGGTAAAAATATCAATAAACGCCTGAGCTGATTCATCACCATAGCGATAACGCCTGTCGATCAGCCATTCGGTATAGCGCAACGGTAATGCACCAAAAGTCCCTAACAGGCCAAAGTGATGTACCGCCATGCGATACTGTTCATGCCCCTCTTGAGGAGGCATCAGGGATTCTACTTCCCTTTCCGGTGCCTCCAGTGTTGGTACAGAGCTGAATTGCACCACATCATCAGGGATGATCACTGTTTCTTCATTTTGACGATGACGTTTGAGCAACCGACGTACATTTTGATAAAAACGACCGCCCACCAAACGCACTTTGTTTTCTACCTTATTGCTTACTAAAGCCATGTCAGTTTCCCGCTGCGACGTGGCCAGCGACGCGTACTATTATTAACGGTCTCTAACTGTGTGACGGTTTGCGTGAAGCTGTTAATTGGTGCATACATAGCGATAAAACGTTCCAACAGACTGCAAAACAGATAAAAATCGACAAATTCGCCCGCTTGTGCCTGAAAGGTCAGTGTTACCTCCAGCCCCCTCGCCAGAGAATAAGGGTCTGCGGGGTTTAAGCGTGCACTTACCGGCGCAATAGCAATCTGCTGCAACTGTGCAATCAACCTCGATATGGCCGGATCACTGAGCAGGTTGTAGAGTTCCAGCGTCTCTTTTAAGCACTGAACTCCCTGTGGACCACTCAGTAACATTTGGTTCAAATTAAGTTGCGACACCAGCCGCCAGTTCAACGCACAACTGGGTTGTGGGCGTACCGGCAATCGGGGGCGGATCAATCCCAGAATTTTCACACCTGGCAAGGCACTTTCCGATTCGAAATCACCGTCAGGATGACCGTTGCTCAACTGCTGTGGTACATCGCGGTTGGTACAGGTCAGACTCAGTATCACCACATCGGTTTCTGGTTTCAGATGTTCGCCGCGACTATCAGAAAAACCGATGAACATATTCATCCCTGTGTCGTCATGTCTTAGTGAGGGGCGCGGTGACGCCTGCCAGAACAACGGAATCTGCTCGTCATATTGTGTATGTTCAATGCCAAATAACGACGGTATCGGTCTGGAACTCAATTGCTCCTGCTGACGGCTGATAACCTCAACCTGATTGATGGTATAAACTTCCATGCTTTGTGGACGACGTGCATCCGGCTGAACCAGGTATTCATGCTCGGTCTCCAGCGGAATAATCGGCTCCGCCTGATGAGGAAACAGATTGACGATGGGTACGCAATTCAGCCGGAAGGTTTCATTGCTGACTTTATCACTCATGCGTTCAATACGACGCAACGCGATGCAATCCTTAAGCCGGAAACGATATTGCAATTCGCCTGATGAACTGGTGATCAAACCGGCATCAGGCAGCGGAATATCCAGAAACAAAAATCTTTCCGGAAAACTGAAATAATCGCGGAACAGGTGGTGAGCTGGATTTATCAATAAATCATCGGCACACAAGTTGTCTTGTGGATCAAAACCCACCACTTGAATATCCCGACTATTCATGCCGAATGTGCGCTCACCCAACCGGTATTCCAGTTGCTTAACTTGTGCCAACAGCAATTCATATAAGCTGTGAGTCAGCACTGGTGCGCCATGTAAGTACAAACGGATATGGCGAGCCTGAAAACTGGCACCTGGCCACAACGTAAAATTCAACGTTAAGATAAAATCCCGGTCGTAAGGGTCCGGCGTCAGCTCCGCGTGCGTTAAATCTAACGGCAACATTTCCAGTGGATATACTGTACGGAAACGGCATGCCACATCACCTACCGGCTGAGAAATCAATGACGTATGCCGTGCTACCGACATCATCCCGGTAACGCCGGATGTCTGCGGATCCTGTTGAAATTGCACCAGCGATACCGACGGTACCTGACGTAAAAATTGCGGCGCTAGCACTTCCAACATTGCGTTACTTAGCTCCGGCATATCTTCATCAATACGTTGATGGATTTTTGCCGTTAGAAAAGCAAAAGATTCCACCAGACGTTCGACATGCGGATCTTCCGAAACGCCCTCCGCGAATCCAAGACGTTTGGCTATTTTAGGAAAACGCTGAGAAAACGCAGCGCCATATTGTCTTAAATAATTTAATTCCCGGTTGTAATAAGTCAGTATTTTCTGTGGTAATAGCATCATATTGTTTATTATTTATCCCATGAAATTGAATAGGTATATGCGGTACTGCTCCATGAAATAGAAAACACCACCTGTTCATTGAAAAAATCTCCATTCACCCAGAAAGTAATATTCTCCGGCGTATTTTTCTGTAATGTAATAACGACATTTTTCAAGCGTGGTTCGAACCAGAAAATAGCCTGGTAAATATTATTGCTCAGTGCATCAATACGTTCATCATCAGAAATATCCACATTAATAACATCGGAAACACCATAGTTTAAAACTGATTTCGGCAACTCCCCAAATAATGGTGAATTTGCAGAGATCGGTCTTGATGAAAACAGCATACTCAAATCGAAAATCAGGCTTTGTACGACTTCCTGACGTGACCCGTTCAGCGTTACACCACGTTTTTCATCGTGTGGGTAATCGTCTTTCAGACGATGGAGAAATGAGGGCTGAATCATAATATCTTTCCGGGCAGAAACCGCCGGCCAAAGGCCGGCAGTAAACAGTAAAAATTACTGTTTCTTGTTCTCGATAAGATCCCAACCTTCTGGACCTGCTTTGTTGCCTTTGGTTCCATCTGGGCTGAGTGGGGTGAATGTCCATTTAATTTTGGAATAGGTGATAGAAAACTGCTCTTGTGGAAATTCACCACTGCGTGAACAGGTTTCATGGACGTCGGAGATAATACATTCGTCCATTTCCACTTCTGCGTAAGGATGCATTTCCCCTTTGAAAATCGTACAGATTTCCAGTTTCACTTTCTTAATCGCCGTACCCTGCGCCACTGCGGACAGCAATTTGATAGAACTGATGTCCATCACCTTTACACAGTCAATGGTACGGAAACCCGCTGCACCAACGGTAATTTTACGTTTACCACTGTCTGCAATACGTGCGTGGTTGAACGCACCAAAGTTGACATGCTCCAGTTCAATCCAGTCTTTATGCTTGCTGTCGGTACTCTCACCTTTAATACCGTCGATTTGTAAAAAAATTGAAGAACTCATAATTAACTACTCCAGTTAGTTATAATAAATAAAAACAAATAGGACAAATCTTAATAAATAGAATAATCAAGCCGCCGATGACGGCGGTAAATCAGCAACCAGCCGTAAAGACATACTTAATCCTTCCAATTGGAAATGCGGCCTTAAATAAGCTACCGCTCGATATGTTCCAGGTGCTCCTGGAACTTCAACAACATCAACCCTTGCCTCACGCAATGGATGACTGGCTTTAATTTCTGCGCCGACAGTATCAGAGCCAACAATATATTGGTTGATCCAACTTTGCAGATAAGACTGACATTCTCCGCGGGACATAAAACTACCCACCTTGTCACGCACGATCATTTTCAAATAATGGGCGAAACGAGAAGTCGTCATAATGTATTGCAATTGTGTCGATAATTTTGCGTTAGCATTTGCCAGGTCGGAATTATATTTCCGCGGTTTGTTAGGCGACTGCACCGAGAAAAAGGCGGCATAGTCAGTACCTTTATAATAAACCAGAGGAATGAACCCTAATTCCGCTAACTCTCTTTCACGGCGATCAGAAATGGCCACCTCAGTCGGGCATTGCAGCATCTTTTCACCAGACACAGAGGCGTAATGATGGGTCGGCAATGCTTCTACCAATCCTCCGCCTTCCACACCGCGAATCGCTGCGCACCAGCCATATTGTTCAAATGCAGCCACCATGCGGCCTGCCAATGCATAAGCGGCGTTAATCCACAGATAACTGCTGCTGTCCCCTTCTTTTACCCGCTCTTCGAAACAGAACTGTTCAACCGGGATGGTTTTTGCCCCGTAAGGTAAACGGCCAATCACTCGCGGCAAAGTCAAGCCGACATAGCGGGAATCATCAGATTCCCGGAAACGTTTCCAGCGCAGATAATCGGATGTTTCAAACAGTTTGGACAAATCACGTGGACGTGGCAGTTCACCAAAATCATTCAGCCCCAACATGCCTGCGTTGGCTGAACTGATAAATGGTGCATGGGCTGCTGCGGCCACATGGGAAATCTGCTCCAGTAAGTACAGATCTTCCGGGCTGTTATCAAAGTCAAAATCACCGACAAATGCTGAGTAAGGTTCACCACCAAAGGTGCCGTACTCATACTCGTAAACATTCTTAAACAACATTGACTGATCGAAATCAGACGCCGATTTAAAGTCCTTAATCAAATCGGTTTTTGTCGCGTTCAACATGCGGATCTGAGTATTATCAGTTTCACTCTGGTCGAGTAATCCTTTAAGCCCTACCCAAGACGATTCCAGACGCTGGAATTCCGGGTGATGCAACACCAGGCTCAGTTGAGCGGACATCAGCGCGTCAATCGCGGCAATACGCTCTTCAATACTGTTTACTAAATCACCAGAAACCACCAGCGAACCTGACGTTACTTCGGTCAGAAACTGGTCGAGCTGGCTTTTGACCCGATCACGATCGGCTTCCCGGCGAATAGCTTGGGTGTTATCAATAATCTGATCAAGAAAATCACCACTTGTTTCCGGCGTTTTCAATTCTTGCTGTTCAACAACGCTCTGTTCCATGTTTTCCTCATTGTGCATTGTTATTTTCCGGAGTGACGTCATCCGCCGTATTTTCTGTGACTGGCGTTTCTGTCTCTTCATTATTTACTTGCGGTAATTTGTCCGCATGTTCAGCAAGAATTTCTGCCAGACGGTCACGCAATTTTTCATTGCTCAATGTGCGGCCTTTCAGATCGCTTAACTTGCTGCGAACTTCCAGCAAATTACGCAACGGTTCAATCTGCTTCGCCAAATTCTCAGGGGTAAAATCCGCCATTGATTTAAATTGCAAATCGACATTAATAAATCCACTTTGATCAGGCAGTGCACTTTCAACCTGTAATTCCAATGAAGGTGTCATACCTTCCATTACCGCATTAAAATTATCCTTATCAATATGCATGAAACGGCGTTCACGCATAGGAATTGATTGTTCAGCAAATTGACCAATGACACCAATGACCAAAGGCAATTCTTTTTTCTCGACCGCACCACCTAATTCAACATCATAAGTAATCTGAACTCGGGGCGGTCTCACTTTATCAAGCTTACGTTGAGTATTCATGGCACCTTTATACCTTTATATATGACAGGAAGTGCAAACTTACGTTAAACCGCACCAAACCTGATTGAATAACCGAACAAGATGAGATAGACGAAGAGATCAATTAACGTCTATTTATAGCAATCTAATATGCTGTGACACATTTAATGATATTTAAACTCCACCGTGTGTCGGCTGGTAAATAAGTTCTCATGTATATTGATTTAATGCAATACTTATGGGGTTAAATATAATATCGAAAATCTCTTAAATTAATTCAACTATTTGTATTTAAAGATTAAATTAAAAATCATGCATTGTAATTAAAGTGTATTTTCATACTTGTCCTATTTTTTAATCTGTTATTTATAGCAGTGAAATTCTGATTAGTCAGAAAAAATAGAATATAGATTTAATTAAAGGGTTAATTATGATTTTTATCATAATTAACCTGAAATGGTTATATTGATTATCAATTTGTTAGATTTTAAAGTGTTTAATTAAATGGAAATAACAGAGTGGAAAATAGGGAATGAAAATGATATGAATAAATATTATTTTCAATTCTGAAAAATAATCCATTGTTACCATAAGCGAGTTAGATCGGAGAGCGCCTTGCACTGTGATTGATTACGATTAATATTGAGTCATAGTGATTAACATTAATCCAATCAAGTGAAATGTCAATTTTAGGTACATATGGCAGCTCCTCGCCCTGCCGGACAAGACGAGGGTTTACGGCGATTTTTGCTAATCTAGGGGGCATACCCGAATAATATGACCGTCAGGATCTTCAACGAGGAAAGTACGGCCAAAGACTTCAGTGTAAGGTTCCTGCACGATTTTGATGTCGGGATTTTTCCGCCATTCCTCAAAGAGGCGATCTACATCTTCGTGAGATGGCAACATAATACCGATCTCAGAGAACCGCGGAACCGCGACATCTGGCTTGGTTCCACCAGACCAAATAGCAAACAGTGCTTCACCATCGGCAGCAAATGCCACATAGCGGGGACTAGAAAACACCGGTTTAGCATTGAAAATTGTTTCGTAGAAGGCTGTCGAACGTTCGATATCAGATACGTAGACAAGCTGGAGGTTGGGTTTGGGAGATACTGTCATCATGTCATTCTCATGTAAGCTTGATTCAATATAAGAAAGTAAAAACAAACTGTTATATAACTCAACATGTAACAGTTTGTTACTGTATTGCACTTATCATTTTAAAGTAATGTTGATTACATGTATATATATACATGTAATGACTGTATTTTGTGTAGCAGATACCTTACATTCAATACAAAGGTGAGTAGATACCGTGACTAGTTGTTACTGCCTTACTCAAATGGAAGAGATAGCGACTGAGTAGCCGAGCAGCCACTGTGGCCGCACCATGGGCACCTTGCGAGGCATCACCAATCTCCACAAATTCCATGCCGACGACACGAAACTGACTTAGTAGTCGCTCAAAGCAAGCCAGCAGAGGATAGAAACTCAGGCCACCCAGTACAGGAGTTGCGGTCTGCGGCACTTCAGTGCCAGACAGTACATCTACGTCAAAACTGATAAACCAGGGTAAAGAACGGTCCATGTTCCTTAACAGGCGATTATAGCCTACTGTTTCCGCCTCAAAAGCCGAGAGTACATGGAGATTAAGATCCATTTCTAACCGGAGGTTCTCAGTAGGCTGATGAAAGAAATCACGAATGCCGACCTGCCAAATTGATGCAACATGAGGCATGCGACGAACCCAGTGTATGACATTGGCATGATTGAGTTCCAAATCACAAGGTGCCCCCATAGCATACAAATCAGGATGAGCGTCAAACTGCAATATTCCCAAGCGCGGATAGCGTTCATCTAAAGCGCTTATGCTGTGGAAAGCTTGAGCATGGTCACCACCCAGGATAATTGGACATGCATCCCTTTCCACAATATTACGGCATACATAAGCAAGCCGTTCACCAACATCCGTAGCACTATCCATACCAGGACGGTATACAACATCACCGAGATCGAACAAGCGCAGCTGTTCTAAAGCCAGTTGAGTGCCAAAATCAAGATCCAGTAAGACTCCTTTTCCTGCGGTACCCAAAGGGTGCCTTAGGCACTGTACCAGTTGGGAGCGTACGTGTTGACCACCACCTGCAACCGATATCTCTCCCCCTGTCGTGGTTAGGATAGGAGCATGTAGTAGCACAGCATCATCGGCCTGGAGTTTATCAAAATCAAAGACACTAACTGATTGACCCGCTGGCTCTGGAACAGGTATACAAAGCCCACCCTCCAAGGCGGCACTGGCATTTTCCGGCAGCAGAAAGTGATACTTGACCATAGCTTCAAATACAGAGGAACCCAAACGCTGGACTATATTTTCTCCAGTCAGAACAACCTCTGCCTTTATTTGTTCCAGTAATGATCCTATTTTGCTGGACGCACGCAGTCGCTTAGTTCCAAAGGGAATACTGATCTCTATGCGTCCAGGTTCAACAGGATCGTAGCGTAGCCCAGAATGAACGCGGTACCGAAGGTTTACTTGATCTTTCATGGGATTTTCCTTCCTTCCAGCCAGGGAAGTAACTGATGAAACTCCAGGGCTCGTGCACATTGGGCTACTTGATGAGCAATTTCCGGCGATGCAAAGTTTCTGGTCAAGCTGATAGTTGGTCCTTCGTTCGCAACCTCATGCCACCAAGTGGTAGGAATGAATAACAAATCTCCCTTGTTGATCTCTAGGTAGTACCACGCACCTTTGTCACAACGCTTTTTGAGCACTTGTAAGGCCTGAGCTCTCTGCTGTTCGTATTTATGATCCCAGCAAGTTGGCGGATGTAAGGCTAATCGTTTCTTCCCCTCAATCACGGCCAGCCAGGCATGTGTTTCCAACGCATCGTAATGGAGAGCAGTGCCAGAACAATCAGCGCCTATGAATATCCATAGAAGAGGCTTGAACAACTTTTCCGGAATGCTTTGCAACAGGTCATCAACAACCGGTACAGGTTCACTAAAGTCCTTCAGCATATCTGGATTTTGCTCAAAAAACCTCCACCCGGAAGCATACAGGCCAGCCAATTTTCCTTCGCCGCTTTTCAAGGCTTGAATATATTCACACACCGGAACTTCAACTTCAAACTCCCCACTTGCATTACTCAGCGCCAACTTCTGTTCCTGCATCCCTGAAAAGAATTTCCAGGTCCAGCGCCAGTGAGCAGCCCAGTCTAAAGTGACTCCCCTCAGCAAAATAGGTGATGTCAGCATCATTTCACTCATCCTTTGGATTCGTTTCTCGCCAGTTCCGACACTAATTGGTCTTGGTCACGATATAGTAAACGCTGAAAAAGGTTATTGCGTGTCTCCAACTCACCGGGAGTCCCCATATCGATAATCTGCCCCTGCTCCATGACCACAATCAGATCAAAGCGACTCAATGTCGCAACACGGTGGGTTACAACAATCACTGTGCGTTCTGGTATTTCGTCAAGCAAATAATTGAGGATACGGGCTTCAGAAATAGTATCTACTGAGGACGTTGATTCATCAAAAATAAGCAATGGAGATTTCTTGAGTAACGCGCGGGCGACACTCAAACGCTGCCGCTCGCCGGTGGAGATCGACGCTCCACGTTCTCCGACCAGAGTATCCAAACCCTGGGGCAATCCTTCCACCAATGTCATGGCTTGCGCCATTGTCAGAGCACGCGAGACTTCTTCACTTGTGCAGACAGAAGAACCATAGGTCACATTTTCTTGCACAGACCGGTTGAACATTAAGGCAGATTGCAGAGCTTCGCTCGACGCACCATGCAAACTGTTTACTGAAAGCTTGTCCAGGGGTAATCCATGCAATTCCACTACACCAGAGTCCGGCACCACATCACCACGCAGCACTGCCAGCAGAGTAGATTTTCCGGACCCAGACGGCCCCACAATGCCAACTTTGGTGCCTGGTTCAATTCGCAGGTTAATATCACGAAGTACAGATGTTGCATCATAGCTGCTGTACACCTTAGATAATACAATTTGTCCGGGAACCGGCAATATCGATGAAGATTCCTCTTCTGGTTCAATGTCCACCGGAATTGAGGATAGTTCTCGCAAGCTGGACCGCAGTATTCCCAAAGAGTCAAATATATCGACGAAATGGAATGCAACAGACTCGAAGTGCCAGGATAAGGCAATGATGAGGGAGCAGGTCGTGATTAACTGGGGAAGTGTCAGTTGACCTTGTTCATATTGCAGACCAATATAGACTAAGGTGGCGATGCCAAATAACCATTTATAGGTGCTTTCAATCAACAAAACAAATACCCAGTAGCTGCGAACCTGTCGACAAGCATAAAGATCTTGTCGCAATGCATGACTAAAGTTATGTCGCTCTGAGCGATAAGCAACAAAGCTCCTGATCAAAGGTACATTGGCCACAATTTCAGCCAGATCTGCTATCACCTTAGCATGGGCGTCGCTAGCATCCTCAACAATATTCATGCCGGTATAGGCCAAATAACTGGAAAGTAGTAAGGCCGTTAGCATCCATATCCCAGCAGCTATTGCCATAGGTGTAGATACACTGACTAGCACCAACGTTGTGAGAATTGCCACAGAGAGCAACTTGACCACTGTCTCCGCCACCAAACCTACAACGCTTTCCAGGCTGTTGGAAGCCAGCTCAACACGCTCGATAAGATTGCCAACGGAGTTCTCTGCCAGACTCATCGGCTTAGCGTGCATCAGTCGGGTAGTGAGATGATCTGTTACACCAATACGCAGGTTTTGACTAGAGTACAACAAGGCCAGGCTGTGAAGAGCTTGCAGCAGTGGTGCAGCCACCCAAAGTGAGATAATAATGGCTAGCATTATCACCACTTGCTCCTGCTGACCTTGCAAGGCGAGCTCGGTCAACCAGCCCAGAACATAGGATTGACCAACATTACATACAGTGCTCAGCACGGTAGCCACAATCATGACGATGGTGCTCATTGGGGCACAAGCCAGGATCGCTGCACAAATGTACTTATATGTCTGGTTACCTGATTGTTCAAGTGGAATCGCCTGTGGCTTGGCAAAATCCAAAGAGGCCAGGCGGGCAATGCTATGCCGCCAGGCAGATTGAAAAATGGATTGCATTAGGATCCTCACAGGGGCTCAATTATCAGGCCACCCAAGCGAACTATCGTCCTGACGAGTTCAGCAACAGCAGCGGGATTGACTTTTCCAGCAACACTGCGCTCCAGTGTCTCATAGGGTACTTGCTCGCCAGAATTCAACAGTTCGCACAAAGTTGCAAAGAGCTCATTGGGACGTCCCCAGATCACTCTACGCCTGACAAGCAGCGCTTCCCGGTTTCCGAGTCTCATATGCAACAAGGGCCAGCATGTGGGGACATACAAAGTGCTGCGACGCAACTTTGCTTCATCAGCCGGAGCCGCCGCCACTGTACTCAATTCCGGTGGCGTTATGATGAAGCCGTTGCTGCGCACTGCTAAACGCCTAAGCTGGACCAATTCCTGTAGAGAAATAGGCTGCGTAGCCAATGCCGCAAACGATTTGTCATCTGGCGCAAACAGGCGCAGACCTTCCGAACTCTCAAGCTGCACATTGTCCGGAAACAACGTAAGCCCTAATGTTGCCGAGAATTGTTGCGTCTCAAGAATGTGGAAGTCCCCCATGGGAATGAACAAGAGATCGCCAGGTTGTAGTTCGTACCGTAATGCATGTGGCAGAAGCGACTCGTAGTTCGTTGTAGACAGCGTTCCCCCACTTAGTTCAACGTACTTCTCCCGAGGCCACACGAAGGCAATCTTGCTGGCCGGCCCCAGGTGCCAGAGCAAGGATTGATCTATATCATCATGGACACCAAATGGTGTGTAGCCGTAGTTACCGAAGAATGCATAGAAATCAACACCGCAGTCGGGCGCAGATCCGAGGGCCTCGAACAGGGGCTCCAGCATGTTTCTTTGCATTTGCTCAGTAAATAAGGGGTTCCAGGCACTCAGACCATTGAACGTGACACAGAACTCGGCACTTTCATTGGCCATAGCCAAACGCTGATTCAGTGTCAGATCAGCCCTTGATGCCAAGGAGATCAGAGCATCTGTGATGGTGTAACGCTGCCCTCCCCCAACCCAAGAGCGTACACGAGGTTGTTCAGACGGAGAGAAATGTGTGAACATCTGGCACACCACCTCCAGAACCTGCGCATAACCAGGCATTATTGCCTTGAGATGCATGGGTGACTTCAGGCCTTCCGAGGCTTCTAAGAGTCGGAGTGCCCAGTTTCGATCAATATCCATAAGACTTCATCTCATTCATTGCACAGAATGTGGATAGTGAAGGCGAACCTATCAACGCCTTCATCCCAGTCCTGCGTCCATAGCTGCAGCAAACTGCAATCCTCCCAGCCTGCACAACTGCCCCACGATGGCAAGCAGTGCATCCAGGGACACAAGCCCTCCCAGCTCCATATACAGATCACGCACACTGAATGGTGTATCAGGAATTACCTTCAGCAATCTGACACTGACTTCATTTCGAGCGAGGCGAATGCGGTTCCCACGGACAAAGACCAGCAAATCCTCGTCCACCTCAATAGTGGTTAGCGGAAAATCAGGGTCGCGGATCCAGTATGTATCTGGCGTAATCATGTCATCCTGGAAACGAACGAAAGAATAACGCAGATGCCGGCGGCTTGAAGCTCTTGCCATATTCTCAGCGTATATTCGTCTCAACCATCCCGCCTGAGAATACGCGCCCTTTTCAGCCCGTTCTACGATCTCATCAATAGAACCTCGCAAGTGTTCCTCGGTAATGGCATGTTGAAGGGTATTCGCAGTCACCTTAGCAGCTGAATACTTTGATATTGCAAATGCAACACCAATTGAGAAACCATCCGTATTGCCAATATGGTACCAATGTGGTGGAAGCAAAAAGACATCACCCGCTTCGATGACAAAAGTCTTACCATGTGGCACTAAGCGCTCTGGCTGGAAACAGTTCTTCCGTTCGCCATTTAATCGATGAAACTCTTCTTGACTGAAGAGAGTCATCTCTTTGGACGTGGGACCAGTATGAAAATGGACGACCGAGGAATAAGGATCATCAATATGAATACCAAAGGGGGTGTAGCCATAATTGCCGATGAACAGTGTCACTTCAACTGTACTCCGCCAAGCACCTTGGGCTTCGACGACCGGTGCAAAAATGCGAGCTCCCATCCGAGCCAGTGGATCAGACCATTGTTCAGCGCCATTTACAATAATGCCAAACTTGTGCCCACCGGTGACTCTGGATACATAGTCCTTGAACGTTTCTCCCACATTGGGCTGATTAAACAAAACCTCATTCTCGTACTGAGGGCTTAACATGCCGTTGATATATACCCGGAACAAGCCACCGATAGCTCGTTCAGCCTCCGCAGACATGCTGGCAAACAAATCAAAAAATAGAGCATCATCGAAAATTACCGGTTCGAAAACCCTCTTCAATAGAAGAAGAGCCATTTTGTACGGCACCTAGACTGGATTATATTCATATGCAGCGCTGGAGGATTCATGAGCACAGATGTGCTGATAAAGCGACTCCAACCGTTGCATAGATGATGCTGAAATCAAGGGATTATATTGAAGCACGTCAGTCATCAGATTAGCCTAATTAAGCATTACAAATTTGACGAACAGGACGAGCCACTGAAATATGGGGGATGTCTTCTACGACTTCTAAGCCGAGATCTTCGACGTTAGCCCCTACCTGATCACCCTTGCTTTCCATTACCGCATTTCTATCTTCGCGCATGATAACCTCCACCGAACAAATTCACCCTTACCAATTAGCTTTTTGGCAACAATAAAATAACAAATTATATTTAATATTACAATTAAATTAATTTTTTTATTGATATTTCGATGGAAATCATATAAAGAAAATTTGGCTCATTGATGATTATCCTCACTCTTGCTCTCATGATTTCAATGGCCTTGAAATACCGAATCATTTGCCAGATTCATAGCGAGATTGCCTTACCTGAAAGGCCCAACAATTGCACGGTTACTGGCTTTTCTTAACAATCGGGATAGGGAATTATTTGTGCGATAAAAGCGCAAAATTCATAACGAGTAATAATCTTAACTTAACAATAAAGTATCCCTGAGCTGAGACACTGTTTTCAATATTGGTAAATATTTCATACTCGGTATTATGAGATGCTTGGTAATATAGATTAATAATTTCAATCAATATTCAGGCTGTAAATGTTAAGTTATTTCTATGATAGTGGCTACTCTTTCCGCTTCATTTCCTCTAGCTCGTGGTATTTATTTCAAGTTATATTCCCACCAACATTTGGCGGGAATATACAGTACATTTGTTACTTACATCAGGTATTTTTATAATTAAATGAATGTGTTCCTGAGTATTTCCACAACGGTTCCCAGTAAGATTCTATGAAAGCTTTCACCGCATCTTCTCCCTCAATAAGGTAGTTGAACTCCGAAAGATATCCCGGATAGAGATTATCAGAACCAACCACGTATAGTTCATCATCAATTATTGTTACTTTTGCATGATTCCCAGGAGCTGGGGGGACTTTGGGATATACCGGACCACTTCCTTTAATTAAAGACCGGAATGGGCGTCCTATAGCACCTACCTGTGGAGGTCTTTCAGAAAGAGACGGTTCTTTTAGTGTAGAAGTATAAGAACTTTCCTCCGCAGTTGGCCATTTGTATGTCGTACCTTCAATCAAAAGATCTTCAGGCACTTTGTCTGTAAAGAAAAAAGGGGCAACTTCTATTCTTTTCAGTGCAGCTTGCCTGATTCCATCCGGATCTTCCAGTTTCTCATCGGTATGCTCATCATGTGTCAAATAGTATTTAAATATTTCAAACGTTCTTTTGGCACCAGAACCAAAAGAATATTGATCACCAGAAGCACCTGCTGCCGCATCAAGTGGCGATACAACAATTTGAACTTCCAGCTCAGGGTTGGAAAGTAATGCTTCGATCAACCATCGGCACACATGATGGTCTCGCCACTGTTTTTTCCATGCACTGACAAGATCCTGTTGGGACATGCGAATTTTTTTCTTTGCATTCTTTATTATAAACTCTTTCATTATTTCAGAGCCTTTTTTATAATCCGTTCGCATGTCAGGCCCAGACCAATATTTACCTACAGATAATATCCTGCTTGCTTTCTTATATTCCGGGTCCTCAGGTGGATTTTTTAGACCTTCTTCTTGTTTTTTGCCTATATATTCAGCAATGTACTCTTTTTTTAATGGATCTTCCGGCTTTCCCACAATACCATCTGCATTAACCCAGCTATTTTTATTTATATCAAAGAATT
Source organism: Photorhabdus tasmaniensis (assembly GCF_011189505.1). Taxonomy (GTDB): domain Bacteria; phylum Pseudomonadota; class Gammaproteobacteria; order Enterobacterales; family Enterobacteriaceae; genus Photorhabdus; species Photorhabdus tasmaniensis. Next base: position 56,826 of record NZ_PUJU01000004.1, read on the forward strand.
CTTTAGTTAAGAGGTCTGTATCAGCTTCCCACATGTTATTTAAAAATAATTGTGAGCTTAATGATGCCGCCCCTATAACTTTAACAGAGACATCATGCACTGGAGGGTAATTTTTAAAAAGATCCATATTTAAATTATGGCCCCCGACAAATGATTCAACTCCATCAACTGCGATGATTTTTGTATGATTCCATGTCATTCTGGTATCAGCTTCTGGAATCATATCTTCTGACAGCAGTTTCTTCTCTAATGATACTTTAAGTCCGTCTGTTATCCTGTAAAATCTACCAATCCATATTTCAGGTATACACTCCCAATTATTTCCCCTTCCCTGAATTAATTTAATAATATCATTCTTCAATGCCAGATATTCAGGAGTACCTTCAAAGTATGAACTCACACCGTTTAACAAAGATGTCGGTGTTTGAGCGAATAAGAACCTTATCTGAGTTCTGTCCTTCCTGTTTATTTTTTTTGTAAATGCACGATCAATAGCTGCCAGGATAACTTTTCTCCACTCTGCATCTGGGGCATTTAAGGAGGAAATATCACAGCGGTAACGCATGTTTTCCAGAATGCTTACAACAGCATCTTCAAATTCCGCTTCTCTTTTAACAGCCTGTGGCATTATATCCCTTCCAAAGGGAAGCCCCCATATTTTGGGAGTGTCAAATATTTTTACATAGTTGTTTTCACTTGTTTTATTAAAGTAACCGTCCAGTTTTTTTTGTAAACCATCCAATAAATTCATATATACATCCTCCGGGAAACAATTTTCTTATATATCAATCAACAGCCTGCCAGCATCAGGCAAACTATTTATAATCATAGCTAATTTTTGAGGGGGGAGGCTAAAAAAGATAAAACCGGATTCATTTCACTCTTTCTAATGGGATCAAACTAATAGTTTAGAAAGAACGGTGCTGGTGAACATTCCAATCATTCACTCACAACAAGGTGCTGGCAACCTCAATACAGGTTTTAATGGGTAGCCACATTTCTAGACGTGAAGGATCACTGGGTTCGGCGGATAAAAATTCATACTGCTGGTAAAACGGAATGACTTCCGGAGTCATCGGATCAACAAATAGTCCAATGGCTGATATTTGTTGTGCGACCAACACCGTTCTATAGATAGCATCAACCAGTAACTTTTCGCCTAATCGCTGTCCTTGGTGCGAACAATCCACAGCAAGTCGAGCCAGTTTTACCGCATTAAGTGGATGAGGATAATTTTTATATTCTCTGCAAGCAGGCGGTACTGTAACTGAATATCCCGTTAGAGTATGGTAACCGATGATAGTTGTGAGTGCTGAACTCCGGCAGGCCACGTAAGTTTTTGCTCTGTGCTTTACTGTTTTCTGCCGGGCTTGCTGCTGTAAGAACTGATTTAATTCATTGATGCCGCAATCAAACACTTTGCGATTGTGTTGATGGGTTATCTCTTCAATGGTTATGGACATTTACTACATCCTTGTAACCCTGGGCCGCTTTAAGCAGCTTCTTGCTTGCTTTTGGAGGATTATCCAGCGCAGCTAACAAGGCATCCGCACCAGCCATTGATAAATGCAATGTTTCGGTTCGTTCAATTACGTTAAGGGCCTTATCCATTGCTGACTCAATAAGGAATTGTGAAAGGGTTGCACCGCAGTAATCGGCTGCCCTTTGAATAATCTCTTGTATTTCTGTAGATGTTCGCGCAACCAGGCGAGTATCTTTACGCTCTGTATTAGTGACCATAATGTTACCTTTATTGGCAGTGTTGATAAATTCGTACTAGTGTCATTATGGCACACAAAAAGCACAATTGTCAATTTGTGTGCCATAATGACACACATTTTCAGAGGTGAGCTTAATTCTTAATCAATCATAAAGTATACAATTTGATTGATCTGGAAACAGGCTATCAAAATACATAATATTAGGGGTGCAACGTTGCTGCCACTTACACTTTTAGCATTCTAGGAAAAATTAGGCTAAATGTGCCATCACCAACCGCGTTGCTGAAGCCAACACATCACGGCGTGATTCAGCGTCTTTCTGATGTTGGGTAAAATAAACCGCCAGAATGACAGGTGAACCCCCCTCCGGGGGCCAAAGTACGGCGACATCATTATTGGTGCCATAATCACCGCTACCCGTTTTGTCGCCAACTACCCAACCGACCGGTGCTCCGGCACGAATACTGGCATTTCCTGTGGTATTCCCTTTGAGCCAGACAGTCAATTGTTCACGTTGTGGTGCAGCTAGAGTCTCTCCAAGCACGATTTTCTTCACACTGGCCGCCATTGCCGCTGGAGTGGTGGTATCTCTGGGATCATCGGGAATAGCGCTGTTCAAATCAGGTTCCCAGCGATCGAGCCGGAACGCAGGATCACCAAGACTTTGAGTAAAGTGGTTCACGGCCTCTACCCCCCCTAATTCTTTAATTAACAAGTTCGCCGCAGTGTTGTCACTGTATTGCAACGTTGCGGCACATAATTGTGTGATACTCATACCTTGATTCAGATTTTTGTGGGCAATTGGTGCATAAGACAGTAAGTCTGACTCATGGTAATTGATATGTTTTGCTAACAATTTTGATTGGGACATGCTTTTATGCAAAACCGTCGCTACAAGTATCAGCTTGAAAGTACTACAGAAAGGGAAACGTTCATTCCCTCGATATTGGATCTCTTGACCATTAGCAGTATTAATCAATGTCACCCCCAGACGGCCTTTTGTGCTGTTTTCCAACTCGGCAAGCTGTTGATGCAATGATGAGGAAATAGCACCAGCCCAAGCTGGAAAAGTGAAGTTGATCAAAGGAAGAGTAATACCTGCTAATAACAGCGAGCGTCGCAATGGGGAATGTTTCATGTTTAGATCTCGTAGACTACGTGAGGAAAAGCACATTATAGAGAAAGAAAAATTTATCGCACTAACAGTAACGACTTAGTCATGACGAGCTCGTCGGTGAGATTGTATAAAAATTCGCGCAATATTAATCTGTTATAAAATTTTCCCCTATTTATCCTCAATACCAATTTCAAATTACATATGTCCATCTTAACCATCAACGGTGATAGAGAGGTCAGAACGTTTATTCTCATTTGCGCGACCAACTAACATATAAAAAATAATTTTGCAATAAAAATTTAATGAAAATATCAAATTTTCATTATGGGTCACTAATTTATAAATTAACAGATGGTTACTCTTTAAAATCCTCATGAAGATCTATACTTACCTAGTTCGTTAATATTTTTAGAACACTCTTTTAACCTTATTTTAACCTTACAAGGATATGCATCATGGGTGTTTTTCAGTACAAAGATTTTGATGACACGACTTCTAAAGAGTTATTTTCTGACGCTAAAACTATCTCCGGATATGCTTACCATAATCTGGGTAGCGGATTTGCCGAAGGGTATTACAACTATGGTTATGGTTTGGGAATACCATTAACGCTGGTGACTGCACTTATCGGTAGTACAACCTCGCAGGGTGTTTCGACTAAATTGCCTTGGAACCCAGATGCGGAAAAACAAGCACGGGATAAACTAAACGAAGCGGGATGGTTTACTATCAGCGCTGATGAATTGGACTATAAGGGTAAAACGGATGCTCGAGGGACCTTTTATGGCGAGAAATCAAGTCATTCCACTGCCCAGGCTGAGGTGATGGGGAAATATGATGCCGATGGTAACCTAACATCAATTGGTATTGCATTTCGTGGCACCAGTGGCCCCCGAGAATCAATAATCACCGATACATTCGGCGACATTATTAATAATGTGTTGGTAGGTTTAGGGAAAACAGAATATTCGAATAACTATACACCAAACGCTTTTGGCCGACTGTTAGATCACGTAGCCAACTACGCCAAAGCTCATGGTCTGACTGGGAGCGATGTTCTGGTCAGCGGCCACAGTTTGGGTGGGTTAGCGGCGAATAGCATGGCGGGGTCCAGCGAGACGAAATGGGGTGGGTTTTACTCTCAGTCGAACTATATAACCTTTGCCTCGCCATCTCAGTATGAGAAAGGCAACAAGGTGTTGAACGTGGGATATGAGAATGACCCAGTATTCCGGGTTCTGACGGGTACCAGTACTACGGCGGCGTCAGTGGGTGTGCACGATGCGCCAAAGGATTCAGCTACCAATAATATTGTCAACTTTAACGATCACTACGCATCAACCGCGTGGAATCTATTGCCCTTCTCTATTGCCAACCTGTCAACCTGGGTTTCGCATGTAACGCCTTTCTATCAAAGCGGCATGCAACGGGTTATGGATTCAACGTTTTATGACTTTACCCATAAAGACTCCACTATTGTCGTTAGCAATCTTTCCAACGTCACGCGTGGCAATACCTGGGTGCAAGATTTAAACCGGAATGCTGAAAAACACACCGGCAGTACTTTTATTATCGGAACTAACAGCAACGATCTGATTAAAGGCGGCAAAGGCAACGATTATCTGGACGGTCTCGACGGTAATGATATATTCCGCGATGACGGCGGGTTTAACATGATTGCCGGCGGTAAAGGTCACAATACCTTTGATTTACAGAAGTCGTTAAAAAACGCGGAAATAGCCTATGACAAGGCGGGGACATTGTATCTGCGCGATGCATACGGTGATATCACTATCGCCACAGATATCTCCACGATAAGAAGCAAGGAAAGTACTTGGCTGTTTCTAACCAAAGAAGTGAATTCACAGGTCAGAGCCGACGGTTTGTATTCCAACCAAGGGGTAAAGCAGTACGCCAATTCGGTAACCGGTAACGATGGGAATGATACCCTTACTTCCAAAACCTCCGGCTCCTGGCTGTTCGGTCTGGATGGTGACGATACTCTGATCGGCTTCGGTAACAACAATGTCTTTGTCGGCGGTGAAGGTAACGATGTGTTGAAAAGTCAGGGTAATAACAATACCTTCCTGTTCAGCGGAGATTTTGGGCAAGATATTGTTTACGGCTACAATAAAACCGACAAACTGGTATTTTTGGGCACAGAAGGCAGCAGTGACGAAAAAAGTAGTTATCTGGATCACGCTACGATGGTGGACAATAATTTAGTGTTTACATTTGGACAGAACTCAGTCACTTTGGTTGGCGTCAGTATGGATAGCCTGTTCGCAGACAATATAATATTGGCATAACACAAAGATCATGCGGATATCCTTATCCATAATGTGGTCATGAAGAATGGCCACATTATTGGCAAAACAGGCGTTTTTACTTAATTTCTGCTGTAATATGTTCTGTAAATGATGAGTTAACCACGGCATATTTCGCCTGCCATGCTTTTGATAATGTTGTCGGAAACGTTTAGAAAAATGACTTGGGCTGGAATAATCGCGATATATTCTTCTTTTTCTCCCTCTGGTGCAACGTAATGCAATACACTCTCTGCTGCTTCTATTCCCTCAAGGCAAGCAATGGTCCAGGCAGCAAGATAGTGGGAAGCGAGACATTTATAAAAAAGAGGGCTTTTAAAAGTTAATTTCAATAAGGTTAACGAAAAAAACATTCTTATATTATTTATTAAAACAAATATCTTTTATATTGGCAGTAAGTTAGTGCAAATATTATTCGCATAATCTACACTTCAAAACACCAAGTTCTTTATTATTAACCAGGAGTTGAATGTGAAAAAATTGATATCTATGCTATTTATTTTCATTGGTATGATTAGCGCCCCCGCATTCTCAGCGGAAACAAATAGTGGCGTTGTTAAAGTTGCAGAAATTAAGGCTGATTGGGACAATCCTGCACATTATCTTTATACATTCAGCGGGAATTTAGTCGGTAACTGTGGAAAACCAGGTTATATTTGGTCAGGATCAAGCTCTGAAAACATTAATAAACTATTAAGCCAAGCTTATGCAAAGGGTTTAAATATTAAAGTTGGCATAGAGAATGTAAGTTGTAATATAACTACGGTTTACGTTATTAAACAATAGTAATGAATTACCACATTATTATCAACAAGATAAAGAGTTTAAAACCCCTCCACTTCATAGTGGAGGGGTTTTAAATTAACTTAAAAAATCTTTCCTTTGTGGAATTATTTCAACACGACGCCTATTATTCACAATATATTTCAGTGGCGAAACTTGGCGTATTCTCAATAGTGTCATGAACCGGGCAAGTTTTATTAATAAAATCGACAAAGGCATGAATTTCTTCTTTGCTATTATCGGCTTTAATATAAAATTTTGTGACTATTTTAGAAAAACCTAATTTCGCTTGTTTATTTTTACCAGTGAAACCATCAGTATCAAGTTCACCTTCCAGATCAATGTGAATATCAATTAAATTAATTTTATGCAGTTTAGCAAAGGCTTTTGCTACGATACATTTACACGCTCCCAGGGAACAGAGCAGAGCCTCAACAGGATTCATCCCCTGGTCAGTACCGCCTAAATTACGCGGTTCATCTAAATAAAAGGAGAAATCTCTTGATGTACATTCAACTTTCAATCCAGCTACAGATTTTGCTGTGGCAGTAAATAGTTCTTTCGCCATGATCCAACTCCTTATAATCAACATTCGTTTTTCGTAAGATCAAACACTGATTGTTATCATAACTTTTAATTTTTCTTTTTTGTTTTTAAAATGCTTATCTTGCTTTCAGCATCACAAATCTTAATCAGGGTAAAACTCAGAAGACAGGATTTGGGAAATACTCCAAATACATACATCAGGAAACACATCCAACCCCGTTTCATTCATTGCTGAGGCAACGGCTTTCGACCAAACAACATCAATCCAATCTGAATCGCTTAATTTCGTCTTTAAACTGGGTGATTCTTTTAAGCCATAAAGAATTTCTTTTCTTTGAGCTTTAATTGTTCTTTCCCAACTTGTTCCTCTATAACTTGGTTGATATTTCCATTTCAGTAAATGAGCAATTAATACTCCCATGCGGCTAGCCAACTCACGCTGCTCACTCTTACCCACGTCTTCGATCTCCTCAGCAATGTTGACTATGTCAATCTCAGAAAATTTACCGGCACGCAATAATGCCGCCTGCTCATTTGCCCAGGCGACTACATCAGTTTCGTAACGTGTATGATTCATAACTGCCCCCACTAATAGGCTTGCCATACAGATAATTCATATGGCAGTTTGTCAGAGAATACATTCCTGGTCAAAAAAGAACTTATCTTCAAAACAGAATGTTCATCCCACTTTCGGCAGCATCCCACTCACCAGCGCGATCTGAATGGCTATCACTGCAACACCACAGGCAAATACCAATGCCAATACTGGTTTACCGCCTAATACCCGATACCGGCGTTCATTGTGCTGGCGGGATCTAAATGCCAGCAGGCTGGGTAATACCAGTGCTAAAATGGATAAAGCAACAGCGGCATATCCCAAAGCCATCACAAAACCTTTTGGATAAAACAGTGCGAAAACCAATGGTGGAGCGAAAGTCAATAACCCGGTCTGCACACGTCCTGTTATATTATTTTTGCGTTTAAACAGATCACCCAGAAAGTCAAACAGACCAAGTGCAACACCAAGAAACGAGGTAGCAAGTGCCAAATTAGCAAACATTTGTACTGAAAGTTCCGTTCTCGGTGAAGCAACAACTTCACGAATACTGTGTAATAAGCCATTCAACCCTGAGTTTTCAGCTAAAATACCAACAAATGTGATGGAATTGATACTGCCCAGCGTCGCTAATTGCCAGAAAATATAAGCGAGTAGCGGAATGGCGCTACCGATAATAAACACCCAACGTAATTTACGTATATCTCCCCCCATATATTTCACAATGCTGGGAATACTGCCGTGAAAACCAAACGAGGTGAAAATTACAGGAATTGAGGATAATACTAACCCTTGTTCTAATGGCATAGTCAGTAAGTTAGCACTCTGAACATGTGGCATCATCATCCCCAACATCAATATTAGGAAAATAAGTTTTGCACTGAAAAGTACCCGATTGACCATATCCACGGAGCTGGTGCCAATGCAAACCACTCCACCGCCAATCAAAGTAAACAGCGCAACACCGATTGAAGCAGGCCAGGATAAACCAAACCATTTATTGAGGTTAGTTGTCAGCAATTCCCCTCCGCCGCTGATATATGCTGATGTCAGTGCATACAACAGAAACATCATGCTGAAACCTGCCAATATTTTACCGCTACTGCCAAGATAACGTTGGGCCAGTGTTCCCAACCCCGTATCAGGAGACTCATATTGATAAACTTCAACCATCAATAATGCGGTATAACTCATTAAAACCCACAATCCAACCAGCATGATAAAACTTATACCAAATCCTACACCGGCAGTTGCCAATGGCATGGCCAGCATCCCAGCACCAATCGTAGTCCCGGCTATGATAAAGGTACTTCCAAGAGTACGGTTTTTCATATTTTTTCCCTTTAAATAAACAGTAAATATTTCATAATAGAAAATCAGGCATCTTTCTTTTTTTCTTCTTCATCAACGATTTGAGTCAGTTTTTTAATAAAAATCTTCTGGAGCCGTTCCCAATACTCGTCAAAATCATCAGTATTACGCAAACAATGGGTCATGACTGCGGCACGTAACAGATACAGACTGTGAACTTTTTCCCACTCTTCCCGGCTGAAACCACAGCGTTCGACATAATGCCAAGGTGTATCACCATATTCTCCATGAACAAGGGAAGTGGATGATGTCAGAAAATCGTTAGTGTAAGTACGGCCAGAGGCATATGAGCAAAGCTCATACATGCGTTTATTAAGGCGGTTGTGATGCCCCAGATCGTCATTGCCTTGCTCTTTAAAAGTAAAATTGACCATATGGAAATCAGGATGAGGCATGGTATGAATGTCAAAACGACGTTTACCAACAACTAGGGGTTCTGCCATTAAAAGTTTTTTAATCATCCAATTGGCTGCCACAATGCCTGAAGCAATCACTTTTCCATAACCGCTGATATTCAGTGGAACCAATCGATGTGCAGCCCACATTGCGGCTGCGCTAGCTCCGGCTTTTGAACCCTCCATAATAGAAGCGCCGAGCACCACATGCTGATTAGCAGATTGCGCCTCAACGTCTTCAAACACATAAGCAGCACGGTAGGAAATCAAGTCAACAATACGCTTATCTTTCATGCATACCGCACCGGCTGCATATTGAATAAATCCAACTTTATGCGGGTCTACGGTAATCGAATCAGCCTGACACATTGCCTTGAAACTTTGATAAAGTTCAGGCTTAGGCCAAATAATATCTTCAGGAATAATGTCTAATTCACGATAACGGCAGATAAGCTCATCATATTCCATAAACTCCCCCTGCTCGTTAAGAAACATTGCGTTGGCATACCCTGCATAAGCAGCATCAATATGCAGATAAAATGAGACACCGTAACGCTCTTCACACTCTTTGCGTAGCGCAATAACTTCATCAACCCGATCAATAGCACCGACCTCAGTGGTTCCAACGACGCTCACCATAGCCAAAATCGGTTGGCCTTGCTCTATCAGGCTGAATGTGATTTCCCGCATTTTTTCAACATCAGTACGATAGTTTTCATCTACCGGCAGTGAAACAATGTGCTCTTGACCTATCCCCAGAACATCCATCGCTTTCATCCATGAATAATGCTTCGACTGCGGAACCAGAACTTTGCCAAGCATTCCTGGCTTTATCCCGATACCACGGCAAGAAAGTTCACGAACTTCTTCGAAAATACCACGCCGTTTTAATTCATCAGTCAAATCCAGAATATCTGATGACGACATATTCAACAGTTGTTGCTCTGATTTATTCTCGACCAGATCACAAGATTGCGGGTGTTTTGCAATGGCAAGCGGCATGGTTTTTAAATTACGCGCAACCCATAACCCCTCATAGTTGGCAACGGTTCCACCGGATGTGATATGCCCCCAGGCCCGGCGGGTGTCATAGCCAAACATCCGGCACAAATCCAACCCTGCTTCAATTTCCAGCCCGGTTGTTGTCGGGGATGACTCATGAGCACAGTTGTTCGGGTTGTACATCATCGCCATGACATAGGCGAGATTAGAAACCATTAAAGTATCAGCATTGATATGCCCCATATAACGGGGAGAAAACCAGGGAACAGAGGTGTTTTTCAATTTTGCTGAGAGTTGGTTCAGAATCCCCTCCGTTCTATACAGGGTTTCTCTGTAATCAGGTTCATAACGATCTACTGAAGTTACCAAGGCGGGATCTTCCGGATGAAAATCAGAACGCCAGTGCATATGCTCACTGACGGCATATTCCATCATTTCTCTAAAAAAAACTGCATTTTCTGATTTAGGGCCTAAAAACAACGCATCAATGTTTAAGTGCGAAGTAAACTGCTTACTCATAATCACATACCCTTTTTAAACTGACAAAAACGACTGCCAGCAACAGAGAGATTTCAATTTTCTTTATTTGTTAATGAAATCACTATCATTCTCTGATGAGCAGACAGAAACTTTTATGTCACCTGACTTACAAAAAGCTGTTCATACCTTAGTAATCCAGACATTAAAAAAAACCTATCAGGTGAAATTGACTAGTCATTAACATATCTACAACCAATCGTTTGTTAATAGATATAGTCCACATTTGTTAAAATATTAATAATAATGTTAAATATAAATTCTGATTTTGTGCGCGAGGACAAATAACGGATAAAAATCAATCAGAAAACAGAGGGAAATAATAGCTTATTAGATATTAAGCTTATTAATTATAAGGATTTTTTCTAACATGAAACTGTTAATAGACAAAATACAGGGCTACTCGTTGAAAATAGCCCTGATTGAAGAAGAAGTACGTTTAAGACGATACATTTACCAGCATCACTTTGCCAATAACATCACCGGCTTCCATCATACGATGTGCATCAGCGGCATCTTTCAGATCAAATACTTTACAAATTAATGGGCTGACTTTTCCTGATTTCAGTAGTGGCCAAACATGTTTTTCCAATTCCCTGGCTATCTCTGCTTTTTCTTCCACACTGCGTGAACGTAATGTAGAACCTGTATGAGTCAGACGCTTTTGCATTAAAGGCATCAGATTAAGGTTTTCAGGATTTCCTTTCATCATACCAATCTGAATAATTCGCCCGAACTTAGCAGCAACTTGATAGTTCTTATTGACATAATCACCACCGATTAAATCGACAACCACATCAACGCCGTGATTACCTGTTATTTTCAATACCCGATCAACAAAATCTTCTTTTCGATAATTAATAACAAAGTCAGCGCCTAAGCTGTGTGCAACTTTAGCCTTCTCATCCGAGCCGACGGTGGTAATCACTTTGGTGCCGAAGGCTTTTGCTAACATAATAGTGACACTCCCTATCCCGGAAGTTCCTCCATGAATCAGCAAACTTTCTCCCTGTTTCAACTTGCCAGTCTGGAAAACATTAGCCCAGACCGTAAAAAAGTTTTCCGGCAATGCCGCCGCCTGCACAAAATCCAAGCCATATATGGGTAAAGCAATGGAATCATGTACCAGACAATATTCAGCATAACCACCGCCGGCAACAAGAGCGCAAACTTTATCGCCAATATTCCAGCGTTCACAACCTCCACCTTTGGCAACAACTTCTCCTGCAATCTCTAAGCCAGGTAATGGAGAGGCATCAGGTGGCGGTGGATAAGAACCCATTCGCTGAAATATATCAGGCCGGTTAACACCCGCCGCCGCCACTTTAACGAGCAAGTAGCCTTTTTCTAATCGTGGTAATGGCGTTTGAACCAGATGCAATTTCTCCGGGCCGCCAGGCTTAACAATGCTGATCGCTAACATATATTGGGGTAATGAATTGATTTGGCTGTGCATACATACCTCTTATTATAATATGATAAGTGGGATTTGAAGTGCCGTAGGACAAAAAACCCATTAAACCATGACCATAACAGAAAACTGTTACATGACAAATATGTGAACAACTCAGAATAAGTCATTACCAGCATCATTGTCGGTTATCTGTTTGTTTTTTTCACGAGTCGTTTCTTCCATATTATTTACAAATCTGAATGAGCATCACTTTTGTCTGAAATCATCCAGGGCGTTTATTGAGGGATAAAATGGGGAATTTTGGTCGTTTTAAAGGTTCGTACAAAAAGGCTTTTCTACAGTCAAGAAGCCCCAAGGAATCGCTTACACGTTGTGACGAATCTCCACAACCAGCAAAGACTCACTTAGCTTATCGATAAGCTCGCTGAATATCTGACGAGATTGAAGATCTAAATTAGCATCCCATTCGTCTAGCATCAGGATCTTTATATCATCTGCTGCTTTAGCAGAAATTTCTTCAAGAAATTCCCGCAGTGCCTGCCCAGTCGACAGATTCTTTTCGCTAGTTCTTTCAAAAACAAGTTCATGATGTGCCGGAAGATAATAAGCCGATTCACCCAACCGCTCCTTAAGCAAGCAAAGAAAGGTAGACTTGCCCGTTCCATTGGGCCCTCTAATCGTGATTCGTCCAGACGATGGAGTTGGCTTAGCGATGAGTTCTCTTAAACTCGCCAAGTTTGGCAATGTGCCATGAGTTTCGGATTGCAAACGATTCCATTGGATTCGCTCCTCCGGATTTTGCAACGTCTTCGAGGTCTCTACAGACTGCCCTAATCCCTTGAGCCTCGCACTCAACGCCGACCAACTCGTAGAATAGAAAATCACGACATACGCGTGCTGAAGAATAAGAACTTGACGAGGTAAGGTTGCAACCAGAACTGCGAGAACAGAAGGGTTGTCCATATTTTTAAAGAAGAGAATACTTGTCCAAACAAGCACCGGTGCCATCATTAGTAACATTCCCACCGCTGAAGCAAAATTATTCCAGTATTGACTACGAACAGCTGTTCCTAAAGCCGAACTCTGTCGGACTCTCAACTCTCTTTGATAAAGAGACTGATTGTACTTATTGCCCAATAGGAAATTGTCCCACGCCAAAGATAAAACACGTTGCAGGGCCGTTCTTGCGGATTGAGCCTCTGCCCCCTCTGCATGGATTTTTTTTCTAAAGGAAAAAATGACGATTAAAACAAGGACAAGACCAACAAGGTAGGACCATGCAATCGACGAATCGAGAACAAGAGAAAGAGCAAGTACATTCAATGCAACATTTAGAACAACAGAGGTCCAATCAAAGATAAATTTGGAGCTTTCATCAAAGACCAGAAATCCCTCTGAAGATACATAGGGCAAATGATAGTCTTTAAATTCTTTACTCGTTCGAATGGAAGCTCGGTTCCAGAAATTGAGACGAAACCTTTCGACATATTTTTCAAGTGCAAGAAACTTAGACTTCTCAAGAAAAACGGCTGCTAAACTAGAAGGAATGTAGACGAGCGTAAGAGAGAGTATAAAAAGGACGAGGTACAGAGTAAGATTCTCATTGGCACCCACCTGTTTTGCCAATCCCGCTATCCAATAGGTAGAGGAAGCCACAATCAACTGTTGAACAATAAGAAAAGTCAAAGCAAAGGTAAATGCTTTATTAATTAAGAATCCAAGAGCTGATTTTTTTATTTCCATCTCAACCTCAGCTTTCTTTCAGTAGATACAAACCACTTTGAAGACGCTTGTAGTCGTGAAAGTGCAAATATCGGAGCTCGTCTATAAAAACTAAGTTGTGAGTCAGTTCATGGACCAATAATTCCGTGAGATCTTGCACATGCCAGTGCTTACGACTGTTGACCCAAATCACACCCACAGCGTTCGAAGTAGAACCTCCCCCTGAATTCTTTGAATCTCACTATCTATCACCAATCAAAGACGATTGATCTCTATCATTCAACAGAGCGTCTGTTCGATAAAGATCTGCCAGCTTGTCTTCCATTTCAGGGTCCTTGATTATCTGAGTTCCTATGTTTTCTAATCGCGGAACATTGGGTTGATAGCCCTTTAAAAAATCATGAAACCCAAGTTCTAGCTCTTCGGATGTTTTGGGAGTCGTTTTTGATTTTAATGCGCCAAGCACAGCCAGATTTCTGTAAATTTCGTAAATACCAATGAGGTGGATCATATATACCTCCTTTGAAAAAAAGGGAGATAATCGAAACAAATCCCCCTTTTTGTAGTTAAACCAGATCATCGTAGGCAATCATTCGAACATGAACGAAACAGCCTTCTTCGTTTCGCATAACTTCAACATTGTCTTGAGCTTGCATGAAATCTAGTTCGTTCAGGTCTTCTAAGATCTGTTCAAGAGTAGGCATATTTTTTCTCCTTTTTAACCGCAGTTATAAAGTAAAAGTAGAAGTTAAATAACGTACTGTCAATGTGGAGTCCTGTCCTGTTTGAAGAGGCTAGCGTGGGTGTAAGGTCGCTCATTAATAAAGGCACCATTTTAACGTACATCCAGTCAGGCTATCATTTTATATCTAAAGAAATCGGTGACAAAACTTCCACATTTTACAACTTCATGTATGCTGGATTCTTAAAATCGAAAAATACCATTGAGGTGCGAATGGAGACAATAGCCGAAGGATCCAATAACCGGGTAATAAAATCGACAAGTGGGTTTAACCAATCTGAACTTATCAAAGCACGCGTCACTAACCTTGCTGACCATTTTATTGAAGTACTTAGAAAAAAAGATCCGGATAGTATTCCCCTATTATTAACTCTGCCTGATGACGAATTTTGGGCGGAAATCAAAGGACGTGCCAACTATATTGAAATAGTGGAAACGACCACTCTGGAGAAGAAAAAACATGAGGAGTTCATTGAAAGCAGAAATGCTTTTCTTACCTATCTTGGGGAATTCGGCGGAGTCTACAAGTCCAGCAAAGTTGCTGACATTTTAGGAGTGACCCGCCCCACAGTAAATAAGTATGGTGAGAATCATAAACTCATTGTATTAAACTGGGGAGTTGAAAATTTATATCCTGTTTTCCAGTTTTCGGTAAATAAAAAAACCAGCGATAAAGGATATTTAAAAGGCGTTCCAGAAATACTGGCTAATATAGGAAAAATAAGTGATGTCAGGAAATGCTATTTTTTCATCCAGAAAATCAATACATTTGATCTTGATATCGGTATAGACGGATCCACAACAGTACTGGATATTCTCAGAAATGGCGCGTCTAATGATAAAATTACTCAGTTGGTGAGACTGGCGCAGATCTTCGGCTCTTCTGACACAAAAGCCTGAGCAAGTGTTATTTACGCTATGGTGTAAAATCTGAGCCAATAAACGATCACAACACCACTGTTTGCCCACCATCGACAAGTAGCGACACACCCGTCACAAACGACGCAAGATCCGAGCCTAACCACACCACCGCATTCCCAACCTCTTCCGGCTCACCTAGCCGCCGGAGTGGCATCCGTTCACGCAACACATCAAACGTTTTGGCAACTTCAGGCGAAGAAAGCGGAAGCGCTGTATTGATCAACCCTGGGCATACCGCATTGACGCGAATACCTGATGGTCCAAAAGCATCAGCCAACGCAGCTACCATCATATTTACGCCCGCTTTGCTGGTGGAATAAGCCGTCGTGAGTTGACCCGTCCTAATGGATCCCATACTCGACGTTGCCACGATACTCCCACGTTTGCCCAGTTTCATCATCTGTTCAGCCGCCGCCTGTGCACCGAATAGAACGCCATCAAGATTGACAGTAAGCAACTTATGAAAATCATCCGAACTAATTTGTGGGCCATCGGTAGCTAACGCGATTCCAGCGTTGCAAGCCATCAGATCAACACCACCGAACGGCGTAGAAACATCGACCAACGAGTCCATATCACTGCGTGAAGTGACATCACACCGATGAAATATCACTTTCACACCCATCGAACCAAGGCGCTGGGCCACCGGTGTACCTCCTTCACGAGGTTGATCTGTGATGTCACCGATGATCACGGTCGCTGCGCCATGACGGGCAGCCGCCAAAGCAATACCCGCTCCGATGCCACTTGCCCCACCAGTGACAATCACCACTTTACCTTCTAGCATACGGTCCATGATGTTCCTCATTATGTTGTGTTACCAAGAGACGGTGTGATATCAACCGTTGTTTTATGGTATACAAGCTACCTCTGATGAGATTATTCCGGCAACGTTTGAAAGAGGTGTTTCGGTGAGATAATTTTGGTTTTATAAGTTATGTCTCACTTTTCTTGAGCGGTTTTTGGCGTTGATTAATGCACGTTATGCAGGAGAAATGGGGTAAATGATGATAGTGATCAAGTGTAAATATAATTTAGATCACATTTTCTTGGAAACTTATGTTAAAGAAAAATGTTACACGTAGAGTTATAATAAATTTCTGTACCATATCTGGGCAGGATTACTTCCAGAAGAGTCAATGCCAAGCGTTGTTCAGTCAGCAATATTAATTTAAAAAATGAGATATTATTGGAGAGAGAATAATGAAGAAAGTAATAAAAAACATATTTTTACTCACTGGTTTTATAGTTGGAAATTTAACATTATCTCATGCGGCAATTATTCCAGAAGATACCATATTGGCAGTTAAACAAAATATCGTTCGTAATAATGGTTCAGAACCTGTATCTCTTGATGTCCATAAAGTTGAAAATGATGTTGAATTTAATATTATTCATGATTTTTTTAGTGGATTAGTCAGCACAGGCAATGATGGAAAAGTCAACCCTGATTTAGCGACTCGTTGGGAAACCAAAGATAATAAAGTTTGGTTGTTTCATCTAAGAGAAGAAATAACGTGGTCTGATGGCTCACCTATTACTGCCCATGATGTGGTTTTTAGTTGGCGACGTTTGGTTGATCCCCAAATTGCGTCTCCGTATGGCAGTTATCTTGGAAATATGCATATAATCAATGCTAAAGATATTGTTTCCGGCAGGAAAAAAACCGATGAATTAGGTGTCAAGGCATTGAATAATTTGACAGTGGAGGTAACCTTAGAACAGCCCGTATCCTATTTTTTACAGATGCTGGCTTATCCTGTTATGGTGCCTGTCAGCCAAAAGGCGGTTGAAAAATATGGTGATAAGTGGACTCACCCAGATGTATTTGTTAGTAGTGGACCATTTAAATTATCTGAATGGGTGGTTAATGAAAAAGTCGTTGGCGTCAGGAATTCTCAATATTGGGATAATGCACATACTGTTATTAATAAAGTGACTTATCTTCCGATAGCATCAGAAACAGCAGATGTGAATCGTTATTTGGCCGGAGAAATAGATATAACCAAGAATATTCCCTCAGTTTTATTTCAATCTTTAAAAACTAAATTAGGCGATCAGGTTCACATTACACCCGCATTAGGGGTTTATTATTACGATTTTAATAACCAAAAAGCACCTTTTAATGATGTCAGGGTAAGACAAGCGTTAAATTTAGCTTTAGATAAAGAGATCATAGCGAATAAAGTCTTAGGACAAGGCCAAGCACCCGCCTATAATCATACCCCACCAAATACCGGAGGGATGAATTTAGAGCAGCCTGATTATGCATTGTGGACGCAGCAGGCAAGAATTGAAAAAGCCAGACGGTTATTAAATGAAGCCGGTTATAATAGAGATAACCCATTGAAATTTAAAATTCTTTATAATACATCAGAGGAGCATAAAAGAATTGCGATTGCCGCAACTTCAATGTGGAAAAAAAATCTGGGTGCAGATATTGTTTTACAGAATCAAGAACGAAAAGCAATGTTAGATGTCATTCATCAAGGTAATTTTGAGATGGTGAGGTATGCACGGATTGCTGATTATGATAATCCTGCGACGTTTTTAAACAACTTTGTGACTAATAGTTCTAATAATACTTTCTTATATAGCAATGAAACTTATGATGATTTGATAAATAAAGCCAAAGCAACAAATGATCGAAAATATTTTCAACAAGCAGAAAATATTCTGGCAAAAGATGTACCAGCAATTCCTGTTTATTACTATATTGGTGCCAGATTAGTAAAGCCTTATATTGGCGGATATTATCTTAGTCCACTTGGCTTTGTATCGTCGAAAGATCTTTATGTTATTAAACATTAGTAGAATATCATTCCGTCCAATATCCAATATGGGAACAGAATGGTACTGTTCCCATCTCTTACTTATTGCCATCCAAATAGTTAATCGTTATTTACTTCAAGGTATCGCCAAACGTGACAGGATCATCACGATAAGCGTTGAGTTTATCTCTGACCCAAGAGTCAGGGAAGCCTTTCACCGTCAGGTTGGCCGATTTTTCGATTCGGATATTTAGCACATTCTGGTCACCAGAACTTACCGTGATAGAGCCAGGCACAGAAACGACATAAACTGTTTTCGAGACAATAAAATTGCTGGCTTCAACAGTGTAAATACCTGGCTTAACAGGAACTAGCCACGTTGAGTTTCCTGATATAATCTGGATTTGTTGTTCATATTCCATCTCTTCAGATGATAATCTGATTGATAATCCACCTTGCAACACATCACTGGTTTCTATTGTCACCGTTAATTCAGAGAAATCGGTTGTATCTACATCGTCTATTGTGACTAAATTGGCAGTGTATTTAACATCAATTAGTTCATTTTGTAATTCCACCGGAAGAACATCAAAGGTGTATATCTGGTTATTGAGATTTACAGTGTCAATAACAATATTAACTACTCCGCCACTGTTTAATTTGCGTAATTGAGTGGTTTCATTCACTTTAGTAGCAAAATTAGCAATTATGTCACCATTTATCGCATCTAATACCGTGACGTTCAATATCTCATGTTCAAGCCCCGGAATATCATCAACAGTAAAATCAATGACGCAGTAGTATTCAACTTGACCAAAGCCGACCGACACTTCTGTCGTTCCGCCTGTAGTAACCTCTATCGTAGCTGGAGTAACCAGCACCGGAGCTACGACAGTTAAATCCCCATTTTTCAGGTCTGGAGCACTCAACGAATAGTCACCAGCCAGGATGCTTTCCAACTGAGTTGTGCCCATTGCTACATTGACTGATACTGAATACCCGCCCGCAGTAGTAAACAACACCGTAGGTTGAAGGTTATCTAATGCAGGATCAGGTGACTCTGCGCAGGTAATATTAACCATCCCGTTGATATTTGGTGCACTGTCTGCGGCAAAAACAAAGGAATCAAGATATTTATTGGGATCTGTTGTCAAATCTCCATTGACACCAATGTTTATTGAATTTGGAACAACAAATACATATGGATTTGGGAAAGTTATTGTTACCGTTACAGAAAATGTATTGGTATCAATAAAGATATTTTGAACGTCAATACTCCAATTTTGCCATTCGGAAAATGACAGATTTATATAGATTGGCAATATTGAGGCCGGAGAAAGAAAGTTAAAACTCAGATAGTTATCAATGTGAACCTGCTCTCCAGTATCATAATGTAAATTATTGACAGTAATAGAGCCATAATAAGGTGTAGCACCAGGGCTCACAACAGCATTATATAAAATACTCACTATAACCTCTGCTATATATTAAAATTCAAATAATATCCCTTGGAATTACAGGGACTACTTTCTACCAATAGAAAGCATATGAATTAGCTTTCTGAGTAGAAACTGATAATTAAATTGATCCTGATGAAATAAAATTAAAAAGATAGAATTAATATGATTAAAAATTTAATTTTACGGAATTAATATCTTTTTTATATATTTTTACGATATCATTTAATATTTTCATTAATCTATATCATTATTCCATATCGATAGTTTTTACCATTCAGATTATCTGCATAAGAATAGACTGTTAGATATACATCACCATAACTATAAGTAAGTGTTTTGAAGTTAATAAATGCTACTAAAACGCACAGATTGCTTATAGCATGAATCATGTTAAATAAATTAAGAAAATCATATTGTTTTATATTACAAAAAATAATAACAGGCACATTTTAGACAGGCTTTCAATAGCTTAATGTAATTAGATTATTAATCAATTTATGAAATGGATAATCATATTATATTCACCTAAAATGAATGATTAAGTCCCGGGGCTTTACTTGTCATAGATAAATCATCCTGTCTAATGGAGGACACTATTATGTATAAACATAAAGTGAGGAATATGACTTTAGCCACTACGATAATTGCAGCTTTATTTAATAGTGCCTGGGCTCATGGTTATATTGATAGCCCCGGAAGTCGTGCATTCCTTTGTTCTGCTCAGGGAAATCAACAAAATACGGATTGTGGGCTGGTTAAATATGAGCCTCAATCTCTTGAAGCTAAGAAAGGCTTCCCACAAGCAGGTCCCGAAGATGGTCACATTGCCAGTGCTGGTATTGGTCACTTTGGTGCGTTGGATGTCCAAACAGAAGATCGCTGGAAAAAAATTGCTATTACTACCCGTAATATTGAGTTCAAATGGGAAATTGTCATTCAACACAAAACTGCAAGCTGGGAATATTTTATTACCAAACCAAACTGGGATCCCAATAAGCCTTTAACCAGAGAGCAATTTAATAGTACACCTTTCTGTTTTGAGGATTACCAAGAGAGAATGCCAGGAAATCAAGTTATTAATAAATGTACCTTACCAGAAGGTTATCAAGGTTATCACGTTATATTGGGTGTGTGGACAATTGCAGACACCCTTAACGCGTTTTACC
The DNA here is from genome assembly GCF_011189505.1 of Photorhabdus tasmaniensis. Taxonomy (GTDB): domain Bacteria; phylum Pseudomonadota; class Gammaproteobacteria; order Enterobacterales; family Enterobacteriaceae; genus Photorhabdus; species Photorhabdus tasmaniensis. The sequence goes on from NZ_PUJU01000004.1 coordinate 77,377, forward strand.
AAGTCATTGATACAACAATTAATCCTGTCTGACATCTAGTACATATTATATAATAATTTGGGAACAGCATAATGCTGTTCCTACTCTGATTTCACCTCTGACCATGACAAATCGTTCTGGCAGCAGAATGACGCTTAATACTTTGAAGTGACCTGTAACGTTTCGTCCTGATCGCCGTATAAAACAATTCCGGACGTGTCGATTTGATTTTCCAACTGACGCAGGTCATAAGCACTCTTATCGAACGAGAGGAAAACAAATAAATGGGGGAAGTTCACAATTATCTACCGGTATTCGCCTTTGTTGAGTTGAAGCTGAATCGTGCGGTACAAGTCTTTGTCAGTGATATAGCGCAGGATATATTCGGTTTTTATGTCCTGCCCAGGTTGGTGAAGGCCTTCGATAAGCGGTCAGAGGGGAAGCTGTTTGTCAGCCGCTCCACAATCATATGTGCCGGTGCCGTACGTTCTTTTAACGATGTGGCAACATGGATCATCTCATCCCATTGCTCTTCAACAATCAACAATGTCCAAATCTACCGTTTTGTTCAGTAAGGGCGTGAATACTCCGTAATTGACGTTGCGCTCCAGCAGGCCATCAAGGACTTCCCTTGGATTACAGGAAATGGCTTTGGTGCTGTATACCGAGTATTGATCGGATACATGGGTGTAGATGCCGATTGTTGCCGTTGGGTCAGGAATTTTTCATTGGCCGTCATCTGTCATTATTCTTTCTTTTAATATCCGGCTTCTTTTTGATGTCGAACTGCTAAGATCGTTGCGATTTCACCATCGAATCGGTACAACGCGATATAGCCACTACTTCCGAAATCAATGGGCCATTCCCGAAACACAGGGTCCATATCTGCAATAGGACGCCCAGCCTCTGGCTGGTGCGCCAGAATTTTTACGCCTGCCCGGATTGTTTTGATGGCACGTCGAGCCGCTTCTCCATCTTTCAGGGCAAGGAAGCGATGGAGTCGCTGTACATCAGCGAGAGCGGGAGGAGACCAAATCAGATGTGGCACTTAGGCAGCTCCGCATCTTCGCCCTCTTCAAGTTTCGCCAGCCAAGAGTCGGCTTCTTCAAGAGTCAGGTGCAGTCCGTTTTCTTGATAAGCTTGCCAGGCGCGTAATGCATCTTGCTTGAAAGATTCTCGCTTTTCCTCACGCTCAACATAATCGCGGATCGCTTCGCACATGATCCAGTGTGACGAACGGTGTCGTGCTTCAGCCAGGTGCTGGATCCGGCTTTTCAAATCATTATCAATTTTTACTGATGTCGCCATGTTGGCACCTCGATATTAAAAGGTAATACCTTTTAATAGTATATCATAAAATTTTGTGTTGACCATCGAGTAAAGAAAACACTCGTTTTTTTTACTGCCTCTCACACCATCGGAAAGGTGACGGGTATATAGCATGCGCTGGCAGAGTTTGAGCGCGTAACCTGATCCGTGAACGCACTCAGGCAGGCCTTAGTTTCTGTTCAAATGCCCCCGCTACCCAAAGTATGTATGTTCTTCCATGATTGAAGTCATATTTGCCAATCCGCTGGCAATCATTCTTGTGCTTTGCTATCATTGTATTACTCAGTAATACAATAAGAAGAGGATTTATGGCTCGAGTAACCAGTGTTACCCTCGGTGAACACTTCAATGGATTCGTTGGTGATATGATCCAATCTGGTCGTTATGGCAACACATCCGAGGTTATCCGTGATGCTTTACGCCTGATGGAAGTTCGCGAGCAGCGTATTCAGAATGTCCGTGAAATGGTGCTGGCAGGTCTGAATTCCCCGGCCAGCAAAAACAGTATGGATGACATTTTTGTAAGGGCAGCAAGGGACTTAAATGTATAAGTTTTCCGAGCTGGCTGATGAAGACATATTTCAGATTGCCCGTTACACAATACAGCAGTTTGGTCAAAATCAGGCCAAATGTTATCACGATGAACTGAAAAGAACTTTCGAGCTACTAACCACATCGCCCTGGATTGGCAGGGAATGTGATTGGGTATACGCAGGAATGCGCCGCTTCGAATTCAAGAAGCATTCTATCTACTACATTTTGCAGGATGACGACATCTTCGTATCACGCGTCATTCACCAGTCGATGGATGTCGATGTACTCGACTTTCCTGAATAAGTCCATGCTTATGTGAAAGAGCAGACGATTACCTTTTTAGGCTGGCTCTGAATTCCTCAGGGTTAGTCAGTACCGGATTGAATGAGGCCCCCTATGGGAGTTCTGAAGTATCGAGTTATTTTCAATGCAACTCATTCCATTGGGCTTCACCCCCCTTTTATGGTGATAGGATTATTTGTATCAATAACTGCGATGAAGGGATGCAATTAGCCTAAAATAATATGGGGCACACATAACGATGTATCCTTGGTGATTAAGTCAACATCTTCCCTCACTGATAAACCCGCAGGTCTGTCATTGATGAGCCAGCTACCGATAAGAACGTGGTTATCACCAAACTTTGGCAACGGGGCATATTGTTGCACGATGTAACCTTCTTCCCCATAAGGCCCACCGACTTTCTCAATTATTTTGCCATCTTTGTGAATACTGATGTTTGCACCTTCACGGCTAAATATTGGTTTTGTTACGTAATGGGTCAGGCGTTTAGCTTTTGGGTCATCGGCAAAGTAAGCTTCAAGCAGGTTCGGATGCCCTGGGAACATCTCCCAAAGCAACGGTAAGATTGATTTGTTCGAGGTAATGCACTTCCACATTGGCTCAAACCAGTTAACACCAGCAGTTGCCAGGTGTTGAGCATATTCTTCGCGAAACATGAACTCCCACGGGTATAGCTTGAATATAGAGTCGATGATCTTACTATTGTTATCCGTAAATTTGCCGCATTCACTCAGGCCAATATCTTCAACGTAGACAAATTCTGTGTGAATGCCGGCATCTTTGGCGCAATCAGCCATGTACTCGACCGTGCCTCGGTCTTCTTCTGTATCCCTACAGCATGTAAAGTGAAGTGTGTTGAATGGCAGGAACAATTTAAGCTCATAGAAGCGATTCACAAGTAATTCTTGTAATAAGTTGAACTGGTCCGCAGAGCGTGGTACTTCTCCACGGTCAACTTTGTCTTCCAGCCACAGCCAGCTAAAAAAGCCAAGTTCATAGATCGAGGTCGGCGTATCTGAATTGAATTCTAATAATTTCGCCGGATTTTTACCATCGTAGGCAAAATCGAGTCGGCTATAAAGACTCGGATCTTGGCGTTTCCAGGATTGGCGCACCAACGGCCACATTGCCTCTGGAATTTGAAATTTAGTCATCAGCTTATCGCTGCTAACCACTCGCGCTACCGCTTGCAGGCCCAGTTGGTGGATTTCCCCTGTCGGATCTTCGATGTGTTCCTCAATCTGTTTGAGAGTAAACTGATAGTAACGGTCTTCCATCCAGTACGGTTCATCGTCAATCGTGTGGAAACCAAAACCAAATTCTTTTGCCCGCGCTTTCCAATCATGGCGTGGCGTAGTTGGGATCTGTAGCATTTTTTGACCTTTTCTCGATACTGCTTATCTGAATCTTGAAGAAAATTGTCGCACGTTTCGTATTGATGGCTTTATGCAAGAATCTGATACAAAGAGGCTAGACAAACAGCTGATTAACCGCCCCAGCTACGGCCCCAACTTGATTTAGCTGAGGATGTTGAGCCAAAACCCCCTTTAGACTTGGTGGTTACGATTGGTTTATTGTGGTCAGGGAACCGGCTAAATTGGTCCTTAGAGCCAGTTGAATAGCTGCTACTGCCACCGTAGTAGCTTCCAGATTGCTGTTCCCTCTCACGATTTAAGCGTTCTCTATACATTCTTTCCCTATACGCACTATCTCTGTTCTTGAGCAGTTCCGATGCTATATAAGCAGACCCTATAGTGCCTAGTGTCGAGTTCATACCCGAAGAGACATTTGCTGTCCCCGAAGCGATTTCTTGCTTAGGTGGCAAACGGACGGTTGCCAATGGATGCAAATAACGTTGACTCATCTCGAACTGGATATTGTCCATATTTGAGTAAGAGCCAATCACCTTGCCATCAGCGAAAAACAGATCGCCGTACAGATCGCTATAGCTTGATGTTGAAGTGAATATGGGTTGGTAGAATACATTGCGGTACTTGTCAGAAATGTTGTACTCCTTGAAATACTCAGGCTTTACATCAGCCATCATGAAGGCAGCCATCTTTGGTCGGTAACCAAGCTTACCCGGCATTTCTTCACACTCGCCGTACTCAAGTTTGCACATCGCTGCTTGCCTGAATTTTTGCGAAGTACGATCTGCTTCACGCAATGCAGCCTTATACGTGGCTTCACATTCAGCCGTAATTGTATTCTGTGGATCGTTTTGACAAGCTGCCAGATCCTTGTAGACCTTAATTGACAATTCATCTGTCGATTGACCACAGCCCACTAGCGAACCAATACCGAGTGCCAACGAAGTGAGTGAGAAAGTACGCCAATATTTACGTTTACTGTCAATGTTGATGCCTGTGCTGCGCATTCTGCGCTTTTTATTGTCGTTCGTCATACAACCTCGAGATAATTAGTAAGTCATACAAGCTGCGTTTAGAAGGCCAACAGAGATTGAAACTGCGGCCAAAACGACAGCGGCAGGGATCTCATTGTTTTCAATGCGAGAGACAATTTTTGGCATCATAAATATACGAACGATGAAGAAGCCAGCAATTTGCGCCAGTAGTGCAACAACACCCCACATCATAAAATCAGTCATACCTACAGAATTGCTGGCTGCACTGGCAATTGCAATGGTATAACCCACCAAAGCGCCGCCTAGCGATACTGCGGCGGCCGTGTTCTTTTCCTCCTTGATCAACTTCCATTCATCCTGTGGCGTCACCATGACATAGATGAATTTGAATACAATGAAGAAAACAAGCGCCAGACCAAAGCACAAGCCAAAGTTGGTTATGCTGTTAATAAATTGAGCTAAAGCCTGCTCTTCATTTGCTAATGTAATCATTTATGCCACCACTTTAAAATCTGTTTGATTAAGTTGGATACCGGTACTTTTTACCATCAGTCTGTCCAAGTTATTGCCGACAATCTTTTCTTCGCCAGCAATCAGCAACTCTTCTGTTCTGTTATCTGAAACCTGGCGAGTGTAAACCATGATGAACTGATCAGTTTCAGTGATGGTCCCATTCTGATGGTAGGTTTTCTCAGTTACAGCGACGGGCTTCGTGTTGTCCCACAACCGGGAAAACTGGGTACCGTCGAGGTCATATTGCCCGCTCGGTGTGACGATACCGCGTTGGATCAGCGCATCCCACTGAGTTTGGGCGTCGATTGGCTTGGTTTCGTAGAAGTACCAGAGGCTCACCTCTTTCACTCTATCATCACTCTCGTCTTCTTGAAGCACCTGGAGATAACCTTCATCATCGGTGTAATAGCGAACCAAACGCACATTATCACCAAGATCGACAACACCGACAGAGCATATAAGCTGAGTTGAGGCCGCGTTTTCGATGGTAAGGTCAGACTCGATCAGTTTTAGTATCAGTGGGTCTATCTCAAGTGCACCGCCAATACGCAAACCCAATACTTCTGGTACCGTCGGACCAATAGGCATGATTTCCTTGCTATCAAATGCTCTCTTAAACGCCTTGGCGATTTTGGAAAACATAGAAATATCCTTTGAATTTACAGAGGAAGATCCTGCTTAAGGAGCAGGATCTTGATTTAACAACCTGAGAGATTATTTGCCAAGAATACGGGCAAGTTCATCTTCTGCGGACGCGGAACTTGAGGTAATGCCAGCCTCTTTAAGCTTTTTGTCCAAGTCGCTTGAAGTCGCGCTATCGTGCAACTCTTGTTGAGCCTCAAACTGAGCCGCTTTCTCGGCCTGGCGTGCTTTAATGCGCTCAAGGGAATCAAGAGCAGTAGATGTTTTTGAAGACGCGCCGACAACAGAGTTATGGGTTGCAGCCTGTGCTTTTTGTACTTGTTCAGTGGCTTTAACAAGGTCAACCTGATTCTCAAGCTGAGACACTTTTTCTTTAGCTTCTTGCACCGTGCGGCGGTGGGTAGTTTCTGCCGCCTTGAAAGCATCTAGCTGTGATTGCCCGGTTTCCAGTTCACCACGCAGGTTCGCAACTTTCTGAGCACATTCCAGCGCAAGCCCATTGTCACCTTTATTAGCAGCGGAGCGAGCGTGCCCTTCATATTCAGTGATGCTGGTTTTGATGGCTGAGACCTTTTGCTCTGCCATTTTGCGTTTAGCGATAATACTAATCAGGCTGTCATCAGCACGGCGGATTTCTGTTTTGGCTTCACGAATTTCCTGATCAAGAATGGTTAATGCGTTCCCGTCAGCCACAGTTTCTGCCGCATTATTCACAGTACCTTTAATTGCTTTGAAAAGCTTCTTCCATACACTACTCATTGATATTTACCCTATTGCTGTTATTTCAGAAACTCAGAATATGCATCCAGAAGTTCATTGATGTTAGCGAACAACATAGAGACTTCAATGACAACACTCTCCACTTTTGATTCCGAAGACAAAGCGCCAAAAGCGGCATAGTAAGATTGCCCCTCTATTTTGGTAATGCCAACAGAGGTCAGAGGGATCATCTTATGCGTTTCTAAAATGAATTTATTTAAGGCAGCAGTATCCGAAACATGTTCTTCAGAAAACATCAACACTTCTACTGTAATTTGTTTTCCACAAATTGCCAGGTGCGCCTTAACACCATCTTCATTAGTGATGACAAGACACTCACCTGTTTGCTCTATAGTCCAGTTGTTGTCAGACTTTTTAAGCGCGGTAATTACTTGATCTAATTCCAAGCTATCTACTCCAATAGTTTGTGTGGTTTTCTAGTAACAATCTATCATGTTACGTTGAAGTGATTATAAACTTAGCACTTAATCACATTAATTTTAACAAGTATTGTATTTAAATAAATAGTAGATCACTTAAGAAATTCAATTTAGTTTGGTTTGAGAAATCTGAACTTTTGTCAACTCAACCATCGAAAGTGCGTAATATCAGCCAACAAGCCGTAATGAATAGGATGACAGCGACAACACATTCCATAATGCAACGCTGCCAGGGTTTCGATATACAGGCTGAGAACCAGCGTGAACTGTAGGCCAGACCGTAGAACCACATGGCCGAGGCCGTAAGCGCACCAGCCACGAAAAAAATCCGATGATTGGCAGGGTAAGGCGCTGCCGTTGATCCCAGGATGACAACAGTTTCCAGCAGCGCTAAAGGGTTCAGGAACGAGAGAGCAAGCCCACGTTTTACCATGTTGAAGGGACGGGTATTTTGTTGCCCGCCAAGGGAAATAACCGCCCCACCCTCATTTATAGCCCGTCGCACCGCCTGAAACGTCAGGAATAACAGGAACATTACCGTGAGTAACGTCAAAGCCACCGTAATTCCCCGGTTTAACGCAATGATACTTCCAACACCCAACGCACCTGTGATAATCAGGATGACATCGCAAATCACGAAAACCGAAGCGAGTAAGCCAACACGATCGTTCAACAAACCGACCCGGAGAATTTCCATGTTTTGAGGGCCAATCGAAACAACAAGCCCTAAGCAAAGAATAAAACCATTAACTAACGCTAACATAATCTTTCCAAAGCATTATTTTGATATCTGCTGGGATATCCAGATTTGCAGGAAAATCTGGATATTGGATTATTTACAGTAACTTACTCCCTAAGCATAGGACAGGGAAGGTAATTGCACTATTAATGCCATCACAATTATTAATTAAATTTATGTTTTAATGAAAATGTTTAGATGTAGACCTTGAAATGCGACTAATGAGCTTGAAGTTTGCACTTTTTGTTCTATAATAAAAAGTATGTTGTAACTAATTTTGTTATTCATATGAATAAATACTTATCAATTGAAGATTTAAATCGTTGTTTTCAAAAACAAGAAAATAAATTGAGACAACTGTATGAACTCCTTCATAGCTACCCTTTATTGGCCGCCCGTGTGTTTGTTCTGCCTGATGTTAAAAAAGGCAGCGAACATGAGCCAATAACAGAAATAACCGTTAATGAAATTTCAGGTAATGAAGCTTTAGATTTGGGTTTAAACCATTATCAAAGGCTATTTATACACCACAATAATCAAAATATTAGCAGCAAAGCGGCTGTTCGCTTGCCGGGTGTATTATGTTTTTCTGTAGATCAACAGCAATACCACTCTGCTTTAAATCTGATCGAGGAGATTAATCAGTTAAAAGCAGAACTTGAACACATCGTCACAGTACAATCAGGTGTGAATAAAGAGCAGCGGTTTGAGTTTGTTCATCATCAATTACATGGATTAATTACACTAAACGCCTACAGAACAATCACTCCCCTTCTCAATCCTGATTCAGTGCGTTTTGGTTGGGCGAATAAAAACATTATTAATAAAGTCACAAAAAACCAAATTTTGGCGCGTTTGGAGAAAAGTTATCACTCAGGGCGTGCTGTTTCCCCCTATTCCCGGGAACAATGGGCAGAATTTGTTGCCAAAGAAATTACCGATATAAAAAAATTGCCGGAGGATGTGATTTTAAAAATAAAACGGCCAGTGAAAGTACAACCGATTGCACGGGTTTGGTATGCAGAGCAGCAAAAGCAAGTGCAATATGCCTGCCCTCTTCCATTAATTGCGTTTTATGTTAACTGTGGCGGGATCCTACCAAAGATCGGCGAACTGCCTGATTATGATGCCAATGCAATAGTGCATCGCTATAAACCCAAAGTTAAACCATTGGAATTGGTTATTCCAAGACTGCATTTGTATCGTGAAATTTAGTGCACATAAAACACAAAGCAACCCACTTTGGAAAACGGTTGGATGGCGACAAAGATAAAGCAACTCAGTGGATGAAACGCCCCGTTCGAGGGTTAGGATATGTCACGCTTGAATCAATGCTGTATCGTGATCCTATACCGGCTTATACGAAAATAAAAACCGGAACACAAGGCTCCGGTTCAAATAGCTAAACAGTCATTATTTCAAGCTGCCAACCATATCTTCAGGACGAACCCACTCATCAAACTCAGTTTCTGTCAGATAACCCAGTTTCATTGCAGATTGTTTCAAAGTCAGCCCTTCTTTATGCGCTTTCTTGGCAATTTCTGCGGCTTTGTCATAACCGATATGAGTATTCAGCGCCGTGACCAGCATCAACGATTCATTCAGCAACTGCGTAATACGATCGCGATTAGACTCGATACCGACAGCACAATGTTCATTGAAGCTGCGCATACCATCAGCCAGCAGGCGAACAGATTGCAGGAAGTTATCAATAACCATCGGACGGAACACGTTCAGTTCAAAGTTGCCAGACGCACCGCCCATATTGATAGCCACATCATTACCCATGACCTGGGCGCAAAGCATCGTGACCGCTTCACACTGAGTCGGGTTAACTTTGCCTGGCATGATTGAACTGCCGGGTTCGTTTTCAGGAATTGAAATTTCACCGATGCCACAGCGAGGACCAGAAGCCAGCCAACGAACATCGTTAGCAATTTTCATCATGGATGCAGCTAGACCTTTCAATGCACCGTGAGAATGAACCAGAGCATCACAGGTAGCCAGCGCTTCAAATTTATTGGGTGCGGTAACAAATGGGTGACTGGTCAATTCAGCCAGCTTTTTAGCAACACGCACAGCGTATTCAGGATGGGTATTCAGACCGGTACCAACAGCCGTTCCGCCCAATGCCAGTTCACAAACATGTGGAATACTGTCTTCAATGTGTTTCAGGTTATGCGTCAACATGGCCACCCAACCCGAAATTTCCTGACCCAAGGTCAATGGCGTCGCGTCTTGCAGGTGAGTACGACCAATTTTGACAATATCCTTATAAGCTTCGGCTTTATCAGCCAATGTTTTTTGTAATACTTTCAGCTCAGGGATAAGGTGCTCACGCAGCGCGATAACGGCGGCAACATGCATTGCTGTTGGGAAAACGTCGTTCGAACTCTGGCTCTTGTTCACATCATCATTAGGATGGATAAGGCGTTCACTGCCCCGTACCCCGCCAAGGATCTCGCTACCACGGTTCGCCAACACTTCGTTCATGTTCATGTTACTTTGTGTTCCGGAACCGGTCTGCCAGATAGCAAGAGGAAATTCTGTCGGATGTTTACCTTCCAGCACTTCTTTCGCGGCAGCGATAATTGCGTCACTACGTTCTTTCGGCAGAAGAGCCAAATCCATATTCACACTGGCCGCAGCCTGTTTGGTCAACGCAAGAGCATGGATCAATGCAACAGGCATTTTCTCCTGCGAAATGCGGAAATGCTCCAGTGAACGTTGAGTTTGCGCTCCCCATAATTGGTCAGCAGGTACTTCGATAGGCCCCATTGAGTCTTTTTCAATGCGAGTGGCTGCCATTATTACTATCTCCTTAACACACAGAATAATCGAATATGCATAACCAGCCTTTGCAGATAAACTGATTGGCATTCCATTATCATGCCACATATTAGTTCCTGATTATGCCGACCAAGTCGTGTTTATTGTATTGTGGCCTGAAGGAAATAGATTGATTTTTTAAAAAGAGAGCAACGACCATGTTGAAGATGATAAATCAAATCCAACACTATTCATGGGGGAGTAAAACCGCCCTGACTCATATTTATGGTGTTGAGAACCCAGATGATCTGCCCATGGCTGAATTATGGATGGGTGCCCATCCTAAAAGCAGTTCGATTGTGGCAGATCCTGAAACTGGCAAACCAGTTGCTTTAAATGAATTAATCGCCAGTGATCCGGAAAAATATCTGGGGAAAAAGGTTTCGGACAGATTTCACCGTTTACCGTTCTTATTTAAAGTATTGTGCGCAGCTCAACCTCTCTCTATTCAGGTTCATCCTGATAAAACATCCGCCGAAGAAGGTTTTACCAAAGAGAACACCGCCGGTATTCCATTGAACTCACCTGAAAGAAATTACAAAGATGATAACCATAAGCCCGAATTGGTTTATGCCCTGACGCCTTTTCGGGCCATGAATGGGTTCCGTCCATTAAACGAAATTGCACAGTTATTGGCAGTTGTTACCGCCGCGCATCCCAAGATTCAGTTTTTCATTCAGAAACCAGACGAACAGAATCTGGCTTTTTTATTTTCCCAATTACTCCATATGAAAGGTAAACAAAAACAGTTGGCGCTGGGTGTATTAAAATCAGCATTAAACAGCCGTATTGGCGAACCGTGGGATACCATTAAAAAAATGACGGCGTTTTATCCTGACGACAATGGCCTGTTTACCCCACTTTTACTCAATGTTATTGAACTTGAACCCGGCCAGGCGATGTTTTTATGTGCCCGTACGCCTCACGCTTATCTGGAAGGTGTTGCCCTTGAAGTTATGGCAAATTCAGATAATGTCCTGCGAGCGGGTTTGACCAATAAACATATGGATATTCCTGAGTTAATGGCAAACCTTGATTTTGTATCAAAACCAATAAACACATTATTAACCCTGCCAAAACAGCAAAAAACAGTGCAAAACTTCCCTATTCCTATCAATGATTTCACATTTTCTGTTTATTCTTTATCAGAACAGCCAATTATTCTTGATAATGATTCAGCATCGATTGTTTTTTGTATTGAAGGTCAAACAGTTATACAATCTGGAGAACACCAGTTAAACATTTTCCCAGGTGAGTCAGTATTTATCTCTGCGGCAGAAAAAACTGTGATTATTCACGGTAATGGTTTTACCGCCCGGGTTTTTAATCAATAATGCGGATCTGGGTTTAAAATTTAATTCATAGGCTGTTAAACGCGAGGTAAATTCCAAGTGGTGTTAACGGCCATTTTTATACAAAAGAGTACATATTACCTGCGAAATATGTACTGGAAGGATGGACTTTCATTATGAAAAAATCGTTAGTGGCAGTAGGTGTCATTATTGCCTTGGGTGCAGCCTGGACTGGGGCTTCATGGTATACAGGTAAGCAAATCGAACAACGTATCGGCCAATCAGTTTCCCACGCAAATGCTGAATTGGAAAAAGCATTCCCTGAAACGGGTCTGGTACTACAGAGTAAAGATTTCCATCGCGGGATATTCAGTTCTGATGTGCAGCTTGTCCTGACGGTTAAAGATGGCGTTAAAAACGCAGAAATCAAGCCGGGTGAAGAGATTTCAATTAAGTCTGTGATTGATCACGGCCCTTTCCCGCTAGCACAAGTGAAGAAATTGACACTTATTCCCAGCATGGCTTCCGTTCATTCCGAACTGGAAAATAACGAAGCACTAAAACCACTATTCGAAATGACTAAGGGAAAATCCCTGTTCGCTGCTGATTCCCGTGTTAGTTATAGCGGTTCTGTTATTTCCGATGTGGATATCATCCCCGTCGATTTTGAACAAAATGGGGCTAAATTCAATTTTTCCGGTGCTAAATTGACTTCAGATCTCAGCCGTGATCTGAAGGAGATATCACTGGCAATAAAGAGTGACCAACTGACTATCAATAAAAACAATGAAAATTTCGTTGTTAAAGGGATTGATTTGGACCTATCCAACAAAAAAGGCAAATTTGATATCTATGTTGGTGATCAAAACATCAACATTCAGGAAATCAGCCTGAAAGGGATCGGCAATGAAGATATGGTTCTTTCCGGTGTTAAGATAAATTCAAACATCGGTGAAGACGAAACTAACCTGAAAGGGAAAGTCACTTATAGCTTAGATAGCCTCAAACTGAAAAATACCGATTTCGGTTCAGGGAAATTTGCTATTACTGCGGATCGTCTGGATGGTGAATCTGTCCGTAAATTTACCCAAGCGTACAATGATGCCACAGCTAAATCCCTCGCGTCTGGTGATCTTTCTTCCGATGCTACAAACGCGGCCATTATTGACGCCGTCTTTTCTAACTTTCCTATCCTGCTGAAAAACAATCCACAATTTGGTATCGAGCCACTGACCTGGAAAAATGCCAAAGGTGAAAGCAGCATCAGTTACAAAGTCAGCTTGAAAAACTTACCAAAAGATAAAAGCAATCTGTCTGCAATGAAAACCGAAGACGCTATCCGCACTTTAATTCAGGATATGTCTTTGAATGTCACCTTACCAAAACCCATGATGACTGAGTTCGCAACCCAGGCAATGATGATGAATGGTATGGATAAAGCGAAAGCTGAGGGTGATGCGGCAAAACAGATAGAACAGTTTGAACAATTCGGCCAACTGTTTAAAATCACCACTGTTGATAAAGATGCCATCAGCATTAAGTTTAACTATGCAGACGGTAATGTCGAAATGAACGGTAAGAAAATGCCCTTACATCAGTTCATGTCTGAATACCATTTAGCTGACCCTTCTGATGATGGGGCAACGCCAGAGCAAATAATGCCAGAAAACGACACTCACAACAGTAAAAAGGTACAAATAGAAGGTACTGTGAAACCTGCGCAATAAAACAGCCATAAACGTTTTGTTAAATTGCCAGTCAACTAATTTGACTGGCTTTTTTATATAAAAAAGGACTTGGAATATGATTGACATGCAGCTCCCGCTGACAGATTTACACCGTCATCTTGATGGAAATATCCGGCCAGCGACCATTTTAGATCTTGCCCGCCAGCATAATATCCAACTTCCGGCTAATAACCTGGAATCACTGCTCCCCCATGTGCAAATTATTGGCAATGAACCCGATCTCGTCAGCTTTTTGCAAAAATTGGATTGGGGAGTGGCGGTGCTGGCTGATTTGGATGCCTGTCGTCGTGTTGCTATCGAGAATGTTGAAGATGCTGTCAATGCCGGATTGGATTATGCCGAGTTACGTTTCTCCCCTTATTACATGGCAATGAAGCATCAATTGCCGGTTGAAGGCGTTGTTGAAGCCGTTATCGATGGTATCCATTCTGCCTGTCAAAATAACGATATCGATATTCGTCTTATCGGTATTCTGAGCAGAACGTTTGGTGAACAAGCCTGTACTCAGGAGCTGGCTGGTCTGCTGGCTCACCACCAGCATATTACCGCACTGGATCTGGCGGGTGATGAGTTAGGTTTCCCCGGACATCTTTTCCAGTCTCATTTTACCAAAGCCCGTGATGCCGGCTGGCAAATAACCGTCCATGCCGGCGAAGCGGCTGGCGCTGAAAGTATTTGGCAGGCTATTCGTGAATTAGGTGCGACGCGGATTGGTCATGGTGTAAAAGCGATTACTGATCCGGCTCTGATGGATTATTTGGTTGAAAATCGTATCGGTATTGAATCCTGTTTAACCTCAAACCTTCAGACCAGCACCGTTAATTCTTTACTGGACCATCCACTGAAACAATTCCTGGAAAAAGGTATTCTTGCTTCTATCAATACGGATGATCCCGCAGTTGAAGGTATTGAGATCCGCCATGAATATGCAGTAGCCGCACCTGCCGCCGGTTTATCTACCGTTCAAATCCGTCAGGCTCAAATGAATGGGCTGGAAACCGCTTTTATCAGTGATGTAGAAAAACAGGCATTACGCGTGAAAGCAGCAAACCGTTAAATATATAAACAGTTCAGGAATGGGGTTTCCATTCCTGATTAGGATTATTTACTTAGAGTAATTTAACACTCAATAAAATCAGGTGCCAAACTGAATGTACAAACGATAAATCTTTTCTCATTATTCATTTCAAAATCTTAAAAAATATATCGAATTATTTAAGTACAACTTAAACCCACTTATTTGTCATATTTTTAGCATAAATCATATTAGAACCCTACGTCATATCAACACAGATTTGTCTAGATTCAACTCAGCAATACTCTATAGCTGTTTTTTACCCAAACCCTAAAAAACTAAAATATTAAACAGAATACCCTGCCAGCGTTCTTTTCATCAGGTGATGGTGAATCTCATTTACTACCGTGTTGCATTTGTATCCTTATAGTCTTATTCTTACTTTAGAAGTAATCAATTGACTGTCTTATGTTTTAGAGGATGAAAAAATGGCTTCACTTACAATGAATACACTTACAGCAGTTAAAGCACTCAAAGCATCGGGTTTTAACGATGAGCAATCTGAAAAAATCGTTGAAATCATTGCGGAACTACAAAACACAAGTGCCGCCACCAAAGCAGATCTGACAGCGGCTACCGAAAGCATTAAAACCGATATTAATACTATAAAAACAGATTTAGATTGGATGAAAAAACTGATATTAGCCGTTGGCATTGCTGTTGTCATCGCGGCATTGAAATATATCTTTATCGGTTAATGTATTATGAGATTAATCGAGAATTATACTCCTCGTCAGCGGATATTTTATGTAACTTAAAAGATGCTTTGCACTTTGCAGAGCAAAAGATGGCGGGAGTATGCGAAGGGCAGTCCTAAGGCTATGAATGTGTTCAAATTAAGAAAAGTATCTAAAGTGTAACATTGCATTCATTGGATTAATGGAGAAATTTAAACAGAAACTTACAATTTTAAGCTCCACGGCCCAATATTACATTGTTGTAAATATATTAATTGCAATTAATATATTTACACATCTATTTCCGTCTTAACCTCCGCGCATAACGTTGCGCTAATACCGCACAGACCATCAATTGAATCTGATGAAAAATCATCAACGGTAACAACATCACACCAACAGTCGCAGCCGGGAACAAAACATTCGCCATCGGCACACCATTAGCCAAGCTCTTTTTCGAACCACAAAAGACAATAGTAATTTCATCTTCTTTATTAAAACCTAACCAGCGAGCGATATAAGTATTAATCATCAGCACAACTGCCAACAAAATACCGCAAACAACCCCAATCATTAATAGCGAATAACCATCAATCTTATGCCAAATACCTTCAACCACCGCCTCACTAAAAGCCACATAAACCACCAAAAGAATTGATGACCGGTCTGTTATATTAACCAGTTTTTTATGTCTCTCCACCCAACGTGCAATCAATGGCCGTGACAGATGCCCGATAATAAAGGGAACCATTAATTGAAGCACGATGGATTTTATTGCTTCCAATGTATCAGCGCTGCCTTCACCTTGTGTATGGATCATCAACCCGACTAATATTGGTGATAAAAACACCCCCAAAATACTGGATGCCGAAGCACTGCAAATAGCCGCAGCAACATTACCACCCGCAACAGAAGTAAAAGCAATAGCGGATTGAACCGTGGCCGGTAAAGCGCAAAGGTAAAGAAATCCCCAATAAACTGTCGAGGTCATGATCTCAGGGACCAGCAGATTCAACCCTAATCCGATAATCGGGAATAAGACAAAGGTGCTGAGAAAAACCACCAAATGCAGCCGCCAATGTCCCATACCAGCAATAATGGCTTGCCGGGATAATTTAGCCCCATGCATAAAGAACAGCAAAGCAATAGCAGCCGTCGTCAGCCGTTGAAACCAGACTTTTATTTCTCCCTCACAAGGCAAGAATGTCGCAATAACAACTACCGTCACTAATATCATCAAAAAAGGATCTATTTTTAACTTTTGCCACCAAGTCATTAGTTATTTTCCTTGTTTTGCCAATAGTTAGCCCGGCAAGCCGGACTAATCAATAAAAGTTACGATTAAACTGCCACTGTACGTTGCTGTTTTGCAGACTCAGTACCGGCTTCAATTAATTTCATGATTTGAATGGCTTCACTTGCCGTTACCGGATTGGGTTTGCCTATCGTAATTGCATCACGGATCGCAGCATAATAAGCAGAATAATTACCGGGCAACGTCGGGATATATTCAGTCACTAATTCATCTTCACGTGACAACGTCACAATTCCATCACGAATATCATATCCCCAATCAGCATGTGGCGGCCTTTCCCCGACTTTCAATCGTTCTTCCTGAGGATCAAGGCCATATTTCACATAGCTGCCTTCCATACCATGCAGCGTATAAACCGCAGACTCAGCCGCCGCCAGTGTTGTTGCGTGAAGAACCACTTTGATATCCGGGTAATTCAGCAATACATGAAAATAATCCACCGCTTCGGCCTGTGGACGGATCATCCCCAAATCAGCCGTAATGGATTGCGGTTTACCAAACAATTGAACCGCCTGATCAAGTAAATGAGGACCTAAATCATACCAAATACCGCTGCCTTCTCCTGCCGCCTCACGCCATCTTTGACGTACAACCGGACGATAGCGGTCAAAATGAGATTCGAAATATCTCAATTTGCCTAATCGATTTTCTTTAATCAGAGATTTTATCGTCAGAAAACCGGAATCCCAACGGCGATTATGAAATACAGAAAGTAATAATCCCGCCTGTTCTGCCTGTTGCTTTAAAGATTCAGCCTGTTCAACCGTAATGGTAAAGGGTTTATCCACCACAACATGTTTACCCGCTGCCAGCGCCTGCTGCGCCAAAGGGTAATGAGTGTCATTAGGCGTAGGAATAACTATCAAATCAATTTCAGGATCATTGAAAAGATCCTCAGGGTGGGATACGACCGCAATATTTGGCCAGTCTGTTTTCACTTTTTCAGCATTACTACTGGAAATGGCAACCAATCTAACACCGGCAGCCCCGGCAATTAATGGTGCATGGAAGGTTTTGCTGGCATAACCATAACCCACTAACCCAACCTTTAACAGGTCACTCATAACAGGCCCTCAAACTTATTATTCATATGCTGCAATTCAACATCAGTAAAAAATATCATCAGTGATTACCGTTGCGCAAATTATCTCTGACCCCATCTATTCACTAACCCGGCAGAATCGCCTACTATTTCTTTTTCACATAGCTTTATTGGGAATAGCTTATGTATAAAACTAATGATTACCACAGAATTAATGGCTGGATCCTGGCCCCAGCGGCTTATCTGATCATGACCTTTCTCAGTGCTAGTGTCATGCTCGCTTTATATATTATGACTTTTCTCAGTCAAAACCCTTCATTGAGCCTCGGAAATAATCACTTTACTTTAATGTGGTTTCTTTCCGTTGCCATTACAACGGTAATGTGGTGTTTCACTCTATGGGTATTAAAACTGCTTTTCCGCCGGTCAAAAAGATTCCCTCAATGCTTTATTATCTGGCTTATCGTTACCATATTAATTGCATTAAAAACGTTCGCCTTCTCCCCCATTCCTGATCAAATTGCTCTCCGGGCATTGGCATGGCCACTATTAGCCGCCGCTATTTTTGTTCCCTACATTAAGCATTCTCAGCGGGTCAAAATGACTTTCACACAAGATCGATAACCGCAATTTTCTTTGATTGTTATCATAACAATAGCTTGCCCCACAGTAAGGTGAGGGCATTTTTATAATCTTATAAAAAGTAAACGACTCTATTTCAGGCACAGCAATGACTGACTACTTTCTTTTATTTGTCGGAACCGTATTGGTTAACAATTTCGTTCTGGTGAAATTTCTTGGCTTATGTCCTTTTATGGGCGTCTCTAAAAAGCTGGAAACCGCCATCGGGATGGGATTTGCCACAACATTTGTGATGACATTGGCTTCAGTATGTTCATGGCTGGTGAATACCTTTATTTTACTACCATTGGACTTAATCTATCTGCGTACCCTGAGTTTCATTCTTGTTATTGCCGTTGTAGTGCAATTCACAGAACTCGTTGTACGTAAAACCAGCCCGACGCTATACCGGTTACTGGGTATTTTCCTGCCGTTGATTACGACTAACTGTGCTGTGCTGGGTGTGGCGCTGCTGAATATCAATCAATCACACGATTTTCTGCAATCCGCTATCTACGGATTCGGGGCTGCTGCGGGCTTTTCTCTGGTGATGGTACTGTTTGCCGCTATTCGTGAACGCCTGGCTGTTGCCGATGTCCCCGCCCCCTTCAAAGGCTCATCTATCGGCCTGATTACCGCAGGATTAATGTCCCTGGCTTTTATGGGTTTTAGTGGTTTGGTGAAGTTCTGATGATATCGTTATGGATTGCTATTGGTGCGCTAAGTGCACTAGGGTTAATTTTTGGGTTAATCCTGGGTTTTGCTGCCCGTCGTTTTCAGGTGGAAGAAGATCCTATCGTTGAAAACATTGATGATATTTTGCCTCAAAGCCAATGTGGACAATGTGGTTATCCTGGCTGCCGCCCTTATGCCGAAGCGGTGGCAAATAATGGTGAGATGATTAACAAATGCGCGCCTGGTGGTGAACAAGCCATGCTGAAAATCTCAGAGCTGCTTGGTGTCGAACCACAACCACTGGATGGTGATGAAAGCGTAAAAAACCCCGTCCGCAAAGTCGCATTTGTTGATGAAGAGAATTGCATTGGCTGCACTAAATGTATTCAGGCATGCCCTGTAGACGCTATCGTCGGTGCAACCCGCGCCATGCATACCGTTGTTGAGGATTTATGTACCGGATGCGACCTGTGCGTTGCTCCTTGCCCGACAGACTGTATTACGATGATCCCTGTAGCAACAACTACTGCGAACTGGAAGTGGGATTTAAAAACCATTCCGGTAAAAAATATCACTGTTCAGCCATCCCAGGCAGCTTCCGTTAACAGTATCCCGGTTAAAAACATTGAGGTTGAACACCATGCTTAATTTGTTCAATTTACTCAACAAAAACAAAATATGGGATTTTGAAGGTGGTATTCACCCACCTGAAATGAAGTTGCAATCCAGTCAGACACCATTGCGCATTGCACCACTGCCGGACGAGTTAATCATCCCGCTGCAACAACATTTGGGTACCGAAGGTGAATTGCTGGTTAAAGCCGGTGATAAAGTGCTTAAAGGCCAGCCTCTGACGTTTGGCACTGGCCGTACCGTCCCGGTTCACGCATCAACTTCCGGTACCATCATTGCCATTGAACCCTGCATAACAGCACACCCATCCGGGCTGAAAGAGTTGTGTGTTCGTTTGCTCCCTGATGGTGCAGATCAATGGTGTAAACGCATTCAGACACCTGATTATCAATCACTTGATGCAGACACGATCCTTAACCTCATCCATCAGGCAGGGATCGCCGGTTTAGGTGGCGCGGGCTTTCCTACCGCAGCCAAACTGCAAAGTAGCCGGCATGGTATCAAGACGCTGATCATCAATGCCGCAGAATGCGAGCCTTATATTACCGCTGATGACCGCTTAATGCAGGAACATGCGAACGAACTTATTGAAGGCACTCGTATTCTGGAACATCTGCTTAAACCGGAGCAGATCCTGATTGGTATAGAAGATAATAAACCAGAAGCAATAAAAGCACTGAAAACCGCTCTAAACGGCGATAACGCTATTATCGTCCGGGTTATTCCGACCAAATACCCTTCCGGAGGTGCGAAACAACTGACCAAAATTTTGACCGGAAAAGAAGTACCTTCCGGTGGACGTTCCTCGACTATCGGTGTTCTGATGCAAAACGTCGGGACTGTGGTTGCGATCAAACGAGCCATTATTGACGGCGAACCTTTGATTGAACGTATCGTCACCCTTACCGGCGAAGCAGTAGCTTCACCGGGTAACTTCTGGGCACGACTCGGAACGCCGGTACAATTTCTTCTCCAATTAGCCGGTTTTCAACCACAATCAGAACAAATGGTGATTATGGGTGGCCCTCTGATGGGATTCACTCTGCCTGACTTGAATGTACCGGTTGTTAAAATCAGTAACTGCATTCTGGTGCCATCACATCAGGAAATGGATTCAAATACAGCGGAAGAGGCTTGTATCCGTTGTGGGTTATGTGTGGAAGCCTGCCCTGCCAATTTATTGCCACAACAACTCTACTGGTTCAGCCGTGGACAAGAGCATGAGAAAGCCAGAGATCACAATCTGTTCGACTGTATTGAATGTGGTGCCTGTGCTTATGTCTGCCCGAGTAATATTCCGCTGGTGCAATATTATCGCCAGGAGAAAGCTGAAATTCGGGCTTTGGATCAGGAGAACCTCCGTTCAGCCGAAGCCAAAATTCGTTTCGAAGCTAAACAAGCTCGTATGGAACGGGAGAAACTGGCCCGTGAAGAACGCCATAAAAAAGCCGCTGTCCAAATCGATAATACCGATAAAAGCGCTGTACAAGCCGCGCTCTCCCGTGTGAAGGAAAAACAAGCTGACGCAAGCAAAGTTGTTTCTATAGAGCCGGGACAAGTGCCAGACAATTCAGCCGTCATCGCCGCCCGTCAGGCAAGAAAAGAGCAGCTTCGTGCTCGTCAGGCGGAAAAACAAGCTACTGAAAATACCCATACTGTTACACCTGAACCAACAGGTTCAGAAGATCCTCGCAAAGCCGCATTGGCAGCCGCGATTGCCAGAGCTAAAGCGAAGAAAGCCACCCAAAGCCAGGAAGTGACACCGTCACTTAAAACAATAGAACCGGAATCTACCACTGATGAAAAGCAAGATTCTCGTCAGGATGCGGTCGCAGCTGCCATTGCCCGTGTTAAAGCCAAGAAAGCTCAAACACAGCAATTAACTGAAATTCAGGCAGAAACACCACCAACAAAGGAAACGGATCCGCACAAAGCTGCCGTTGCCGCCGCTATCGCACGTGCTAAAGCCAAGAAAACCGCTCAAACACAGCAAGTAACCGACATTCAGGCAGAAGCACCACCAGCAGAAGAATCAGATCCACGCAAAGCTGCCGTTGCTGCCGCTATCGCCAGAGTTAAGGCAAAGAAAGCCACTCAGGAACAACAGAAAATTTCAACAGAATAGTGATTGTTATCAATGAAATTCAGGCCCGTTCAAACTGACAATAAAAAGCTAAAAGTCGCAAGTTCGCCTTTTACACATAATCAGCAAAACACCAGCCGCATTATGCTGTGGGTTATGCTGGCAGCGATACCCGGTATTGCGATACAAACTTACTTTTTTAGCTACGGTACATTGTTCCAAATTCTGCTTGCAGTTATGACTGCCCTGCTGGCGGAATCATTTGCTCTATCTCTGCGTAAACAATCGATTATGACTCGTTTGCAGGATAATTCCGCGTTGCTGACAGGCTTACTTTTGGGAATCAGTCTGCCACCACTGGCTCCCTGGTGGCTGATTGTATTGGGAACAGCTTTTGCAGTGATTATTGCCAAACACCTGTATGGCGGTCTTGGTCAGAACCCGTTCAACCCGGCAATGGTTGGTTATGTCGTGTTACTGATATCATTCCCAGTGCAAATGACCAGTTGGTTGCCGCCTATGGATTTGCTGGCAACACACATCACACCACTGGACAGCTTGATGGTAATCTTCACCGGACAAACTCCCGATGGAGCAACATTACAACAGTTGCAGCAAGGTTTCGACGGAATAAGCCAGGCCACACCACTGGATAGTTTCAAAACCGGTTTACTGACTCACAATATTGATGATGTTCTGCGTCAGCCAATATTACAGGGATCTCTGGCAGGCATCGGCTGGCAATGGGTCAATATTGCCTATCTTGCTGGCGGGCTTATTCTGCTTAACAGAAAGGTGATAAGCTGGCAAATTCCTGTGGCATTTATCGTCATGTTAGGTCTATGTTCACTCACAAGCTGGCTAATTGATCCCAGCCGTTATTCCCCGCCATTATTGCAACTATTTTCTGGCGCAACCATGCTGGGCGCATTTTTTATTGCAACCGATCCGGTTAGTGCATCCACAACTCCCAAAGGCCGTTTAGTTTTTGGCGCAATGATTGGCTTGCTAGTCTGGGTCATCCGTGTTTATGGTGGTTATCCTGATGCGATAGCATTTGCCGTCCTATTGGCGAATATCACCGTGCCACTGATTGACCATTACACTCAACCCCGCGCTTACGGGCACAAATAAGGAGCCGTTATGTTAGAAACAATGCGACGTCACGGCATCACGCTGGCTATTTTCGCTGCAATCACTACCGGACTGACGGCTGTTGTGAATTCACTGACTAAAAGTACCATCGCAGAACAGGCCGCGTTGCAGCATAAATCACTGCTTGATCAGATTGTTCCACCTGCTTTGTATGATAACGATATGCAAAACGAATGTTATCTGATCAGTGCCGATGCTCTGGGAAACAAACTACCTCATCGTCTTTATTTGGCCCGCAAAAATGGTCAGCCGGTGGCGGCAGCGTTGGAAAGTACAGCACCCGATGGCTATTCAGGTGCTATTCAGTTACTGGTCGGTGCAGATTTCTCAGGAAAAATATTAGGCGTGCGGGTGACAGAACATCATGAAACTCCTGGCCTGGGCGATAAAATTGAAACCCGGATTTCAGACTGGATCAAAGTATTCTCAGGGAAAACCGTAAAATCAGATAATAACCGGCACTGGGCGGTGAAAAAAGATGGTGGTGAGTTTGATCAATTTACTGGTGCCACGATTACCCCACGCGCTGTGGTAAACTCCGTCAAATGGACCGCTCTCTATTTACAAACCGTACCTGAACATCTCTCTTCTCTGGAACCCTGTGGAGAAAAATCATGAGTGAAACCAAAAACTTGTTTAGCCAAGGATTGTGGAAAAATAACTCCGCTTTAGTACAACTGCTGGGATTATGTCCACTGCTGGCGGTGTCTTCCACTGCAACCAATGCGCTTGGTTTAGGGCTGGCAACCACACTGGTTCTAGTCTGCACCAACATTGCTGTGTCCAGCCTGCGTCGTTGGGTTCCCAATGAAATCCGCATCCCGATTTATGTCATGATAATCGCTTCGGTTGTCAGTACCGTACAGATGCTGATTAACGCCTACGCTTTTGGCCTGTATGAATCACTGGGAATTTTCATTCCGCTGATTGTCACTAACTGTATTGTTATTGGTCGTGCGGAAGCCTATGCTGCCAAAAATCCGGTCATGCCTTCTGCCATTGATGGTTTAGCCATGGGGTTAGGTGCCACTTTTGCGCTGTTTGTTCTTGGTGCGATGAGAGAAATTCTCGGCAATGGAACCCTGTTTGATGGTGCTGATCTGCTGCTGGGCAATTGGGCTAAAGTGTTACGGATAGAAATTGTTCATATGGATTCCCCTTTCCTGCTGGCTATCTTGCCACCGGGCGCTTTTATTGGCCTGGGGTTAATGCTGGCAGCGAAATACCTGATTGATGAAAAAATGAAAACCAGAGCAATAAAAGAAAAGAGCAATGCAGTCGCAATGTCACCAAGACCAGAGAGTTCCATTTAATATGAACAAACAAAAACGGATCGAAATGTTAACGCGTTTACGCGATAACAACCCAAAACCAACGACAGAGTTGGTTTTCACCACCCCCTTTGAGCTGCTTATTTCAGTACTACTTTCAGCTCAGGCGACAGATGTGAGTGTTAATAAAGCGACAGCGAAACTCTATCCGGTTGCCAACACACCTCAGGCCATTCTTAACCTTGGCGTAGATGGGCTGAAAGAGTATATAAAAACCATCGGCCTGTATAACACCAAAGCGGAAAACACCATTAAAACCTGCCGGATCTTGCTGGAAAAACATGGTAGTGAAGTTCCTGAGGATCGTGCGGCGTTAGAAGCACTGCCAGGCGTTGGCCGCAAAACAGCCAATGTGGTATTAAACACCGCTTTTGGCTGGCCGACCATTGCGGTAGATACACATATTTTTCGGGTGTGTAACCGTACTCATTTTGCTCCCGGTAAAAATGTCAATGAAGTCGAAAATAAATTACTGCAAGTCGTTCCGGCTGAATTTAAAGTCGATTGCCATCACTGGCTTATTTTACATGGACGTTATACCTGTATAGCCCGTAAACCTCGTTGCGGTTCTTGCATTATTGAAGATTTATGCGAGTACGATTGTAAACAAGATATATAAAAGGCTAAGGTCCGTTGCGGTGAGACGTACCAGTTGATTAATTTTGCAGATGCGATTTTCATCTTTGACTACGTTATATTGCTTTTAAGTTTAAAGAAAAAGTTTACCCCAAGTAACTATTATAATTTTCATTGCAAAATCCATACTGTTTTATGTTATTTTGCAGATGTTGCTTGCTCGACACCGCTGATTCGCGTAAAAATGTTATTCTAAAACTACCTGATAATAACCCTCAACTTTCTCCGGATATTATGTTTCAAAACAATCCGCTGCTTGCACAGCTAAAACAGCAACTTCATTCCCAGACACTCCGCGTAGAGGGCCTCGTAAAAGGCACAGAAAAAGGTTTCGGATTTCTGGAAGTCGATGGGCAAAAAAGCTATTTCATTCCGCCTCCACAAATGAAAAAAGTAATGCATGGCGATCGAGTTACCGCCGCTATTCATACTGATAAAGAAAGAGAGATCGCCGAACCAGAAACATTGGTCGAACCATTTCTAAATCGCTTCGTTGGCCGTATCCAGAAAAAAGAAAATGATAATCGTCTATGGATCGTTCCTGATCACCCTCTGCTAAAAGACGCCATCCCTTGCCGCCCGGACAATCAAGTCACTCATCCGTTTCAGAACGGTGATTGGGCTGTCGCTGAAATGCGCCATCATCCTTTGAAAGGAAGCCGTGGCTTTCATGCAGAAATTACCGGCTATATCACCGAAGGCGACAATCACTATGCGCCTTGGTGGGTAACACTGACCCGCCATAATCTGGAACGTAATGCGCCAGAGATGACTGCCGATTGCCAACTGAATGATGGTGATCTTGAGCGTATAGACTTAACTTCTCTGGATTTTGTCACTATTGACAGTGCGACCACAGAAGATATGGATGACGCTTTGCATGTCGCCAAACAAGATGATGGCAGCCTGAAACTCAGCATAGCCATTGCTGATCCAACAGCTTATATCGCGGCTGACAGCGAACTGGACAAGATTGCTCATCAACGTGCTTTCACTAACTACCTGCCGGGTTTCAATATCCCCATGTTGCCACGCGACCTGTCAGAAAACTTATGTTCTCTGCGTCCTAATGAGCGTCGCCCCGCATTGGTTTGTCAGGTGTCTATTCTTGAAGATGGTCAGCTTGGTGACGATATCGCGTTTTTCTCTACTTGGGTTGAATCAAAAGCGAAGCTGGTTTATGACGAAGTTTCTGACTGGCTGGAAGGAAAAGGTACCTGGAAACCTGCTTCTGAATCCATTACAACTCAAATCAATCTTTTGAAAGAAATGAGTGAACGCCGTAACCAATGGCGTCATCAACATGCCCTTATTTTCAAAGATCGCCCTGATTACCGCTTTGTTCTTGATGAAAATGGTTATGTACTGGATATCGCCGTAGAACAACGCCGTGCATCAAACCGTATTGTCGAAGAAGCTATGATCACCTCTAACCTGTGCGCGGCAAAAATACTGCGCGATAAGTTAGGCTTTGGTGTCTACAATGTCCATACCGGTTTTGAGCCACTCCAGATTGATCAAGTAGTTGAATTACTGAAAGAAAACGGTATTGAAGAAAATGCAGAAGAGTTACTGACATTGGATGGCTTCTGCAAATTACGCCGCGAATTGGATAAACAACCAACACAATTCCTTGATAGCCGTATTCGCCGTTTCCAGACTTTTGCAGAAATTAAATCTGAACCTGGTCCCCATTTTGGCCTTGGTTTTGATGCTTACGCCACCTGGACATCACCAATCCGTAAATACAGCGATATGGTTAACCATCGCTTACTGAAAGCAATTATTCAAAAAACGGATGCAGAAAAACCAGCAGAAGAAACCTGCTTGCAACTGTCTGAACGTCGCCGCCTGAACCGTATGGCTGAACGCGATGTGGGTGATTGGCTGTATGCGCGCTTCCTGCAACCACATGCCGGAACCGAGCAACAATTTACCGCAGAGATCATCGATATTACCCGCGGAGGTTTGCGTGTCCGTCTGGTAGATAATGGCGCGGTCGCCTTTATACCGGCACCATTCCTGCACGCTGTGCGTGATGAACTGCAATGTAGTCAAGAGACCGGCACAGTGATTATCAAAGGTGAAGCTGCTTACCAATTAAACGACATTATCAATGTCCGTATTGAAGAGGTAAGAATGGAAACACGTAATATCGTCGCGCGTCCCTCTGTCTGACTTTCCTCATAAAACGATGTTGAATCAAACTACAGCAATTAAGCTGTAGTTTGTATTAAAAAAATCAGCTATCAGAAGCCAGAAATTACATCATATTCTGTTCTGCACGGGGTGTCACCATGTTGAACCAGAATGGAAAGTTATCCAGCATACCAAGGAACTCATTAAACTTAGCTCAATCGCCCTTAAATTGGCCAAGTCATAACCACAACACAAATACCAAACAGAAATAAATAAAATAATTTTATAAATTTATTTTCAGCCACGCAGTAGTCATTCAGTTGCTCCCATCCCTGAATACGCGGCTGAAATGCGTCTGATCATGCCACATCAGATACCTTTTTTCTTAATACTGTCTTCTTTAACGCCTGTTTTTTCATCCCTTGTCCCCCACCCATCTGTATCTGATTCATTAAAAAGGACTTTATTAATTTTTCTTATCATCTCAGTCATCAGTTAAATCGCTACAATCAACCTGTAACCTCCTTGTCGTTCACCTGATACGGGAGGTTCACTAAGACACTTATCATAAAAAATAATAAGTAAATACTTATATATAATTAAATAAATTAATAATTTCTACTTACATTAATTAGTATTTTAAATTAATTGACTTTGATTATAATTGACCAACTTGATTAATGTGATTTTAAGATTATGGGTAATATTTAATTATCAATAGTAATCAGATCAATGTAGTAGTGATTCAGTTAATGCTGATAATCATCCCCATTCATCCTCCCATTAATTTAGTAAATGCAGTGAAAAAATTATAAAAAAATATAACAACATTGAAGTTCTTATTTTTCATCTATAAATATAATCAACTAGGAGGATTATATGTCACATTCCGATTATGATATTGAAAATACCAATAGCAATGTACCCTATGTAAAAGGAGAAAATAACAGCATTTTATCGCCAATAGCAGAATCTTCATCCTGGAATCAACGTTATCCTGATCAAGAAGAAACAGAACATACTGTAGTCCAGGGAAAATATTGGGAATACCAGAGTAATAGTCATAAAGATTGCAAAAATAATAAATGTAATAAGAATAGCGATGAGGTATTTGTCTCTCTGTTGAAGGGTAATCAGAATTACCCAACCTGGATCACATCCGATATTAAATCAACGAGCCTATACATAGTTGAAAATCTATTTTCTTATCGTCAATATTCACCTGAATTCCAAAATTCTTTAAAAGAAAAATTGAGCATAGTTTTTGAAAACTATTCTGAAATAAAATATTCCGACTTACTGCATACAATAAATAACGTCCTCAACCTTATTTTTATAAAAGATTATAAGAAAACAGATAGTGATGCAGCAATAAATACTCTACTGGCAAAGATGGAGATTCTTAACAAACTGGAAAATCTGCATAAAGATGAAACTGCCACAGATAAAAGCAAAATAGATATATGGGACGAATTAGGTATCAACCCCGAAGAACCCCTACTGAAAATATATCGTGAAGCATTTTCTACAGGCGATATCGATGATGAAATTTACTCAGATGCACTGCTAACTTTTATGTCAGATGGCAATATAGAGTTAAGTGATAAAGAAAAATTAGATTATAAAAAGCGAATTAAAGATAAAGAAGATCTTTTTAATTCGTATAAACAAGGAATTGAAAAAGTAGCGAAGATAATTACCTCAACTAATATTAACCCAGGCATACCCATTATTCACACGGAAACAAATCAAAGTATTAATATTGGTGATGATATATTATTAGCCCAATTAGCCAAAGAGGAGATCGCACTAAAAAACCAAAATCGTACCGAATATAGCCAGGAAGATATTTTTGAACTGCAAACACTACAAGCAGCCAAATATCATTTATTAGTTTTATCTTCGTTAGGTGCCCTGCTTTATCAAATTGCGCCTAAAGTGGGAAAAATGACTAAAGGTCATGGTGATTATCGCGATGTTATTTTCTCCCAAGATCAGGCTGAGTTATTATTCAAAAAACATAATATTCAATATGATACTGATCATGTTCTTACCCAGGAATCGAAACATATTGATATGGAAGGCTGTATTATTTTAACAGCAGCAATCATTTATCGAATGAGAAAAGAGAACGCTAATGTGGAACAAGCTTTTAATTACTCCACATTAGATACAATAAAATTATTTGAAAATGACAAGATAAAACTTAACCCTTTCAATAAAAAAAATGTAAAGCCGGCAGGATACTTTTCTTTTATCGATTTCAAAAAGAGAGATAAATTTGATTCACAATACAATTTTAATGAGCAATTTAATGTTTATAAGAATAAATACAGTCATTATGAATCCATTTACCTCAGTAAATTAATCTTTTCATCTCCAGCGGAAAAATTAACACCAGAAGAGATTGTTAATCCGCCAGAAAAAGCTTTCCTATATTCGGTTGAACAAGGAATGGGAAATGTTGGCATGATAAAAATGTATAAAGGAGATTGGTTAGTTATCTCAACTATACAAGGTGGAGTAAAAGCAAAAAAATACTCAAATCAGGAAGTTAATAATCATCCAACTTTGCGCGCCATGTCTAGACCTAATGAATTCTTCTTACATGAAAGAGTACTGGAAAGAGGTATAGGAATATTAATGGCGAATGTCATGGTTAATACAGGAAAAAGACTTTTCCCGATTGGTCATGAGAGAGCCAAAACACTCAGTGGCTATTCAAAAACACATCGGTATAAATATTCTTATGACGCGTTTTGGAATGATTTTTATCATATCACGTCAGGGATGAATGTCGGCATTAGCTTTACCCATTCGCCAAATTTCAATTTTCACGATGATAACTTGCTTTCTATTACTGCGGCTATGGTACAAGAAGGCCTAAATGATATCGCAATAAAAAGCAAAACCGCGCTGGATATTACTTCCGGATGGCATATAGCTGCAACCATTTTGATTCCTTTCTATAATGTTATCTATAAATCGACAACAGATAGTGAATATCATCTCACCGGCGAAGATATTGGTTCAATTATCTTCGATTCTGCCAGTGTGCTTTTGGTTGTTGCGACCGTGGGTTTGTCGCTGACGGAATCAATGGCGGAAAAAGTAACACAAACTACATTACGCCTCAGACAAGCAGGTCTGTCCGGAAGAGCGTTAATTCAAGCTGTCATCAGGACATTACCAGAGCATGGCATAATTACCTTACGCCAATCTTCCAATATTATACTCGGCGGATTAATTGATTTAATCGAACCTTTACCTATCAGATCGACTCTGACCTTAACTTACCGGGGAGTCATAAGCGCAGTGGGTGCAATGAGAAATAGTATTAAACTTGAGAAAAGTTTCGCTGATATTTTTGGCAAAAGCGCTAAAGGATTAGGTAAACTTAAAGGTGAATGGAAAGTCAGTCATCTTCCATTCGACGGAATAGTGCCTCATTCAAATGAAGGAATATATAAAGGGATTTATTCAATACGCCCGGCTAATGTAGAAGCAGCCGTAAAACCGAACTACTATATAAAGGAATTTGGCGCTAATTATCAAGTCAAATGGGATGAAGCAAATCATACCTGGCGTGTCGTTAACCCGGCTTACCCCAAACAACTTAGTTACTGGCCTGCGGTTAAATTAAATAAAAATGGGCATTGGGTTACTCATGCCGATGTATCTAATAAATTTCTTATCCTGGAGCAAAGTAAAAAAATAGATCAGGAACTTGAAGCAGCACACAGTAATATTAATCATGATAAGATATTGGATGCATTCATTCATATCAATACCGCATTCAAAAATTGTGAAAAATATGATATCGATAAACTCTCAGATATTACTGATACATTAACACATTTTTTCGAAAAATCGCTAAAACTTGGAGATAAGACCGCGCTACTCAGCACAAAGGTAGCAGATATCCAGCAAGCTTGGATCCGTGAAGTTATTTTACCATTACAAAACAATCCGAGTATTTCAATTGAAAAAATCAATGCTATTAAAACCGAACTTCCTGATTTACTGAGAGAAATACTTTCCTTTGAAAATCAATTACCCAACCAATCAGAGATAAATAAAATTGCCCTTGCTATCGAGGAAATACCATTCACACCAATACCAAAATATACTTCAGATAATATCACAAGAACGGCTCAATATATATCGATAGAGAGTAACCGTGTTGATATTCCGCCTATCGGGATCACAATAACAGGTAATGAATTATTTATTAATCAAGTCACTCATGCACTAAACGAAATAGACCAAATACCATCTGGAAATATCGTTATTCAGGAACTTGAAAAACAGGGTTTTAATATACAGCCTCCGACGATGAGTGCCATTGTCCGTGAAAAAAATGGGCAATTTTACGCCAAAAACAGCGCCGGCAGCAGTATCGTCTTTGATCCAGAGAATCACCTGATTGGCATGGAAGAAAAAATTGCCGAGGAACCTTGGCGTTCTCGCGAACCTGCGATTGCCTTATATCATGAGATGCTACATATCTATTATAATCGTTACCCAACATGGTTTACTTCTATCGATAATAAAATAATTGATAAGAAAGTCAGTGGTGGTTTTTCTGCGCTGGAAGAATCACGTATTGTAGGAACAAAATATTACGTCAATGATGAAAATACGCTATTTGATTTCAGTAGTTCTGATTATTTACTGGAGAATAATTCAGCTTTGTTAACGGAAAATAGATTCAGAGCGGAATATGCCATATTTAAAGGCAAAAATGAGTATATTATCCGGCCTTATTCTGACAAGGGCAATAGTCAAATTCCACTGACAAATATCAAAATAAACATAAACGAATCACACCGAAATGTCATGGGCGTGGGTGATGGAAAACCTGAAAAAATGCCTAATGAATCGGCAACTGATTACCGAAACAGAGTGAGAGAATGGAGGAAAGCCAATAAGAAACCAGAAACAGAGATTGGAACAGGTGATATTAGAAAAACAAAAGCGGAAGCCAGGATTAAACATTTACATGAAAGCTATCCTCAGTTAGAACCACAAAAAATTGAGTTAGGTGGTGCATTCCAATTATGGACGGTACCGAATGAACCGGCTAATAAATTAGTATTAAGCTCACACGGATACTTTTTCTCTGACAGTGCAGGGACACAAGTACCGGCGGGTAAGACAATTCAATTTCTCGGTCCTCATAGTAAAACATTGCTGGAAGCACCAGAAGATCCACTTAACTCGCCTTTTGATGTCACATTGGGTAATAGTGGTCTGAATATACAACCTTATGCAACAATTAAAGCAGGTAACACAGCAAGTCTGGCTAATGTAAAAATAGGTGATAAAACTTTTACCATAAACGATATTCAAAATATGACTGCCAATGATGTTGAAAACTATCTGCTTGCTACCGGAGTAGAAGCTAATAGATCGAATCATGGCAGGGTAAGAAATTACGGTATCAAGTATTATGAAAAAATGCCTGATGAAGAAGTTAAAGCAGCAATATGGAAAAACAGAGCGGACGACACGACTATCAGTAAATTTGATGCACTGGTAATTAGCCCAGAAGCAGGAAACCGTAAAAAACTGTCTGATATTTTTGCCCTGATGAAATCAGACAAGAGAATGGCAAAGTATGACGAAATTACCTTTGTTGCCTGTCGTGAAGAACTTAACAGAATAAACATGAAATCAGTACATGATACCGGCCTTGGCGGCGGTTATGAACCCAAGCTGGAACCAACAGTTATTTCTTCACGCCGGCGGCGGGAGGCGACATTCACGGCTGATGGCGCAATAATTTATTCTGTTATTACGGTAAATTTGCACCATAATCTCACAACAGCAAAAATCGTCGGTATAGCACCTTTCTCATTTATAGATAATTAAAACGTACCTTTATATCATCTGAAATACCAAACTAAGGCGGGGAGCCCCTCCCCACCTTGTCCGCGCGCATCAATCAGGAGGATCAAAAAAATGACGGTACGAAAGCCACGGGAGAGCATCAAGTTCGAAGTCGATTTTTTCAATCAACCCCGTGCGGGTATCCACAGAGAACGGGACCACCTGCTGGCCGTGGTTAGACCACAACCAATGGGTGATATAGATCGGATTAACGCCAATTTCCGTTGGCACCAAAACGCTGCCGCAAGACCGCAACAGCCAGACCAGACGTAAACCATCGAATCGCACCAGAGACTCTACATCGGTAGTGATGTCATCCTGGTAGATTTCCGGCAGCTTATGTTCGGCGGCGAGAGAGATCATTACGGATTTGAGGTAGACCCCATGATCTCCAACCAATATCTGTCAAAAACTAGTTGATATTTCACTGTTTCTGATTAATTGAAATTTCAGTGTTTAGAGGATGGAGAGACAAGACATGGAAGAAGAGTTTAGCAGATATGACATCGCTGAAGCCAGAACCACAGGAAATGAACAAGAGTGTGATGAAATTGATTGGACAGTTAAGTCAAAATAAGCAGCATGTAGATTCTTAAGAGTCCTGCGCGAGATACATCTGATCGGGAAAATCTTCACACAGCGTATCGAGCGTAACAATCTGAGGCTCAGAACGCGCATCAAACGATTGGCTCGTAAAACCATCTGCTTCTCTCGCTCTGTTGAAATCCACGAGAAAGTCATCGGCGCTTTTATCGAAAAGCACCACTTCAACTGATTGGAGGCGTCACCCAATAAAAGTTATTAAAAAAATAAAAAAATCCGCCTGTACTTAATATCATACAGTTCCCTCATCTTTATAATCCTTCTTACTAAGAAGAATAACCATCAAAAAATAATATATAGAAGGAACACAATGGATATCTATCAGGAAAGTATCAGCTTTTTAGGTAACGGTGCCGATTTCGATGAAAATGGATTATTTCAATGTGAGTTATCATTCGATACTAATGACCATGATGAGGCGCTTTTCTTAACCATATTTAAGAATGAAACAACCATTAATTTACACATGTCTCTGACCAGTCCAGTTGAATTACCAACGCCTCTTCCAGAAGCGATTGCAATCGCGATCGGTGAACACGCGCTAGAACCTTTTAGAGGTGGTTTTGGTATTGGCTTAATGCCTGATAGCCGTAGATTAACGATTTATAAGATTATTTCTCTATCAAATAAGCCTCAAAGTTATGTGCAAAACATCTTTCAGCAACTGTTAGAAAAAATGGAGCAATGGCACCGTTTTATTGAACAAACGAATAATGCAGAAACGATCCCAGAAAAACTACCTGTCGGGATTTTTATTTAATCCCGGCAGCGAACGCCCCTATTTATAATATGAGGTTAATTTATGTCAACAATTCAAATTAATAGTCAGCACAGAGGTAGTTTAGACTTCGCGGATATTCAAAATATCAAAACCAATGCGAAAGAAGGTGATACGGTTAAGTTTGGCTCTGTATTTGGTAAAGAATACAGCGTTACTAAAAACAGTGATGGTGAAGTTAGCCTAAAACAAAAAGAGAATCGCAGCTTTTTTAACCGCTTCTTTAGCAATACAGATTCATCGAAAAACAGTGATTTAAAACTGAATCTGATGAACCAACAGCTGCACAAAAAAGAGAACAGCGGCAACGTTAAGGTCTTAACATTAACCTACAACCAGGCTAACCAAAAGATGCCGGAAGAGACTAAGAACTACTTCCAGAATCTGATCCAAAAAGGTGATTATGATGTGGTCTTGTTTGCTGAACAAGAGTCTAAATTGCTTGCTAACGACCTAGAACTCGATGGCATGAACCTCCTTAGCCAAAACACAATGAAAGTAATGACCAAAGGTCTTGGTGAAGGTGTTAGTTATACTTCTATGTCTGTTTTTGCTAAAGATGGCGTCGATATTAACGTGAAAAAAGAGTCTGAGTATCGTCACGGTATCATTGGTAACAAAGGCGGGGTGAAAACCGCTTTAGAGATCAATGGCCAAGCTTTAAACGTGATTTCCGCGCACTTGGATTCTAACAAAGAAGTAAAGCGTGAATTCGAAGGAAACAAGTTGATGGAGGGGATCAAACCGAATGAAGAGGTTCTGATCACCGGCGATCTCAATGAACGTGAGAAGCGTGTTGCTGAAGGCTCTGATGTGCTGTACGACCCAATTGCACACGATGATACGCATTTAGCAAAACATGGCTTTAAGTTCAAACCACTCGATAGCCATACCTACATGCAGCTTGATAAGCACACTGGCAATATTAAACAGAAAGAAGGTCGAGATCGCCCTGATTTCGGTGAGCTCGATAATACTGGTTTAACCAACAAAACGGGTAACTTACAGAACCATGAAACCAGTGTGATCACTGATGGATTTGTGAATGTCAGTGACCACAAACCAGTGCAGTCTACGTTTGAGGTAAGAAGTTTCTCTCAAAAACTCATAGAAAGCGCGATGACTCAAAATGCTGGTGACTTCAAAAATGACGCGGCATACCTAAAGCCTGGTACTGATCCAGCTAACGCGACGTTTGACGATGTCACATCCGCTAACCAGGCACGTCTAGGTTTAGAAAGCTTAAGTCCCAATGAACAAGAGTTCGTAAAAGAGAACTTTTCGAGTTTTATTATCGGTAAAGATGCACTCTTCAGTCAGTTAACTAGCGGCTTTATGGAAGAGATGGGTCAACTTCACGCATCTGATCTTGCTAAAAACCCATCTCAACTACAAACGCAGCAAATTGCATTGAGTGAAAAGTACGAACTTCTCAGTGATAAAGTGAATGCTGAATTTAATAAACAATTCGTTGCTAACCTCTAATAGCAATCTAACAATTGCTCTCTGTTAGATATTAAAAGCAAAGAGTGGTCAGTTTTTGAAGGGGCGTTTATCCCGAAAAAAGTATGCCAAATTGAAAAATTGGCATACTAATCAGCTCGAACATAACGAAGGCGATTCTACCTTAATCGGGTGATGCCTCCGATCGGTTGAAGCGGTATGATGGGTGCTTTTGAGACTCAGCACTTCATAGCATCCATCACCGTTCACTGTCCTCGTTGCCACTCCGACCGCGTATAAGATAGTCCTGAAATATGGCTGAAAATCTCTGACTGTCCTGGAACAATAACGCCGAAATACATGGGAGCGGGAACGCTGGTCAAAGAAAAGAAAAACCGTATTAATGGTCATTTTTATACATACAAGAAATTACCTAAAGGGCGGAAAAGTAAACGTTCAAAAGGCAGGCCAATGTATACTAAAACAGACAACGAGTACCGGCAGTCAGCAAAAGAAGCCTGGCTTATTTTCAGTAGTACAGACGATTTAAAGCCACGGGAGAGCATCAAGTTATACCGTCGTCGCATGCAGATAGAGCAAAATTTTCGCGATGAAAAAAGTGAGCGTTTCGGATTTGGTCTTCGTGCCAGCCACAGTCGCTCTGCGGGTAGAATGCTGGTACTGAGCTTACTGGCAACACTGAGCACATTGGGGCTTGGAGAGCATAAAAAGCCGACATTCAGAACTACAACTCGTGTACGTACACGTGTACACTACACGCATACTCAATGCCGGAGATAAATCATGACAGCAAAACAACGCAACACACAGAGCGTCACAATGACTGTAGAACGAAGCTTACTGAGCCGGGCACGTGAAGCAGGTATTAACTTTAGTGCTACACTGACCGCCGCCTTGGATGCTGAATTGAGCCATCGTGAGGCGCTGAAATGGCAGGAAGATAATAGGGAAGCTCTGGCGGCGTTAAACCGTTTCCATGACGAACATGGTTGTTTCAGTGATGAATACAGGACATTTTAACGATGCAATTCACCGTTTACCGTAATACTGGGAAAACCGTTGTTTATCCCCTGTTGCTGGACGTCACGAGTGACATTATCGGGCAGTTAAACCGCCGAATTGTGATCCCACTTCTGCCAGTTGAAAAATATCCTGACAGCAGTCGCCCTGCTCGAATGATCCCCCTTATCAGGCTAATAGACGACAAAGAATATGCTGTCATGACTCACGAACTAGCCAGTATATCTGTTCATACTTTGGGTGCTGAATTTTGCGATGCATCGCAATACCGTAATCAGGTAAAGGCGGCACTTGATTTCCTCTTTGACGGTATTTAAGTCGGATAAGCGCAGACTGTTGCCAAACTGCGCTTATCCGACCAACTCCCTTACGTTGTGCACATATATTAAACAAAAGGAGGTTCACATGCGTACCGTAACGGATTTTGATGGTATCGCCGAATTAGAAATTTCCTGTATCGGGGACTCCATTATTCTGAAACCAATAAAACCTACATGGGACTCTTTTCTGTCACAGGAAAAAGCTGATAATAATTTTTTAGAATCACGCCCTGATATTATCGAAGAAGGTCGCGTGAAATTATGAAAAATATTTATATGCTGATAACGTAAAAAGCATCACGGCTGGCTTATTAAGCACACCTATAAACCAGCCATATCTACAATTTTCTATTTACTATTAAATTACAATCCCAAATCAGATAATCCAGTATGATCATCAGGGCGACGACCTAAAGGCCAATGAAATTTTCGTTCAGACTCTTTTATCGGCAGATCATTAATACAAGCATAGCGGTTGTACATCAAGCCATCTTGGTTAAATTCCCAGTTCTCATTACCATATGAACGAAACCAGTTACCTGAATCATCGCACCATTCATAAGCATAACGAACCGCTATTCTATTATCAGTAAAAGCCCACAATTCTTTAATAAGCCGGTATTCGTGCTCTTTCTCCCATTTTCTGGCTAAGAAATCCTGAGCGTCTTTACGGCTATGAACGAATTCAGCGCGATTACGCCAATGAGTATCCAATGAATAAGCCAATGAAACCTTTGCCGGGTCACGGCTGTTCCATCCATCTTCGGCCAAGCGAATTTTTTGAATAGCCGTTTCCCGGGTAAATGGCGGTACTGGCTGGCGAATTTCTTTTGTATCAGACATATTTTGTCTCCTAATTAATTATAATTAAATTTTTCATTAACTCACATTGTATTTATTCAATAATGCCTTAGCGATATTCATTGCTTCCAAAGCATAATTTCTATCATTCATTATATGGGCAGTTGTAATAGCGCCTTCTATCAGAATCAAAAATTTCCTGGCTAAATCCACCGATGAATCCGGTGATATTTCTTCACAAATAGAAAGAACGTAAGTAAAAACTTTCTCTTTATGCTCCTTAGCAATAATTCTTACCGGATCAACAGGATCAAGCCGTTCACCAGATGTATTGATAAACGCACATCCTCTGAAATCATCACTTTCAAACCATGTTTGTAATACCAGAAAAATATTCAGCAATTTCTCTTCTGGCGTCTTATATTCAGCTATTGATGAAGTAAACCATCCCATCCATCGTTCATCCCGCCGGCGAAGAACTTCTTCAACCAACCCATCTTTGGTACCGAAATAACGATAAATCGTCTTACGTGAAGAACCGGTTGTACGCGTTATCAGATCGATACCTGTCGCCGCAATCCCCCTAGTGTAAATTAATTCATCTACAGCATCCAACATGTTTTCCCTGATGTTTGCCGCTTTCTCACCTTCCATGTTTTTCATGGTAGAACGATCGTTCTCCATAGTCAACCTCTTAACTAAAAAAACAGAATAAATTTGTTATCTTTATGATTTAAAAAATAATTTTAATAATAATCACATTTATCATAAAGAGACCCATTTTCACAAAAGAACTATCTTAAATAGTCTACAGTGCATTATGATACCAAAATTATGATGTAAAAGAATTTACGAAACGGAATTTACGAAACA
This sequence comes from Photorhabdus tasmaniensis, assembly GCF_011189505.1. GTDB lineage: Bacteria > Pseudomonadota > Gammaproteobacteria > Enterobacterales > Enterobacteriaceae > Photorhabdus > Photorhabdus tasmaniensis. Next base: position 115,982 of record NZ_PUJU01000004.1, read on the forward strand.
AATAAGATGTTTTTAGCTATATCTTTAATTATTTTATCAGTAAAATAAAAAAACAATATAATAAATTATTTTATATATTATCTCTTCGGCAAATAAAAAATATTTACAAATAATAATCTTATTTGTAATTTTCATTGCTCATTCATTGCTGTATAAACATAAAATAGAGAAAGAAAAGAATATACTAATAATAGTATTACAGGTGATTTACGTTAAGAGATAATATAAATAAAGGGCGAATATCCGCCCTTTTATCAGCCACCAGCCAATTTAACTGTCATACCTTTGGCTTCAAGCAATTGTTTCAATAAATCCCTTTTATCGCCCTGAATTTCTATTTCGCCATCTTTTACTGAACCACCGCAGCCACATTTTCTCTTCAATTCAGCCGCCAACTTGACCAGTGTCTGATCATCAGCGTCAATTCCGGTAATAACGCAAACGCCCTTTCCTTTACGACCACTGCTTTGGCGCTGGATACGAACAATACCATCCCCTTTCGGACGCTGAGGTTTAGCGGTTTCTTCCTGAATACGGCCCCCATCGGTGGAATAGACCAGACGCGAATTATTATCTTGCATTAATAACTCCTGCAATAGATTGGTTAATCTGACGCAATGCCGCCGCCGGATCTACTGCACGGGTAATCGGACGCCCGATAACCATATAATCCACACCAGCCTGTACCGCCTGTTCCGGCGTCATAATACGACGCTGATCACCGGCTTCACTGCCTGCCGGACGGATCCCCGGCGTTACCAGTCGGAAATCCTGACCACAAGCGTTTTTCAGTTGTATAGCTTCATGCGCAGAACAAACCACACCATCCAATCCACATTCCTGCGTGAGTTTTGCCAACCTTTCCGCCTGTTGCGCTGGCGTAATATCAATACCGATACCTTGCAGATCCGATTGTTCCATGCTAGTTAATACCGTGACAGCAATTAACAACGGCGCAGCATGACCATAAGGCAACAGCGCTTCTTTCGCCGCCGCCATCATTCTGGCACCACCACTAGCATGAACGTTTACCATCCAAACCCCCATCTCAGCCGCAGCCGCTACCGCTCTGGCGGTGGTATTGGGAATATCATGGAATTTCAAATCCAGGAATACGTCAAAGCCACGCTGGTGCAACGACTTAACAAACTGAGGGCCATTAAGGGTAAACATCTCTTTACCCACTTTCAGGCGGCAATCCTGTGGATCAATTTTGTCAGCAAAAGCCAAGGCAGCATCCTGATTGTCGTAATCTAAAGCAACAATTACAGGCGAGCTAATCTGTTTACCGAATGATGTTAAGGTATGCGATGTCATTTTTTAACCTTTTTGACCAACAAAGAAATATTACTGTGATATTGTCACTGACCATCCAACCCACGGATAGGTTTAATCGAATCCCATGAACGACATGATGGACAGTGCCAATAAAGTGAATGAGAAGTAAAGCCGCATTTATGGCAGCGATAATTAGGTTTAGTACGAATTTGTTCACCTACCATGTCCCGCAGCAAAATAATACTTTCTTTCGCCCGGCCTTCTTCCGCTTCTGCCAAATGGTAATCCATCAGGCGATAAAACAAACGCATCGTCGGATGACGTTCTAATTGATGATTGATATAGATTTGCGCGACTTCATGGCCCTGTTTCTGCTCGATAATATCAGCCAGTAAAAGTTCGGCAGTTGCCCCACTATTTTCTTCGACACAACGTTTGAGGAAATTTTCCCATTCATCAATCTGATTCAGATGCTGGTAACATTCCTGGAGAATAGGTAACACCTCACTGACCAACTCTTTATCTTGCTCAAGCACAGATTTCAAAGAACCCGCTGCTTTAGTGTATTCCTGTTGGACCATAAACAGACGTCCCAACATGATAGAAACCCTGGCGCAATTTTTATCTGCCTGGACAGCTTTATTGAGATAGCCAATAGCTTCATCAAGATCATCACCGCTCATTTCCTGCAAAGCCAGTTCGCAATAAAAATGCGCAATTTTTCCCCGTATATCGTGTTTACCGGATTTAACTAATTTTTCAGCGATATCAATGGCTTTTTTCCAATCACTGGTTGCCTGGTAAAGCGTAAGCAGGGATTGAAAGGCATTTTGCCGAAAATCTTTTTCATCCACCAGCTGAACAAACATATTTTCGGCGCGATCATATAAACCCGCAGACATATAATCGCGGCCTAATTGTTGCGTCGCCAGTAAGCGCTGCTCAAATGTCAAAGAAGCGCTTTCCATGAGAGATTGGTGAATACGGATAGCCCGTTCCACTTCTCCCCTGGAACGGAACAGATTCCCCAAAGTCAGATGAGCTTCAAAAGCGGAACTGTCCTCTTTAAGCATCTCAAGAAACAGATCCACCGCTTTATCTTGCTGGTTCGAAAGGAGAAAGTTAACCCCAGCAACATATTCCCGTGACAAGCGATCAGCATTTTGTTGTTTATCCTGTTGAGCACTTCTGCGCCCCATATACCAGCCATAAGCAGCGGCCACAGGAAGCAACAGAAACAACAGCTCTAACATGGGGATTTATTCCTTGCTAAATACAGGCGATGAATGAGTAACCGGAGGTTCAGCCGGTTGCTCCAGTTGTGCTTCGAGTCGCTTAATCTTGCGTTCAGCTCTTCCCAATGACAAACGAGTACGAAGATAGAATAATCCACAGATAACCCAGCCTAACACGAAACCGCTGGCGAACAAGATAGCCAAAAGTGTAGATACGGAATAATTCCCTTTAGCAATCAGATAGTTAAAAGTAACAATTTGATCGTTATTTGCGCCAAGGGTCACAGAGATGACAAAGATCACCAACACCAGTAATAAAATCAGAAAATATTTCACATTTTTTCCTGTTATCTATTGTTGCTTGGATATTATGCCAAATAACAGACATAACGGCCTATTAAATTAGCATTTCCAGTCTGGGCAAAGGAAGCAATTTATCATGATAAATGCTTCTTTCCGCTTTTTTGCGATATCTTCCGACTAACCAAGTGTAAATAAGAAGCAATTACCTATCTAAACCCACCAACTAAAAGCAGCGACCAATATTATCCCCTGCCAGACTGGTATACATTTTAAAAACCCGTCCACAGCTTAACATATTGATGTTATGCCAATTACTTATATACGATTATTTGAGGATTTTTCACAGATAATTGGCTGTAAATATGGCAGAATAGATGCACGTTATAATCAGAGAAAATTTCTTGTACAGTTTCAGCTGATTTCCCAGACCGGTATTATTTTCTTAAATCTATTCTTGTAACGAGTCTGAATCGACATATGAACAATAAGATGCAATTAAAACAGGTGGCTGAGGCTAAATTACCTACTCCATGGGGCGATTTTTTAATGATTGGCTTTGAAGAAATCGCCACAGGTCAAGATCATGTCGCATTGGTATATGGCACTATTTCTGATAATGAACCGGTTCTCTCCAGGATCCATTCAGAATGTCTGACGGGTGATGCCTTGTTCAGTCTACGTTGTGACTGCGGCTTTCAACTTGAAGCGGCTCTGACTCAAATAGCCAAGGAAGGACGGGGGATATTACTTTACCACCGGCAGGAAGGTCGTAATATCGGCCTGCTAAACAAAATTCGTGCTTATTCATTACAGGATAAGGGCGCTGACACGGTAGAAGCTAATCATCAGTTGGGTTTTGCCGCCGATGAACGTGATTTCACCTTATGTGCAGACATGTATAAATTGCTGGGCGTTCATGCTATTCGTCTACTGACAAACAATCCTAAAAAAGTAGAAATTATGACCGAAGCAGGTATTAATATTGTGGAGCGGGTTCCGTTAATTACCGGTCGCAATGCTAAAAATGCTCATTATCTGGATACCAAGGCCAGAAAAATGGGACATTTTCTACCTGATGAGCTTTAATTTCTACTTATTTTAGCTGGCAAAGACGGCACCGATATTGGTGCCATCTTTATGTGATGTAAAAATTATTTCAACATATGACGGATGACATAATGCAAAATACCGCCGTGGTAGAAATAATCCAGTTCAGTTCCAGTATCAATACGACACCGAGCCTCAATGACCACCTTACGCCCATCAGCATAAGTCATTTTTACCGGTACAATCTGACCAGGCTTGAGGTTATTCATCCCGGCAATATCAATCGTTTCATCACCTTTCAGATTGAGCGTTTTACGGTTTACGCCCTGAGGGAATTCCAGTGGTAATACCCCCATACCAATCAGGTTAGAACGGTGAATACGTTCAAATGATTCCGCAATCACCACCCGAACCCCCAATAACCGGGTTCCTTTCGCTGCCCAATCGCGGCTTGAACCAGAACCATATTCTTTGCCGGCAATGACAGCCAATGGTGTTTTTTCTTCCTGATAACGCATGGCCGCATCATAAATCGCTAATGGTGTTTGAGATGGAATATGGCGGGTATATCCGCCTTCTACACCCGCAATCATCTCATTACGAATACGAATATTGGCGAACGTTCCACGCATCATCACTTCATGGTTACCACGCCTTGAGCCATAGGAGTTAAAATCTTTAGGATCAACGCCATGCTCTTGAAGATAACGCCCTGCCGGACTGTCAGCTTTGATATTCCCCGCCGGGGAAATGTGATCTGTGGTGACAGAATCACCCAGAATCGCCAGGATATTCGCACCATGAATATCCGTGATAGCCTCCGGCTCTGCTGTCATCTCACTAAAGAATGGCGGGTGACGGATGTAAGTAGAATCAGGCTGAAAATCATAAGTTGCAGAACTGATGACGTCCAGCGACTGCCAGGTCTCATCACCATCAAAGACTTCGGCGTACTCTTTGTGAAACATGCCAACTTTAACTTTATCAACCGCTTCCGCAATTTCTTTGCGGTCAGGCCATATGTCTTTCAGATAGACATCATTACCTTGCTGATCCTGACCAATAGGATCGTTAGTCAGATCCTTTTTCATGCTGCCGGATAAAGCATATGCCACAACCAATGGGGGTGATGCCAGCCAGTTGGTCTTTATCAAAGGATGGATCCGGCCTTCAAAGTTCCGGTTACCAGACAGGACCGCACCGACGGTAAGATCGGCTTGCTTAATCGCAGTTTCAATAGGTTCAGGCAATGGCCCGGAGTTACCAATGCAAGTTGTGCAGCCGTAACCCACCAGATTGAAGCCAAGTTTCTCCAGATAGGGCATAAAGCCAGCAAGTTTAAGGTAATCCGTCACCACTTTCGAGCCGGGTGCCAGTGAGGTTTTTACCCATGACTGGCATTTAAGCCCTTTCTCAACCGCTTTTTTCGCCAGTAAACCCGCAGCCATCATCACACTGGGGTTGGATGTGTTGGTACAGGAAGTTATCGCAGCAATAACCACCGCCCCCTCTTCTAACTCATAGTTCTTGTTATTCAGATTAACGGAGGCGGAGGCGACTTTTCCTTGTGCTTTATTCATCTCCAGATCAATGGCTGACTGAAATGCCTGCGGTACCCGCTCTAAAGCAACCCGGTCTTGGGGACGTTTCGGCCCGGCGATACTGGCTTCCACCGTAGACATATCCAGTTCCAGACTGTTGGTAAATACCGGCTCATCACCCGGATTTCGCCATAATCCCTGGATCTTACAATAGGTTTCAACCAGAGCAATCTGCTGTTCTGTGCGCCCGGTTAACCGCATATAACTCAGCGTAATCTCATCCACCGGGAAGAAACCACACGTTGCACCATATTCCGGTGACATATTGGCAATGGTTGCCCTGTCTGCCAGCGGCAAGTCAGCTAACCCATTACCATAAAATTCAACAAATTTCCCAACCACACCCTGTTTACGCAGCATCTGTGTCACTGTCAGCACAAGATCTGTCGCAGTAATTCCTTCGCGTAACTTTCCGCTGAGTTTAAAACCCACCACATCAGGGATAAGCATGGAAACAGGTTGTCCCAACATAGCCGCTTCCGCTTCGATACCACCAACTCCCCATCCCAGAACACCAAGGCCATTGATCATCGTGGTGTGAGAATCAGTACCAACCAGGGTATCAGGATAAGCTAACTCTCGCCCGTTATGCGTTTCATGCCAAACCGTTTTACCCAGGTATTCCAGGTTTACCTGATGGCAAATCCCGGTTCCTGGCGGTACAACACGAAAACGGTTAAATGCTTGTTGTCCCCAACGCAAAAACAGGTAACGTTCATAGTTACGTTCCATTTCTAATTGAACATTTTGTTCAAAAGCGTTTTCCGTGCCAAATTTATCCACCATAACGGAATGGTCAATAACCAAATCAACCGGAGACAATGGATTAACCTGTTCAACATTGCCGCCAAGGCGCTGAACGGCGTCCCTCATCGCCGCTAAATCAACAACGGCAGGCACACCCGTAAAATCCTGCATCAATACACGTGCTGGCCGGTAAGCAATTTCCCGATCTGCATGACCGGTATTTTGCCAATCAATAATCGCTTTTAAATCGTCATCAACAACAGAGTTGCCATCAATATTGCGCAGAAGATTTTCCAGAAGAACTTTCATTGATTTGGGCAAGCGGGAAATATCACCTAAATGTTTAGCAACCAGTGGCAAGCTGTAATAATCATACTCTTTACTTGCAGCGGAAAGTGTTGAAACACAAACCTTTTTTAAATCAAACGACATAACTCCTCCTTCTTATTATGCTGGCATCATTCAAAGCCATCTTATGAGCATGACACAAGTTAAACATAACATATAAGCAAATAATTGTTTTTTATTACCACACAATTTGTCAATTCAAAGTATCCATCAGAATTTAAGTAATAAATTTTGATGATTTAGTTGGGTAAACAATCGAATGACAATCAGATAGAATTCGTTTTCCAACAGATCAATTGGATTCGAATTATCAATTAAAAGAATAAGGACAAAATTATGGATATAAGAAACTCAATTATAAATCACCAGGAACATATCGAGAAAATCAATGAAGCCAATAAGTTCTTCCACATTGATGGAGCTTATTTTAATATAGAAAATACAAATACATACAAAGAAAAAGATGGTTTAGTTCAATTCATTATAGCAACACAATTATCTGATCAAAAAGATGTTCAGGAAAAAACGAATAGTTTAAGTCAAACATTAATTGCACTTTCCTCCATCGCGACTAATTATGTCAATAAACATGCAGAAAAGCATGGAGAGAAATACAAGACAGATATGGCATTCTGGACTCAAGTGGTCAACAAACTCCCTTTAATGGGGACCAGCAAAGTTGAATCCAAAAGCTACACAGACTCATTAACGGGTCTAAGTATCTCAAAAAGTTTTCTTCATTTTATCATGAATGTTGTTGTATTCGAAAATACAGATATGCTGGCAAATTTCGCTGACTTTCTTACCAAACAAGGAGAAACGATTCGTTTAGGCATACGGAAAAATAAAGGTTTTTATTCTACTGTCACACTGACAGTTGCCATAGATACCTTGGTTGTCGGAGAAAAGACGGTATATATTCCAAAACTGAAACTCTATCGAATTAATTTCGATAGTAATAATTCAAACTTTTTATCAAGTTGTGCTTCTAATGAGAATGTTAATATTGATTTTGAATACTCATCCTTAATATCGGTCTTAGACTACGAAGCGCTCGAACATCCTGATCTTAAGGCCAGTTTTGATAATTTCATTAATAAACACAGAAAAATGTCAATAGAAGATTCCGATGATTTTTTCAGTGGTGAGTTTGATCCAACCTGATAAATAAAATCCGGGAGATAATGGAAGTCATTATCTCCCTTACTATTTTATTATATGATTGGCAATTTGATATCTTTGAACATGATTTCGATATCTTCATTTGAGCGCAAAGCAACCGCCTGATCAATAACATCACGCGTCAGGTGAGGTGCGAAACGCCACATAAAATCATACATATAGCTGCGCAAGAAACTACTGCGCCGAAAACCTATCTTAGTTGTGCTGTAGCTGAATTTATCTCGCATATCAATGCAAATAAGGTCTTTATCCTGCACCGGATCAACCGCCATGCTGGCAATAACCCCAACCCCCAAACCCAACCGGACATAAGTTTTAATGACATCAGCATCAGTAGCAGTGAACACAATTTTAGGTTTTAGGCCCACTTTATCAAATGCAACATCTAATTCAGAACGACCGGTAAAACCAAAGGTATAAGTGACCAGTTGATATTCTGCCAATTCTTCAATTGAAACATTCTCTTTACCCGCCAGCGGATGATCCTGTGTCACCACTAACGTTCTGTTCCAATGGTAACAAGGCAACATTATCAGATCTTCGTATAAATGCAGCGCTTCAGTGGCAATAGCAAAATCAGCATTACCTTTACTCACCGCTTCCGCAATTTGTGTTGGCGACCCCTGGTGCATATGCAAAGAGACCTGCGGATAACGCTCAATAAATCCTTTAATCACCGGAGGTAATGCATAACGGGCCTGTGTATGGGTAGTAGCGATATATAACGAACCACGATTCGGATAAGTATGTTCACTGGCAACTGACCGGATTGCATCAATTTTAGACAATACTTCACGAGAAATTCGGACAACCTCTTCACCTGCGGGAGTAACATGCGTCAGGTGTTTACCACTGCGGGAAAAAATCTGAATACCTAATTCATCTTCAAGCATTCTGACTTGTTTACTGATCCCTGGCTGAGATGTATACAATCCTTCCGCCGTAGATGAAACATTAAGGTTGTGGTTTACCACCTCCACGATATAACGAAGTTGTTGCAATTTCATATAAGCACCATCCCAAAATAAACGCTGTGAACGATTATGACTTAAAACTTGACCTGATATTGCCGTTTGCTATTTATTATAACTAATAGAAATAATACTGTTATCGCATATAACCACTATAACACGGTTATATATTTATATAACGAATAATTAAAAAATCATAACGAAAGTTATAGCCACATTTTTATGCCGATATTTTAAAATTCTGTTGATAGATGAAAAAAGCCAACCTATAAGGTTGGCTTAATAGAAAAAAATAACTTCATTTTTGAGAAAAAGAGCGTATTGACTCTCTTAAAAATTATTACTGTTTATCTTTCTCAACCCATTTTCCATCAACATAAAACACACTCCACCCCGTTGCCTTGCCGTTTTTCTCTGAAGAAGCATATTGCTGTTTAGTTTTGCGACTAAAACGGATAACAGTTTTATGACCTTCAACATCAGCCACAGGCGCATCAGCCAGATAGCGTAGTTTTTCCGGCAGGCGGTCTTTAAAACGAGCCAGCTCTTCTACCAACGGAGCTCTGGTTTCCTTCGATTTAGGAAAAGTATTCGCGGCTAAAAAGACGCCAGCGGCACCATCACGCAATACAAAATACGCATCAGACTTTGCACAAGGCAGTTCAGGTAACGGAACCGGATCTTCTTTTGGTGGGGCAACTTCTCCGCTACGCAAGATCTTACGGGTATTTTTACAAGTTTCACTGGTACAGCCCATGTATTTACCAAAACGCCCCATTTTCAGGTGCATTTCAGCGCCACATTTATCACACTCAATGACAGGGCCATCATATCCCTTAATACGAAACTCGCCCTCTTCCACTTCATAGCCATCACAAGCAGGATTATTACCACAAACATGTAATTTACGCTGGTTATCAATAAGATAACTGTCCATCGCTGTACCACATTTTTTACAACGACGACGAGCACGTAATGCGTTTGTTTCCGCATCATCCCCTTCCAAAATATTGAGAATTTCATTTTCAGGGATAAGGTTGATCGTCTGCTTACAACGCTCTTTAGGTGATAACGCATAACCGGAACAACCCAGGAAAACGCCAGTGGTTGCCGTGCGGATACCCATAGGACGATGGCATGTCGGACACTCAATGGAGGTAATCACCATCGGATTGGGTCGCATCCCGCCATCTTCCGGGTCTTTATTGGCAATATCAAGCTGTTCACTGAAATCAGTGAAAAACTCATCTAAAACCCCTTTCCATTCAGCTTTATTACTTGCAACTTGATCGAGCTGATCTTCCATTTGCGCGGTAAAATCATAACTCATCAGCCCGTTGAAATTCTCTTCCAGCCGATCAGTGACAATTTCCCCCATTTTCTCTGAATAAAAACGACGGCTCTCCACCCGAACATAGCCACGATCCTGAATCGTGGAAATAATGGAAGCGTAGGTAGACGGGCGACCAATACTGCGTTTTTCCAGTTCTTTAACCAAGGATGCCTCGCTGTAACGTGCTGGCGGTTTGGTAAAGTGCTGGCTTGGGAGCAGTTGTTGCAAATCAAGTTCAGTACCAATGTCAACAACAGGCAAAGTGTGGTCTTCATCACCCTTGCGCAATACAGGCATCACTTTTGTCCAGCCATCAAAACGTAATGTACGGCCCTTGGCGCGCAATTCAAAATCACCCGCCTGTACCGTAAGAGTTGTGGAATCGTATTGTGCCGGTGTCATCTGGCAAGCAACAAACTGACGCCAGATAAGCTGATACAGTTTTTGCGCATCCGCATCCATGTCTTTCAGCTGTTCAGCCATGACATCAACACTGGAAGGACGAATAGCTTCATGCGCTTCCTGTGAATTCTCTTTGCTGCTGTAAGTATTCGCGGTTTTTGGCAGGTATTTATCACCAAAATTATCACCGATATAACCACGAACCATATCCAACGCATCCTGACTCAGGTTGGTTGAGTCAGTACGCATATAGGTAATATACCCAGCCTCATACAAACGCTGGGCCATCATCATGGTCTTTTTAACACCAAAACTTAAACGCGTACTGGCGGCCTGCTGCAATGTGGAGGTGATAAATGGCGCACCCGGTTTACTGGATGTTGGACGATCTTCACGATCAATAACCTTGTAACGGGCTTTTTCCAGTAACGATATAGCGGCCTGAGTTTGCTCACCATTAACCGGCTTAAACGGCTTACCCTGCTTATGAGTCACTTCCATATGCAGTGAAATTTCACCTTTCGCCAGTAAATCAGCGTGTAACTGCCAATATTCTACCGGTACAAACGCTTTAATTTCGCGCTCTCTTTCTACAACAAGGCGTACCGCCACAGATTGCACGCGACCGGCAGAAAGCCCTCTGGCAACCTTTTTCCACAGTAGCGGAGAAACCATATAACCCACAACCCGATCCATAAAACGACGGGCTTGTTGCGCATTTATCCGGTCAATATTCAATTCACCCGGATTATCAAATGCCTGTTTGATGGCATTTTTAGTAATTTCATTAAACACAACCCGGCTAAAACGATCACTGTCACCACCAATCACCTCCCGCAAGTGCCATGCAATGGCTTCTCCTTCACGGTCAAGATCCGTTGCGAGATAAACATGATCTACTTTTTCAGCCAGCGATTTGAGCTCTGCCACGACCTTCTCTTTGCCTGGCAAAATCTGATAATCAGCTTCCCAGCCGCGATATGGGTCAACCCCCATACGGCTGACTAATGCGGCTTTCTCATCTTTTTTGACCTTCTTCTTAGACTTATCGGTAGATGAGCTCGAGCTCTTTTTGCTGGCTGAACCGCTGGTCGGCAAATCACGGATATGACCCACGCTGGATTTCACCACGTAGTCACTCCCCAAATACTTATTGATTGTTTTGGCCTTTGCCGGGGACTCCACTATTACAAGAGCTTTACCCATAATTATCTTTACCTAGTTATCTTTTCAGATGGCGAAATTCACAGCGTCCATATCACGGTATTTAAAACCTCTTTTTATATTGCGATAGATTCGCAATATATCAACTTATTTTTATTCAGATGATCTGTCCGAAGCCAAAACATGTTGAATTACTTAAGGTATTTTAGATACCGCCCATGAGTTATGCAAATGGATGAAGCGAATCGTAAACAAAATCTTCCATCTACATGACGAAAAGTTCACACTTTACCTGATAAAAAATGATGCGCAACAAATTATTTTTGATAAGGGTTGAGAAATGCAAAAGGGAACGACACCGATTAAACGTGAACAATTATTAGAAAAAGCCAACCGTGTTATCCGCCCACATGAGGATTTTATTCAGGGTATGCACGTAGACGATGTAGCACAAAAAGGGAATATATTGGTATTCCGTCGTGCATTTTTTCTGGGTGAAGAAAAAACGAATAGGCAGATAAAAAATCATTTAAAACTATATCTGCCGGGTATATGAAACACTTTGTACTATAAACTTTAAATATTATTTAATCTTCAGGGGAAGATCGGAGAAAAACCCCGCCATCATGACATTAAACCTCTCCGGCACTTCCCAGAATGGCCCATGCCCAAGATTGGTTAAATTATAAACACGACCAGTCCAGAGATTTTTGTAGGTTATTCCATTGATATAGTCAATATTGACAAATAAATCTTCCGCCCCATTGACAATCGCCAGAGGAGTTGGGTTTGTTTCAACCAACAATCGTTGATCCATGACATCTGGTGAAACGGATGCTTCGGACATATATTGCCGGGCTAAACCATCAGTCCGTGCAACTGCGGCTCTAAGAAGGGGTTCACTAAGCGCGTTTTTGCCATACAGCGCCAGAGTATAATCTGTCATTTCCTCTTCAGTCAGCGAAGCCTTACCCGATATTGCCATGAACCGGCTTGGCTTAAATCCAAGGCTGACATTTTCTGCGCCTGGACTAACCGGAGGCGTGCCACAAATCATCAATCCAACAATTCCAGGGAATCGCGAGATCATTTCCAACCCGATATGACCACCCAGCGACCATCCGAAAACAGCCACTTTATTGATGCCTAATTTTTCCAGCACTTCGATAATGCAGAGAGCATAACCCGATATTGAATAAGTCCGGCGAGGATCCACTGCGTTTGATGAAGCACCATGCCCTGGCAAATCAATAGTCAAAATGCGGTATTCATCGCCAAAACATCTCACTTGATGGCGAAAAACGTCTTTACTGCTTGAATTACCATGTATAAAAAGTACAGGTAACCCGTTACCGCCAGTATCAGCAACAGAGATGACAGCATGACTGGTATGAATATCGTACTGCGAAATAGCCATAATACTTTATTTCCTTAGGAATATTATTAATAAATCGCCATTTTTTGGGATATGTATAGTGCGTTTAAATGCGCCGCAGGCGCAGTACAAAAGTGACTTATACTTACTTGGAAATCAGTCAGATAGAACACATAAACGCGAAGCCAGAGTACCAATTATCAGTGTAAAAAATCCTGACTCTCATCACACAGGTGAAGTGGTATGTAAAGCAAATTATGTAACACCTGTAATGTTTTAACAGGGACAAAATATCTGGTTTTTCAGGGGAATAGCATCTTAACGATAAATGGGAAATGAGCGAGGCACGGTTCAATCAGCGTATCCGCCGGGCTGTTAACCGACACGATTATCAAGGCGCCCCTGAGCGTTAAGAAAAAACGCCGTTTTTTGGGTACGCCAAGATTTATTCATTCAAAGCCGGGGTATTTTAATCAAAGCAAAGGCTTTTCTCCTCTCTGCCACCAGCGTAATAGCAGTTTATCAACACTTTCCATTGCGCTGCCAGTGAAACGCTCTACCATGCGTTTACGGTGGATATAACTGACACCAATAACTTCACAATGATCTACTTGAGCAATTAGCAGATCATCACTGACACCCATTTCGTCAATCAATCCCTTTTCTTTCGCCTGTGTGCCATACCAGTATTCACCTGTAGCGACGCTTTCCACATCAAGCAATGGACGATGTGTATGAATAAATTCTTTGAACAATTCGTGAGTCTGATTGAGATCTTCCTGAAATTTTTTCCGGCCCTGCTCTGTATTTTCCCCTAAAAAAGTCAAGGTGCGTTTATATTCACCAGCCGTATGCAGTTCTACATCAATATCATTTTTCTTCAATAATTTATGAATATTGGGGATCTGAGCGACCACCCCAATAGAACCAATAATGGCAAATGGCGCGGCAACAATACGATCAGCAACACAAGCCATCATATAACCACCACTGGCCGCCACTTTATCTACGACGACAGTCAGGCGGACACCTTTCTGACGCAGACGGGCAAGCTGGGAAGCGGCAAGTCCGTAACCATGAACCATTCCACCGGGGCTTTCAAGACGCAGTAAAACTTCATCTTTTGCATCTGCCACTGCCAAAACTGCGCTAATCTCTTCACGTAATGAATCCACTTCATGTGCATCCATACTGCCTTTAAAATCCAGCACATAGAGGCAAGGTTTCTGTAATCCTTTCTGCCCTGTCTTAGCTTCACTCTTCTTCTGCTTGGATTCGAGCTTTTGCTGTTTATTAAACTCTTTGTACCAGATTTTTCTTTCGGCTTCGGTCATGCGGGCCCGCTGCATTTGACGCTGTTTATCCCGGTATGACCCACCGAGATCTATCAGTTTTAGCTCGCCTTTCAGCGAAGATTTCCGCATTCCTACACCAATACCAAATATTGCCAGGCCGATAACAGCTAATACCAGCGTTATCACTTTGGCTAAAAACAACCCGTAAAGAGATAAATACTCCACAAAACCCACCTTTGTCTTCTGATAATTAATAGTTTTCATTCTAACTAAAAATCGATATTAACGCCTGTAATGTTTCACCATCTACTTCCTGAGCAGTCAGCCTTTACAAATTTGACTCAATATATCAATTTCTGTTCTGATAGCCTGAACTGCCTCCAACGGTAACAAATCGCTCTATCAATAACAGGAAATCTGCAAATGTTACATTACCAACCTAAACATGACCTCCTACAGCAACGTATTATTCTGGTTACAGGCGCTGGAGATGGGATTGGTCGTGAAGTGGCGTTGACTTATGCCCGTTATGGAGCGCAAATGATCTTACTTGGCAGAACCACACACAAACTGGAAGCCGTCAAAAAAGAGATAGAACAAGCAGGTGGCACCCCTGTAGCGATTTACACCCTGGATCTCCTCACTATCACAGCCGAAGGGTGTAAAACATTGGCTGACGATTTAACGAAACATTATCCGCATCTGGATGGTGTATTGCATAACGCCGGATTGCTGGGTGCCGTCGCACCAATGGCAGAACAACCGGTTCAGTTATGGCACGATGTTATGCAAGTCAACGTCAATGCGACCTTTATGTTAACTCAAGCATTGCTTCCGTTATTATTGAAATCACCCCACGGATCATTAATCTTTACCAGTTCAAGCGTTGGCCGTGAAGGTCGCAGCGGTTGGGGGGCTTATTCCGCCTCTAAATTTGCAACCGAAGGTATGATGCAGGTTTTAGCAGCAGAATATAAACACAGTTCTCTGCGCGTTAATTGCATCAACCCTGGTGGTACACGCACAAATATGCGTGCCAACGCATTCCCTAACGAAAATTCTGCTAAACTAAAAACACCAGCGGATATTATGCCGCTGTATCTTTATCTCATGGGCAGCGACAGTCTGCGTAAAACAGGCATCAGTTTTGATGCACAACCCGGACGCAAAGCAGGACCAGCCGAATAATGACAATCAATGATAACCAGCACCAAAAAAGGCAACAACGCCTGAAAGAAAAAGTGGATTCCCGTATTGAAGCCGCCCAGTTAGAGCGGGGAATTTTCATTGTTTTTACTGGCAATGGTAAAGGCAAAACCACGGCAGCTTTTGGCACAGTGACCCGTGCGGTAGGTCATGGGTTACGTGCCGGTGTTATCCAGTTTATAAAAGGTCAATGGGCAAACGGCGAGAAAAATCTGCTGGAACAGCATGGAGTGAATTTCCATGTTATGGCAACAGGTTTTACCTGGGAAACCCAAAGCCGGGAAACAGATACCGTAGCCTGCCATCAGGTATGGCACCACGCGTTGGAGATGCTGGCTGATCCTGATTTGGATCTGGTCGTACTGGATGAACTGACTTATATGGTAAGTTACGGCTATCTTCCTCTTGAAGATGTGATTACCGCTCTGAAACACCGGCCAGAACACCAATCCGTTATTATTACCGGCCGCGGTTGCCACCGTGAATTATTGGAAATGGCCGATACCGTTACAGAGATGCGCCCGGTAAAACATGCCTTTGATGCCGGCATTAAAGCACAAAAAGGAATCGACTGGTAAAAAAAGGCCCCGTGATGACACGAGGCCCATAAGAATAGAAATTAGCGGCCTTTTGGTGCAGTTGGACGCCCCGCATTCTGGCGGGAGCTACCCGGACGCTTTCCTGCCGATGGCCGTGATGTCCCCTGAGTATGGCGTTTAACTGCACGGCGGATTTGGTTAGCTTTAAGACGGCGTTGATCACGCTCAACCGCCACTTTGGAAACCATCTCTTCATTCAAACCTACTAATTGGCGCAAATAGTTAGTCTGCTCCAGGCCAAGTTCTGTCCAGCCACCGCGTGGTAAACCTTTTGGCAAGCTAATATCACCATAACGGACACGAATAAGACGGCTCACCTGAACACCCACCGCTTCCCAAAGACGACGAACTTCACGATTGCGTCCTTCTGTCAGCGTGACGTTATACCATTGGTTCATCCCCTCACCGCCTTTAAACGCAACAGTACAGAATGATGCCGGACCATCTTCCAGTTGAATCCCTTTGGTCAGTTGTTTCAGTTTGGCTTCATCAGCTTCGCCAAAAACCCGAACCGCATATTCGCGCTCAACTTCGCGGCTTGGATGCATCAAACGGTTAGCCAACTCACCATCCGTAGTAAACAGCAATAAACCACAGGTATTCACATCCAGACGCCCAACCGCTATCCAGCGGGAACCCAATAGCTTAGGCAGACGATCAAAAACGGTTGGCCGCCCTTCTGGATCATGGCGGGTACACAGTTCACCCTCTGGTTTGTAATAAGCCAGAACACGGCAAACCGCTTTTTCTGATTCTTTAATATTTAATATCCGGCCATCAAGGCGGATTTTTGTGGCGGGCTGAACTTCAATACGATCACCTAAAGTAGCAATCTTACCGTCAACACTGACGCGCCCCTGTTGAATATAACCTTCTACTTCGCGGCGGGAACCGTGGCCGGAACGCGCGAGAATTTTCTGTAACTTTTCAGATTTCTGTGTCTTACCGCTCATTGAGCAACCTCTGCTGTCGCCTTCACAGGCGTCGTGTTATATATCAATCAATACGTCATAATAGAAAAATATTATAACAAACTGATTTTAATAAATTTTTAACGAGAGTGTTAGAGTACAAGTCATACATTCCCGTCCGTAGCCGGGCATTCTACACTAACTTTCTTTAAGAACAATGATTCCATAAATATATCCGTAAGCCTCCCCCAAGAAAATTGAGAGGAGGTATTTGTCCTGCCTGGATTATAAAAACGGCGTCACATTCCCGGCACCTGCACGTATTACAACAGGTGTATCTTCAGTCAAATCAATTACCGTTGTCGGTTGCTGCCCTAAATAACCACCATGAATAATCAGATCAACCAGTTTACCCAAATTATCTTTAATTTCTTCCGGATCAGATTCAGCAAAATCATTCCCCGGTAAAATAAGACTGGTGGACATGAGTGGTTCACCCACTTGTTCCAGAAGCGCCAACGCAATTGGATTGGATGGAACACGTAATCCTATTGTTTTCCGCTTATCATTCATCAAACGACGAGGAACTTCTTTCGTCGCACGCAAAATAAATGTGTAGCTGCCTGGTGTATTATTCTTAATCAGACGAAAAGCCGAATTATCAACATAAGCATAGGTCGATATCTCTGATAAATCCCGGCACATTAAGGTGAAATTATGATTACTATCCAACTGGCGGATACGGCATATTCGGGTCATCGAATCTTTATCTTCCAGATGGCAACCAATCGCATAGCCGGAATCAGTTGGGTAAACCACTACCCCACCTTTTTTGAACACATCCACACTTTGCCCTATTAAGCGTGGTTGCGGATTATCAGGATGAATATAAAAAAACTGGCTCATAAATTGCCTCTTAATTTTATGCAGCCCCTACAGTGACCAGTTGCGCCATATTGGTACCACATCACCGGGTAACCACAATTTACGCCCTAACTCTATCCATGAACAAGGCTGGTGAAAATCAGAACCTAACGATGCCATCAAATCATACTCTCGTGACAATTGACCGAGATGTTTCCGCTCGTTAGGTGCCTGTCGGCACTGTGCAACCTCCATTGCATCACCACCATGTTGCTTAAACCAGATAATCAAACGTTTCAACCATTTGGCAGATAAATCATATCGCCCCGGATGCGCAATCACTGCCTGTCCGCCGGATTGATGAATAGCATCAATAGCTTGTTCAATTGTACACCATTGCGGTGGAACGTATCCGGTTTTTCCCCTTGCCAGATACTTCTTAAATACTTTCGCAATGGTCGGCTCTTTACCGATTTCTATTAAGTAACGAGCAAAATGGCTCCGCGTCACCTGACCACCACCCGCTAACTGACTTGCTCCTGCCCAAGTATCAGGAATACCTGCCTTTGCCAGCCTGCGACCTATTTCAATTCCACGCGCTTTTCTGAGTTCAGCCTGTTTACCCAGCAATTCAATCATTGCAGCTGCCTGAATATCTATATTCAGACCCACAATGTGAATCTCCATACTTTCCCACAGGGTAGATATCTCAACGCCGGGTATTAATTTCAAGGGCAGATGATGATGGCAGATATGTTCATGGGCCAGAAGAATAGCATCTGTCGTATCATGATCAGTCACTGCCAACACATTTACCCCCATGGTTACCGCCCGCTCAACCAATTCTGATGGTGAAAGAGAACCATCCGATGCTGTCGTATGGCTATGAAGATCATAAATTGTCACCAACTCAGTGGTTGAATTTGTCATTATTCCTTTTCCTGCCCGAATAGATTAGAACATACGACCGGGTAGCTTAACGGTAAATGGCTGCGTTTTACAGAAAAGAACGGTATTCAGCCCTAAAATACCGGGCTGAATATTATCATTTTAAGAGGTAAGAAATTTCACACTTTTTTCTATAAAGAATGAAAGTTAATCAGAACTTTTCTTCATTTCACCAATAGATTTCAAATAATGAGGCTTACCCGGATTATAGAGCGGTCCCATGTCGATGGTTTCATCATTAGATTTAGCAACATAGCCCATCCCTTCTCTGGCTGCATTTGCTAATAAGCCACAATCCTGATCGCCTGACCAGGAAAATATACCACCCAGTTTATTCTTGGCTGCATATTCAGCTTTCTGTTTCACCGTGCGCGGCGTATCTAATGAGATAAAGTGCCCTTCTTTTTCACTAAATAAGAAATCGGCATCGGCATTGGTATCCGTCATTAACACAAAACTATTTTTCCCGGTAGCAAGAGTATGTTCAGTATCCAGATAATTATTAACAATATCAAAGAATTCAGGTGATCCTTTTTCCATTGTTCCTAATGCATCGCCATCTTTATTATATTCGCGTGTTGCAAGATTTGCCCCTTTGCCTGCACGGCCATAGTTAGCATAACCTAAATGGATTTTCTCCAATGGTATACCAAGTTCCTGATGTAAATAATTGATAGCAACTTCTGCGGATAAATCGGATTCACTTGATGGATCAGGATCTTTCGGCGAATAAAGATTAGTATGATGCCCGATGTAAGGTGCCCATCCGGTACCGAAATAGTCATAACTCATTAAGAAAATATTATCCAAACCATTCTTAACTAATTCTGCAATATTAGAAGTGGCCAGCTTCGATTTTACGCCACTACAAGCAATGGAGATCTCTTTCCTGTCTTCTCGTCCAAATCTGCTATCCAGAGATGCACGTAGTTCTTTAATTAACAAAGCGTAATACTCTCCATCTTTCGGATCAAAAACATTACCATCTTCACCTGGGCTTCCTGGATATTCCCAGTCAATATCGACACAACTGAACATGGGAAAACGCTCAAAAAAATCAACAACGCTGTCAACAAAAACGCGACGTTTTGTCTCATCAGCCGCCATCACTGAGAAATAACCGGACATACTCCAGCCACCAATACTAAAAGCCAATTCAAGTTTATGACCCGCTAAACGCGCTATTTTCTGTAACTCGCGTAATCCACCTAATAAGCCCGATGCTTTCTTTTGTTGATAATAAGGCAAAAATGTTCCTGGACTGATATCTGTATTCGCGCTTTCTTTAGGTAATCCCACATTACGAGCAGTTCCTAAATCCCCATAGGGATCAAGAGGAACAATATGGCCTTCAGTAATTTTGACATCACTTTGGTCATTCCAACCCTGCCAAACTTCATTGATTTTGTCTTTTTTAACGCCGGTATCACCACAAATACCCAAGAAGCTAAATATTAACTTATCATAGGCAGTGACATTAATCGTGCTTAAATCAAATCCTCTTCCCCGTTCATCCGCCGTCTCATTATGACCATCCAAGCGTGCATCATATTGGCACCAGTCAGTAACATAAGCAGAAAGTTTAGGTCTGGATTTGTCACTTTCATATTCATTATACATTGGACGACAAACACGAGCCGCAGTGTAGGAAAGATTGTTACCTGAACCATCCGGCTTAAAATTAACATCTGGTCGCTGATAAGTTTCCTCTGTAATCGCATCCTGCTGTAAAACCGGTGAAGGGATCTCTTCGGTTGGATTAACACTCCCGTCAGTAGGATTGCCGTGCTGTTTTATTTCTTCTTCTGTCGCTGGACGGATATATTTCCAAGCATTGTGCGGTGTTCCATCGTTGGAAGCAGGATCGGGAATCTGCCAGCGTTCAACCCAATAAGTATTGGTATAAACACCACCATTGAAAATGACATTATAAACTTGCCCACCTGCTTGATTTTTCCATGCAGTTAACGGTTCACCAATAATATCACTGACATCGGACATGGATCTTGATGAAGTATAAGTATATTTGTTTACCATTTATAAACTCCAATGAGATTTATATTTAGCCTCTACATGGGTAGAAGAGGCTAATTTAACTATTAAAGATAACAAGTCAGAATTTTAAATTCAGATGACTGACTTATTTAATGCTCAATTCTCGCCATTATGAATCTAAACTTTCCTTGTTTAATAACGCCTTAACAGCCATACCAAATGATGCCGGCCCTTCT
Organism: Photorhabdus tasmaniensis; assembly: GCF_011189505.1. GTDB lineage: Bacteria > Pseudomonadota > Gammaproteobacteria > Enterobacterales > Enterobacteriaceae > Photorhabdus > Photorhabdus tasmaniensis. The sequence goes on from NZ_PUJU01000004.1 coordinate 137,022, forward strand.
TGCGCGGTATATCGAATATGAAGGATAACATCTGTCAGACTGTCTAAATCCTGCGAGGTATTGGTAAATTGGAAATTCCAGCTCGATCCTACGCCTACCCCTTCAAAAGGTAAGAAACGCTCATCATCGAAATTAAGCGTGAACATTCCACTGTCATTAATACCCGTAGATAAAGCGATTTGTTGGTTAGGCTGTATGCTGCGCACAGTATAAGGGGTTTCCGCCCTAGCCCCTTCTTTCAACATTTTTTCAACGGTTTTGAGATCCGCTTTTGTCGTATAACTGCTCACACCCGACAAACTTAATTTGGCACAAATATCTTCATAAGGCCCAATTAACATCGGCAGCGTGACTGAAACAGATTTAATCCGACGATTAAATAAGCCCGTATAATCCGGAACAAAATGTTTGGTTTCATCCAAATTAAACGTAATTGAATTATGCGATTTCAAGGTTTGAAGTTTTATATCCCACTCCTCACCTAATAATGATTTAAGCGAAATCGTTTTAATAATTTCCAATCTACGTGAATTTTGCTCAACATAAGTACGTTCCATACGTTGCAGAGCCAATTTCAAATTCTCACCGACCAACAACCCCTGATAGAGATCATTCCAACTCCCACCGTCAACAAAATTCTGCTCGCCTAGCCCAAGTTCATACTGCAAAGAGGCTTGAGCAGACAAACACAACGATGAAACAGCATCATAAGCCTGCAAATAGAGACTGGAGATCTGGCTAATCATCCAGGTATATAAACTTTCATTAGTAAAACGGCTGGAGAAATAGGCCAACAATGCCTGAGATTGTTGCTGTTGAGCTTCAACCTGCGCCAAACGCTTACGGGCGGCACTGACCTGCAACTGTTGAATATTGATTTGTTGGTTAATAGAATTAACTTCCCACTCGGCCTGCTTATATTGCAATTCCCACTCTTGCCGGCGGCGGCGATAAGATTCAGAAACACTGAGACTTTCCGCTTTAGTATTGTCAGATTGGTATTTCAGTGTCGCTATCTCAGCAACCGCATTCAAAGCTGCTCCCCAGCGCGAACCACCGACGGCTAATCCATAAATATTGGGGACTAAATCCAGCGCTGCCGCAGCCGTCCTTGATACCTGTGAAGCTAATAGCGCAGAAGATGCCTGAGATTGCAATTCAATAACCTGCTGCTCCGTTGACGAGATATTCTCATCATAAAGACTTTTATAATGCTCATACCGTTCCTGAGCAGATTGTTTACTCACTTGCAGTGCATCAAGGCTGGCCTGGTTAATATTGATATCTTGTTGTTGGAGGTCAACGGCAAAACGGTAGAGATCATTATTCTGCACCATCTGAAATGATTCAAAACTCAGATTGTCTTTACGCTCCAACACGCTTAACAATGTGCTGCCAAATTGTATCAAGGTATCAACACCAGATTTTGCCCGTGCCAACATCGGCTCAAAACGATAATTTGGTACTCTGAAATTCATTCGGCTGGCATTTCTGGCAGTAACAACGCGTTGATAACGTTGATTCATTAATCCTCTGGGAGAAATTTTCGAATCATAAAGATCCATAGAAATTTCTTTTCCATCCAGCGTCAGATTATGCCGTAAATTATAAATCCGGGTTTCTATTCTATCCCACAGTGCCGTTAACTCTTCATTGATAGGTTTCATGAAAAGATCATTATCAAGAGCACGGATGGTTTTATCATGAACCACCGCAGCATAAGGCAAAGGATAACTTATCATCTCCAATTCACGTACGGCACTATTCTTCTTATAGGACGCATCCTCAAGAGTAATCGGCTGCCAGGAACTGGCTAATTGAAGATCAGGGCGGGCACCCAGCAAAGAACTTGCGGTTGCATAGCTCAGTCGTGCCAGCGTTCTCGCCGTAGGCTGTAGCTTCCGATATTCCATATCACCTTGATCGATAACATTTTTAACATAAAAGTTAAAAATAGCCTTACGATAATGAATAGGTTCACTGGCAGAAATTGCATCAGGATCAGTCGGCTCTATCAGGCTCCGCAATCGTTTTGGCTCGTCAATGATCGGACGGCTATTCCAATAACGTGGCTTGTCCTGTGTTAATGCTGGTTCATCACTACTCTCAAAAGGGTTAAAAATAAACTTAATCCAGCGACTGGCTTCTTCATAACGCTGTTCTACATTAAACCGCCAGGACACCATAAATGGCATATGGAAGAACAGTTCCCAGAAATAAATACCATTTGCCCCTTTAAGATCGATAGGTTTTGCATCACTGCCGGTAATCGGCTCTTCATGAATATTCTGAGTTTCCCAGCTCAGAACTTTATCCAGTTTTTGACTCGCCTTGCTAATTAATTCCTTTGCAAAAAGCGTATTTAAACGAATCGCTTGATCAGAATACCAACTTTCTGGTTGCTCTTCTTTTGGGAATTGCAAATACTGAGTTTGTTTAGTCTGTTTAATTTGCACCTTATCACGAACCAGTTTACCTACACTCAGTTTAGTCTTAATTCTACCGGCAATATCATTCCCAGTTTCTGACGGTAGGCTAAAACCGGTGACAACAGTTACATCACCTCTGTCACACCGATTCAATGTCGCACTCAACTTTGGCTCATAATCTTCCGGGGTAAGCACCTTATAATTCAACCAACACCGTTCACCCTTACTGTCCTCCAACCAAATACAATAAAGGATATTTTTACTTCTGCTGAAATCATATTTATACGTTGAACTGGACGTCAAATACATATTCAATGTCCCTTCAACATAAGCAGCGTCCAGCTTAAAATCGTCTATTGTCCCCAGTTGCCCTTCAAATGTTGGGGGTTCGGCGATCGGCCATTTCATATTATTATTCACCGGATAAAGAACCAGTTGTTTATATTCTTCCGGCCCTCCATTCAATTTTTCCCGAAAATAGAACCAGACTAAAGCGGCACCATATGCATCCAAATCAGATAACTTCGAAGTAGATTTAGGTAGATCAGTTGCTTCCATTAACAGATTGTCACAAACGTAAGTGAAAACTTCATCATAATCATACGACGAGCCGTCTTCATTTTTACCATTCAAACGAACAAATGCGACCAACGCTAAACGTTCAGCATCTCCGGTACGATCAAGAACAGCAATCAGCTCTTTCATGGGATAATCAAGTAAATCTTCACGAACTGTCGTACCGGTACTCCAGGTACCATCAAACGCCAAATGGGCCAAATTCAGTTTGGTACGATACTTAATACTATTATCTTTATCTTGCTTTTCTTCCGCAACTTCAAACCAACTAATATACAATCGACCATTCAGAATAATTGGACGAACAATACCGTTACGTGCATTTTCTAAAGGGACATTAATCAGCTTCCACTCACTCCAGGCCGTAGGATATAATTCGTCAGTCTGGCTATTACGCTGCTTCGCATCTAAAGTCCGCCAAAAATAGCGGTAGGGTTGAGTACGTGTCTTCGCAATGAAATAGATCTTATCATCAGCAATATCAATACCATTTTCGTAGCCGGCAATAACCTCTAAATTACTAACCTCTTCAAAGTTATTCAGGTAACCTAATATCGCTTTCTGAGCAACATCATCCGTGAGCTTTCCTTGATTGAGCGCACTCTCAAGTTGGAAAAAGAATTCGGTCTTTGTTAAACGTAATGTGGGATCGACATACACTTCCGGGTAAATAGCAAGTTGCTGATTTGCAGACCAATAGCCATAACGATTAGCAAATTCCTGCCAATTATCCGCATCTTCCTGAGTCATCGATAAACCTGACTCTAAATTCAAGACAATACGGTTAATATATTGTTGTACAGATTGGGTAACATGTGCGACACGAGCTGTTTTTACTTTAGAAGAAACCTGAGTGTCTAATAACAGAAAATCATACAAATCATCAACGTTTTTAATTTTTTCACGCTGGGATTGAAAAGCAGTATCATGGGGAACAATCTGACCAAGATAATAATCCACTAATGCGTCACGCAGGTTTTCCTGTAATTTTGCTTCAATTAAATTAGACATTCTCATCATCTCCTTGCGCTTTTAATGCGGCCATGACAGCTTCACCGATACTTTGGAAAACTTCAAAATCTGAATTAACGACAAGTGCACCAGCATCTAACAAAGGCTCAACGGACAAATTCGTTTTCACAGCAAGTTGCTGCAATCGTCGTACCCAATCTATTTGAGATAGAGTCATTGCACGTTTTTCTTTTAATTTACCTTTCTCACAAGCAAGGAAAATTTCATCAGGATCCCAACCTAAAATTTCAGCCAGTAATTGTGCACATTTATAACTTCCATCACTCTCTTCTTTTTTTGCTAAAGATTCGCTGTTAGCAAATGTAAAATATTCCTGAATCTTGTCTTCACTTTGTTTCGCATTTTCCAGTAAATCCTGATAGCGATTCAGTAGAAAAATTTCATCTAACGATAATGATATTTCCGTTGTTTTATTTATCGTTAGGCCAAACCATTCAGGTTCTGTCAGGCGTAATAACAACAGATTGTTACTTATACTCAATGCGTTAATTAACTGAGTATAAACCAATAAACTATAAGTCAAATCCAAAAACGCCGTTGGAATATCTTCAACTTTTTCTGGCGTGTTATCTAATACCATTTTCAGTACTGAATAAACACTACTGCCCAACCAGCGAAGTTGTAACGGAACAATATCCCTTGATACACCGTATTCGCCCGCAATGGCACTGGACAATAGGCTTTCTTGTGCAATCTTAACTTGTAAAATAATCTGCAAGACAATATTAATTTGATTATCTTCTGGCGTTATATTTTTGTTACTGAGAATATCTTCAATCTTTTTCTTCAATGATTCCTCGTCCGTCTGCCCCCATACCAATGGAATATTTTTCACCAATCCATTATTCTTATCAAAAACACCATCGTTATCTGATAGAATATTCCACCAATCTATATCCTTTATTTCTTGCCGATTAAAATCGGATTCTTTTAAACACACATTATCAGTCAAACCATTAGAAATTCCTCTATAAAAAGTCAGCATTCCATTTGTTGGAACGACGGGAAGCTCGGTTTTCCCCAATAACAGGGAAAGCTTGATTGGTGTCAATTTTGTTTTAGCCAACCAGGAAGTTAAAACTTCCATCTGTGAAATAATATTGAGGATATCATCTTCATCTCCCAAGATCGGTATATTTGCTAAATATCCATTTTTTCCTGTCAAAATATCGGCCAGGATCAATCCATCTTCCGCAGAAAAACCAAATAATCGTGGGATAGTGACCAAACGATAAAGTCTGGACACCACATCGAGATTACAAACTAATTTACCAGAAGAGAGATTTAACCCTTTCTCAACCACAGGCGCAATCACTTGAAACGTGGATAAAGGAATGGCTAACCCTGCACACAATTGTTTGACTGTCTTTGCTCCATTCCCCTGATTTTCCGTATAATTAAATTCACTGCCATCCAGAATTAAAGGCTGATCAAAAAGTTTAGACTGATTAAAAATCTGATCAAAAAATGGAATATTATTACTGATGGAGAATGGCGTAATTTGATATATCCATCCAGCAAACGTTTCTGGTAATACCTTATATTGTATCGCTAAGTGCCGAAATAAACCCAATGCTCTTAATGTATTATCAGTAATAGCCAGATCTGCATTCTTTTGTTCAGCTTTTATTGCTGAAGTAATAAGTAAGTCAAGCTGATGATATGGCAATTCTAACCAACGCTGTAAGCGAATAAAGCGATTCATTCGGTCATAGCGAAAATCAGAAACTGCACTTATCTCGCGCCCATAATCGGTTCTGATAATCCCTAATGCGTCCAGTTGCCCGACATTGATATAAATACCACCATAATGGTAAGGCGCCGGAAAATTTTCTGACGTTTGTCCACGACCAAAGATGGGGTTAGAAAATACCACATTTGGCGAAACTAACGGCCGGAAATCACCGCGACTAAATAGGTGTTCCAGATCTATCACTGTCGATCCTGTTTGTTGACCAAAAGATCGAATCTCTTTTAATTTCACACTGTCATCGGCTGAGAGACCATAATTATCCTGGAAAAATTGCTCAGCTTCTGGCAATAATTCAGATTGTGCCGTCCCTTGTTTAGCAATCGCAAAACGGTAAGTCATTGTCAGGAAATTAACGCCTTCAATATTGACCGATGCGTTATTCGTACTCTCTTTCGGCATTGCTGCATAAACTGTCATTTCACCAAAGAAAGGGCCATTATCCAGATTGCCAATTGCACTATTATCACTCTCTACATAAGTTAACTTTAATTGCCGGCTAAATGGAGGTGAATTATTAAATGGTTCCATTCTCGCTTTTACACGATTATAGGTCAGAACATTTTCACCACGAAGTTTAACTTTGACAGTCTCTTTGGATTTATTTTCGCAGGTAATGACAATCTCATCATAAACTTTATCAGCACCCTCACTCAACGACGTCGGGCCTGTGATATTTTCACCAGAAAGAATAATATAAGCATGTTTTGAAATATCATGTTCAGGTAATACTTCTGTTGTACTGTTACTGAAGTAACTCTTAATAAGTTGCTCACGTGACAAAAAGTTTTGTGAAAACGGACTTTTCTCTTTCAGTAAAGTCATTTGCTCTTTACTCAATTGAATATAAGCAAGCAAAGTTTGATCACGTTTTTCAGTTAAAATATGCCAGGGGAATTGCTGATCCACTTGCTGAATAATCGAGCCCAACTCAGTCTCTTTTTCGGCCAAGCCTTTATTTATCTGTTGAGAAGGCAGGTTATAAGGTAGTATGAATGGAAAACGGGTCTCTCCTAAAACCTGATTAACCGGCTTATCCGCATGGCCTGTTTGATCGATATATTCTCTGGCACTTTTCGACAAAACATCATTCACAACAGATATTGCTGTGATCTCTTTGTAAAGATTATCACTATCAAGTAATAAGTCAGGAATATCTGCGCGCCTTTGCTCCAACCCCACGGCATTATTAGAACCATCTAACTCTATTTGTTTGACAAACTTATAAAGATCAAGCAGGTAATTTACCGGGCTATCAAGAGCCTCAATAGCACCTGGCTGACAGAAGTTATCCCAAGGTTCAGGAAATAAGCTGCTGTAATCAGGTAATTTTTCTTTCTCATCGGCATTATCCTTGCTATAAGTAAAACTCCTTGCCTGACTATTCGCTTGCCTTAATGTTGAACCATCATAATCTCTAAGTTGCCTTTGCCGATAATTTTGCACCAGTTGATTAGCAGCACTAACAGCTTTATCAAAAATCACCTCTGCATGACCAGATAAAGATTCATTATGGCGTTTAATAAAACGCTGCTTTGATACTTCAATAATGTCAAAAATTGAGTGATAACCCAGCCGCTGGAGCGTATTAACCAATGTGACGGTGGAGTTATCTTTTTCCTGTGCTGAATCCAACCGCATATAACTCATCGGCAATATTGGCGATTTTACTTCTGCCACCGCAGCCAATAATGGAGATACTTTTTTTATATCCTGTTTTTCACCAGGAGAATTTTTATATTTATCCATTGTATTATTCCAACCTAATTAATCGGAAACACCTGAATAGAACAGTTATAGAGACTATAACCATGTTAAATAGTGATGTTTTTTAAAAAGCAAATGCAATTTAATTTAACTTACATGCTTCACACTGTTTCTCTTTCGGTTTATCGTAAGAAGGAAGTTCACCTTCGAAATAGAATGGCTCCATTTCAATAACTTTTTTAATTACCTTACGCCCTAATCCCTCATGAGCCGCGTTAGTTAACAAACCATTATCTTGATCACCCGTCCAGATAAATAAACCACCTAGTCCATTTTCTTTAACATAGCGGCCTTTTTCTCTTACTGAACGGGGGGTATCTAATGACATAAATACTTTAAGATTTTCATTATAAATATAATCGGCTTTAGCCACCGGATCATGAAAAACCTTAAAACCATTACGACCTATTTGATTTTCATAATCAACATAGTTATAAATAATATCTGTCCATTCCGTTACGCTGTATTCGAAACTCCCTAGCGTGGATGTTCCATCAGTATATTTACCAACCAGCTGTTCATTATTTTTACTCTCTAACTCCGCAGTTCTGGCATTGCGTGTATAACCAGAATAGCCGATATAAATTGACTTTTTATCAACCTTTAAAGAAAGAAGATAATTAACCGCATCATCGACTGAATATTTAGAATATTGGTCATCTTTATTACGATGAAGATTAGTATGATGAGAAAGCTTATTATCGCCTAACGTGAAGAAATCATAAGTCATTAGGTTAATTTCGTTAACACCGGCAGCAATCAATTCTGGAATATGTGCTGCTTCCATTTTTTCTATATCAGCAGAAGCAGCAATACTAATTCCTTTTAAATTACTGATATTTGCATTTTTCAAATCCTGAATAAGTTTGACAAAATGCTCATAGTCGTCTGGAGCGTTTGGATTGCCCGCTCCGGCAGAGCCGGGATATTCCCAATCAAGATCAATGTGAGTTAGCATAGGGAATCGGGTATATAAATCTTTAACGCCCTCAACAAACCGCTGGCGAAGTGTTTCATCACGACACACTTCATAAAAAGCACCACTCATTGACCAACCGCCAACGCTGACAGAAATTTCTAGATCCGGATTTTCGTCTTTGAGTAAGCGCAAACCACCTAATACACCCTGAGCTTTATCTTGCTGATATAAATCTACAGGATTACCAGCCCATGCAGTGAAGCCACAATTAAGATAGGCTGCAACATCAGCCCAGGGATCAATTGGAATGGGTTTGCCTTCGTGATTCTCGAGAATATCTTGCTCGGCTTCTCCCATCTCCCATCCATTTTTACCCGCTGCGGCTATGATAGTTGTTCTTTTCTCTCCAAGATCACCAATAATACCTACAAAGCTAAAGATAATTCTTTTAAACGGTTTTCCTTTGTCCTTATCACCCTTAAAGCGCATTAAATCGGCACCTCTGCCACCCTTTATTTTAAAAGAATCATCATTTATTGGCGCTAAACGCTCATCATAGATTGACCAATCAGTTAAATAACAGAGGACGCCAAAGTTATCTTTCTCCTCATAAGTATTAAAAACCGTTTTAGCCAGTCTTGTTGGTGTATATGATAATGCGCTATCGGCGGCTTTAGGATCAAAACCATTTAACCGATAAGTTTTTTGCGCCGCCCCCTCTCCAGAATCCTCATGTGGATCAGTCTCATATACTAATTGACTATCTGTTTTTAATTCATTTTTACTCATATTACACTCCACTAACGGTACAATTATTTTTAAACATCAGAGAGTTAAATCATGACGACCTATGCCAGGAATTAAGTAGCGTTCAATCAGTATTCAGATTAAAGCCGTTTATCAAGAATACCTGTAACATATTGGATACAAAGGACTACATAGCTTAACTGTATAAATTCTCAAATTTTAAATAACACAATATATTAGAGGTATGAATACTACTTCTCACAGCAATATTTGTTAAACCTCTTTTTTTCATATACAGATATAAAAATTGATGATCTATTATTGTCATCTGGCTATTGACTCAAGAAAAAACCAGCCAATTACACTTTTTAACCAAGATTTACTCCAGATAAACTCTATTTTTATGAAATAAAATTAACATATGTAATATTATTAAATATGCACATAGCCATATCATAAAATAATAATATTCGTTATTGATAACATAAAAATAATAATTTTATCAAAACTAATACAATTAAATATTTCTTCCATTACCTGATAACCGATTGTCCTTACCCAATCAACCGACAAAAATTTAATAAAATTTTTTCATAAAATTCTTGACACACCAACACCGTTCCAGTTTACTAGTACACAAGAAATAACCATATTATCCCGTATACTATCTATATATTTAATGCAAAAGAGGCACTGAAAATGACTGTATTTATGATGTCTATCCGTTGGTGGCACAACTTCCCATAAAGGGCGGTATGGTCACGCACATAAATTAATAGTGCCAAATTACCAAAACCCGCCAGAACGGCGGGTTTTTTTATATGCATAACTCACAATCAGGACGAAAAAATGACGGATAAACAACCAAAATTCACAGTCATTGAGCAGGAAACAACTTATCAGCCCGATCCGGCACGACTGTTCAACCACCTTTGCCGTGGGCAATCAGCAACGTTGTTGCTGGAATCTGCGGAAATTAACAGTAAAAGAAGCCTGAAAAGTCTGCTGATCATTGATAGTGCTTTGCGTATCTGCGCGAACGGCAATCAGGTCACTTTTGAGGCTTTGTCAGAAAATGGCCGAAATTTATTGCCAGTTTTGATCAAAAAACTTCCCAGCAATGTCCAATCTGAAATGGCACACGATTCTCTTCAATTGATCTTTCCGCCAATCAATCACAATATGATAGATGAAGACAGTCGCCTGAAAGCCATATCTGTATTTGACGCACTACGTGCTCTTCTTTCTCTGGCAGAATTGCCATCACAATACGAACTACCATCGCAAAACAATGCAGAAGCAATATTCGTTGGCGGCCTTTTCTCCTACGACCTGGTCGCCGGGTTTGAGCCGTTACCCACAGTAAAAACCGTTCAACGTTGTCCTGATTTCTGTTTTTATTTGGCAGAAACTTTAATGGTGATCGACCACCAAAATAAAAACGCACGCCTGCAAATCACTCTTTTCAGTGATTCTCCGAAAGAAGAGCGACGTCTTAAACAACGATTGCAAACATTAGCGGAGCTCACCACAGAACCCACTGAGCCAGTGCAACAAATCTCTCTGCCAGCAATGAAAGTTTCATGCAATCAAGATGACAAAACATATGCAGAAATAGTGACACAATTGCAACAATACATCCGCCAGGGCGATATTTTTCAGGTGGTGCCATCACGGCGCTTCTCTCTGCCATGCCCGGCACCGCTTAAAGCTTATCAAAAACTTAAAGACCGCAATCCAAGTCCTTATATGTTCTTCATGCAAGATAAAGACTTCTGTCTGTTCGGTGCCTCCCCTGAAAGCGCACTCAAATATGATGCGTCTAATCGTCAAATTGAGATTTACCCTATCGCCGGCACACGTCCCCGTGGGCGCAATGCTGCCGGAGAGTTGGATGCAGATTTGGACAGCCGAACTGAGCTGGAGATGCGTACAGATCACAAAGAATTAGCTGAACACTTGATGCTGGTTGATTTAGCCCGTAATGATTTGGCCCGTATTTGTGAACCCGGCAGCCGCTATGTCGCTGATCTGACAAAAGTTGATCGTTACTCTTTTGTCATGCATCTGGTTTCCCGCGTGGTCGGGACATTACGCCATGACTTAGATATTTTCCATGCTTATCAAGCTTGTATGAATATGGGAACCCTTACTGGAGCACCGAAAGTACGGGCAATGCAACTTATCGCCCACTATGAAAATGAACGGCGTGGCAGCTACGGTGGCGCTGTCGGTTATTTCACCGGCAACGGTGATATGGATAATTGTATCGTTATCCGCTCGGCTTACGTGGAAGATGGCATAGCGACAATTCAGGCTGGCGCTGGCGTAGTACTGGATTCTGTACCTTTGGCAGAAGCTGAAGAGACCTGCAACAAAGCAAGAGCCGTCATTCGTGCAATCGCTGAAGCACATCAGGCAGAGGAGATTTTCTGATGGCAAATATTCTCCTGCTCGATAACGTGGATTCATTTACCTATAACCTCGTCGATCAATTACGCAATAAGGGTCATCAGGTGGTTATCTATCGCAATACTGTGGCAACTGGAATCATCATGCAGCAACTCAGGGCGCTGCCTTCTCCGTTATTGATGCTTTCACCGGGGCCGGGTAAACCTTATGATGCAGGCTGTATGCCGCAATTACTCCAGAAAATAATCGGCAAAATTCCGGTGATCGGCATCTGCCTTGGGCATCAGGCAATTATTGAAGCCTATGGTGGAGAGATTTCTGCCGCTGATCAAATCCTGCACGGCAAAGCCTCTCTGGCAGAACATGATAATCAGGCTATGTTCGCTGATCTGGATAATCCTTTGCCCGTTGCCCGTTATCACTCTCTGGCGGGTCACAGAATTCCATCTGAATTGACGATTTCAGCCCGTTGCGGCGACACCGTTATGGCGGTTCGCCACGACAAACACAAGGTTTGCGGGTTCCAGTTCCATCCAGAATCTATTCTCACAACACATGGCACCAGATTACTTGAACAAACTCTGGCATGGGCACTGAATTAAAAAGGAGGGATGAAAATGCAATCTATTTTCGACAAATTGTTCAGTGCGCAGATACTGACACAACAAGAAAGCCAACAACTGTTCTCCGCCATAATTCAAGGAGAATTAAGTGAGCCGCAACTCGCTGCGGTCCTTATCAGTATGAAATTGCGCGGTGAGCAGCCACAGGAGATCGCCGGTGCCGCACAGGCGTTGCTGGCAAATGCCCTGCCATTTCCGAGGCCGAATTACACTTTCTGCGATATTGTCGGAACAGGGGGAGATGACACCAACAGTATTAATATTTCAACCGCCAGTGCATTTGTCGCAGCAGCTTGTAATATTAAAGTTGCCAAACATGGTAACCGCAGTGTTTCCAGCCGTTCAGGTTCATCTGATTTGCTGGCGGCATTTGGTATAACGCTTGATGTCAGTGCAGAATGTGCCCGCAACGCCCTGGATGAAATCGGCATCTGTTTTCTGTTTGCGCCGCAGTATCATATTGGGTTCCGCCATGCAATACCTGTACGTCAGCAACTGAAAACCCGGACGCTGTTCAATGTACTCGGTCCTCTGGTTAACCCGGCCCGCCCGCCATTGGCATTAATTGGCGTTTACAGCCCCGAGCTGGTTGAACCCATTGCCCGTACCTTGCAAGTCCTGGGCTATCAACGGGCAGCCGTTGTTCACAGTGGTGGAATGGATGAAGTCGCCCTACATGCACCAACCATCGTGGCAGAACTTAATAATGGAGAAATCTCCCATTATCAATTAAATGCTGAAGATTTTGGTTTACAAAGCCATCCAATATCGGCATTAAAAGGGGGGGCACCGGAGGAAAACCGTGAAATACTCAGCTTATTGTTACAAGGTCGAGGTAAGAAAGCCCATGCTGATGCCGTTGCCGCTAATGTTGCCCTGCTGATGAAAATTCATGGACAGGAAAATTTACGTCATAACACTCAACAAGCTCTTGAAACCATTCACAGTGGTCAAGCTTATAAACGAGTCACCGCACTCGCCGCAAGGAGTTAACGATGCAAACTACCGTTTTACAAAAAATTGTTAATGACAAAGCCGAATATCTGATTAAGCGCAAGCAACAGCAACCGCTGGAAAGCTTTATTAATTCCATTGTTCCCAGCCAGCGTAGTTTCTATCAGGCGCTGAACGGTGAACAGACTATTTTTATTCTGGAGTGTAAAAAGGCATCCCCTTCAAAAGGACTCATTCGTCAGGATTTTGATCCAACCCTGATAGCAAAAACTTATCAGCCCTACGCTGCCGCAATTTCAGTATTAACAGATGAAAAATATTTTCAGGGTAGCTATGACTTTCTCCGTCTGGTGAGTGATACCGTTCATCAGCCAGTATTGTGCAAAGATTTTATTATCGATCCTTATCAGGTTTATCTTGCTCGTTATTATCAGGCAGATGCGATATTACTGATGCTTTCCGTCCTTGATGATCAGCAATATATTATGCTGTCTGAACTCGCGCACAGTTTGAATATGGGAGTACTGACTGAAATAAGTTCAGAAGAAGAACGGATCAGGGCTGTCACACTGAAAGCCAAAATTATTGGTATTAATAACCGTGATCTAAGAGATCTTTCTATAGATTTAAACCGTACCAGACAACTTGCGCCACAGTTACCGGAAGGAACGATTGTTATCAGCGAATCAGGCATCCACCAGCATCAGCAAATTCGTGAACTCAGCCAGTATGCTAATGGCTTTCTGATTGGCAGCGCTTTGATGTCGCAATCCAATCTGGATCTGGCATTACGTCAACTGATTTTGGGGGAAAATAAAGTCTGTGGATTAACCCGCCCACAAGATGCCAAAGTAGCATTACAAGCAGGGGCTGTTTATGGTGGTTTGATATTTGTTGAGCATTCGCTGCGTAGAATTAATATCGAACAGGCTCAACAAATCATCAATGCGGCGGCTCTCAAATATGTCGGCGTATTTCAAAATCAATCCTCTGCATTCATCAGTCATATCGCCCGCACTCTGTCTCTTGCTGCGGTGCAATTACATGGCGCAGAAGGCGACGTTTATATTGAAGAACTACGGAAATTATTGCCTGAAAACTGCCAAATTTGGAAAGCAATTGATATGTCGAAAGATTCATTTCACGCTAAAACTAGAAATATTGATCGGTATCTGCTTGATAACGGCAAAGGTGGAACCGGCAAAAGTTTCGACTGGCAATTACTTGAAAAACAATCACTCGACAATGTAATGTTGGCAGGTGGATTAAATGAAGAAAATTGCCAACAGGCAGCAAAATATGGCTGTTGCGGGCTTGATTTTAACTCTGGTGTTGAAAGCGCACCGGGTATCAAAAGCAGCCATAAATTAAGTAAAGTGTTTCAGCGTCTACGTAGCTACCAATAAATAACGATCCTTTGATTAATGGACAAACAGAATAATGAGTAAACTTAACCCTTATTTTGGTGATTTCGGTGGACAATTTGTGCCACAGATCCTTATTCCAGCCCTTGAACAATTAGAAACAGCATTTATTGATGCTCAACAAGATGCTGAATTCCAGCAAGAATTTCAAGATTTGCTGAAAAACTATGCAGGCAGACCAACGGCATTAACTTTATGTCGTAATTTGACTAAAGGTACTAAAACCCGCCTTTATCTGAAACGAGAAGATCTATTACACGGCGGCGCTCATAAAACCAATCAGGTACTTGGTCAGGCATTACTGGCGAAACGAATGGGCAAAACTGAAATTATTGCAGAAACCGGTGCCGGCCAGCATGGTGTAGCAACAGCCCTCACCTGCGCACTTTTAAATATGAAATGCCGCATTTATATGGGTGCTAAAGATGTGGAACGCCAATCCCCTAATGTCTTCCGTATGCGTCTGATGGGAGCCGAAGTTATTCCGGTCCACAGCGGCTCTGCAACCCTAAAAGATGCTTGCAATGAAGCCCTGCGCGACTGGTCTGGCAGCTATGATAAGGCTCACTATCTGTTAGGTACCGCCGCCGGCCCACATCCCTATCCAACCATGGTTCGGGAATTCCAGCGTATGATTGGTGAAGAAGCCAAAGCCCAGATTCTGGCAAAAGAGGGACGCCTGCCTGATGCAGTGCTAGCCTGCGTTGGCGGGGGTTCCAATGCCATTGGCATGTTTGCCGAGTTTATTCCTGAAACATCAGTACGCCTGATTGGTATTGAACCTGCGGGACACGGTATCGAAACAGGCAAACATGGTGCCCCGTTGAAACATGGCGAATTAGGTATCTATTTTGGCATGAAATCTCCCATGATGCAGACAGATGAAGGCCAGATTGAAGAATCTTATTCTATTTCAGCCGGCCTGGATTTCCCTTCTGTTGGTCCTCAACATGCCTATCTGAACAGTATCGGCCGGGCTGACTATTTTTCCATCACAGATGATGAAGCATTAGCGGCGTTCAAAATGCTTTCCCGTGAGGAAGGCATTATTCCGGCGCTCGAATCCTCTCATGCACTGGCATATGCTTTAAAAATGATCCAGCAAGCGCCGGATAAAGAGCAATTACTGATCGTCAATCTATCCGGTCGCGGTGATAAAGACATATTTACTGTCCATGATATTTTAACATCTAGGGGGGAAATCTGATGGAACGTTACGAGCAGCTATTTAAACAATTAGAAAACCGTAAACAAGGTGCTTTTGTCCCCTTTGTCACACTGGGCGATCCAAACCCGGAATTATCGTTGGAAATTATTGACGCACTGATTGCAGGTGGTGCAGATGCCCTTGAGTTAGGGATCCCTTTTTCTGATCCGCTGGCTGACGGCCCAACAATTCAGAATGCCAATCTGCGTGCTTTCTCCTCAAATGTTACCCCCACTCTCTGTTTTGAATTATTGGCAAAAATTCGGACAAAATATCCGGATATACCCATGGGTCTATTGATGTATGCCAACCTGATTTTTCATAATGGCATAGACGAGTTTTATCGCCGCTGCAAAGATGCAGATGTCGATTCTGTATTAGTTGCAGATGTTCCTGTATCAGAATCCCGACCATTCCGCACCGCAGCAATGAAACAGGGTATTGCTCCTATCTTTATTTGCCCTCCGAATGCGGAAGATGAATTATTGCGTGAAATCGCCTCTTACGGCCGGGGATATACCTATTTATTATCCCGGGCAGGCGTTACCGGCACAGAACGACGCGCTGAACATCCTTTAAATCATTTGATCAATAAGTTGCGGGAATATCATGCTGCACCGCCATTACAGGGATTTGGTATTTCAGAACCTGCACAGATAAAAGAAACGTTAGCAAATGGTGCTGCTGGTGCCATTTCCGGATCCGCCGTAATCAAAATTATTGAAGCAAATCTTTCTCAACCAGACATAATGCTGAAAAAACTCACTGAATTTGTATCAATAATGAAATCTGCCACTCAACTTTAATACAAAAAATGGGGCAAAATCTGCCCCATGCTTTTCATATCAAACAGCTCATACAAAACAAACGCAGTTCTTATCAGAAGTGATAACCGACACCAAACATAAATACCCACGGATCAAGCCGGGTATCAACTTTATGGCTCTGATCGCCTGCTTTGAATTTCACATCAGTTTCAATGTTCACCCACCACACAGACGCGTTTAGCATCCAGTTTTGATCTAACTCATAATCCAAGCCAACATGACCGGCCACACCCCAGGAATCTTTCAGATCCAGACTGTGTAAATTATTACCTTTAACCGCATCATTGCCATTGAATTTTTCATTAAAGAAAGTGGTATAGTTCAAACCAACACCAATATAAGGGCGGAAATGACTTTCTTTAGAGCCAAAATAGTATTGCGCCATTAATGTCGGTGGCAGACTCTTTATTTTGGCAATATTACCTGCACCCGGTAAACTTACCTGATGCTGGAAAGGTGTCCCAGCGAGTAATTCAATACCAATATTATCGGTAATCATATAACCGAAGGTTAAACCCATCTGGGTATTATTATCCGCACTCAGAGAACCTACCCCTAATACATTATCAGAGCCGGTATTAGGCCTTACTGTTGCAGTACCCGTGCGGAAAAGAAAATCACCCGCTTCATGAGCAAAAGCGAACGATGGTGCTAAAGTTGCCGCTGCTAATACAAACGCAGAAAGTTTTTTCATTATTCATCCCATTCCTGTGATTTAAAAGTCAATAAAAATATAGCCATATATTTAAAATCATGATCCAATATAGATCACATCTTTTAAATAATTTAAGAGAAATCGTATATTTGCGACATTATTATTTCAAATTGGAATTATTTTAAATTGACACAAATCAATATTTATCATTAATTATTTTAATGTTTTTTATATTTATATGCTAATTCCAATATTTCATCTAATTATATTTCCATGATGTTTTAACAAGGTTAAATTTATGTTTATTTTTATATTGAAAATATAATATGAAGTACTTTTTCCTTTCATAAACAATCACAGTCAATCACTAATTTATCCGCATAATCTCCTTTCAGCTATCCACATCTGCCCATAACAGAGTACAATTAACCGCTGTGTATTATTGTTTAACCTGATAGGAGCTGTCTTCATGCCAATCACGGCGAATACCCTGTACCGTGACAGTTTTAATTTTTTCAAGAATCAACTGTTAAGTACTCTGACTCTGGCCGTTCTGGCGGCTCTGGTGACTACCCTATTGGGGCACCTGTTTATCCCTGATAGCGAACAGATGAAACTGCTGACAGAAGCAGAATTCACTTTTGCAACTTCGGGTAAAACCGGTATTCAGGATATGGTGTCTCAAATGACCCCAGAGCAACAGTCAATGATCATGCGAGCGGGAATAGGAACTATTTTCTCCAGTATGATTGGCAATGTGTTACTGGTTGGTGGTGTATTGACGTTGGTCACGGCAGTTTCAGCGGGAAATCGTATTTCTTCATTACAGGCTATTGGTTTATCAGCAAGCCAATTACCAAAACTGTTCCTGCTACTACTTATCTGCACTTTGTTGATCCAACTTGGTTTAATGCTGATGCTGGTACCAGGTATTATTTTATCTATCGCACTGGCTTTATCACCCGTGATTATGACCGCTGAACGGTGCGGTATTTTCGCCTCTATGAAAATAAGCTGGAAACTGGCATTTGCCAATATTCGCTTGCTAGTTCCGCCAATTCTGCTATGGCTGACCGCAAAGCTCTTACTGGTGTTTATTATTGATCGTCTGACATTCATTCATAATGAGATGGCGGGAATTATGCTTGGCGTGTTTAATAACCTGATCTCAGCTATTCTGCTAATTTATCTGTTCAGGTTATATATGCTGGTTGCCTCTTCACAACAAAAATGAATATAAAATAGCTGTTCAAACAAACCCCATAGCGATAAAAGCTATGGGGCTGACAGAGAATATAACATGAGCCAGTTTATATCCGGGTACACTTGTGTATAAGCGCGTCATTATTATTTAGGTAAGATCCAAAAAAATTCCCTGTTATATATGGCAGGGAATTTCTGTAAAAAGAGATTGCTAAATTAAGTACAAATTAGCTAATTTCGATTTAGAAGCGGTAACCGACACCAACTACCCAAGTGCCTATCTTAAGATCATCCAATTTTGAATATTCATAAGATGTATCGATAGTCCAATTTGGCATAGGGTTAAACTGTAATCCCAATCCGTAGCTGACAGATGTTTTACTCTTGCTGCCACTCATTGAACCAACATAATCTGAGTACTTAACCTTTCCATGTGCAGCACCAACCATACCGTATACGCTAACATATTCATTAAAACGATATGTAGGACCCGCCATCAGGGAAAAATAGTCCATATCAGATTCAGCTTCTTTTCTACCACCTTGGTAATGATCGTCACCTAAATATGTATGTGTAAGTGAGCTAATAACACCAAAATTATTATCCAGCTCATAGCGATATTTCAGGTTGAAGCCCTTTGGATTATCATCAATCTTTTGACCATCCATCTTTGCATGACTCTGAGCATAGCCACCAGAAATCGTACTTTCACCACTTGCATTTGCTGCAAATGCGAATAAAGATAAACCAACAGCCACCACTGAAGCTACCAATGTTCTTTTCATTGAAAATCCCTAATATTGTATAAAATATAGAAAGAAATAATTACGGAGAGGTATTATTTATCAGTAACCAATAGAAAACAACGAAATTCCATTCATTGTTAATTTCCCGTTTAATAAAGCAAAACACTAAGCATTACCGTCGTATTTCTCTTATTATCTTTTGATGTAATTAGAGTACCATTCGGGCTTACTTTGCATCATTCGTACAGCAAAATAGAGATTGGGCACCACAACTAAATAAGGTTTCATAATTGTGCTACACCCATTTTTTGTCTTCCTGGCTTTTGCTGTGATGAAAACGATACCAAAAAGGCATCAACATAATTCAGTAACTGCCACATAAATTGACAACAATGATTTCGCGTTATTGTCTCATGGAGCGATTGCCATAACCGTTCTATTTTGTTTAGCCACGGTGAATAGACCGGTAAAAACAACAGGGTAAATTTGGGATGTCGTACCAGCCAGTCCTTTACCTTCTGACTTTTATGAATACCGTAGGGAACCACTAAAAACTTTTCACAGCCACAAAATTGAGTAAAATGTAGACACAACACCTCTCTGCAAGGTAGCGCCGTCATGATACCGCCTCGTTCTGCTTTAAAAAAAGACAAGCTGGCATCCGAATATCACCGTCGAAAAATCGATGAATGAGGTGATCCGCTGCTTGTTCTTGATAAGTATGTTGATTTCTCGGCACTGGCTGACACCATAGACCGTGTCGCACCACGTATTATTTCGCCCAAAGGGGGACGCCCGCCATTCCCGACTGAGGTGATGGTTCGCATCA